>DAHXOO010000009.1 GCA_027364845.1 Pseudomonadota bacterium | reverse complement strand
GTCCTGGGCCGGTAGTGTGTGCATGGCGCTGCTCGCCCTGGCTGCACTGTGGGGCGTAATTCTGGCCTGGCGTTTGGCGCCGCGGCGGCGCGTCATGACGGCACTGGCGACGCTGGCCGCTGCCGCATTGCCCCTCGCGGCATGGGCTGTGGAGTTTTTTGTGTGGCGACAGGCATGAGGTTTGCTGTTTTCTCCGCTTCCTGGCCGGGGTGGGGTCAGGTTTCCTGGGGTTTTTCGGAAATCCTAAAGCCAAGGCCCTGGAAAAGGCGGCCACTTCCTGTTGTATGCGACCGGTTTGCCGGTAGCGAGATTACCGACGCTTGGTCGGTGAACTATGGGCAGGCCGAGCTGTCTCCTAATAGTTAGCCTTGGTTCTGTCAATTTGGACGGGCCGGTCAATGCCGCAGCAGACCAGTGGTGAATCGGCTGCACTCCCTTTTCCGAACCCTGCAGGCGGTAATACCGGATGGTGATGCGCCGCTCAGGGGACCATGCCAAACCGAGCCCGCCTGGCTGGTGACGCGGAACGCAGCAGGGTGCGTGGATCGCAGGAGGACGTCGCCACTATGCCCTGTTTCGTAGCACGGTACGGGTCAGCGTACAAAAGGATTGTCGTGAGCAGAATCGATTTTGATGATGTTGAAGCGGCTGGCCCGCTGTCTTTTTTCGCAAAATTCCCACTACAGTCATTGCCGGCAAAGTTCCGGCGCCGGATCTGGTCACGCACACAAAGGCTCTGTGGGCACGTGGACACATAATATGGAGTATTGCCGGCATGAACTGGATCTGGTCGGGATAGTGATGGTTGCAGGCGCGGTCCATGAGACAGTCTGGCGGCCATGACAAGAAAAAGAAAGGAGGCTGAGATGGGCAAGACCAAAAGCAGCGCATCACAATCCGATGCGCTGGTGCTTTTCGGCGTAACAGGAGATCTCGCCCGCAAGATGATCTTCCCGGCGCTTTATTCAATGGCGAAACGCGGTACCTTGAAAGTCCCGGTTATCGGTGTCGCCTCTTCGAAATGGAGTCCGGCGCAGCTGCGTCAACGCGTGAAGGACAGCATAAGACAATCGAGCGGGATCGATGACCAGCGCGCTCTCCGGCATCTTCTTTCCCTTATCCAGTATGTGCAGGGCAATTACAATGACCACGATACGTTCACGGCGATAAAAAAGGCGTTGGGTGGCGCCCGGCGCCCGGCGCACTACCTCGCCATCCCGCCAGCGCTCTTCGAGACGGTCATACGGGGACTCGGCGCCGCCGGTCTGTCCGACCAAGCGCGCGTCATTGTGGAGAAGCCGTTCGGCTCTGACCTGGCTTCCGCGCGGGAGCTCAACAGTATTGCGCGCTCCGTGTTTCCGGAAGACTCGATATTCCGCATCGATCATTTCCTCGGAAAGGAAGCGATCATGAATATTCTCTATTTCCGTTTCGCCAACTCGTTCCTGGAACCGATCTGGAACCGCAACAGCGTGGCCAGCGTCCAGATCACGCTGTCGGAAAATTTCGGTGTGGCGGGTCGTGGCGCATTTTATGACAGCGCCGGCTGCCTGCGTGACGTCATTCAGAACCATCTTTTCCAGATTGTCGCATTGCTGGCCATTGAGCCGCCGGCCTATCAGGGCTTCGGCGCCGTGCATAGCGAAAAAGCCAAGGTGTTTCGCGCCATGCGCCCGTTGCGGCCGGAAGATGTGGTACGCGGCCAGTACATCGGCTACCGAAAGGAACCAGGCGTAGCGAAAGGTTCCGACGTCGAGACTTTTTGCGCACTGCGGCTCTTCATCGATTCGTGGCGCTGGGAAGGAGTGCCGTGGTACCTGCGCTCCGGCAAATGCCTGGCAGAGACGGCCGCCGAGGTCCTGGTGGAACTCAAGCCGCCACCGCAAAGACTGTTTGATGATTCTCGACCCGTGTCCGGACGAGCAAATTACCTGCGTTTCCGCATTTCCCCCAGTTCCGCCGTTGCGCTTGCCGCTCGCGTCAAACGCCCCGGAAAGGAGTTTATCGGTGACCAGCGAGAACTTTACTTGCTTGAAGAGAATCCGGGTGTGGAAACGCCCTATGAGCGGCTGTTGGGCGATGCCATGGTCGGTAACGGAGCGCTGTTCACGCGCGAGGACTCGGTCGAGGCCGCCTGGGCGGTGGTCGATCCGGTCATTAAAACTCACCACCGGGCCCACCCCTACAAGCCTGGTAGCTGGGGACCGAAACAGGCTGATGCGCTCATCGCAGCAGACGGTAGTTGGCACAACCCTTCGCCGGAATGATCCTGACCATGGGTGTACCGGATGAGACTCCGGTAGTGCCGGGCATGGATGACATCCTGCCCGATAACGATTGCATCGAAGCCGATCGCACGCACTGGATTGCAAGAACGTCTATATTCGGCCATCAGCGGACCGGCTGATCGAGCGCTTCAGTGCGCCGGTCGGTTTGATTTACCCACATTGTTCGGCGCCCTTGGAGCCGGCCATACGGAAAAGGAGGCGACATGAAGGCTACTCAACGACTGCATGAGCTCGGTCAGAGTCTCTGGCTTGACAACATCACCCGCGGTCTGCTGACGAGCGGCACGCTGCGCCGTTACATCAGGGAACTTTCAGTGACGGGACTGACCTCAAACCCGACGATCTTCGATAAAGCGATCGAGGATGCGGATTTATACGATGCTGCAATCCGCCAGAAAACGGAGGGCGGCAAATCGGGTGAGGTGCTGTTTTTCGAACTTGCCTTGGAGGATCTGGTCCAGGCAGCGGATCTATTTCGGCCAGTGCACGATTCTACCGGAGGCATCGACGGCTGGGTTTCGTTGGAGGTGTCGCCGTTGCTGGCGGATGACACCGCTGCCACCATCAAAGCTGCGGTGGAACTTCATGAGCGCGCGCAGCGTCCCAATCTTTTCATCAAGATCCCGGGTACCGGCGCCGGCATTCCTGCAGTCGAAGAGACCATCTTCGCGGGCGTACCCGTGAATGTCACGCTGTTGTTTTCGCGCGAACAGTACCTTGCCGCTGCCGAGGCATATATGCGCGGCGTCGAACGACGGGTAGCTGCCGGTCTTGACCCAAGAGTCGATTCCGTGGCATCGATATTCGTCAGCCGCTGGGACGTAGCAGTGAAAGACAAGGTTTCAGGGCGGCTTCGGAACCGACTCGGGATCGCAATTGCCAAGCGCACGTACAAGGCCTATCGTGAGACGCTGGGTTCGATCCGATGGAAAAAACTTGCCGAAGCCGGCGCGCGACCGCAACGTCTGCTGTGGGCCAGTACCGGCACCAAGGATCCTGAAGCTTCGGAGACGCTGTATGTGGAAGCACTGGCGGCGCCCGATACCATCAACACCATGCCCGAAAATACGCTGCTTGCTTTCGCGGATCGAGGGGAAGTGAAAGGAGAATTGACGGACGACGACGGTGATGCGGAAGCGGTGCTCGCCGAATTCGCGCAGGAAGGGGTGGATGCTGTGGCGCTCGCTGCCAAGCTCCAGCATGATGGCACCCTGTCTTTCGACAAGTCCTGGAACGACCTAATGGAAAGCATCGTCTCGAAAAGTGTTTTGCTCAAAAAACCTGGTCCCGCAAAAAGGAAGTGACGGTGATTATCCGTTCAACAGTACCGACAGGACCGCTAACGGCGCGTCCGGCCTGGAAGAAGCTGGAAGCGCATTATCAAAAGCTGCGCCATCTGCATCTGCGACAGCTCTTTTCCGACGATTCGCGGCGCGGCGAGCGCTTTGCGCTTGAAGCTGCCGGCATCTACCTCGACTACTCGAAGAACCGCATCACCGACGAGACGATCCGACTACTGGTTCAGCTTGCCGAGGAGTGTGGGCTGCATCAGCGGATCGAGGCTATGTTCAGCGGCGAGAAGATCAACGTGACGGAAAAACGCGCCGTCCTTCACACCGCGTTGCGCGCCGCGGCAGGCGAGTCGCTGGTCGTGGATGGAGTGAATATTGCCCCCGAGGTGTACGCGGTGCTCAATCGGATGGCCGACTTCGCGCGCCAGGTGCGCAGCGGCCAATGGCGAGGATATACCGGAAAGCGCATCCGCCATGTCATCAATATCGGTATCGGCGGCTCCGATCTCGGGCCGGTGATGGCCTACGAAGCGCTGCGGCATTACAGTCAGCGCGACATGAGCTTCCGCTTCGTCTCGAACGTGGACGGCACCGACTTTTCGGAAGCCGTGCGTGACCTCGATCCTGAGGAAACGCTATTTATCGTCTGTTCGAAGACGTTTACAACGCTTGAAACCTTGACGAATGCCCGTGCGGCGCGTGCCTGGAGCTTGCGCCGCCTTGCGGACGAGCAGGCCGTGCGCAGGCACTTTGTCGCTGTTTCGACCAACGCCGGGGAAGTGTCGAAGTTTGGCATCGACACCGTGAACATGTTCGGCTTTTGGGACTGGGTCGGGGGGCGTTACTCGATAGATTCAGCCGTTGGCCTCTCGACCATGATCGCAATCGGACCGGAGAATTTCCACGCCATGCTTGCGGGCTTTCGCGTAATGGATGAGCACTTCCGCAATACTCCTTTCGAGCAAAACCTGCCGGTGCTCATGGGATTGCTCATGGTTTGGTATAACAACTTCTTCGAGGCCCAGACGGCGGCGGTGCTTCCCTATGAACAATATCTCAAACGCTTTCCCGCCTATCTCCAGCAATTGGCGATGGAGAGCAATGGCAAGCATGTGACGCTAGACGGGGTGCATATCGGCTATCAGACGGGACCGATCTACTGGGGTGAGCCAGGCACTAACGGTCAGCATTCGTTCTTTCAGCTTATCCACCAGGGCACCAAGCTGGTTCCGTGCGATTTTATTGGTTTCTGCCAGACCTTGAATCCTGTCGGCAGTCAGCATGATTTGCTGATGGCGAATCTGTTCGCGCAGACTGAGGCGCTGGCTTTCGGCAAGACGGAAGACGAGGTCAAGGCCGACGGGACGCCGGAATGGCTAGTGCCGCACAGACTCTTCGAAGGTAATCATCCGAGCAATACCATTCTTGCCGAGTGTCTGACACCGGAGACGCTCGGGCGTCTGATTGCGCTGTACGAACATAGCGTTTTCACGCAGGGGACGATTTGGAACGTTGATTCATTCGACCAGTGGGGCGTCGAGCTGGGCAAGGCCTTGGCGCAGCGCATGATTCCTGAACTAGAAAGCGCGGACGAACCGGCCCTCACGCATGACAGCTCGACCAACGCGCTCATACGGCGCTACCGCCGGCTTAAGAGCGGTCGAACATGAACGTTGGCCATGAGTTTCACATCGTGCATCCTGCGCGATGTAGTGAATAACGGCTACGTCACTACGACGTTTACCAAGAAGGGTAGCTCGAAGGGGCTTAAACCCGAGCGCGGGAACAGAGCAAAGCTTGATTGACCATGCGCAACTCAGCGTCCTTTGTATCGATATCCTTCGCGCTCTGTCCATCGATGCGATTCGGAGGACACAATCCGGCCATTTCGGCGCCTCGATGAATGCTGCCCCGATCGCGTACCGCCTGGGGCAGTGCTTGTAGCGCGATCCTAATTGGCTAGACCGTAAATGCGCCAATAGAGGTTGTCGCGCAGCATTTCGAGGACGAGCCCGCTCACGTTGTCGCCGTAGTCAGGGAACGCAGGGTGCGCCACGCCGCACAGCAGTGAGCCTGGCGGTACTGGATGCTTGCTCGAGTTAAACGGGCTGGAAAGTCGTGCGCGTAGGCGCTTGCTGGCGGATGTTCTTCCATATTTTTCTTCCCCAATTCGAGCATCAGGCGGCGCTCCTGTGGGCAACGCACGAATGGTCAGCGTTGCGCGGGCAATGGGCACTGACTTCAGGGACATCAAGCATTTTGAGACAAAACTTCAGGTCCCGAATCATGGCCGGATGAGTGTCCTGCAGGCTTGCCGGAAAGAAGAAACAAATGGTCTCCGGACATGCGGCGCATGTTCCGCAGGGTTGTGGCTTGTTTTCGCTCTGCCAATGCGCAGTCGCTATTCCCAGCAGCCGGTAAATCCAGTTCGAAGGACGAATCCTTCGTTTCCCAGGACCAAACGCCACGAACTCTGTCGAATCTGTCATCGTGGATCACCGTATCTCGAGCGGTCACGCGCTCTCGCGGTGACTCATAGCAATCTCTGTGCCACCAATTAATATTATTTGTAATCAACAAGTTGCACTGATCTGCGCTGGATATTTCGGATGTTTGTGCACCATGGTCGGGAATAAACCGATGCCATTGTCCAACCTTGGTGCAACAGCGAGCGCTTCGGCAGCCGTGGATACCTCAGCGACCGTGTAGTGTAAGCAATGCAAATGGGTGCGTGCGTATGTGGCTGCGCCGTGCCGTTCGCAAAAGTTCAGAATGTTGCCTGGCGCAGAGAATGGGTGATTTGGCCAACATATCGTCAGGACCAATGCGGCGAATTGCTGTTCGCCGTAATCGACCCGATCGTCCTCGGTGTTTTTTCCGAATTGTGAAGGTGCTGGAAGCTGCGATCGATGGGTGAATTCCCGGTAATCTGCCTCAGGCCGGTAACGACCACCCGCCGACGGACGCATTTCGACCATCTCTGGCCGATTCTGCTCGTCTGCACCCAACCACATTCAAATTGGGGAACCGGGGTAAGCGACCCATGCCATTCCAAAGGCGCCCAGCGTGATTCAGGGTGACGGCTTACGCCACACACTCGCCAGCCATGGCTGCTGTGCGCGCGGCAGTCCGGTTGGTCTGTAGTAGTACTCAAGTTCCGTGAACCCCGTATCCGACATGTAGTGACGCCAGGCCTCCAGATCGTGGTAGGCGCCAAAGCGCCCACGGTTCCACCCTTCCTCATTGTTGCCGTGCGGGTTGGAGCTGAACAGCGCGCCTCCGTGTTTCAGTGCTGCGTGCAATTGTCGCAAGACACGCCGCAATTCTTGTATTGGCACATGAAACAGGGACGCGTTGGCGAAGATGCCATCAAAGCGCTCACTTGGCAGGTCAAGCCTAAGGAAATCCTGATGCCACACCTCGCACCTGGTGTCGGCGCGCGCCATTGCAGCAAATTCTGCTGCACCATCGAGGCCGATTGCAGTATGGCCCAGTCCGGTGAAAGCCCTGAGGTCGCGCCCCGGACCGCAGCCAAAATCGAGAATTGTGAACGGCGACTCACCTTTGATATGCCGCAATAACGCGGCAATGTTTTGGCTGACGTCGTGATCACGTGTGTCATCGCGGAATTCGTCGGCGCGCAGCCCATAGTGGGCGAGCGTCATGGCGACCATCTTTTCCAGATCGAGCGGCTCAATCGGTTTGCTAGGCATCGAGGCGTTTCTGCATCGGGCGATTTCCTGATCCATATTAGAAACCAGATTGGCGTTGAGCAGTACAACGCTTCATTGAAGGTATCGAACGTGATCCAGATCCGAAGAATCGTACCGGTTTCACAACAGTAGTTGCCGAAGCAGCTACTCGATCGAAGCGACCAAGGCGGCCGTGCGATTGACGACCGTCCGGGTCGACAGGGACTAGTCCACTGTGGTCATTCCAGCTGCCGGTGCCTAACCCTTGCTCGATCCCGACATGAGCGGCAGTGTTGCCGCTGAGGGATCATTGCTTACGTTTCTGGGAAGCCTTCTGTAGCCTTCGGCGTTCATTTCTGAATAACTTGTCCGCGACGGCCTTCTGACTCTTGGTCAGTACGCCGTACAGATCACTGAACGAGGCAGACAGTTTCTGCATGTTTTCCGCGTTCAATTGCGTGATGGCCGCGTAGGACTTCATGGCTTGCTCGGCGTTCATGCTGGGCAGCTTCATGATTCGTTCATGGAAAGCGTGCCCCATTGCCTGTGCGTTATCGCGCATCGTCAGTGCAAATGCGTTCCACTGTTTTGCCTGCTGGGGAGTGATTTTCAACTGCGTGTGCAGATCATTGATCCGCTTTTCTACTAGATCCTCGCGTTTTTCAGCGTATTTGGTCGTCGGCGCGGTGTTCGAAACTGCTGCGCCTGATTTGCTGGGAACCGTTACCTGTGCCCCAACAGGAGGGGACAGGAACGCAGGAATCAACAAGGCAGTGAGAGCAGCTATGCGAGTTAGATTTTTCATGGTTGGGCGCTCGAATTAGGATATCGGATGGGCCGTAGCCGACTTTGACCCCTCAAAGCACCTGTTGTCATCGTTTTTGGGTTCGGTGATAACAGGCTCCATAAGTGAAGAGGATATCAATTGGACGGAGGGTAACTGTTGGGGTAGTAAACGGTACCGGGCGGCGGCGGTGCCGGGTAGTATACCCCCGGTGGCGGAGGAGGTGGTGATGCTGGATAAACCACGGCCGGTGGTGGCTGCAACGCTCCTGAGACTACTGCACCAACGACTGCCCCCAGCAACGCACCGAAGATGAGATCGCCATTTCCACCCGAGCCGCGTTGACCCCGGTCACGGTACGCAGGTCGCTCACGGCGCTGATTACGGTACGCAGGCCGCCCACGGCCGTAATTGCCGTGGTCGTTTTGCGCATATGCAGGGAATGTGGACGCGGCCGCTGTGATAGCGATCATGATCGTGACCACTCGCCGAAATGAGGGTATTCGTGAAGTCTGGGTCATAGCGGGTTCCTCGTGTCATGTGCCTATCACTCCGGTGGGCATGATAGGCACAGCGTTCAATTCCATCGCTAGGATAGGCCCTACTTTTGTGCTTGGCTACCGTTTTTTTGAACAAAATCAGATCAACGGCAAGCGCGAAAACTCCGTCTCTGTAGCCATCTTCAGGCTGTGATGCAGCGCCAGTTCATATTTCCACGAAGTGGGCGTTTGCAGCGGTGGCATTGATCACGTCGTCGGCAATTTTTTAGTGACCGGGTATCAGGATAAGGCAGAGTCCGCTCGATGGTCTGCGGCTAATTGTCCTTGTCGGCTTTCGCGAGCAGCAGAACATGGTGTACGGATGTCTCTGCTTCGTAGACGATCCAGTATCCAAGGAGGCGCGCGGACTGGGATACGGCAGACTGATGTTGGATATACCACTGTCCAATTTTCTGGCGCACTGGTTTCAATTCCGCAATGAGCTTCTTGCTACCCCGTTGTGCTTCAGCATCGCCGATTGCGCAGGTAAATCGGCTATGGCGACGTCGTTGCGCATCATGGGCAGCCAAAGCCGAATGGCCATATGGCCGCAGCACGGGTCAGGCCATGACGGATTGTGCCGAATGGTTAAGATCGAGCTGTTGCGCTCGTGGCCATCCCTGGCTCGGCTGCAACTCCGGAGCCGGGATGATCATCGTCCGGCGCGCTGTACGTCCTCTTCCGGATAGGCGCTGACATGATGCAGACTCAAATCCGCTCCAGCGTATTCCGCCTCGGGATCAAGGCGTATTCCCACTGTCCGCTTCAGGATCCCATATACGAGCAGTCCACCGAGAGTGGCAATCGCAAGCCCGAGCCCGGTCCCCAGCAACTGTGACCAGAGGCTTACACCTCCAGTACCTCCCAAAGCTCGATGCCCGAAGATGCCGACCGCGATACCGCCCCATGCCCCGCACACACCATGGAGGGGCCACACGCCCAGCACATCATCGATCTTCAGGCGATTCTGCACCAGGGTGAAAAGATACACGAACATCAGTCCCGCAAGTACGCCGATCACGAGAGCGGAGAGAGGTTGTACTACATCCGAACCGGCGCAGATCGCGACCAGGCCGGCGAGCGCCCCATTGTGGACGAAACCTGGATCACCGCGCCCAAGCGCCAGCGCTGCCAGCGTGCCCCCGACCATCGCCATGAGCGAATTCAGTGCCACCAGTCCCTGCACCGCTGGCAGGCGTTGTGCACTCATCACATTGAAGCCAAACCAGCCGATGATCAGAATCCACGATCCGAGCGCGAGGAACGGTATATTGGATGGAGGGATGGCATGAACGTTGCCATCGTGGCCATAGCGACCCCGGCGGGCTCCAAGCTGCCAGACCGCCACTAGGGCGATCCAACCACCCATGGCATGGACCACAACCGATCCCGCGAAATCATGAAACGGCGCACCGAAGACGCGAGTCAGCAATCCCTGAAACCCGTAATGCTGATTCCACACGATACCTTCGTAAAACGGATAAACAAAAGCGACCAATAGGGCGGTGGCAATCAGCTGCGGATAAAACCGGGCACGCTCGGCAATCCCGCCCGAGACAATTGCCGGGATCGCCGCAGCAAACGTCAGGAGAAAGAAAAATCGCACCATCTGGAACCCGTTGTCGTGGGCCATGAGCGTACGGGCGCCGCTGAAAAAGCTGATCCCATAGGCGATCCGGTAGCCGATAAAGAAATAGGCGAGCGTGGAGACTCCAAAATCGCTCAAAATCTTCACCAGCGCGTTGACCTGATTTTTACGGCGCACAGTACCAAGCTCCAGAAACGCGAATCCACCATGCATGGACAGCACCAGGATCGCGCCCATAAGCAGGAAAAAAACACTGCCTCCCGGTATATGCTGTATGGCCTCGGACATCGATCATTCCTCTCGTTGGCGGTTAGGTTTAGTGAACAACTCGGTGAGTTAAAGTTGAAAGTAGCGTACGTCCCCCTGCCGGCTTGAGTCGAGACGGTGAAGGCTTCTGTTAAGAATGTAATTGTCGAAGTCACCAACCAGCAGAAGCAGGCACTCGACCAAGAAGCAGAATAGCGAGAAGTCGTTTATGGGTCTAGCGGAAATCGGTCCTGGATTGCAGGATCTGGTTCGTCAGGGATCCCATGAAGTGATGCAACAGACGGTCGAAGCGGAGCTGGTACACTGCCTTGGGCAGAATGAGAACATGAAGACCCTCGCCGTGCAGCGTGTGGTAGATCGGAGGAGACAAGGACAGCTGCGACGACCAGGTGGAGCGGATGGGTGCATGCGTCTGCCAGCTACTTTTGGCTTTCCTTGCACATTTTCTTACCTGCCTCGTCCTCGGCAGTCGCGGCAACCGACTCGATTGGATCCTTGGCGTAAAACCATTGCGAAAGACACAGTGAAATCCGCTGGAAGACACACTCGAAGAACTTCTTACGAAGGGATCACGGTACTTAGAACATAGGCCTGATCCCGCCAACTTGAACCATCGGATAATTGGGATCTGCGCCCGATCGGGGAAAGTGATAAGGCGATCACCAATGTATAGAATATCTGGTAATTTGCGGCGATTTCAGGTCAAATGCGCCGGTATGAAAGACCACTTGTATGGTACCGAGGAGAGGACTTGAACCTCCACGGGGTTACCCCCACTAGCACCTGAAGCTAGCGCGTCTACCAGTTCCGCCACCTCGGCATCGGACTGATCCCACGGCAGGCCATGGGATCAGGTTAGGCGGCGCACTCTACCGAGAGAAGAAATTCATGTCAAACCATGTGCCCGGCGCGTCCAAAGCGCCGGTTGATCCAATGGCCGAACGCGAAGCGGTCAAATACGAGTTTCCCGTTCCCAGCCGCGAGGTTGTGCTGGCGCATCTTGCGCAGCGTGGTGAGCCACTGTCGCTCAAGTTTCTTGCGAGCGAACTCGGAGTCGAAGGTGAGCGCGACATCGAGTCATTTGGACGGCGTCTGCGCGCCATGGAAAGGGATGGACAGCTGCTGAAAAATCGCCGCGGCCGTTACGGCCTGCTGCAGAAGATGGACATGGTGCGCGGGCGTGTCATCGGCCACCCCGATGGTTTCGGCTTCCTGGTGCCTGACGAGGGCGGCGTGGATTTGTTCTTGCCGCCGAAGGAGATGCGTGGCGTGCTGCACGGAGACCGGGTGGTGGTGCGCGTGGCCGGCGTCGATAACCGGGGACGCAGAGAAGGAACAGTCGTCGAAGTGCTGGAGCGTGCCAATGCAACGATTGTCGGCCGCTACAGCAGCGAGAACCGTATTGGCTTCGTGGTGCCTTCCGACAAGCGCATCAGCCAGGAGATTCTCATTCCGCACGGCGACGATATGGGCGCACGCGACGGACAGATCGTGGTGGCAGCCATCACGGAGCCACCGACTTCCCGCTCGCGGCCCGTGGGGCGAATCGCCGAGGTGCTGGGTGATCACATGATGCCCGGGATGGAAGTAGAGGTCGCGATCCGTATGTACGATCTGCCTCACAACTGGCCCGACGCCGTCCTGGACGAGGTCGCTGGTTTGGCGCCAGAGGTACCGGCGGCTGCCGGGGAGGGAAGGGAAGACCTGCGTTCCGTTCCGCTCGTGACCATTGACGGAGAGGACGCGCGCGATTTCGACGATGCCGTATTCTGCGAGCGCCAAGGCCGTGCATTCCGGTTGGTCGTCGCGATCGCCGATGTGTCTGCTTATGTTCTGCCCAATACGGCCCTGGATGGCGAGGCCTATCAGCGCGGCAACTCCGTCTATTTTCCGAATCACGTGATACCGATGCTGCCGGAGATCCTATCCAACGGCCTGTGCTCGCTCAATCCTGAAGTCGATCGTCTGTGCGTCGCGTGCGAAATGCATATCGGAGCCAGCGGGAAGATCGAGGACTACCGCTTCTTCCGCGCCGTAATGCGTTCCCGTGCGCGTCTGACCTATACCCAGGTCGCGGCGATGCTTGTCGAACAAGATGCCGAACTGCGGCGTCACTACGATCAGCTGGAGACTCATCTCGGCGACCTATACGCACTGTACAAAGTGCTGCACAAGGCGCGGGTCGCGCGCGGGGCGGTGGACTTCGAACTCCCGGAAACCCGCATCATCTATGATGCGCAACGCAAGATCGAGCGCATCGAGCCGCTGGTGCGTAATGATGCCCATCGGCTAATAGAAGAGTGCATGCTTGCCGCCAACGTCAGCGCCGCCGAGATGCTTGCGCACCATAAGATAGCCGTTCCATTCCGGGTACATGCGGGTCCGACCGCCGAAAAGCTCACTGCGCTGCGCGAATTTTTGTTCGAGCTCGGTCTCAACCTCGGCGGTGGCCCCGAGCCGAAAGCACGCGACTATGCCCGATTGCTTATTTCTGTCGAAGGGCGTCCCGACGCGAGGCTCATCCACACAGTGATGCTGCGCAGCCTGAGCCAGGCGCTGTATACCCCCGACAACATCGGACATTTCGCTCTCGGCTATCCAAACTACGCTCATTTCACCTCACCGATCCGACGTTACCCCGACCTGCTGGTCCATCGCGCGATCACCGCGCTGCTCGAACGCAGGCCCGGCGCCGCGACTGCGGCGGAAGCGCAGGTGCAGGGCGAGCATTTTTCCAAAACCGAGCGGCGCGCGGATGAGGCCACCCGTGAGGTCGTACGCTGGCTCAAAACGGAATTCATGGTGGCCAAGGTTGGTGAGCCCTTCAACGGCATTATCAGCGGTGTCACGAACTTCGGCTTGTTTGTGGAACTCGAAGATATCTACGTCGATGGGCTCGTGCATGTCACTGCCCTGGGCAACGATAGATTTCGAGCTCATCGAGGAGGGCGCGCCATTGGCGCAGACAGAACGGACCGAGCGCAAGGTGCGACGCACGCCGCAGCGCACCGCGCTGAAAGCTAAGCGTGGCGCTTCCGGACGCAAGAAGACGCCACGCCGGGCCAAGTAGCCATGCCGCATACGGCGAAGCAGCATGTCTTCGGCTGGCACGCGGTGCTGTCCGCCCTTGAGCATACGCCCGGCCGGGTGCGGCGGATATGGGTAGATGAGGGGCGTACAGGCCCGCGGCTTCAGGCGCTGGTGCGTGCGGCCGAGGTGGAAAAAGTGGTTACGCTGCGGACGCCGCGTGCTGAGCTGGACATTTTGGCCGGCACGCAACACCATCAGGGCGTGGTCGCTGAATGCGATCCGATCGATCCCGGCAATGAACGTGATCTTGGCGGGTTTCTGCAGAGCCTGACGCAGCCGGCGCTACTGCTTGTGCTTGACGGGGTGCAGGACCCGCATAATCTTGGCGCGTGTCTGCGCAGCGCCGATGCCGCCGGCGTGCACGCGCTCGTCCTGCCGCGTGACAATGCCGTCGGCATCACGCCGATCGTGCGCAAGGTCGCAAGTGGTGGTGCCGACACTGTGCCGGTATTCCGGGTCACGAACCTGGTGCGCACTCTGGACGAGCTCAAGGAGGCAGGACTGTGGATTGCCGGTGCTGCCGGCGATGCCGAGCGCGAGCTGTACGCTGTCGACCTGCGTGGGCCGCTAGCGCTGGTGCTGGGTGCGGAAGGCAAGGGCCTGCGTCGCCTTACCCGGGAACGCTGCGATTTCCTCATGCGCATCCCCATGGCCGGGAGCGTTGCAAGTCTGAATGTCTCGGCCGCCGCCGCGGTATGTCTGTTCGAAGCCTTGCGTCAGAGGCGCACGTCAGAGCCGGTTGCGATGCGAAGCAGTACTGACGCGGGCGCGGGTAGTGTCTCAGTTTGAATTTCCGGATTCGACACCTGTCGGACGTTCCATCAGTCGTCAATCGAACGAATGACCCGCGCCGGATTTCCTCCGACAAGAGTATTCGGGGGAACATCCCTGGTGACTACCGAACCTGCCGCGACGACCGAATTCTCGCCTACTGTTACGCCACCAGTGATGGTCGCGCCAGCTGCGATCCACACGCTTTTCTCAATTACGATGGGCTTTCCGATTGTGGCGGCGCGTCGCTGCGAGGGTTCAAGGGGATGGCCCGTCGTGATGATGCTCACGTTCGGCCCGATCATCACATCGTCTGCGATGTCGAGGCCACCAAGGTCATAGAAAGTGCAGTTCTGATTGACGAAGACATTATGCCCGACGCGGATTTCGTCCCCACCGGCAGTATAAAATGGAGGGATCAGCAAAAAGCTCTCGTCCACCTTTTTACCGATAAGTTCGCTGAATAAGGCCCGAATTTCGTCCGCATCGTTGAACGTCAAACGGTTAAGTGTAGCGGTGATAGCCATCGCTCGTTTGACGTTTGCCAACATGGCCGCTGATTCCGGCGTCCTGCTGTAAATTATCTTGGTGCGATCCTCATTCGACATTCGTTATTTTCCTCGGGTTGCGGTTGAACGTGCGTTTCGGCGCACGAGGGCAGCGCCGAGATTTGCTGAGTGTAGCCACCTCTCGAAGCCGAAGGGTCGGAATCCACCAATCCCGGCAATTCAAACTTGAGACACTACCCGGGAGCGCAACAACTTGCTAAGCGCGGCGGAACACTTTAGAATTCCTCGCCTTTAAACGAAGCCGGTGCATTTCGCCCGGCCCTCCTTGCCTGACCGCCTGTGTTGCGGAAGGCTTTGACCCACGGGGAGTCAATAATGCGTCATTACGAGATCGTTTTCCTGGTCCATCCCGACCAGAGCGAGCAGGTTCCTGCGATGATCGATCGATACCGGTCCATCATCGAATCCGGCAAGGGTGCCATTCACCGCCTCGAAGACTGGGGACGCCGTCAGCTCGCCTACCCGATCAACAAGATCCACAAGGCACATTACGTGCTAATGAATATCGAGTGCGACGCTGATGTGTTGCACGAAATCGAGACCGCGTTCCGCTTCAACGACGCCGTGATTCGATGGATCACCCTGGCACGCAAGACTGCGGTTACCGTTGCTTCGCCGCTGGTGAAGGAGAACCAGGAGGAAGGCCGTGCCGGCGGGGCGCACGGCGCACCCGCAGCGCTCGATGGCGATGAGCGCGAGGTGTCCGGCGTCGCTGGCGAGGAAGCTCCTGGCGAGGTGCTCGGCGACACTGCCGAGGAAGCGCCCGGCGCAAGCGGGGCTTGATTCATCATCTCAGGGACCGGACAGGACAACGCCGGTAGAATTCGGTTAGAGCAGATTCCGGGAGCAACGAAAAGATGTCGCGATTTTTCCGCCGCAAGAAATATTGCCGGTTCACGGCCGAGGGTGTGGTCGAGATTGATTACAAAGATATTGCCACGCTGAAGGGCTACATTACCGAAACGGGCAAAATCATTCCCAGCCGCAACACCGGCACCAAGGCCCATTATCAGCGCCAGCTGACGCGCGCGGTCAAGCTTGCACGCTATTTGGCGTTGCTGCCTTACAGTGACGCCCATCGCTAGGCGACGCCCATCACTAGACGTTACGACGCTGTCCGCTTAATGGCGGCAATGGTGCAAAGCGCGAGGTTTAATTATGCAAGTGATACTTCTGGAAAAGATTCGCAATCTTGGTGACCTGGGAGACCAGGTCAACGTCAAGCCCGGCTATGGCCGCAATTATCTGATACCGCAGCACAAGGCCGTGGTCGCGACCCCCG
This sequence comes from Pseudomonadota bacterium, assembly GCA_027364845.1. Classification (GTDB taxonomy): domain Bacteria; phylum Pseudomonadota; class Gammaproteobacteria; order Acidiferrobacterales; family UBA6901; genus JAJYCY01. The sequence goes on along the minus strand of DAHXOO010000009.1, from coordinate 48,512 downwards.
AGAAAAAGGCGCTGTTCGAGGCGCAGCGGGTTGAATTGGAAAAGACCCAGATGGATGCGCTGGTACGGGCCCAGGCGCGTGCCCAGGCAATGGCCGGAGCCACCGTCCAGATCGTGAGCAAGGCAAGCGAAGAGGGCAAGCTATTCGGGTCGGTCGGTACCGCCGACATTGCCGAGGCGATGACCGCCGCGGGTTTCGAGCTGACGCGTTCCGAGATTCAGCTTCCGAACGGTCCTCTCAAGACCATTGGTGACCATGAAGTGACGGTGTCATTGCATTCAGAGGTCAACGTCCGGATCATCGTGTCGGTCGTCGGAGAGGCATAAAGCCAACCGGGCCGCTCCCCGTTCGCTGCAGCGAGGTGGCGGTAGATGTAGATTCCAAGCTGTAGCCATGCGGAGGATCGATGGAGGAACTGGCCTATTCGATCGGAGGCTCCGAATCCGCCACGGAGGCGCTCAAGCTTCCACCACAGTCTCTAGAGGCCGAACAATCCGTTCTCGGCGGCCTCATGTTGGACAATCAGCGCTGGGACCAGGTTGCCGACCGCGTTGCGCCTGACGATTTCTACCGCAAAGAACACCGGCTGATTTTCCGCGCGGTCGCCAGCCTGTGCGATGCCAGCGGTCCCGCCGACGTCGTGACCGTATCGGAATGGCTCGAGAAGAACGGCGAGCTCGAGGCTGCCGGCGGACTTTCCTATCTCGGCCAGCTCGCCAACAACACCCCGAGCGCCGCCAACATTGTGGCGTACGCGGATATCGTGCGCGAGCGTGCCATCCTGCGCAACCTCATCCGCATTGCCAATAATATCGGCAACAGCGCCTACCATCCCGAAGGCCGCAACGCCGCCGAGCTTCTCGACTACGCCGAGAAACACATCCTGGACATCAGCGAGCAGGGCATCCACCGCCGCGGCGGGTTCCTGCCGCTAAAAACGCTGCTCACCAAGGCGGTCGACCGCATTGACCAGCTGTTTCGGTCCGACAGTCCGATCACCGGGGTGCCGACCGGATTTGGCGACCTGGATGCCATGACTTCCGGGTTGCAGGCGGGTGATCTCATCATCGTCGCTGGCCGGCCTTCCATGGGTAAGTGCCTCGTCCACGATTCAGAATTGGTGATGGATGACGGCAGCGTGGTGACCATCGAGGAGATTTTCCGGAAGCACCGCCGGCAGCGTGTAGGAACGCTTACTAAGGACTTCCGGCTAGTGCGCGCGACGCCCAGCGACTACGTGGACGATGGAGTCAAACCCATCTTTGAAGTCACTACACGTTCCGGTCGCCGCATCGAAACCACACTTACGCATCCGTTCCTCACCCTCCCGGGCTGGCGCCCGCTGCATGACCTGAAGGTTGGCGATGCGATCGCGGTGCCACGGCGTCTCCCGGTGTTCGGCCAGGAGCGGCTCAGGGAATGCGAAATCAAACTGCTTGCCTATCTTATCAGCGACAGCGGACTGACTGGCAGCATGGCCCGGTTTACGAACAGCAATGCCAGGATAGTCGCTGATTTCAAGGATACGGTGCATGCTTTCGGTGGCCTGAGCCTGACGCTCGCCGAGGGATGCCGCGGTTTCATGCCGTTGTGGAGTATTTCTGGTGATCCCACTCTGATTGCCGCGCACCGCGCGGAATTTGCCTCGTGTATGGATCGTGAGCTCGACGCCGGCCAGCTGCCGGCGCGTGCGGTCGCCGCGGCGATGGATGTGGGACCTGCCTCGGATACGTACTGGCGCCACGGGAAATCCGTACCGCGCGAGCGATCGTCCGCCCAGCTTTGCGAGGTCCTTCATGTGCAGCCGGCGGCGCGCAAAGACGGTATCAACCCGCTGGTGCGCTGGCTGGAGGTCCACGACCTGATGGGGCACGGTGCCTCGCAGAAGTCGGTTCCCTCTGCCGTGTTCCGGCTAGCGCGCGCGCAGCAGGCGCTGTTTCTCAACCGGCTGTTTGCCACCGACGGCTGGGCTACTGTTCTGAAATCGGGTCAGGTGCAGCTCGGCTACGCCACGATCAATGAACGGCTGGCACGGCAGATTCAGCACCTGTTACTGCGCTTCGGCGTGATTTCGTCCCTGCGCCTGCGCTGGGTAAAGTACCGCGAGGCGCGCCGACCCGTCTGGCAACTAGATATCACTCACGACGACTCGATAGTGACCTTTGTGGGTGAGATCGGAATCTACGGTAAGGAACAGGCACTGGCTACGGTCGCCGAGGCTGTCGCCGGGCGCCGGCGGCAGAAGAATACCGAGCTCCTCCCGGTTGAAGTCTGGGATCTGATTGCCCAGGCCAAAGGCAACCTGTCTTGGGCTGAGCTGGCAAGGAAGGTTGGCGTGTCGGACTCCAACATTCACGTCGGGCGTCGCAGACTTTCCCGTGCCAGGTTGGCCAAGATTGCTATGTCTCTGGGCAACCGGGAGCTGCTAGCGCTGGCCAACAGCGATGTTTATTGGGACCGCATCGTTTCCATTGTGCCGGCAGGAACTAAGCAGGTTTATGACCTAACGATCCCGGACACGCACAACTTCATCGCCAATGACATTTGCGTGCACAATACCTCGCTTGCCATGAACATCGCCGAGAACGCGGCCGTGGGACAGAAGCTGCCGGTCGCGGTGTTCAGCATGGAAATGCCTGGCGAACAGCTGGCGATGCGCATGATGTCGTCGCTCGGGCGGATCAATGCGCACAAGGTGCGCACTGGCAAGCTCGATGATGACGATTGGCCGCGTCTGACTTCGGCGATCGGGTTGCTGGCCGATGCGCCTATGTTTATCGATGACACACCAGCACTTACGCCGTTGGAACTGCGCTCGCGTGCCCGGCGCCTCAAGCGCGAGCATGGCCTTGGGCTCATCGTCGTTGACTACCTGCAGCTCATGCAGTCGCCGGAGAACGGCGAGAACCGGGCGACCGAAATCTCCGGCATCACGCGCTCGCTCAAGAGTCTGGCGAAGGAGCTGAACGTACCGCTCATCGCAATGTCGCAGCTCAACCGCAGCCTGGAACAGCGGCCGAACAAGCGCCCGGTGATGTCGGATTTGCGCGAATCAGGCGCCATTGAACAGGATGCGGACGTCATTTTCTTCATTTACCGGGATGAGGTTTACAACGAAGACAGCCAGGACAAAGGCACGGCCGAGATCATCATCGGCAAGCAGCGTAACGGTCCGACCGGCAAGGTGCGCCTGACCTTTCTCGGGGAATACACCCGTTTCGAGAATTACGCCAGCGCCGCCTATGACGATCGATTCTGACGCGCAGCCGCGCACGGGATCCGGCGGTGGCTAGACCCGCGCAGGTGCGGCTTTCGGCTGCGGCGCTGCGCCACAACTTGACGCGTGTGCGCAGCTTTGCGCCCGCGGCGAAAGTCATGGCAGTCATCAAAGCCAATGGCTACGGCCACGGCCTCACTTGGGTAGCACGGGTGCTGTCGGAGGCTGATGCCTTCGGCGTTGCAAGTGTGGACGATGGCATCGTTCTGCGGCGCGCGGGCGTGACCCAGCCGGTATGCCTGCTGGAGGGGTTCTTTCAGGGTGACGAGTTGCCGTTGCTTGCCGAACAGCGGCTGTCGGCGGTGGTCCATCACGAGAGCCAGATCCGCGACCTGGAACGCGTCAGCGGCATCGCGCCGGTAGATGTGTGGCTCAAGATCGATACAGGCATGCACCGCATCGGTTTCGATCCGCAGTTGGCCGCTGACGCGGCCAGCCGTCTGCGGGACTGCAAAGCCGTCGGTGCCTTGGGTCTGCTGTCACATTTTGCCAACGCGGACAACAAGTTCGACGCTACCACCTCGTTCCAGGTCAGATTGTTCCAGGACCTTGCTGCCTCGCTGGGCGGGGAACGGAGCCTTGCCAATTCCGCCGGGATCGTGGCGTGGCCAGAGAGCCGCCTGGACTGGGTACGCCCGGGGATCATGCTCTACGGCGTGTCGCCGGTGATCGGTCAGGGAAGCGCCGAACTCGGTCTCGAACCGGTAATGACGTTGCAAAGCCAAATCATCGCCATAAGCCCGCGTCGCAAAGGCGAGGCTATCGGCTACGGTGGAGACTGGGTGTGTCCGGAGGAAATGCCGGTAGGCGTGGTGGCCATTGGTTACGGGGACGGTTATCCGCGCCATGCGCCTACGGGTACCCCGGTGCTGGTTAATGGACGGCGCGTGCCGCTCATCGGCCGCGTATCGATGGACATGATCACGGTGGATCTGCGCGAGCAGCCCGGTGCGAGCATTGGAGATCCGGTCGTGCTGTGGGGTGCAGGACTGCCGGTGGAAGAGATCGCCGCACGCGCCGGCACGATTGGCTATGAACTGCTCTGCCACGTGACGCCGCGCGTGTCACGGGTCGAGTTGGCGGAGTGCTGAGCGTATGTCGCGTCCGAGATCTGTTTTCAGCTGCACTGAGTGCGGCGCCCAGTCACCCAAATGGACCGGACAGTGTCCAGGTTGTGGCGTGTGGAACACGCTCATCGAGACTGCTGAGATGCCTGCGCCAAGTCGCGCCGGCCGCTTTGGCGCGTTAACGGGCCAATCAGTGGTCCAGTCTCTGACGGCTGTCTCGGCGCAGGCCGTTGCACGCATCGGCAGCGGTCTGGCGGAGCTTGACCGGGTACTGGGAGGAGACGGGATGGTGGCCGGGTCGGTCGCGCTCATCGGTGGGGATCCTGGGATAGGCAAGTCGACGCTGCTGCTGCAAGCGTTGGCCGTCATCAGCCAGAAGGCGCCCGTGCTCTATGTAACCGGCGAAGAGTCGGCACAGCAGATCGCGCTGCGGGCGCAACGCCTCGGTGTGCAGGTTGATGCCGTTCGTCTTCTGGCGGAAAACCGGGTAGAAACGATCATCACACACGCCCAAGCCGAACGGCCCGCGGTCATGGTCGTGGATTCGATCCAAACCGTGTTCACCGAAATCCTTCAGTCTGCCCCAGGCAGTGTCGCCCAGGTGCGGGAGTCGGCCGCGCAGCTCGTGCGTTACGCCAAGCAGGCGGATGTGGGTCTGTTTCTGGTAGGGCATGTCACCAAGGAGGGCGCCCTCGCCGGACCGCGTGTGCTTGAGCACATGGTTGACACTGTTCTTTACTTCGAAGGCGACAGCGCCAGTCAGTTCCGCGTCATTCGCGCGATCAAGAACCGTTTCGGTGCCGTCAACGAGATCGGCGTTTTTCTGATGACCGAGTCGGGGTTGCGCGAAGTCGGGAACCCGTCGGCCATGTTCATGAGCCGCCAGGGCGACGTTGTGTCAGGCAGCGTTGTTCTCGCGACGCAGGAGGGCACGCGGCCACTGCTCGTGGAGGTGCAGGCGCTGGTGGACGAGAGTCATTCTTCGAATCCGCGGCGCGTGTGCGTCGGGCTCGATCAGAACCGCTTGGCGATGCTGCTGGCGGTACTGCATCGGCATGCCGGGATCGCAATGTTCGACCAGGACGTATTCGTCAATGTCGCCGGCGGTGTGCGGGTACTGGAGCCCGCGGCCGACCTGGCAGTGCTGATGGCCGCCGTCTCCAGCATGCGCAGTCTGCCTCTTGGCAAGGATCTCGTCGTATTCGGCGAAGTAGGCCTCGGCGGAGAGGTGCGGCCGGTTCAGCGGGGACAGGAACGCATTCGCGAGGCGGCGAAGCTCGGGTTCCGGCGTGCCGTGCTGCCAGCCGCCAATATGCCGCGAAAACCGGATGTCGGGATCGAACTCATCCCGGTGCGGCGCGTGGAAGAGGCGATCGAGGCGATCTCCCGCTAGCAGGCGCGAGGCGCGGTGACGGCTCCCCGGAACAGCCAGTCGCGCCTACTCGAAGCGGATGCTTCACTTCAGATAGAACTGCATACGTGATCCGGCGATCTCGATGATGTCGCCGTTCTTGAGTGCCTCGCCGTGCGGCGCCAGCGGCTTGCCGTTCAATTTCGGTTTTTCCGTGTCGGTTCCGGGTGCCAGTATGTAGCCGCCGCTTGTGCTGCGGCTGATCATCCCGGCCATCTTGCCCGACCGCCCCAGATGCGTCACCGCCTTGGTGAGGTCTATGCGTTTGCCGCTGTTGGCACCGCTCAGGACGAAGATGGCGCCCTGGCGTACCCCTTTGGCTGTGCCCGGTGCGGGCGCTGCTGCAGCAGCAGCGGGCGGGACGGCAGTCTGGGCTGCGGGCCGGCCCGGTTCCTCATGCCGCAGAGGCGAAATGATGACAGTTTTCGCAAGTGAGTTAGCCGCTGCCTTGGTGGCGTTCTCGTTCACGTAGATCAGGGTATGCTTGCCAACCCCCACCACATCACCATTGGTCAGATGATGCTTACTGATTTTCTTGTTGTTCACGAACGTTCCGTTGGTGCTGTTGAGGTCCTGGATGAAGCTGTCCTCGCCGATCGTGAACAGCGATGCGTGGTTGGCGCTAACGGCGAGATTGTCGAGTAGGACGTCGCTGCCCGGTCTGCGGCCAATGGCCATGTCCCCCTGCTTGAGCACGAGCTGATCAATTACGACATCTTCGAACTTGATGATGAATTTCGCCATTGTCTGTTATCCTGACACTCACCCGTTATGCCACGGCCGTGACATTGAATAAACTTGCCGAAAGTTTGTCAATCGTCGTCCTGCCTCGCCTCGTACCGGGGTCGATTGAATCGCTTCCCGGTACGGACCAGAATGACTGACACATTATCCGGCCCCCCCTTTGAGTTCACTTCAGTAACGATCTGGCGCGCGGCGTCATCCAGGTTTCCGCCGAAAGTCCGCAGCAGCAGTTCCACGTCCGAATCCGGCAGCACATCGCTCAATCCGTCAGAGCACAGCAGGTACAGATCACCTTTATGCACCATCTGCTGTGCCACGTCGATCTGCACGAGCGGCTCCACACCCAGCGCGCGCGTGACCAAGTTCTTATTCACCGAAGTCCGTGCCTCTTCCGGCGAGAGCAGTCCGCGACGGAGCAGCTCCTGGACCATGGAGTGATCCTCGGTCAGCTGCTCCAGGTGCTCGTCGCGGTAGCGGTACAAACGCGAATCCCCGACATGTGCGATACACACTTTGTTTTCGTGAAATAGCGCTACCACCACGGTAGTTCCCATGCCGCTGCATTCCGTCCTGGAGCGCGCCGCTTCGTAGATTGCGGCATTGGCCTGCTGAATGGCGTCCATTACGATTGCATCCTCGGAACGGTGGTCACGAGCGGACGTTCCTTTCCCCGAAGCGTCGTTGAGCGCTTCAACGATATTGTGGGTGATGATCTCCACTGCCATGGCGCTCGCCACTTCGCCCGCCAGGTGTCCACCCATGCCATCAGCCAGTACCGCCAAGCCGTTGTCTGGGCTAAGGGTCAGAGCATCCTCGTTGTGGTCTCTGACCATGCCGGAATCACTGACACCAACCATGACCAGGCCGCTCATGCAACGGCCGCCTTGTCGAAAATGTGGCGCCGCCAGGCAGGAACGCGGGATCTCACGGTTTGCAGCCACAGCTGCCATTCGACGAGCAAATGGTGATTGATTCCGAAGAACGTGGGCAGGGTGGAATCCGGCTTGTCAGCCGCCCGTTCCGGGCGAAAGAACATCGGCATCACCACGGCCTGGCTCTGCGGCGAGGGGTGGTTCGGTTCGGCATCGGTATCGAGGTTGTGCTACACCTGCTCCCGTCGTCGATTGCCTCGACTGCTATTTGGTGGGAAGCGCGCCGATTGCGGTGGTTCAGCCGGACCCTGGTATTAATGGTCAGGTATTCCAGGTTCCAGGTGGAGGGAACGCCGCTGGCTTCGGCCATGATAAAAATGTTGTCGAGGACCATGATGGCAAACCAGTCCTTTTTCAGGAACCCTCCTTTGTTCATGGATTATTCCGCGGATTCATCGTCGCGTTGCCAGCCCTATTTAATAGATATGACACAATCCCGCGATTCGCAAGGACCTTTCGTCCCGAAAAGCCATCAAAATGCTGTGCAACGGCGCTGCTCTGGTGTACCGGGTCAGGCGAGCAGACGCTCGAGGGTGCGGGTATAGACCCGCGCCAGCAGGTCCAGATCGGTGACAGCGATACACTCGTCGATGCGGTGTATGCTGTCGTTGAGGGGTCCAAATTCGGCTACTTCGGTTCCGGTGGGGGCGATAAAGCGTCCATCGGAGGTGCCACCGGCAGTGGACAGGGATGGTTCTACTGACAAGGTCTCGCGCACCGCATGGCTCAGAGCGTCCAGCAGCCGGCCTTGCCCGGTCAAAAAGGGTTGGCCCGACAGCTTCCAGGCCAGGTCGTAGCGCAGACTGCAAGCTTTGAGCACGTCTTCCACTCGCTGGCACAGTTCGCCCTCCGTCACTGCTGTGGAAAAACGGAAGTTGAACTGCGCTGTCAGTTGCCCCGGCGTGACATTTTCCGCGCCGGTGCCGGCATGGATGTTCGAAATCTGGAAGCTGGTGGGCGGGAAGTGCTGGTTGCCCTTGTCCCATTCAGTCCGAACCAGGGTGCTCAATGCGGGTGCGAACGCGTGGATGGGGTTGGCCCCCGGCTGTGGATAGGCGATGTGCCCCTGCACGCCGTGGACCGTGAGTCGGCCGTTTAGCGAGCCGCGGCGTCCGATCTTGATGACGTCCCCAAGCCGTGTCTGGCACGACGGCTCGCCTACCACGCAGTAATCGATGTGCCGCCCATTGGCCTTGAGCCAATCCATCACCCGGACTGTCCCGTCAACCGCTGGACCTTCCTCGTCGGAGGTGATGAGCAGCGCGATGGCGCCGGCATGGCGTGGATGGCGCCCGACAAAGGTTTCGACGGCGGTGATGAATGCCGCCAGCGATCCTTTCATGTCGGCTGCACCGCGGCCGTAGAGAAAACCATTGCGCACCTCCGGCCTGAAGGGGTCGCTAGTCCATTGCTCCAGCGGCCCGGGAGGTACAACGTCGGTATGGCCGGCGAGTGCCACCAGCGGGCGGACACTGCCACGCTGCGCCCAGAAGTTGTCGACCCCGCCGAAAGACAGGCGTTCGATCTGGAAGCCGAGGCGCTCCAGGCGTTCGATCAGAAGCTGCTGACAGCCCTCGTCGTGCGGCGTGACCGACGGGCGTGCTATCAGCTCCATGGCAAGCTTGAGCGTTTCGGACATGGGCATGATCGGACCTGGGTCGTGCATTGGCGCTGTCAGGGCTCAGATATCACGGAGCAGTTCATTGATTCCGACCTTGCTGCGGGTCCTTTCGTCCACTTGTTTGACGATGACTGCGCAATACAGGCTGTATTTTCCGTCGACTGACGGTAGGCCTCCTGACACGACGACGGATCCAGCGGGCACCCGACCGTAGCTGACCTCGCCGGTTGTGCGGTTGTAGATCTTAGTGCTCATGCCGATGAAAACGCCCATGGAGATCACCGAGCCCTCCTCGACGATGACTCCCTCGACGATCTCTGAGCGTGCGCCGATGAAGCAGTTGTCCTCAATGATGGTAGGCGCGGCCTGAACCGGTTCCAGCACACCGCCGATTCCGACGCCTCCCGAGAGATGTACGTTCTTGCCGATCTGCGCGCACGATCCGACCGTTGCCCAGGTGTCCACCATGGTGCCTTCGTCCACGTAGCCGCCGATATTGACATAGCTCGGCATGAGCACGACGTTGGGCGCGATATAGGCGCCTTTTCGTACCGTGGCGAGCGGCACTACGCGAAAGCCGCCGTCGCGGAAACTCCTGGAATTGTAGTCGGCGAATTTGGACGGCACCTTGTCGTAATAGTTGGTGTATCCTCCTTTGATCAGACTGTTGTCTTCAATGCGGAAATAGAGCAGCACCGCCTTCTTAAGCCACTCGTTCACAGTCCAGTTGCCATCGCGCTTTTCCGCCACGCGTGCCTTACCGGCGTCAAGCAGCGCTATTGCCTCCAGCGTCGCGTCCTTGACATGTGTTTCGACGTTGCGCGGCGTTATCTGCGCGCGACGTTCGAACGCTTGTTCGATGATTGCCTTGATATCGCTCATTGGGAGATTCCTATTGGACAAACCGATTCTACATGATGCCGGATGCGGTGTGCGGCCTCCACGCATTCCGCCAGTGGCGCGACCAGGGCCATGCGCACGCGATTGTGTCCCGGGTTGACACCACCCGCAGTGCGCGACAGGTAGCTGCCGGGCAGGACGAGAACGTTTTCGCGCTGGTACAGCTCGCGAGCAAAGTGCTCGTCGTTCTGGGGTGTGCGCGGCCACAGATAAAACCCAGCCTGCGGGCGGGCAATGTCCAGGACCGGTGCGAGTATCGCAAGCACAGCGTCAACTTTGGCGCGGTAAAGATCGCGGTTAGCGCGCACGTGATCTTCATCGCCCCAGGCCTTGATGCTTGCGGCCTGCGCCAGCGACGAAAGGCTGCAGCCATGGTAGGTCCGGTAGTCAAGATATCGCGCCATGACGGCGCCATCACCGGCGACGAATCCTGAACGCAGGCCCGGCAGGTTGGACCGCTTTGACAAGCTTTGGAAGGTCAGGCAATGGCGGAAGTCAGCAACACCTAGGTCATGAGCGGCCTGCAGTATCCCCGGAGGCGGCTGGAGCTCGTCGAAGTAGATCTCGGAATAGCATTCGTCGGACACGATCAGGAAATCGTGCCGGTGGGCAAGCTCGATGAGGCGCGTGAGCTCTTCGTGGTTGATCACGGCGCCGGTGGGGTTGCCGGGTGAGCACACAAACACCATGCGTGTGCGCTTCCAGATCTGCGCCGGCACCGCATCGAAATCCATGCGGTAGCCGGACTCGGCGAAAGTGTTGAGAAAGTACGGTTCGGCGCCGGCGAGCAGTGCTGCGCCCTCGTAGATCTGGTAGAAGGGGTTCGGCAGAATGATCACTGGGTGCGCGGTGTCGGTGGGATCGATCACCGCCTGGACGATGGAAAACAGCGCCTCGCGCGTGCCGCTCACCGGCAGTATGTGCCGCTGCGGATCGAGCGGCATACGCTCCAGATGAAAACGGCGGTTGGCCCAGTCCGCGACCGCCTGGCGCAGTGCCGGCAGTCCTTGGGTCGTCGGATAGGACGATAGTGTGTGCAGTTGTGCGCCAATCTCTTCCAAAACGATGCGCGGTGCTGCATGCTGTGGCTCGCCTATGGACAGCCTTATAAGCGGCCTGTCCGGCGTTGGCGAAACCGCGCGCATCAACTCGGCGAGCCTTTGAAAAGGGTAGGGTTGAAGGCCCGAGAGTCTGGAATTCATCTGTGCGGTGGAATGTCCTCAGAACAACGATTATACGGTAACGCCCCGATGGCATCCAATCGCGATCCCCGTCTGTTTCCCGTGCTGGGCCTGCTCGCAGGGGCAGGGATGTGGGGCGTAATCTGGTATCCGATGCGGCTGCTCGATGCAGCCGGACTGAACGGTCTCTGGCTCACCCTGATCCTGTACGCCAGCGCACTCGCCTTCAGTCTGCCGCGCACTGCCGTTACCTGGCGGGAGTTTCCGCACGAGCCGGCGGCACTGACCATGCTTATGCTGGCAGGCGGCTGGACCAATGTCGCGTTTATCGAGGCCGTGCTGCACGGCAATATTCTGCGTGTGCTGCTGCTGTTTTATCTGTCACCGCTATGGGCGACACTGATGGGGTGGCTCGTGCTCGGCGAGCGGGTGTCAGCGCGCTCCATGGCTAGTCTGGCACTGGCCATGGGCGGAGCGCTGCTCATGCTTTGGAATCCACATACCGGCGGCGCCTGGCCGCAGGGCGCGTCGGACTGGTTTGCCATCTCTTCTGGAATCGCCTTCGCCCTATGCAACGTGCTGGTGCGCAAGATGGAGAAGATTTCGATCGCCGCCAAGTCGGCAAGTATCTGGGCGGGCGTCCTGATCGTAGCTTTGATCATGATCATGCTGCTGCGCGTCGCGCCGCCGCATGCAGGCGCGGGTGCCTTCGCCGGTGCGGTGGCGTTAGGTCTGTTCGGAATCCTGCTCATGACACTGCTGGTGCAGTACGGGGTGACGCATATGCCGGTGCATCGCTCAGCAGTGATCATGCTGTTCGAGCTGGTGGCGGGCGCATTGTCCCAGCAGATCCTCACTTACGAGCATGTTGGAGCGCGTGAATGGGCTGGCGGGGTGCTGATCATTACCGGCGCGTATCTGTCGGCGCTGGCTTCCAGTTAGACCTGCGGTACCGGGGATGTGCGCTGCGGTTCAGGCTTGTGCATCGCCGCGCGCGCCGAAGATCGCTGTTCCCACGCGGATCAGGGTCGCACCTTCCATGATAGCTGGCACGAAATCGCCGCTCATTCCCATCGACAGCTCGGTGAAACCTGACAGGCCGAAGCGTTGGCGGCACGCGTCGCGCAGCGCGCGCACCTGAGCGAATGCCGCGCGCAGCTCCGGTTCGTTTGCCGGATGGGGGCCGATAGCCATGAGGCCGCGAAGGCGTATGCCCGGCAGCGGCGCATGCAGCAGCTGCTCCATGAGTGGCGCCAGCTGTTCGTGCGCGACGCCGCCTCTGGCCCGGTCGCGCGCGATGTTTACCTCGATGAGCGTATCGAGCACGCTTCCATGCTCAGTCGCGAACCGCGACAGGCGTTGCCCCAGGGTGAGGCTGTCGAGCGAGTGCAGCCAGGTGAAATTGCCAGGTATGAACCTGGCCTTGTTGGACTGCAAGTGGCCTATGAAATGCCAGACAAGCCCATCGGATCGGAAGCGCTCGAGTTTTGGCAGAGCTTCCTGCATGGTGCTCTCGCCGAAATTCCGCTGGCCTGCCGCGACCGCCGCCGCGATAAGTTCCGCGGGCTGTCGTTTGGAGACGGCCACCAGCGTGACTTCGCCGCTGTTGCGGCCCGCGGACCGGGCTGCGGTCGCGATGGCTTCGCGGACTCTTTGCAGGTTTTCCGTGATATCGGGTGCGGTGCAGATCATGCAGGCGAGTATAACCGGTTCGGGGCGGCACCGTGGACGGCGGCAGTGCCGCATGCGCCTCTTTACCGGTGCCCCCACCCGCGCGGATAATGCAGATCTCACCCCTTTTTGGAGCATGCTTCATGCCGGTGGCATCAGCGCGCAGGATCGGCAGCTTCTTCTCGCAGGAAGTGCTCGTGCATCTCGGGCTGCCTGCGGATCTGCGCCTGTTGCCGCAGGTCAGCGAGGCCTGGATGCAGACGGCGGGCGAGCCGCTGTGCCAGCACGTTTGTGCCGTGCGTTATGTCCGCGGGCAGCTGAGCCTTTGTGCCGATTCCTCGGTATGGGCCGGCCGGGTCCGCTATCAGCAGCAGGGGCTGGTCAAGCGGCTGCGGGATGCGGTGCCTTTTCGTCATCTCATCGGCCTGCACGTGCGGATCAGCCCGCCGGGGCAATCCGGAAGCGTCACGCCGCGCCCGATGCGGCGTGACCCGTTATCGCCGGCCAGTCGCAGTCTGCTGGAACAGGTTGCCAGCGACATCGCAGCTCCCGAGCTGCGCGCGGCGCTAGGCCGGCTGAGCCGCGCTGCCAGCGACGGGGGCTCGGACGGCGGCGACTGACCGGCCCACCTCGATTGCGACCAGGAATCCGCTAAAACAGGCCAGCAGGCGACCTATCTGCAGCGGTGGTAACAGTGCGCACGGAACGCACGCGATTTTCGGTACTCTAACCGAGCGTGCATCGCGGGACAGAAGGCGATGCCTGTCGGTGAGAACTCTGGCAGGGGGGATCGTGAATTAATTTCCCGCCGGCCGTACCCTGTGGTTTAATTGGCGCCCCATGATTCGACCGTACGAGCTGTTTGTCGGCCTGCGTTACACCCGCGCCAAACGGCGCAATCATTTTATTTCCTTCATCTCGCTGTCCTCGATTTTTGGGACTGCCCTCGGGGTCACGGCGCTGATCACGGTGTTGTCGGTCATGAACGGCTTCGACAAGGATCTGCGTGAGCGCATTCTCGGTGTGACGTCCAACATCACGATCAGCGCCATCGGTGGGCCGCTGCATCACTGGCGTAAGGTCGCGACCGACGTGCAGGGTATGCGCGGCGTGACCGGTCTGGCACCCTTTGTCCAGGGACAGGGTTTGCTGACTCACGGCCGCGCCTCGAGCGGGGTCGTGGTGCGCGGAATACTTCCCTCAGCAGAGCCTCGGGTGACGGACATCGGCGGCAAGATCGTGGCTGGCAGCCTTGGCGCCCTCAAGTCTGGAGGCTTTGGGATCGTCCTCGGGCGCGAACTGGCCTGGAAACTCGGTGTCGACGTGGGCTCGCACGTGACCCTAATCGCTCCGGAAGGCGAGGTGACGCCGGCGGGGCTGCTTCCAAGGCTGAGGCGTTTCACCGTGGTCGGGATATTCGATGTGGGCATGTACGAGTACGACACAGGACTTGCTTTCATTCAGATTGATGACGCCGCCAAGCTGTATCAAATGCCCCACGGTATCAGCGGGCTTCGCATCAAGATCGCCGACATCTACCGGGCGCCGGCGCTCGCGCGGGTCATGGCCGGGAAGCTCGGCCCCGCCTACCGCGTGCGCGACTGGACGCACGAACACGCCAATTTCTTTCGTGCTCTGCGAATGGAAAAGACGGTGATGTTCGTGATTTTGCTGCTCATCGTAGCAGTGGCAGCGTTCAACATCGTCTCGACGCTGGTGATGGTCGTGACCGACAAGGAAGCGGAAATCGCGATCCTACGCACGCTCGGCGCGAGCCCGGCCAGCATCATGGGGATATTCATGATTCAGGGATCGGTGATCGGTGTCATCGGCACTCTGATCGGCGCGATTGGCGGGGTCACGCTCGCACTCAACGTTGAGACGATAGTCCCGATCCTGGAGCACATGTTTCACACGACTTTCCTGTCGAGCAGTGTCTATTACATCAGTGAACTGCCGTCGCATCTAAAATGGTCGGACGTGATCACCGTATCCAGCGTGTCGCTGGCGATGGGGTTCCTGGCGACGATTTATCCTGCCTGGCGCGCGTCTCAGACCCATCCTGCGGAGGCGCTGCGCTACGAATGACGTCGAACGCGGTGTTGAGATGCGAGGGTCTGTCCAAGATTTTCAGTCAAGGCAATCTGAACGTGCCGGTATTGCGCGACGTCAATTTCACCGTTGTACAAGGCGAGCAGATTGCCATCGTGGGATCATCCGGTGCCGGCAAGAGTACACTGCTGCATCTGCTGGGTGGCCTGGACTCGCCCACTGCGGGAACAGTCGAACTCGACGGCCGTGATATCGGCAGTCTCAGTGACCGGCAGCGCGGTGCATTACGCAACCGAGCGCTCGGGTTCGTGTACCAGTTCCACCACCTGCTGCCAGAATTCAGCGCGCTTGAAAACGTTGCCATGCCGCTGTTCATACGGCGCGGGCCCGCGAACGAGGCGCTTGATCGGGCGCAGGAGATGCTGGGGAAGGTCGGGTTGTCGCAGCGGCTGATGCACAAGCCCGTGGAGTTGTCTGGCGGCGAACGCCAGCGTGTGGCGGTCGCGCGTGCCTTGGTGACGGAGCCGCTGTGCGTACTGGCGGACGAGCCTACGGGCAATCTCGATCGCAAAACGGCGGAATCGGTTTACGCGCTCATGCTGGAACTGCACCATGCCCAGCGCACAAGCTTCGTCATTGCCACCCACGATCAGGCGCTGGCCGCGCGCATGGGCCGTATCGTGACCATTGTCGACGGTACCCTGAGGGAAACGTGATCGGTCGCAGGCAACCGCGCAGCGCGTACACGAGCGTGCCAATCCCGCCGGGAGCAGCGGACTGCGCCGATTTGGGGGGTAGGGGCGGGGAGATAGTAACGGGTGATTCAGTGACAACCCTGGCCGGAAGGGCGGGCAGGGTCGGTGGCAGCGAGCCGGCTTCCCGACCGGAGAGGCGGCAGCGGGTGGTTGCGGTGCTTTCCGGCCGGGCGCGTGTCTGATAGATTACGCACACTTTTCGGTCCAACTCGATCCTTCAGGTAAGTCCGCGTGTTTGAATTAGTTAGGTCTGGCGGCTGGGTCATGGCGCCGATCATTCTCTGCTCGATCGCCGCTTTGGCGATCATCGGCGAGCGGTTATGGTCACTCCAGACGCGCTATGTGGCGCCCGCAGGACTGCTGCCGCAGGTGCGGCAATGGCTTGAGCGCAGGGAGCTCGACGGGGAGCGGCTGGCGCTGCTGCGCGATAGCTCGCCGCTAGGCCGCGTTATGGCTGCTGGCCTGATGAACCGCGGCCACAAGCGCGCGGTTGTCAAAGAGGCGATCGAGGACGCCGGGCGGCACGTGGTGCCGGAGCTCGAGCGCTACCTGAACCCGCTCGGCACGATCGCCGCGATCGCACCGTTTCTTGGATTGCTCGGTACCGTGCTTGGAATGATTAGGATGTTTGCCGGCGTCGGCAGTCACGGTCTGGGTGATCCGTCCGTGGTCGCCGCAGGCATCTCCCAGGCGCTTGTTTCCACGGCGTCCGGCCTGACGGTCGCGATTCCCAGTCTTATGTTCTACCGCTATTTCCGCGCCCGCGTCGATGCGCTGCTGGTGGACATGGAGCAGGAGGCGATCAAGCTCGTCGAGATCATCCAGGGCACGCGCGAAAGCGGGTAGCCGGGCCGGAGCGGGGTGCAACCATGCAATTTCGCCCGAAGCGGATCGAGGAGCCCGAGATCAATCTCATTCCCCTGATCGACGTGCTCCTGATGGCGTTGATTTTCCTGCTGTTGACAACCAGCTTCTCGCACGAGGCGCAGCTGCGGTTGCAATTGCCGAGCGCGCACACACAATCAAAACCGCAGCAGCCGGCATTGCGTGTGGCGATCGATGCCGGCGGGCAGTACTTCGTGGGCGGTAAAGCGCTGCTCAACACCAGCGAGAGCGTGTTGCGGCAGGCCATGGCGGAGGCGGCAGGTACGCAGAAGAATCCAGTGGTGATCATCGAGGCGGATCGCCGGACACCCAATGGCGCGGTGGTCAAGGTCATGGATGTTGCTCGCCAGCTTGGGTTCGTTCATCTGGCCTTCGCCACCCAGAAAGCCACCGGTGGTTCAGCACCGTGAGCGCAACGCAGGAGCCGGGTTCGGGTGCAAGCGTATACCGAAGACTGCTGAGATACGCGTGGCCCTACCGCGGTCCGTTCGCGCTGGCGGTAGTGAGCATGGCCGTCACCTCTGCGACCGAGACCGGGTTCGCGTGGCTCATGAAGCCGCTGATCAATGGCGGGTTCGTGAAAAGTGACCCGCATAGTATCCGTTATATTCCGCCGCTCATCGTGGCTATTTTCGTGGCACGCGGGATTTTCGGTTTCCTGGCCAATTACACGATGAACTGGATCGGGCGTATGGTCATCTTCCATCTGCGCAACAACATGTTTACGCGGCTGGTGCATCTGCCGAGCCGGTTCTACGACAACAACTCCTCGAGTCTGCTGATATCCAAGGTCATCTACGACGTTGAACAAGTGATGTCGGCCACCACCAAGGCGGTGTCCTCGGTGGTCAAGGACAGTCTGTCGCTGTTCGGACTGATCGGCCTTATGATCTATTACAGTTGGCGCCTGACCTTGATCATGCTGCTCGTGGCTCCGGTCATCTCGTTCGTGGTAACCAAGATCAGCCGCCGCTTTCGCCGGTCGAGTCATCTGATCCAGCAGTCCATGGGTGAAATCACGCATGTGGTGCAGGAGGCGATCGAAGGCCAGAGGGTGGTCAAGACCTTCTGTGCCCAGGATTCCGAGAGAGCGGCGTTTGAGCAGGTCAACGGCCGCAACCAGCGCTACGTCATGAAAAAGGCCGCGACCTCCGCGCTCAATGTTCCACTGGTCGAGTTGCTGTCGGCCATAGGCATTGCGATCGCGATCTATGCGGCAATGCAGCAGGCCGCTGCCGGCCACATGAACGCGGGCACATTCGTGTCCTATATTACCGCCATGATGCTGATGATGCCGGCGCTCAAACGCCTCACCCAGGTCAACGAGGTGGTCCAGACGGGAGTCGCGGCGGCGGGTAGCGTATTTGCCATGATGGACGAGGAGCCGGAGCCGGATCCGGGTGTGCGCGAGCTATCAAGCGTCAAGGGCGAGGTCGAGTACCGCCATGTCAGCTTCAGTTTCCCGGCCTCCCCGACGCCGGTGTTGGAGAATGTATCGTTGCGCATCGAGCCTGGGACTACGCTGGCGCTGGTGGGTGCGTCCGGAAGTGGCAAGACCACGACCGCGAATCTGCTGGCGCGTTTCTATGCAGCGGACTCTGGCGAAATCCTTATGGACGGGGTCAATATCAATGAGCTGCGCCTCGCCAATCTGCGTCACCATATCGCCTTGGTGAGTCAGGATACGGTGCTGTTCGATGATAGCATCCGCAATAACATCGCCTATGGTTCCGATGGAGAAGTCGACGAGGCGCGAATCCAAAGATCGGCGAAGGCAGCGCATGTTCTGGAGTTTGCAAAGCGCATGTCCGAGGGCCTCGATACTGTTGTCGGTGAGCGTGGCGTGCGTCTGTCCGGCGGGCAACGTCAGCGTATCGCCATTGCCCGTGCCCTGTACAAGAATGCGCCGGTACTCATTCTCGACGAGGCCACCTCGGCGCTTGACACCGAGTCCGAACGCCTGGTGCACGACGCAATGCAGCAGCTCATGCAGAATCGCACGACCCTGGTGATCGCCCATCGCCTGTCGACTATCGAGAACGCCGATCGCATCGTGGTGCTCGATGGTGGCCACGTGATGGAATCCGGCAGTCATCGTGAGTTGCTGGGACGCAACGGGATCTATGCCCGGCTGTACCGTATCCAGTTTAATGAGCTCCCTCACTGATCGTGCCTATGGGAGCGGGTCTCTGTGGTTATGGTGGCATGGCCTGCGCGACCGGCTGCGCGGAGATCATGCGCGCGCCAACGCACGCTGGGGCCATCTCCGCCCGCCGGCAGGCGGAGGAAGGCTGGTCTGGGTCGAAGCCGGGGACGAGGAGGGGAGCGTGCGCCTGGCCGCGGGGATGCTGCACGCGCTGCGTCAGACCCGGCGCGACCTGAGACTGGTGCTGTCCTTTGAGCGCGAATATCCGCTGCTGCTGGATCGCGAACTCGCCGGTCTCGAGCAGACCGGATTTGGCTATGGCCCAAGCGATGCGACACGTGCCGTCCGGCGCACGCTGCGGTCGTTTGCGCCGCTGGGCGTGCTCATGGTCGCACGCCACCCCGCGCCCAATCTGAGCGCGGCTCTGGAAGCGGCGGCGGTCCGCTGCGTTGCGCTGCACACTACGGCAGCAGCAGCCGGGCGCTTTCAGGCCGTATACCCGGCCGATCGCGATCAGGCCGAGGCATGGCAGCGCTGCGGGCGTGCCGAGTACATCGCGCCTCAGGTCGACCTGACAACGCTTCTGGTCGAGGCCCAGGTAGATCCGAATTTACGCGGGATATTGTGCGGTGGCGCCGATTTCGCGGTCTGGTGTCTGATCGGCGTCAGTCCGCAGCGCTTCCAGGAGGTGGATGCATGGTGGTCAGGCTCGGGCCTTGGGCGCCGTGGCATACTAATGGTCAGCACCGCTCACCCCGGTGCAGCGCCCGCTGCGTGGCTGCGCATCAGTGCCTGGCACCGCACGCCGCTCGCCGCCGGAAGTACGGTCCTGATCGATGACAGCCGCTGGCTGCCCGCTGTCGCTGCGTCGAGTGACGCCATCCATGCGATCAACCCCGACGCCTGGACATTCTGGCAGGCCCTGGCCGGAGGTCGTCCGATGAGTGTGGCCGATCGTACCGCAGTGTTGCGGCGCTTCGATGCCGCTACCGCCTCCGGGCCGGCGGACGGACTTTTCGAAGAGGTATTCGCGTTTGCGCAGCTGGAGCAGTTTTGGAACGCGATGCGGGCGGACCCGATCGGCGCACGCTTGCGGGGCGATGCGCTGCGCCGCCTGTTCTGGGGCGAGCGCCGGCGCGCCGGTGAAGTGAACCGTGAGCTACTGAAGCGGGTTTTCCAGTGGTGACCCGGCGCGCCGCGGAATTTCTCCAGGAACAGTGGCAGGGCAGGTCGTCCTTGATCCTGCTCCTCATGCCCTTGGGCTGGATCTACCAGCTAATTTCAGGCGCGCGCAATCGGCTGTACGATCTGCACCTGCTCGCAAGCCAGCGGCTCCCGGTGCCTGTGATCGTGGTGGGAAATATCACGGTCGGAGGAACCGGCAAGACGCCGTTGGTGATCTGGCTGAGCCTGTTTCTGCAGCGTGCAGGCTTCCGGCCAGGAATCATTTCGCGCGGCTATGGCGGGCGCGCGCGCGTATGGCCGCGCGTGCTCGCGCTTGATTCCGATCCGGACGAAGTGGGCGACGAACCGGTGGTGTTGGCGCGCCGCGCCGGTTGTCCTGTAGTGGTGGGCCCCGACCGGGTGGCGGCGGCACAGGCCCTGCTCGCCGCGCATCGCTGTGATGTCGTGATCAGCGATGACGGGCTGCAGCACCGACGCCTCGCACGCGATGTGGAAATCGTGGTAATAGACGGGCAGCGGCGCTTTGGCAACGGGTTGCTTTTGCCGGCTGGCCCCTTACGTGAGCCGGTCTCGCGCCTGCAGCGCGCCGATGTCCGCATTACCCAGGGAACGGCATGCGAAGGGGAACACAGCATGGAGCTGTGCGGCACCGGCCTGCGCAATCTGGCGAGCGGCGAGACACGCGCCATACGCGATTTCACGGGCATGGCGGTGCACGCCGTGGCAGGAATTGGCAATCCCGACCGCTTTTTTGCAAAGCTGCGCGGGCTTGGACTGGAAGTACAAGAACACCCATTTCCGGACCATAATCGTTTTCACCCGGAGGATTTGCGCTTCGGCGACGCCGCACCGGTGATCATGACCGAGAAAGATGCGGTAAAATGTGAGCGCTTCGCCCGTCCCGATTGCTGGTTTCTGGAGGTCGAAGCCTGCCCGGATCCCGGATTCGGCACCCTGATTCTGGACCTGCTGAAGGAGAAGTGCGGTGGATAAGAAATTACTGGATATACTGGTCTGTCCCATATGCAAGGGACCTCTACGTTACGACCGCGCCAGGTCCGAGCTGATATGCAAGGCCGACCGGCTCGCCTATCCGATCCGCGACGATATCCCGGTGATGCTGGAAGACCAGGCCCGTCAGATTCCCGAGGAAGAGGCGCTTTAGCGCCTGTCGTGCGAGCCGAGCCATGATCGTCATCATCCCCGCCCGATTCGCCTCTACTCGGCTGCCTGGCAAGCCGCTTGCAGATCTTGCCGGAAAACCGATGATCGAGCGCGTTTATGCCAGCGCCCGTGCCAGCAGCGCCAAGCGTGTCATCGTTGCCACGGACGATGCGCGCATCAGCGCCGTAGTACGCGGCTTCGGAGGCGAAGTCTGCATGACCGCGGCCGATCACCGCTCCGGAACCGACCGTATTGCGGAAGCCGTATCGACCCTTGCGCTCGATGCTGACGAGGTCGTGATCAACCTGCAGGGCGACGAGCCGCTCATGCCGCCGGCACTGATCCGGCGGGTGGCCGATACGCTGCTCGCCCATCCACTCGCGGCGATGGCGACGGCCGCTCATGCGATCCATGACCGCCGCAGTTTCCAGGATCCGAATGTCGTCAAACTGGTTACAGACCGCAATGGGTTTGCGCTCTATTTCAGCCGTGCCCCGATCCCGTGGCCGCGTGACCAGACGGGGCGCGTCGGCGAGTTTCCCGCGGACGCGCTGCGGCACATCGGAATCTACGCCTATCGGGCCGAGTTTGTCGGCCGCTATGCCGCCTGGCCGCCATGTCCGCCGGAACGCATCGAATCGCTCGAGCAGCTGCGCGTGCTGTGGAACGGGGAGCGTATCGCCGTATGCGAGGTACCGGAGGGGCCACCGGGCGGAGTCGATACCGCGGAGGATCTGGAAAGAGTACGGGCGGTTTTCGAGAAGGGTGGATGAGCGCTAGCCGGTATGCAGGGCACGCTGAGCTGCAGCGTATGGCGCGGCAGATTCGATGCGGCCCGCCGCAAGTTATCCTACATGCAGGTGCAGAGCGATGGTAAAGGTGCTGTTTGTGTGTCTTGGGAATATCTGCCGTTCGCCGACGGCAGAAGGCGTTTTTCGCGCGGTCGTGCGCGCGCACGGGCTGGAGGAGATCATCGAGGTCGATTCCGCCGGTACCCATGCGTATCATATCGGCGAGGCGCCCGACGCACGTGCCCAGGCAGCGGCAGTGCGTCGCGGCATCGATCTGTCGGAACTGCGTGGCCGCCAGGCGACGCGGTGCGATATCGAGTCCTTTGACTTCATCCTCGCGATGGATCGCGAGAATTTGAAGTATCTGCGGGCGTTGAGCCCCCCGGGACAGGAACAAAAGATCCGACTGTTCTTGGAGTTCGCGCCGGCACGTCCGGAGCGCGAAGTGCCTGATCCTTACTTCGGTGGGGAAAGCGGCTTCGACCGTGTCCTGGACATGGTCGAAGAGGCGGCGATCGGTCTGCTCGAGCATATCCAACGCGAGCGGCTGTAGCATTCATTCTTGGCTGTACCGTACGGCCGAGGCCGCTCCGGAGGCTGATCGCAGCCTCTGAACCCACCGGGGAACTCTGATCCCTCAAGCACAGTGCAACCCAGGCATCCGTGGTTTTGGTATGCCGTCGCCCGATCGTTGGTCCTCAGTCGGGATCAATCGCCTTGCTGTCCCGAAACCATTCTGCCGCTGCGTCTGCGAAGGGGGTCAAATTATTATATCGCGAATAGGAATGATTCGTGTTACTATTAGCAAATGCACGATGATCTGCGACAGCCCGTGCCGTCCCGTAATGCGTCCGCTGCGGCGGAAGCAGGCGTTGGCGCACAGTGCGCGGGTCAGTTGCGGTCGGAACGGTGTAGGGGCCGCGCCAGGGTCCTGATCCGAAGCAGCGCGCGAACACGCCAGCTGCCGGGTTCCCGTGCTCGGCCTGTCCGCTCGAATCCAATTGAAGGAGAACTTCCGATGAAATACCGCAATGTCTTGGTTCCGCTCGCCGTGGCGGCATGGATCGCCGGCGCACAATCCGCCTTGGCCCTGGAGTATCCGATGGGCACCCCCCAGGATCGCGACGGGATGAAGATTGGTTCCGTCTACCTGCAGCCGGTCACGATGGAGCCCGCGGCGATGATGCGTCCTGCCAGCGAGTCCGATGTGCACATGGAAGCCGATATCCACGCACTTGCAAACGACCCCAATGGCTTTCCCAGGGGTTCCTGGATTCCAGCGCTGCTCGTGCGCTACCGATTGAGCAAGACCGGCAGCAGATGGACCGCCGCGGGTGAGTTCATGCCGATGGTGGCCAATGATGGTCCCCATTATGGCGACAACATCAAGCTTGATGGCCCCGGTAGATACCGCGTGGTCTATACCATCTATCCGCCGGATGCGCCGGGCAACCCCTACGGCCACAATTTCGGGCGCCACACCGACCGTCTCACGGGCGTGCATCCGTGGTTCAAACCTTTCAGCGTCGAGTTTGAATTTGTCTATGCGGGCATCGGGAAGAAAGGTGGCTACTGACGTGTGCCGTGGTGCCGCGCGGCAGCCGTCCCTCGGTGTCTGAGGCTATGAGCGTTACCGTCGAGCGGGCCGTGCCAGCGCGTCTGGCCGGCGGAAGGATAGAACGGCTGGGTCTGGCGATGAGGTGTCACCGCGTAGCGATCCAGGCGGTGCAGTGGACGGTGGTGCTTTTCTATGTAGTTCTGGTGGCGGTGCCGGCTTTTCTGCCGCTTCCGGCCGCAGACGCTCACCTTTGGGGCAGTCTCACGCGTCTTGCGCGGTTCATCTTCTGGGGTATCTGGTGGCCGTTCGTCATTCTTTCGATCATGGTTCTGGGACGGGTATGGTGCGGCGTGTTCTGCCCCGAGGGCGCGCTCAGTGAGTGGGTTTCGCGCTACGGTGCCGGACGCGGTATCCCGCGCTGGATGAAATGGGGCGGCTGGCCCTTTGTCGCCTTTCTCGGCACGACAGTTTTTGGCCAGATGACGAGTGTCTACGATTACCCGAAACCGGCACTTCTGATTCTGGGAGGCTCGACCGCCGCCGCCATGGTGGTCGGACTGTTGTATGGGCGTGGCAAACGCGTGTGGTGCCGGCACCTGTGTCCGGTATCCGGGGTATTTGCGCTCCTCGCAAAGGTTTCCCCGCTTCATTTTCGTACCGATCAAAGCGCGTGGGATGCGGCCCCGGTCGGGCATCGCACGAGCCGGGCACATTCGGTCAACTGTGCGCCGCTGATCAACATTCGCCGGCTCGACGGCTCCTCTGCCTGTCACATGTGCGGGCGTTGCGCGGGAGAGCGTGACGCAGTAGCGCTTGCCTGGCGCCCACCCGGCGTGGAAATCTTTAAGACGGGCACTGAGGATTCCCAGTCACACATCCGGGAAGCCGCCAAGTGGCCGGCAAGGCTGCTGGTCTTTGGTATGCTCGGAGTCGCGCTGGGGGCCTTCCAGTGGAGCGCCTCGCCGTGGTTCGTGAGCGCCAAGTTGGTCGTGGCGGGATGGCTCATCGGACACAATGTGATGTGGCCACTCCATGATCCCGGGCACTGGTGGCTCCTCACCCATTATCCGCAGGCGGACGATGTGTTCAGCTGGCTCGATGGCGCGATGCTTCTTGCCTACATTGGCACCGAGGCGCTCATCGTCGGCAGCTGGATCGTCGGCTGGATGCGGCTGATCGAAACGCTCACGGGGATTGCCTGGCAGCGGTTTGTCCAGGTTCTCATTCCCTATGCCGGCGCCAGTCTTTTCGTCGGGCTGAGCTTTCTGACCAGCTCGCAACTTGCGGGCGAGGGCGTGCGCCTGCCGTGGGCCGACGCGGCGCGTACCGCGTTGCTGGTGGCAGTGGCCCTGTGGAGCGTAGTGCTGGCTGTACGGCTTGCCCCCAGGCATCGTGCCGCCGCTGCCGCAGCGACACTGCTGGCCGTTGCCTTGCCGCTGGCCGCCTGGGCAGTGCAGTTCTTTTTATGGTAACTCAACCTTGCGGCAGGTCTTGCGATGACCGAGGACCCGGAAACAACGCCGTGTCTCAAGGGCGCCCGATTCAGATGTGGAACAGCTGCGCCTGGTCATCGTACCCGAACAGTTCGGCATAGCGTCCCCAGCCGGTGACGACCCGCAGGGTTTTCTCCACGTCGCGGCGGGTGAGATGATCTTCCAGTTCGGACTCGAAACGCACGCGCGGCGCGCGGTGACGCCCGCGCTCATCGAGGACCCGTCGGATATGCGCGGCTAGCGGCACGAACTCCAGCAGATGCTCCTTGAACAGCCGCTTGCGCTCCTCGATTCCGCCGTGGGCGAACATGCGGCCGGCGGCGGTGAGACGAAAGGCGCCATCGCTGAGCTCGGCGAACCCCAGTATGTGCAGTGCTTCGGCGATGGGGAACAGATCATCCACCTCCAGCCTGAGCACGCGGGCGATTTGGCCCAGGGCGGCACGGCCGCCGTACGGTGCGCCCGCCAGAGTTTCAACCAGGCCGCTCATCTGGTTGACGGACGCGCGCGGCAAAGGCCGTGCAAGCCCACCGTGCAACTGGCCCGGCACCGCGAGCGAGGCGACTGCCCGGGAAGTGAGGATCTCATATATATCATCGACGACGGCGCGGAATGCGTCATCCATCCGGTTGCGCGGATGCGGGAGGGCCACCGGAATCTCGGCCGCCACGCGCCCGGGATTGGAGGACAGAATCACGATCCGGTCGCACATCAGGATAGCCTCTTCGATGTTATGGGTAACGAGCAGCACTGATGTGGTCGGGATCTCACGCTCAAGCCACAGATCGATGAAGTCGGTGCGCAATGTCTCCGCTGTCAGCACGTCGAGTGCCGAAAATGGCTCGTCCATGAGCAGCACCGATGAACCGGTGACGATCGCGCGGGCGAAGCCGACACGTTGGCGCATTCCGCCCGAGAGCTCGCGCGGATAGGCTCCCTGGAACCCGTCGAGACCGATGAGGTCGATAGCAGACTGGGCACGCTCGCGCGCTTCGCGGCGGGGGAGGGCAAACGCGTCGAGTCCTGCTTCGACATTCTCGATGACCGTTAGCCACGGGAAAAGCGCGAACGTTTGAAATACAACCGCGATGCCTTCAGCGGGGCCTGTAAGCGGCGCTGCCTGGTGGTAGACCTGCCCGGAGGTAGGCCGTATCAGTCCAGCAGCGATGCGCAGCAGAGTCGACTTTCCGGCCCCAGAGCGTCCCAGGAGACCGAGGATCTCGCGGGTGTGCAAGGCTAGATCAATATCTGCCAGGACCGGCAGCGGCTCGCCCGAAGGTTTGGCGAAGTCCATGCAGACCTTGCGCAGTTCAATGAGAGGGGGACTGGATTGCAGGTTCATGAGTGCGCTCAATCCAGCCGGGTGCGCCGTTCTGAAAAGGCGTACAGAGGACGCCAGAGCAGGCGGTTCATGGCGATGACCAGGGTCGACATGACCGCGATTCCCAGTGCGGCACGCGGAAAGTCGCCGACCTCGGTCATGCGCGCGATATAAGCGCCGAGGCCGCCGGCCGTGAGTTTCGTCGGTCCCCAGCGGACCACCTCCGAGACGATGCTCGCATTCCACGCCCCGCCACAAGCCGTGATTGCGCCCGTTACATAATAGGGGAAGATCCCGGGCAGCATTATGTCGCGCCACCAATGCCAGCCGCGGATGCGCAGACTGGAGGCAGCCTCGCGTAGATCGCCCGGAAACGCGCTTGCGCCGGCAATCACGTTGAACAGGATGTACCATTGTGCCCCAAGGATCATAAGCGGACTCAGCCAAACTGCCGGGGCGAGTTTAAACCGGACGATGAAAAACACCACCAACGGGAAAAGAAGGTTGGCGGGAAAGGCGGCCAGAAACTGCGCGGCCGGTTGTACCCTTTCTGCCAGTTTCGGTCGAAGACCTACGGCAATCCCGATCGGCACCCAGACCACGGTTGCCACCGCCACGAGGACAACGACGCGAAGCAGAGTGAGCGCGCCGTTGCGGAAGGCAATAACGACATCATCCCACGACAGCTGGACGCGGGTGAAATGGGCAAGTTCCGTCAGACCATAGACGAGGAGACCAAGCAGCAGGCCGTACCACATCGCGTCGGCGATCCGGCTGTAGGACATACCGCGTCCGAGTGTGCGCACGCCGGCCGGGAGTGACAGTCGGGAGCGTGCGGCAGTTTCCATGCCCGCCGCGACGGGCCCGATGAGCTGCCGCAGCAGGCGGGAACGCTGAAACAGATCGAGGACCCAGGACCGCGGCTTCAGCGGGACAGCAGTCGGAGCCGACTGGAACCGTTCCGACCAGGCCACCAGCGGACGGAAGAACAGCTGGTCGTAAACAAGAATGGCGGCGCTCATCGCCACGATTGCCCAGGCAACTGCCGCCAGATCGTGCTCTCTGATTGCCTCAGCGACGTAGGAACCGATGCCAGGTAGCCTGATGCGCAGGCCATCGACTGTGATCGCCTCGGAGGCGACGACAAAGAACCATCCGGCCGACATCGACATCATGGTGTTCCACACGAGGCCTGGCATGGCGAACGGTACCTCGAGGCGCCAGAACCGCTGCCATGCGGAGAAGCGCAGACTGCGGCTCGCTTCATCGAGATCGCGTGGAACGGTGCGCAGCGACTGGTAGAAGCTGAATGCCATGTTCCAGGCCTGGCTGGTAAAGATGGCGAAGATGGCAGCAAGCTCCGGGCCCAGCTGGTTGCCCGGAAACGCCGAGACGAAGAAAAGCACTGTGAAGGAAAGATATCCGAGGACCGGCACGGACTGCAGCACGTCGAGCAGCGGGATCAGGACCATTTCAGCGCGGCGGCTCTTGGCGGCAAGCGTGGCGTAGATGAAGGTGAACGCCAGCGAGGCTGCAATCGCCGCCAGCATCCGAATCGTCGTGCGCAGAGTGTAAAGCGGCAGCGCGGTGGGCGACAGGCTGATCCGGATCTGATGCGCAACTTCCAAGGGCGCGACCATCTGGCGCACTCCCGACCCCGCGAGAATCAGCACACCCAGTACTAGGACTGTGGCTGCCAGATCCTGCCAGCTCGCTTGGCGCAGGTGCCAGCGGGCACCCCTCAGAACCTCTGCGTGTTGTTCCACGCCAGCGCTCTATTCGAGGGGTACCAAAGCGGACCGCTGTGCGATCAGGGGTTTGAGTATCCGTAGCGACATCAAGACGGTGCGGTCGTATTCGTTTCTGCGTTTTCGGGCGATGCCTTGATGCTGAAGCAGCGAAGCCTCGCCGGGCCAGGTATGGGCGATCTCGGGAACGAATCGGACAGCATGATCGGCAAACGGCTCACTGGGACGCCGCACGCGCAGGGCACTGTACGCATTGGCGCAGCCGAACCTACACAGGATTCCGCGCCTATCGATGGGCAAAGACGGAAAGGCGTCGACATGCAGCACGCAATCGTCCTTGCGTTTCGAGACCGGTGGCCAGCTGCGCGCCACGATCAGACGATTCCTGGCACGGCATGTCTGGGGAAAGAACAGGGCCCGTCCGGATTTCAGCACCCTGAGTGCGCGCGCGTGCAGCAGTGGCAGAAATTCTCCGGACCGAAGGTCGACATCGAAGGCTTCCGGAAAGTCCATGTCTTGCTCCAGGCAGCAAAAAAATGCACAAACGTTTGCCGTTTCCATCCGCAAAGCTACACAGGATCCTGCTGCGGCGAGACTCGCTGTGGAGTGCCCGTCACTGGAATGAACCCCGGAGCCAGGATTTTATGCCAACAGCGTTGTCACGGTATCATCGCTATAAGATTGAATCCATGATGGCTGCTTCAGCCCAAAAGGTGCTGCACAGGCCCAGTACCACACGACGGTGTCCGTATGGCATGCGTGAGCGAATTCTCCGCACCCAGGTCACTTTCATATTGTCCGGGGCGGAGGTAGCGCACGACTCATCCCATGGCCGCGCATGTGCACGCAACGTCCGACAGCCTTCCTGAGCTGAATGCCGGGAGTCTTTCACGACGCTGGTCATGGATCCCAGGGCACAACCTTGAGACAATTTTGGGACAGTGACACTGAGGCATGTCATTATCCTGACTGATCGGTCTGATACTAAGTTAATGTTATTTTTAATAATATATATGTAACAAATTGATTTTACTGTAAGTAATAGCGGGTATTTAATGTCATTAGTACCCTGTGCATGTCCGCTGCGATCAGAAGCGGTGCTGCCGTGCGCCGACGACCGATTGAGTCGAGGGTGCCGGATGATGGCAGGGTAGCGTGATCCAGGCGTGCAGGCAGTGTTGATTTGTTCCCGGTCACGAACGCGTTGGAGCTATTTGGGGCTCATCAGCATGCCGAACGCTGTGCGCAGCGAGGAAGCCGGTATGCAAGTACGGGCTCGGAGGGTTGAACCGCACTGCGGTTGCAGAGTAGAGGGTGCCTTATGCAGTCGGGAGTAAGAAGGCCCGAGGTGCATCGTTACCACCTGTCAGGAACGCCCGCGAAAGGGTTTGCTCTCGCGACCTGGGGATTTTTTGTGGGGTTTGCGGCTGTGGCCCTGTTTGGGCCGGCTGCCAGGCTGTTTCAGGATCACATGCACCTCACCGGGATCGCGCTCGGGTTTCTGGTCGCAGCCCCGCAGATTACAGGTTCACTGTTTCGCATTCCTTTCGGCGCCTGGGCCGACCGGGCAGGGGGCCGCCTGCCGATGCTGACACTGTTCGGTTTTTCGCTGGTCGGAATGTGGGGACTGGTTTTCATCCTGGTCTCGGCCAGGACCATCAATTCTCAGCTGTATCCCGTCATCTTTTTTTTCGGCCTGTTGAGTGGTTGCGGCGTCGCTTCGTTTTCGGTCGGGATCCGGCAGGTCTCCTACTGGTATCCCCAGGGTCGTCAGGGAGTGATCCTCGGTGTCTACGGCGGAATCGGAAATCTGGCGCCAGGACTGTTTACGTTGCTGCTGCCTCTCGCCATCGACCAGTGGGGGCTCGCCGGATCGTACTTGGCGTGGCTGCTGTTTCTGCTTTTCGGGGCCGCCATCTATGCCTTGTTCGCACGCGACGCGTACTACTTTCAGCTGCGCGCCGAAGGGATCGATCCGGAAAAAAGCCATACGGCTGCGACCCAGCATGGGGAGGAGCTTTTTCCGAAGGGATCGGTGTGGCACACGGTGATTGTCGCGGCCGAGAATCCCTGCACCTGGGGACTCATGGCACTCTATTTCATCTCATTCGGCGGATTCCTTGCGTTGACCGCGTGGTTTCCCATTTTCTGGGTGAATTCCTATCACGTAAGTGTGGTGCGGGCCGGCATCCTGGGTGGAGCAGGCTTTTCGCTGCTCGCGGCCGTCATGCGCGTTTACGGTGGCGCGCTATCAGAGCAGCTCGGCGGGGAGCGCACCGCGGTGCTTGCGTATTCCGTTGTGCTGGCAGGGGCGCTGCTGCTCACTCTGGGTCTGAGCTTTTCCATGAGCCTCGCAGGTGAACTGTTGATCGCGCTCGGCATGGGCATCGGCAACGCAGCAGTGTTCAACATGGTGCCGAAATACGTGCCCGAAGCCACCGGTGGCGCATCGGGGTTTGTTGGAGGGATTGGCGCCACCGGTGGCTTCATCCTGCCACCCTTTCTCGGCGCGGTGGTCGACGCCTTAGGTACGCGCGGATATGCCGGCGGGTTTTTTGCCTTTGTAGTGCTGGCGGTGATCGCGCTGATTGTCTCCTGGCGTTTTCATAATGCCGATATGCACAGAGTCACGCCTGCGGGTGGACAGTGCTGAAGAAATACGCGATCGTCCTTACGGCAGTGCTGCTTTTGCTTTCACGGTGGGAACAGTCGAAGCAGCTGCATCGTCTGGCAGTGCGTAACCGAGCGCGCTGAGGCATCTGAGCATGACCACAGACAAGGCACTGCCAACAGAATTTCATGGACTCACTGATTCAGAGGTACGGGCGCGTATTGAACGCGGCGATGTGAATCGCGTCGTGGTGCTGGCAAGCCGCACAGCGTTGGAAATCGTGCGCGCCAATATTTTTACCCGCTTCAACGCACTTCTGGGGACGCTGTTTGTCGTGGTTCTGATGACTGG
This sequence comes from Pseudomonadota bacterium, assembly GCA_027364845.1. Classification (GTDB taxonomy): domain Bacteria; phylum Pseudomonadota; class Gammaproteobacteria; order Acidiferrobacterales; family UBA6901; genus JAJYCY01. Next base: position 17,648 of record DAHXOO010000009.1, on the reverse strand, counting down.
CCCTTGGCAGGATTCTCTGTTTGGGGGGGTTCTTATCGTCAATGCCCTGATAGGAATCGTCCAGGAACTGCGCGCTAAATGGACGCTCGATCATCTCACGTTGGTGAGTCAGCCCAAAGCTCGCGCGGTGCGTGCCGGGAAAAGCATAGACATCCCAACGGCGGAGATCGTTCTGGATGATATCCTGGAATTGGCGGGCGGCGATCAAGTGGTTGTCGATGGTGTATTGCTCGCTGCTGCGGGACTCGAAGTCGACGAATCCCTTCTAACCGGCGAGTCGGTGGCTGTCTTCAAACAGTCCGGTGAAGAAGTGCTATCGGGAAGCTTCGTGGTCGCCGGCAGCGGCCGTTGCCGTGCAACACGCGTTGGGGCTTCATCCTATGGTCAGCGCCTTGCCGGCGAAGCCAAACAGTTCAGTCTGGCGCATTCCGAGCTGCGGGCAGGGATAGATCAGATTCTGCGCTACATCACATGGGCCATCGTGCCTACCGCCGCGCTCCTTTTTACCAGTCAATTTGTGATTCAAGGAGCGATCGTCAGCGCACTGCTGTTCTCTGCCGCTGGCGTGGTCGCGATGGTTCCGGAGGGACTGGTGCTGTTGACCAGTCTTGCGCTGGCAGTGGGAGCCATCAGACTGGCCCACCACCAAACGCTGGTCCAAGATCTTTCCGCGACCGAAACTCTGGCCAGGGTCGATGTCATCTGTCTTGACAAGACTGGGACGCTGACGGAGCGCGAACCCCGGGTCGAGCGCGTCGAGATGTTGCGCGGTGAGCATCCCGATGCGACGCGCGCGCTTGCTGCCCTTGCCATAGCTGAGTCGAAGCCGAATGCCACCTTGCTGGCGATCGGACGTGCTTATCCCGAGGAGCAGCCTCATGCCGTCAGCAGTTTCGTTTCTTTCTCGTCGGCGCGCAAATGGAGCGGCGCAGCCCTGCATGAACTCGGCACCTGGGTACTCGGCGCTCCCGAAGTGTTGTTGGACGGTATCCCTGGTAGCGAGTCCGTGCGGCAACGCGCGGAGGAACACGTCCAGTCGGGGCAACGCGTGCTGCTCCTTGCCAGAACTGGCCACGGTCTTGCGTCCGACCGGCTGCCGGACGAACTCGACCCCGTTGCCTTCGTGCTGTTGACTGAACAGGTTCGCACTGATGCCGCCGAGACGCTGCGCTATTTCGAATCACAGGGCATCACGATCAAGGTGATTTCCGGTGACCATCCGGTCACGGTCAGCCGGGTCGCTACTCAGCTTGGAATCACACACGGTAATGATCCCATCGACGCGCGAGCGTTATCGCAGAACTCGGAAGCGTTTGCCAGTCTGGCGGAGACGCACTCGGTTTTCGGGCGGCTATCGCCGCAGCAGAAGCGGTCATTCATTGCATCACTGCAGGAAAACGGTCACATGGTTGCGATGGTGGGCGATGGAGTAAACGACGTTCTTGGGCTTAAGCGTGCTGACATCGGTATCGCGATGGGCGCCGGTGCCGCGGCTGCCCGGGCCGTTTCCCACCTTGTGCTGCTCGACAATTGCTTCGCCAGCCTGCCCTCGGTCATCGCCGAGGGCCGCCGTGTGATCGGCAATGTCGAGCGGCTGGCAGCTCTGTTCCTGACCAAGACCGTCTACGCGATGATTCTGGCACTTGCTGTCGGCATCGCCGACGTCACGTTCCCGTTTCTGCCTCGGCACCTCACCCTGGTCGGGGCGTTGACGATCGGAATCCCCGCTTTCTTCCTGTCGCTCGAACAGAACGCGCAGCGCGCGCGTCCCGGTTTCGTCGAGCGTGTTCTGCGCTTTGCCGTGCTCAGCGGTCTGTTCGTCGCCGGCGCGACGTTTGCGGTCTATGCGCTTTTTCGTACCGACTTGGGCGCGAGCTTGGGCGAAGACCGAACCGCTGCGACAGTTGTCCTGTTTGCAGTCGCCACATGGGTTCTCGCGATCGTGGCGCGGCCGCTCAAACCGGCTCGCTGGCTTGTGCTCGGCGGAACGGTGGCCACATTCGCGACGGTGCTCAGTGTGCCATCACTGCGTGTATTCTTCGCGTTGGAAATCTTGTCGCCGGGAGCATGGCTGGTCATGGGCGCGGTTATCATCGTAGCTGTCAGTGGCTTGCACTGGAGTTCGACAATTGCTGCCCATCCTCCATCAAAGTCAATGAAAGGCCGCCCGCTCCGGATTAAGGATATCGCGGAATGGCTGCTCGGCGAGGAAAGTCCGAAATGGCTTCTGGCCATCGCGGCAGCGCTTGTCATCGGGGGTACGTGGCTGTTCTTCGGTGTACTGGAGGACGTCATCAGTCACGCCCGGCTAGTCGACGTGGATGCTTTCGTCTATCACCTGCTGCAGTCGCTGCGCACCCCTGCAATGGACCGAGTAATGATTGTCGCCACCGAGCTGGGGGATGTGCAGGTGCTGCTGCCCGTGATTCTCGTTGCGTTGGCGTGGTTTCTCATCCGCCGGCTGTGGATGACGGCAGGATACTGGCTCGCTGCCATTGGTATTGCAGAAGTGCTGGCAAACGTGTTGAAGCTGGCGCTTCATCGACAGCGCCCCGGGACTTTCTACAGCGGGGCCGAACAGTTCTCTTTTCCGAGCGGCCATACCACGATGAGCGCGGTCGTCTACGGCTTTCTGGCATTCCTGCTGTGCCGCCAGGCTCGACCCGCCTTGCGCAGGTGGGTCATATTCATTACCTCCACGCTGATTGGCCTGATCGCACTCTCGCGGATCTACCTCGGCGCGCACTGGCTATCGGACGTGCTGGGCGGATTGAGCTTCGGCGTGGCCTGGGTTGCCGCATTTGCCATTGCCTACGAATACCAGTCGCATGATCAATTGCGACCGGAACGGCTTGCGGCGGTAGTACTGGTGCCCGTGATCGTCGCAGGTGGCGCACATATCGCAGCAAGTCACAACGCCGATCGCTTGCGCTATACGCCCCCGCCAGTGCTAGCGCCGACTTCGCGCCAACAATCCCGACCTTGGCAGCAGACGCTGCGAACAAATGGCACCGTCCCGCACCATTCCTCCTTCAGTACGGCGGCATCCTGCCGTGGCGCCGATCGAGCTGGTCCGTGCTCGCTGCCTGCATCAGCTGTCGGTTTTGGAGCCTGACTGTGTCGATTCTGCAGCGACATGGGTTTCGACCTGTACTATCGCGGGTGCCGACACGGGCATAGGCGGTGCCGCCTCGTGCGGTGATCCTCGATCCTCACTGGCAGGTACTGGAGTCGGTAGGGCAGGGTGTTCCTCCGTCTTGTGACTGGGGTAAGACCGACCCGGACCCGAACTGGTTTCGTGGCTTGCTGGAGCCGGACTATGCGCGCGTTCGACCGAACCCGGAGCACCCTCGGTTGTTGCAAGTTCCGTCGTCGCCGACTGATTTCCCGCCTCGTCGTGACGCGATGATGTGGGCCTGCGCCGTCCACGCCGTCCACGCCGTCCTCGACTGCCTTCGGGCCGCTCTTTAGGTACGGCACCGGAACGCGTCGCTTCATGGCCTGGCGCAGGTGCGGGTGTGGATACAGGCCGGTTTTCTACCGGACGGGATTCGTTCACGCGCTGCTGGCTGGGGTGGGCTGGCCGGGGAGTGCGTTTCTCGCGTGACTCAGGGCGCCGCGCATGGGCCGGGCGCGCCGGTGATCGCGGCGCTGGCGTTTCGCGTGGTCGCTCCGCGACCTTGGCAACTTCCGGTTCAGCAGTTCCGAACAGCCGTCGCGCAATTCGTTTCAGCATGCCTTCACTGGGTGCCGGGGCCGGAGTCGCGGCAACCGGTGCGGCCGCATGTGCGATCTGGCCAACTGCTGGTTTCTCTGCGACCGGGTTAGCGACGGGGCGGGCATGGCGCGGTTCCTCTTCCTCGTCCTCCTTGAGTTCAACTTCGTAGCTCGGTGTATCGACCTCCGTTTCATACTCCTCGCCACGCAGTCGGCGCACGTGGTAGTGCGGAGTTTCCATCTCCGGGTCGGGGATGATCACCACTGGAGTCCCAAGGCGGGTCTCGATGATGTTGATCTCGTGACGTTTCTCATTGAGCAGGAAGGTCGCAGTTTCCACCGGAAGATGGACATGCAGCGCCGCAGTGTTCTCCTTCATTGCTTCTTCCTGGATGAAGCGCAACACATGCAGTGCCGAGGACTGTACGCTGCGAACATGGCCGGTGCCGTCGCAACGCGGGCAGACCAGAGAGCTCGACTCCCCCAGTGAGGGGCGCAACCGCTGACGCGACATTTCGAGCAAACCGAAGCGTGAGATACGGCCAACCTGCACTCGCGCCCGGTCAGCCTTCAGCGCCTCGATCAGCTGGTTCTCCACGGCGCGCTGGTTGCGTGCCGGAGTCATATCGATGAAATCGATCACGATCAGGCCACCCAGATCACGCAGACGCAGCTGCCGTGCGATCTCCTCGGCTGCCTCGAGATTCGTATTGAGGGCGGTTTCCTCGATGTCCGCACCTTTTGTGGCGCGCGCCGAGTTCACATCGATAGTCACAAGCGCTTCGGTATGATCGAACACGACTGCGCCGCCGGATTCCAGACGGACTTCGCGTGAAAACGCCGACTCGATCTGATGCTCGATCTGGAAGCGCGAGAACAGCGGAGTTTCGTCCTGGTACAGTTTCAGCCTGTTCAGGCTCTGCGGCATAACCTGCTGCATGAACTTGAGCGCGCGTTCGTGAACCTCGGGATTGTCGATCAGAATCTCGCCGATATCCTGGCGCAGGTAATCGCGGATCGCGCGGATCACGAGATTGCTCTCCTGATAGATCAGGAATGGAGCCGTACGCTCCTGAGCCGCCTTGCTGATCGCGTCCCACAGATGAATCAGGTAATCGAGATCCCACTGGAGCTCTTCGGCGCTCTTGCCGATGCCCGCGGTCCGTATGATGACGGCATAATCCTCGGGAATCTTCAGTTGCGCCATAGCCTCCCGCATTTCAGCGCGTTCCTCACCCTCGATGCGGCGTGAGATGCCTCCGCCTTTGGGGTTATTCGGCATGAGGACCAGGTAGCGTCCCGCCAGGCTGATGAAAGTGGTGAGCGCTGCACCCTTGCTGCCTCGTTCCTCTTTCTCCACCTGTACGACCAGTTCCTGGCCTTCTTTGATCACGTCCTTGATGCGCACCTGCGCCATCGGGGTCTTGTTGTCATAATCCCGGAAATACATTCGGGATATTTCTTTGAGCGGCAGAAAACCCTGGCGCTCGGACCCATAATCGACAAAGGCTGCTTCCAGGCTGGGCTCGACGCGAGTCACCTTGCCTTTATAGATATTGCCCTTCTTCTGCTGATGGCTGGAAGATTCGATGTCGAGATCGATGAGTTTCTGACCGTCGACAATAGCTACGCGCAACTCTTCGGAGTGAGTTGCGTTGAACAACATTCTTTTCATTGATCCAAAATTCCTGACGCCCGGCGCAATATGCGGCACCCCAGCGGACGACCACCCGGAGCCAGCAAAAAAACGGGCATGACACCCCGCCGGCCATGACATTCATATTGGCCCGGCCCATGGGGGTGCGGTGGTTACCGCCCGGGCCGCTACGTCCCGTGGCGTCTTATTCGTTGCACCACTTCGGTCGGGTGAGCGGTGCGGAACCCTATAGTTGGCCTTCCGGGCTACGGTCTGCCGGACGTGCTGCCAGCCAGACAAGATCCCGGTTGCGGCCGGTAACAGGCTTGCGCCTGGTACAAAAACCGGCAAAAAACGAACAACATCGCACCTCGCAGCATGTCCAAGACGCGCTGGTGGCACGGTTCTCACTATAACAGCGCATCGCTATCCCTGCAAATCTGTTATCATTTTTGCCCATGTCAGCAGCCAAAAAGGCAATACGGCCTGAGCCCGTTTCGCGCGTCAGGCAGGTGCAGGTGGACGACGAACACACCGGGCAACGTCTGGATAACTTCCTGATTGCCCAGCTGAAAGGGGTGCCGAGGACTCATATCTACCGGCTCCTCAGGCGCGGCGAGGTACGCATTAATAAAGGCCGCAGCCGCGCAGACTACCGTATCCGCTCCGGCGACATAGTGCGCATTCCGCCGGTGCGGACCTCTCAGAACCAGGCGCGGCTGCAGGCGTCGACCCAGGACGGTGCGCAATATGCCTGGCTCGAACAGCGCATCCTGTATGAGGATGAAGCGCTGATAGCCATAGACAAGCCTGCTGGCCTGGCGGTGCATGGTGGCAGTGGGGTGAGCCTCGGGCTGATTGAGATGCTGCGCCGGCTGCGCCCGCAGGCGCGCTCGCTCGAGCTGGTGCACCGGCTCGACCGCGATACCTCGGGTTGTCTGCTGGTCGCCAAGAAGCGGAGTGTTCTGCTGCGCCTGCATGCGATGTTGCGCGACGGGCAAGTCGACAAGCGCTATCAGGCGTTGCTTGCTGGAAGTTGGAGCGGTGGGGTACGCACCGTGACTGCGCCTTTGCGCAAGTACGAACTCCGTTCCGGGGAACGCCGGGTCAACGTTGATGAATCCGGCAAGGAATCAGCCAGCCGCTTTCGCGTACTGCAGCGCTACGTTGGGGTGGCGCATAGCGACTTTGCCGCCACTCTGGTAGAAATCGAGTTGCTCACTGGGCGAACCCATCAAGCTCGGGTTCACGCCGCTCACGTCGGGCATCCGATCGCCGGCGACGAAAAATATGGGGACAAGGCATTCAATGCCCGGGCGCACGCCCTCGGTTTGCGGCGCCTGTTTCTGCACGCCGCACGTCTGCGCTTCGACCATCCGGCGCTGGGACGCATTCTAGAGCTCGAAGCGCCCCTGCCCGAAGATCTGGCCGACCTGCTGCGCCGGCTGGAACGGCGCTAGCCATGGCGGAACATGCCTTCCGAGCCGGCGATCGCACAAGGACATTGGCGCCAAGTCTGAGCGGTTTTTGCCCCCGGTTGCATCGACGCGGCGGTCATCCAGCGATCGCAATTCTGCGGCGCAGCTCAATGAACGCACGCTACGACCTGATCGTATTCGACTGGGACGGCACGTTGATGGATTCCGAGCGCAAGATCGTGCGCTGCATGTCAGCTGCCGCCGCCGATCTGGGCATTGCCGATCCCGGGGCCGATGCGATCCGCCAGATCATCGGCCTGGGCCTCGATGAGGCCATGGAACAGCTCTTTCCGCAGGCGCCGAGCGCACTGCGACAGAGTCTCACGCAGCGTTACCGCGAGCATTTTCTTGGCCTCGACCAGACGGACATGCCGCTGTTCGCAGGTGTGGAGGAGGGGCTTCCGCGTCTGGCGCAGGAGGGTTTCCTGCTGGCGGTGGCGACTGGCAAAGCGCGGCGGGGGCTCGATCGGGTATTGGATCAGACCGGCACGCGACGCTACTTTGCCGCCACCCGCTGTGCCGACGAGTCGTTTTCCAAGCCCCATCCCAAGATGCTCGAAGATATCTTGGAGCAGACTGGAGTGTCACGTGACCGTGCACTGATGGTCGGAGACACGACCTACGACATGTTGATGGCACGCAACGCCGGGGTGCCGGCGCTTGCTGTGAGCTACGGCGTCCACACCCGCGCGCAGCTGCTCGAATGTACGCCGCTCGGCTGCGTCGACTCGTTCTCCGAAGTATGTCAGTGGATTTCGTGAAGTCGCAGCAAAGCGCGTCAAATTCGACTGGATCGCCGACCGCGGACGGCGCGCGTTTCGTGCGTCCGGGCGAACTCATATGTTACGCGCATGAACTGGCGGACGGTGGTCGTGGGATCCGTTTCATGCTGGCCGCCGCCGGAGAGGCCCGATCGGCGTTCGTTGTTCGCCACGCGGGTTATCCGTACGGCTATCTCAATCAGTGTGCGCACCGAGCGCTGGAACTCGACTGGATGGAGGGTGAATTCTTCGACGCGCAGCAGCGCTTCCTGATATGCGCCAGCCACGGTGCGCGCTATGATCCGATCAGCGGTGCCTGCATCGATGGACCCTGTACCGGCAGAGCACTGGTCAGGGTGCCGTTGGAACTGGTTGGTGCTGAGATACGGCTCGGACGGGACTTGTCCACGTTCGAGCGAAACGGCGGGCTTAAAACCTGATACAGCGAGTATTGGAAAATGACGGAAAACAACGCAGAACCGGATAGCGCTGGAGAGGGCAACCGCGATCACTGGGAGCGCGATGTCCTGGAGCGGTTGGCATTTGCGGCATTGAATGAACAGCGCAAGTCGCGCCGCTGGGGGATCTTTTTCAAGCTGCTGCTACTTGTGCTGGTGATCAGCGTCGTGGCCCTGTTCGAGGCAGGCAGCTGGAGTGAGACAGCGCTGGCCGGGCGGTACACGGCCATGGTAGACCTCGATGGCGTGATTTCCGCCAGCAGCAACGCCAGCGCCGACAACGTCATCTCCGGGCTACGCGCTGCGTTCGCCAGCAAGCAGACCGCCGGGGTGATCGTGAGTGCGAATAGTCCAGGCGGCAGTCCGGTGCAGGCCGCGGACATCTATAACGCGATTAGGCGGTTGCGCCGGAAATATCCGAAGATTCCGCTGTATGCCGTGATTAGCGACGAGTGCGCTTCGGGCTGCTACTACGCGGTCGCTGGTGCCAAGAAGATTTATGCGAACCCGGCCAGCATTGTCGGTTCGATCGGTGTGCTGATCAATGGTTTCGGCTTTGTCGATGCGATGCACAAGCTCGGAATCGAGCGACGTCTGCTTACCGCCGGCCGGTACAAGGGCATACTCGACCCGTTTTCGCCGCTGACCCCGAAGGAGCAGCATTATGCGCTGGGCATGCTGCACGAGATCCACCGGCAGTTCATCGATGCCGTCAAACAGGGTCGCGGCAGCGCACTCAAGAACAGCAAAGATCTGTTCAGCGGTCTGTTCTGGACCGGGGAAGACGCCAAAAAGCTCGGCTTGATTGACGGATTCGGCACCACCCGCTACATCGCGCGCGAAGTCATCGGTGCCAAGCACATCGTTGATTTCACGGTTCAGCAGAATTTCTTCGATCGTGTGGCGGGACGTGTCGGCGCGAGTATCGCTCAACGGTTCGAAACCGATCTGTTTCAACCCGTGCCGCGCTTGCGCTAAGCAGCCACAAGCGGCCAAACACGCCGGCGTAGCAGCTGGTTTCTCAGTAGCGCATGCGCGTTCCGTGCAGCAGTGACAGTGTGATTTCTTCCGCCGACAGCTCGTGTGGGAAATGAGTCCCGGAGATCTTGGCGCCATTAATGCTCGCGCCCTCCAGGCGGGCGTGTGAAAAGTCGATGCCGCGCAGATCGGTCTGACGGAAATAGCACCCGCTGAAGTCGATTCCGTCGGTTTCGAGACCGCGCAGATCCAGACCGCGAAAATCGCAGTCCTTAAGATCGGGCGTGTCGCCGAGCTGCCGGCGTTCGTTGAAGTCCTTGACCCGGCCTTCGCGCAGCAGCCGGTAAAGGGGATCGGGGTTGTTGTGTATCGGTTTCAGGGCCATAGCCTTGTCTCCGGGATCGACAATCCGCGTTGAACCTGTCTGCAACTTCAATTATAGCTGCCACAGCGCGACCGGATGTCGGCATCAGAGAATGCGGACCGCCTCATTCTCCAGCATCTGGCACAGGGTGATGAGTGGCAAGCCGATCAGTGCCGTCGGGTCGTCGCCTTCAAAGCGCTCCAACAATGCAATTCCGAGTCCCTCCGATCGCAGACTGCCGGCGCAATTGTAGGGCCGTTCCTTGCGCAGATAGCGTTCGATGTCGTCGTCGGTCAGACGCCGGAACACCGTAGCGAACGGGACGACGCGGCTCTGGGTACGGCCGCTGGCCGCGTCAATCAGAGCAAGCCCGGTGTAAAGCACGACCCGCCGTCCGGAAGCCTCGTGCAGCTGCCGGACGGCGGCATCGTGGCTTGCAGGTTTGCCGACGATCTGGCCGCCTTGGACCGCCACCTGGTCGGACCCGATGACGAGTGCCGTCGGATGCAGCTGGGCAATGGCGCGCGCCTTGGCAACGGCAAGACGCTCGACCAGCGCTTGCGGCGACTCCTGTGCGAGCGGCTGCTCGTCGACTTCCGGGGCGATGGCCCGGAACGGCAGCTGCAGGCGCTGCAGTAGCTCATGGCGGAACGCCGATGAGGATGCGAGGATCAGCTCGCGCTGCGGTGTGGAACCGGACATCACGGATGTACAGGCGAAATGCGCATCAGCCGATCTCGAGCAGCGCTTCGTCGGGATTTACGCTATCTCCCTTGGAAACGTAGATTGCCTTGACTGTGCCAGCAACGGGCGCCGGTACTTCATTTTCCATCTTCATGGCTTCGATCACGAGTACCGGGTCCCCGGCCGCGACGTGCTCGCCCGGCTGCACCATCACTTCCACGACCGTGCCAGGCATGGCGCTGGTGACATGCCCTTCCTTGCTGGCCTTGGGACAGTGCGAGACTGTAGATGGGCGCGCCGTGCTGCCTCCGTCGGTCAGTGCCGTTTCCGTCAACGTCTCCACCAGTATTTCTTCCGGCATGCCATCGACGGTGACGTAAAACGGCCGGCGATGTTCACTGCGGTGCCCGGCGCCGGTGATCTTCAGGTGATAGGTCTCCCCGTGTACGGTGACGTTGAATTCGGTGGGCGCGGCCGTCGCGGGGCCTGGCGTGTCCAGCACGGCCGGCAGCTGCTCGGGCACGAGCGATCGCGCCGCACGTGCCTCAAGAAACGCACGTCCGACTTCCGGAAACATGGCGTAGGTAAGGACGTCCTCGTCACTGGTCGCGACGGCTGCGACCGCTGCGGTGAGGCGATCGAGCTCCGGCTTCAGCGTGTCAGCGGGACGACAGCTGATGACTTCCTCGTCGCCGATCGCCATCCTGCGGACCGCTTCGTTGACCGACCCTGGTGCCCGACCGTAGCGACCCTGCAGATAGAGTTTCACTTCATTAGTGATGCTTTTGTATCGTTCGGCTGTTAGCACGTTGAGTACCGCCTGCGTGCCAATGATCTGGGACGTCGGGGTTACGAGCGGCGGATAGCCGAGATCCTTGCGCACCCGCGGGATTTCGGCCAGCACCTCCGGCATGCGCTGCAGTGCCCCTTGTTCCTTGAGCTGGTGCGCGAGGTTGGAAATCATGCCGCCCGGGACCTGGTTGACCTGCACTCGAGTATCAACGCCGTTGTGTTCACTTTCGAATTGCTGGTACTTCTTGCGCACCTCGTGGAAATAGCTACCGATTTCCTGCAGCAGTTCGAGATCAAGGCCAGTGTCGTACGGCGTGTCACGGAAGGCGACGACCATGGATTCGGTCGGTGAATGGCTGGTGCCCCAGGACATCGAGCTGATCGCCGTATCTACGTGCCTGGCGCCGTTTTCGACGGCCTTGTACATGCTAATGTTGGCTATGCCCGCAGTGGTGTGAGAGTGGAAGTGAAGCGGGAGCTTGACTTTGGCCGACATCGCTGCGAACAACTCACTCGCGCGCACCGGGGTGAGCAGCCCTGCCATGTCCTTGATGCACAGGCTGTGGCAGCCCATCCTCTCGATCTCAACCGCCTGCTCCACGAAATGCTCGATCGTATGCACCGGACTCGTGGTGTAGCAAATTGCGCCCTGCGCGTGTTTGCCGGCCGCGATCACCGCGTCCACCGAGACCCGGATATTGCGCAGGTCATTCATGGCGTCGAATATGCGGAAGATTTCGACCCCGTTGAGCGCTGCCCTAGATATGAAGGCGGCAACGACATCATCGGAGTAATGGCGATAACCGAGAAGGTTCTGGCCGCGCAGCAGCATCTGGATTGGGGTGTTAGGAAGTGCCGCTTTGAGGCGGCGCAGGCGCTCCCATGGGTCTTCCTTCAGGAAACGGATGCAGGCATCGAAAGTGGCTCCACCCCAGGCCTCGATCGACCAGAAACCGGCCCGGTCGAGTTTGTCGCAGATCGGAAGCATGTCCTCGGTGCGCAACCGTGTGGCGATCAGCGACTGGTGCGCATCGCGCAGCGCGAGTTCGGTCACGAATACCTTCTTCGGATTCATTGCAGAGAGATCCCCGACTTGTTAGCGGCCGTAGTGCGCCGCGATTGCGGCCGCGACGGCCGTCGCGATATGGGCCGGCGGCCGGCGCGCTGTGTAGTTTATCAGCTCGGTATGCTGCTCGACGAAGCCGGTATCGAATTTTCCAGCGCGGAACTCCGCTGTCTTGAGGATCTGCAGATGGTAGGGGATAGTGGTCTTCACCCCCGACACGCCGGTGTCGTGCAAGGCACGTGCCGCGCGCGCCACCGCCTTGTCCCAGTCCAGCGCCCAAACGGTCAGCTTGGCACACATCGAATCGTAGTGGCGCGGAAATTCGTAGCCTGTATAGATCGCCGCAGCGGTCCGTACACCCGGTCCACCGGGCGCGTAATAGCGCGTGATGCGCCCGAAACCGGGAAGGAAGTCATTCTTCGGGTCTTCGGCATTGATGCGGAACTGTATGGCGAATCCGCGGCGCTGGATCTCGTGCTGACGATAGCTGAGCTGCGCGCCCGCGGCGATGTTGATCTGCTCCTGGACAATGTCGATGCCGGTGATCTGCTCGGTAACCGTGTGTTCGACCTGCAGACGGGTGTTCATCTCCATGAAGTGGAAGCGGTTGTCGTGGTCGAACAGAAATTCTACGGTGCCGGCATTCTGGTAACCCACCGCACGTGCCGCGCGCACCGCAAGATCGCACACCTGTGTGCGCTGCTCCTCGGTGAGCTGCGGCGAAGGCGCGGTCTCGATGAGCTTCTGATGGCGCCTCTGGATGGAACAGTCGCGCTCATACAAATGCACGACGTTACCGAAGTGGTCAGCAAGGATCTGTACCTCGATATGCCGCGGACGGGCGATGAATTTCTCGAGGAAGACATCGGCTGATCCAAACGCCTTGGTCGCTTCCGACACCACGCGCTCGAAGTTGCGGCGCAGATCATCCTCGGTGTCGCAGCGGCGTATGCCTCGCCCGCCGCCACCGTTCGTGGCTTTGAGCATCACCGGGTAGCCAATCTGTCTGGCGAGGTCCATGGCTTGAGCGATGTCGTGCAGGCTGTGGTTGCTGCCAGGTATCACCGGTATGTCGGCGGCGGCCATCGCCTGGCGCGCCCGCACCTTGTCGCCCATGCAGCGGATGACTTCGGGCGATGGACCGATAAACGCCACACCGCGTCGCGCGCAGATCTCCGCCAGTTCGGGATTCTCCGACAGGAAACCGTAACCGGGATGCAGGGCATCACAACCGGTGGTCACCGCCAGGTTCACGATCCGATGCGCGTTGAGGTACCCGCCGACCGGATCGGGTCCGACGTTGTAGGCCTCATCGGCCTTTTTTACGTGCAGCGCGCTGCGGTCGGCATCGGAGTAAATTGCCGCCGATTTGATGCCCATTTCAGTGCAGGCACGCACGATCCGGACCGCAATCTCGCCCCGATTGGCGACCAAAATCTTTTTGAACAAGGCAGACTCCATCGGAAGTCATGTGCTGCGCCGGTAACGGCACAACGGCAGGGTTGGGAAATCCACTAAGGCCCCGGCTGATCTTTTTACGGAAAGCTCGTGGGTGTGTCAACAAGCCCCCCATCTACCACCGGCCCCGTCCGTGCCGGGCGGGGCATGGTCCGCCACCGCAGGGCGGGCATTTTCAGCGCCGATCTCGGCGCGTTGCGACAAATCCAAGCTGATTTTGACAGTTTTCGCGTGCAAATATATGATGCGCGGCCTATGTCCGCCGAATTGCCTGCAGCCATAGACCCGATCCGGCTCGCCGACGGTGGATCGAGCCTCAAGGGCGAGCTGTCAGTGCAGGCAATGCCGCGCTTACGGGAATTATGCCGGAACGCAGCCGCGAAGGTGCAAGTGAACCTGCGGTTTGGTCGCGGTGCCGAAGGACGGGTGATGGAAGGGACCATCGCGATGCGGCTGGATCTGACCTGTCAGCGCTGTCTCGGGGCGCTGGAGCAGGATGTTGTGGCGACGATGCACGTGGTTCTGCTGCAGACCGGGGAATCGCGTTCGAGATTACCGGAAGACGCCGACTTTATCGAGGTCGCGGCGCCTGTTTCTCTGCCTGAACTGGTGGAAGACGAGCTGTTGTTGGTGTTGCCGATGACACCGAGACATCCACAGGGCGAGTGCCCTGAAACTGCGCCCGGCAAGGGGCGCAAGGATCGTCCGGATACAGGCACCGTTACGTCGTCCAGCCCGTTTTCAGTGCTGGCGGATCTCAAACGCAAGCAATGAGATTTCAGTTCCATGATGACAAAGAGGAATACCCATGGCCGTACAGAAAAGCCGAAAGACCCCATCAAAGCGCGGCATGCGGCGTTCGCACGACGCGCTGAAGACGCCCCAGTTTTCCATCGAGCCGACGAGCGGCGAGACACACCGGCGTCATCATATCAGTGCCAGCGGCTATTATCGCGGGCGCAAGGTGATCGACACGAAGACCGACTGATCCGGTGTGATTCCGGAGAACCCGCAACCCGGTTGCAGTGGCTGTGAACATCATAACGATAGCCTTGGATGCCATGGGGGGCGATCGGGGGTTGCAGGTGACCGTGCCGGCCGCCCAGGCTGCGCTGCGCGAGCACTCGGATCTCAGGCTCATCCTAATCGGCCGGCGCGACGAGGTCCGCGCCGAGCTGCAGCGGCTCAATGGTGCCGAGGACGACCGACTCAAGGTGTACCATGCCTCAGAGGTGGTCGGCATGGATGAACCTCCGGCACAGGCGCTGCGCTCCAAGAAGGACTCTTCGATGCGCGTGGCGATCAACCTGGTCAAGACAGGCGAGGCGCAAGCCTGCGTGAGCGCCGGCAACACCGGCGCGTTGATGGCCACCGCGCGTTTCGTGCTGAAAACACTCCCAGGAATCGACCGGCCCGCCATTATCGCGGCTTGGCCGACCATGCGCGGTCATGTGCACGTTCTGGATCTCGGCGCCAACGTGGACTCCAGTCCGCAGCAGCTGCTGCAGTTTGGCATCATGGGTTCGCTGCTTGTCGGGGCCATCGAGCACAAGGCTGCCCCGAAAGTGTGCTTGCTTAATATCGGCGTGGAGGACATCAAGGGCAACGAGACCGTAAAGAAGGCGTCCGAGCTGTTCCGCCAGAGCGGACTTAACTACGGCGGCTACGTTGAGGGCGATGAAATCTTCACTGGCACGGCCGACATCGTGGTCTGTGACGGGTTTGTCGGCAACGTCGCGATGAAGACCAGCGAGGGTCTGGCGCGCATGATTTCGCGTCTGATGAAGGAGGCGTTTATGCGGAACCTGCTTACCCGCGTGGCCGGAATGATCGCGATGCCTGCGATCCGGTCTTTTCGCAAGAAGATGGATCCGCGCCGGTACAATGGCGCAAGCCTGGTTGGCCTGAACGGCATTGTTATCAAGAGTCACGGTGGTGCCGATTCTTACGCGTTCGAAAACGCCATAAGTGTGGCGATCGCCGCCATTCGCAACCAGGTGCCGGAGCTCATAGGCAGCAAGCTTTCCTCGATGCAGGTGCGAAACGCTTCGGCATGAAACACTCGCGTATCGCCGGCACCGGTGGCTATCTTCCGCAGAAAATCCTCAGCAATGCCGACCTGGAAAAAATGGTCGACACCTCTGACGACTGGATATTTTCACGCACCGGAATCCGCGAACGACACATTGCCGCGCCAGGGGAGACAACCTGCGACCTGTCAGAGCAAGCGGCGCTGCGCGCCATCGCCGCTGCCGATATAAAGAGAGAAGCGATCGACCTGATCATCGTCGCCACCACCACGCCCGACCGGGTGTTTCCGAGCACCGCCTGCCTGCTGCAGGAACGGTTGGGAATCCGGGGTTGCCCGGCGTTCGACGTGCAGGCCGTGTGCACTGGTTTCGTCTACGCACTCGACATCGCCGACAAGTTCATCCGTACTGGCACATCGCGCTGTGCCCTGGTTGTCGGCGCCGAGACCCTGTCGCGCATCCTTGACTGGACTGACCGCAGCACTTGTGTGTTATTCGGCGACGGCGCCGGGGCGGTGGTGCTGCAGGCGGCGTCAGAGCCGGGCATCGTCTCTTCCCATCTGCATGCTGACGGCCATTACAAGGAGTTGCTTACGGTGCCCTCCGGGATCTCTCAGGGTTATGACAAGGTCCGCAGCAACCAAGCGTTTGTGCAGATGCGCGGAAACGACGTGTTTAGGGTCGCCGTCAACACTCTGGAGCGTATCGCGGACGAGACGCTCGAAGCCAATGGCCTGAGCAAGGGTGATATCCGCTGGCTGGTGCCTCATCAGGCCAACATCCGCATAATCAGCGCTACGGCCAAGAAACTCGGAATGCCGATGGAGCAGGTGATCGTGACTGTGGACCGGCATGGCAATACCTCAGCGGCATCTATTCCGCTGGCGCTCGACGAGGCGGTGCGCGACAACCGCATCCGCCGTGGCGATATCCTGCTGATGGAGGCATTCGGTGGCGGCTTTACCTGGGGTTCCGTGCTGCTCAAGTACTGATAACCCGTGATGGCCTGCCCATGAACCCGTCGCGCTGGCTGCAACTGGCGCTTTTTATGAACCCGGTAACCTCATCCAGATTGAAGTTATGATCCAGAAGTCAATGAATCCAAATAAAGAACTTGCGCTCGTATTTCCCGGGCAGGGCTCGCAGTCGGTCGGAATGCTTTCGGCACTGGCCGAATCCTGCGCCGAAGTGAAGGAAACGTTTGCCGAGGCGTCGCGTGTGCTCGGTTTCGATTTGTGGGAACTCGTCAGCAGCGGACCCGAAGAGCAGCTGAACCAGACCGAGTTTACTCAGCCCGCCATGCTTGCCGCTGGCGTTGCGGTCTGGCGGGCATGGGTCGGTCGCGGCGGGCCGGTGCCGGCGGTCATGGCTGGCCATAGCCTGGGTGAATACACCGCTCTGGTATGCGCCGATGCGATGGGCTTCGCCGATGCAGTGCGGTTGGTCGCGGACCGTGCGCGGTTCATGCAGCAGGCTGTGCCTGCCGGGATGGGTGGAATGGCTGCCATACTCGGGCTCGATGATGCCCGCGTTGCTGTCCTGTGCCAGGACGCAGCCCAGGGGGAGGTATTGGCGCCAGTCAATTACAACTCGCCCGGTCAGGTGGTCGTAGCGGGGACCGCTGCGGCGGTCAAGCGCGCCGTGGAGCAGGCTGGGGCGGCGGGGGCAAAGCGTGCAGTGATTCTGCCGGTGAGCGTGCCGTCGCACTGTGCGCTGATGCACCCGGCTGCGCTACGCATGGGAGAGCGGCTCGAGCGGGTGGAAATCCATCACCCGCGGGTGCCCGTGATCCATAATTTCCATGTGCGCATGGAGACCAGTGCGGCAGGGATCCGGGCCGCGCTGGTGCACCAGATCGAATCGCCGGTGCGGTGGGTGGAAACGGTGCTAAAAATGGCGACCGACGGTGTGGACAAGCTGGTAGAATGCGGCCCCGGTAAGGTGCTTTCGGGACTGAACAGGCGCATCGTCAAGGATGTCCAGACGCTGCCGGTGTACGACCCCGACACGCTGCAGCAGGCGCTTGCAGCCGTGGGGCTGGAATGAGCGGGAAGGAGGGGGTGGCTATGTCGCTGGAAACGGAGGTGGCCCTGGTGACCGGAGCAAGCCGCGGGATCGGTGCCGCGATTGCGCTCGAACTGGGTCGACAGGGTGCCACGGTGATCGGAACCGCCACGTCAGAAGAAGGTTCCCGAAAAGTACACAAGTTATTGCAGGAGAATGGTA
>DAHXOO010000099.1 GCA_027364845.1 Pseudomonadota bacterium | reverse complement strand
TTTCAGGGACTGGTTCGGGGTCAGGGTCAGGGTCAGGGTCGCCGGAGCCGTCGTCGCCAGATTTCGCTGACGAGCCGTGCGACTGGTTGTGCTGTGCACGGGCGCGGGATGCGCTACGCGCCCGCCGTGCAGTGGGTTTCTTGCGCGCCGCGGCTGCGGACTTGCTGACCTCGATCCGGTGCGCACGATCGCATGCTGCGAGATGCGCGTGGTGCCGCGCTTCTTGCACAGCAAACGGCTCGTCTGTCTCGTAGAAGGCGTCCTCTTCTGCCAGATGTTTTTGGTATGCCGGATCGTCAAGCGCCGCGCTGCTATAATCATGAATGGAAGCCATAGCGTCCTCTCAGGTCATGGTTTCCCTCCCGGCTGCTGCAGGGAGGAGGCCGCCTCGTCGCTGGGGCGGCCTTGTTTTTAAGAGTAGCTGATTTCAGCGATCTTTATTCGAGCGGATCGCGTCGAGCAACTTCACACGCTATCAATCCATGCTGTAATTTTGCTGTAACCGTGTTGCGGGAGGGCGCTGTGCGTCGCTCAACGGTGTGGGCAAGTGCTTGATTTCTCATAAAACGGTTGCGCCGTGTTGCGCCGTATTCCGCATTTCTCTGCATGGCATGCAGGAGGTCGGCGGTTCGATCCCGCCTGGCTCCACCATTCCCGTCTCCGCCGCTTTTGCGTCAGGCTTCCCTCGCAGGTACGGTGGTCATCAGTGTAATCGCCGCCTACCTAGCGTGGTGCAGGACCAGCTGGGGCATTGTCGTGAACCCGGCGGGTTCGCCAGTGTCCATCGTTGCAGATCAAGTGGATACGATCAGTGCCCGTCTGACCGATCGGTTCAACCAAGAGGCAACGAAGAGTGTTGCCAGCGGGCCTTGCGCCCCTTCCAGTCCAGCGCGAGATAGATGATCGGTGTTGTATAGAGCGTCAAGGCCTGGGACACGATCAGGCCGCCGATCACGGATACACCCAACGGCTGCCGCAGATGGTGCCCGGTGCCAACCGCCAAGGCGAGCGGCAGTGCCCCCAGAATCGCCGCGAGTGTCGTCATCATGATGGGACGAAAGCGTTCGAGGCAGGCGGTCCGGATCGCATCCTCCGGGTTCAGACCCAGTTTGCGCTCGGCTTCCAACGCAAAATCCACCAGCATGATGCCGTTCTTCTTCACGATCCCCATCAGCAGGAAGATACCTATGACTCCGATCACGGACAGCGGTATACCGGTGATCAGCAGCGCCAGTAATGCCCCGACGCCGGCGGATGGCAGGGTGGAGAGAATAGTCAGGGGTTGGGTCAGGCTTTCGTAGAGAACGCCGAGCACGATATAGATCGCTACAAGCGCTGCCAGGATCAGCAGCGGCTCGGCCGACAGTGATTCAAGAAAATATTTGGCATTGCTGGAGAAGGTGATGCGGACGCCAGCCGGCAGTTCCATGCCTGCCACCGCATTTTTGATCTGGGCGACCGCTGGGCCCAGCGCGACACCGTGTGCGAGGTTGAAGCTAATCGTTCCGGCCGGCATCTGTCCGTCATGGCGCACCGACAACGGCGCCGAGCTGCGTACGAAGTGCGCCACCGACCGCAGAGGTACGGGACCATTGGTGCCCGGCACATACAAGAGGTCCAGCTGGTTCGGGGACGCCTGGAGTAGCGCGCCCACTTTGAGGATAACCTGGTACTGATTCTGATCCTCGTAGATGCGCGAAATCTGTCGCTGTGCGTAGGCGTTGTCGAGCGCCACATCGATTGCCGCCACTGAAACGCCGAGCCGGGCCGCGGTTGCCCGATTAATATCGACCGTGATCTGCGGCGCGCTCTCGTCCTGGTCTGAAGAGACATCGGTGATCGCAGTCAATTGGTGCAGTCGTGCTTCGATTTTGGGTATAACCTTATCGAGGTCAGAGATGGACGGGTCGAGCACCGTGAACTGATATTCTCCGTTAGCGGCGCGACCACCGACGAAGATGTCCTGGGCCGCCTGCAGGAAGGCCTCAATGCCGGTAATGCGCGCAAGCCGCGGTCTGATGCGCGCGATGACCGTCTGCGCAGAGACGTTGCGCTGGCTCCTTGGCTTGAGCTCGATAAACAGCTTTCCACGGTTTGCGGTGGAAAATCCATTGACCACGCCGACGCTTGAACTCACGTTCCCAATCGCCGGATCATGCAGCAGCACGGACACCACTTTCCTCTGCAACTCTTTCATCGAGTCAAAGGAGATGCCTGGGCTGGCGATGGTATTCCCTATGATCAGGCCCGTATCCTCCTCCGGCAGGAAGCTCTTGGGTATTTGCACATAAAGGACCACTGTCATCACTACGGTGAGCAGCGTGAGGCCAAGCATGAGCGAACGGTGGGCCAACGCCCAGTCCAGGCTGCGTTCATATCCGTCGATTGTTTTGCGATAGGCGAAATCAAACAGCGCCACGAATCGGGACCGGCGCGGCGTAGTGTCCCCGCGACGCATAAAGTGGGCACAGATCATGGGCGTGACAGTGAGAGATACAAGCGCAGAAACGGCGATCGCGACGGTCAGGGTCACGGCAAATTCGTGGAACAACCTTCCAACTAGTCCCGGCATCAGCGTCAGTGGGATGAACACCGCGATCAGCGACAGGGTTATGGACATGACGGTAAAGCCAATCTGTTGCGCACCCTTGATTGCCGCCTCCATGGGTGGCACTCCCCGATCGATCTGGGTAACGATGTTTTCAATCATTACGATCGCGTCATCGACCACGAAGCCTACCGATATGGTAAGTGCAAGCAACGAAAAATTGTCCAGCGAAAATCCGAGCGCCCACATGGCCGCGAGAGAACCAGCGATGGACAGCGGCAGGGTGATGGCGGCGGCAATGGTCGGAGCGCCCCGCTGCATAAACATCAACACGACGGCCAGCACAAGGATCATGGTAATACCCAAGGTCACCTCCATATCTGCAATGCTTGCGCGGATGGTGGCAGTGCGATCTGTCAGGATCGACAGACTCACATCGGGCGGCAGCCAGTGCCGGATTTCGGGAAGCAGCTGCTTGATGTGGTCAACGGTCGCAATCACGTTGGCTTCTGGTGTCTTGGTTACAGTGACGAGAACTGCCGGCGTCGTGTCTTCCCATGCGGCCAGCTGGGCATTGCTGGTCCCATCGATCACGGAGGCGACATCACCGAGGCGGATGAGCGATGTTCCGTCCGCCTTCAGAATGATGTGGCGATAATCAGCGGCGGTGTGGAGCTGGCCGTTGATCGCCAGAAAATTGGCGGCACGCCTGCCGTCCAATTCGCCGATCGGCATAAGCTCGTTTGCGGCCCTTACCTCGGAGAACACATCCGCTGCCGTAAGGCCAGCGCGCGCCAGCGCGCCCGGCCTCGTGCGAATGCGTACCGCCGGGGATTGCGCGCCATCGAGCTGGACCTGGGCGACGCCGGATATCTGCGATAGGTGCTGCACTAGAATCGTGTAGGCAGCGTCAAAGAGGGAGCCCATGGAGCGGGTCGGCGAAGTGAGCGCAATAGTCAGGATCGGTCGCGACGCCGGATTGAACTCCTTGTAAAAAGGCCGGCTTGGCAGGTCGGACGGAAGGTTGGGCAGGGCATTGTTGATAGCCGCCTGAACGTCATAGGCTGCGCCGACGGGGTTCCGATCGACCGAGAACAGGATGATTATGGAGCTTGCACCTGTCGAGTTGATGGAAAACATCTGGGATATTCCGGGGATATGTCCCAGGGTGCGTTCCAGTGGTGCCGCGACGGTGCTTGCCATGGTCTCCGGGGCGGCGCCCGGTTCATTCGTGAACACCACGAATGCCGGCATGGGGATACTGGGGACCGCCGCGACCGGCAGTAGGCGAAAGGCAATGATCCCTGCCAGCAGCAGCCCGAGCGCAAGCAGTGCAGTCCCGATTGGGCGGCGGATGAAAGGGGTCGAGAAACCCATCGACTATTCCAGCTGCGCGGCAGCGGGAAGCGTTCGCGGCCGGAGCTTGTCGAGTGCGAGGTAGATGACAGGTGTCGTAAACAGTGTCAGCAGCTGACTTAGCAGCAGTCCGCCGATGATAGTGATGCCAAGCGGCACCCGCAGTTCCGCGCCTGCGCCACGTTCGAGAACGAGCGGTATCGCGCCGAACAGGGCCGCCATAGTGGTCATCATGATCGGGCGGAACCGTAGCAGACAGGCCTCGATAATCGCATCCTCCGGCGCCAGGCCGCGCGTGCGTTCAGCCTCGATCGCAAAATCCACCATGATGATACCGTTCTTCTTGACGATACCCATGAGCAGCACGATGCCGACAAGCGCCACAATCGTGAATTGCGTGCCGGTGAGCATGAGCGCGAGCAATGCGCCTATCCCGGCTGAAGGCAAGGTCGACAGAATCGTGACTGGGTGGATCGTGCTCTCGTACAGCACTCCGAGCACGATATAGATGACCAGCAAGGTGGCAACGATCAGCCACGGGTTGGAGGCAAGTGCAGACTCGAATTGGGCTGCGGCACCGGAGAATGTTCCGGAAATGGCCGAAGGCATTTTTAAGGTGTTCTCCACGGTCCGGATCGCGCTTTCCGCCTGATCGAGAGATACGTCTGGCGCAAGATTGAAGCTGATGGTGGTGGATGGAAACTGGTTTTCGCGGGTGATGGCGAGCGGTGCATATCTCTGTTCGATCGATGCAACCTGATAGAGCGGGATCTGGACATTGTTGGTGCCGGGTACATACAGACCGGCGAGGTCGGCCGGTGACGTGGCGGCGGCTGCGTCGACACCCAACACGACGCGATATTGGCCATTCTGTGCGTATATGGTCGAAATCTGGCGCTGGCCATAGGCGTCATAAAGTACGTTTTCAATCGCGAGCATGTTGATCCCGAGCCGCTCAGCTGCAGCACGATCGACGTCAATATAGGTCTCAGATCCACTGTTTTCCTCGTCGCTCGCGACGTCCTGCAGTTCAGGGAGAATGCTCAACTTTTGGGCGATCCGCTGCGTCCATGTGTCTAGTTCCGCCTGATTGGTATCCACAAGTGTGTACTGATACTGGGTAGCCGAAACGCGCGAGGACAGCGTGATGTCCTGGACCGGCTGCATGTAGAAGGATAGCCCAGGGATCGCCTGCAGCGCATGCTGCAGCTGCGGCATCACCGTGCGCAGCGCCGGTCGCGAACCGATGGGCTTTAGTGTGATTGTCAGGCGACCGGTGTTCGGGGTGGGATTGGTGACGCCGGCGCCGAGCAGAGAGGTGACACCCGCCACCGCTTTGTTACAGCGGATGATGATAACGGCCTGGCTCTCAAGTTGTGCGAGGGCGCGGAGCGATATTCCTCCACGCCCCTGCGTAACCGCAACGATCTGTCCGGTATCTTCCTGAGGCAGCAGCCCTTTGGGGATCACGGTGTAGAGTGCGACTGTTCCGAGGATGGTTGCAGCGAACAGCCATAGAACCGCGCTACGGTGCTGCAGCGTTTTTCTGAGCGCGTGTCCATACGCATCCCGGACCCGTTGCAGACCGCGCTCGACCGCTACAGTCAGCCGCCCGGTCGACTGCTCTCCAACAGGTTTAAGCAAACGTCCACACATCATGGGCGTTAGCGTGAGAGAGACCACGGCGGAGATGATCACAGCCACCGCGAGTGTTACCGAGAACTCAGCAAATAGCCGACCGACCACGCCGGGCATGAACAGCAGCGGGATGAACACGGCGAGCAACGATACCGTCAGCGATATGATGGTGAAACCGATCTGTTGTGCCCCGGCATAAGCCGCCGCCAGTGGCGGCATTCCATCCTCGATGAAGCGAACGATGTTTTCAATCATTACGATGGCATCGTCCACGACAAATCCCGAGGCTACCGTGAGTGCCATCAACGACAGATTATCGAGGCTGAAGCCGAGTTCATGCATGACCGAAAAGGCGGCAACCAGAGAAAGTGGCAGCGTGACTGCAGGGATGACGGCCGCACGCAGTGTCGGCAGAAATAGAAAAATGACCAGGATAACAAGGGTCGCCGATGTCAGCAGGGTGATCTGCACGTCCCGCACCGATGCCCGAATGGTCTGGGTCCGATCCGCGACAACCTGCATCCGGATGCCGGACGGCAGTGAGCGGGTCAGCGCCGGCAGCGCAGACCGGATTTCAGCGACAGTCTGGACGATGTTGGCGCCCGGCTCGCGCTGGATATCCAGGATGACTGCGGGCACACCATTGTAGGTCGCCTCGGCGGCATCATTTTCCAGTCCATCCTGGACGCTGCCGACAT
>DAHXOO010000098.1 GCA_027364845.1 Pseudomonadota bacterium | reverse complement strand
GGCCAGTACGCTCGATGTGGTTGTGAGTGCGGCAGGGGGAAGTGGCGGTTATGGGGCGGGAGGAACTACCGGCACAGCGGGGAACGGTACCGCGAACGGCAGCATAAACGCCATGGGTGCCCTGGTCTTGCAGGGCAGTGCATCTGCTGGCACAGGCACAGGCGGGGCGGCCACTTCAAACATGTACGGTGTTGGCGCCGGGGGCAATGCGGTGACCATCACAAGTTCTTCACAGGCGGGTTTAGGTACGGCCGCCACAGCCAACGCAACTGCCACCACGTTCACGTTGGGTAGTGCGGTTGGAGACGCTACGGCCACGACGTCAGGCGCCTCCACCGGAATTGCCATGGCGCAGGGCACGGCGAGCGATGCCCTGGGACATAAAGTTGTCGTGACGGCCAGCGCGCCCACCATGACCAACAGCACCAGCGTCAGAACGCAGGTAAGCTCTGGGGGGAACACCTACGGCACCTATTATCAGTTTCTTGGCAGCGGATATCCTGTTGCCTATTCCACGGCTGCGGCCCTGCCGAATGCGGCCGCGGTTACGCAGATCCTCGGTGCCACTCATGCCAATGTCAGTAATGCACTGGCCGGCAATACGGTGCTCGGGGCCGGGCTCCTTGGTGCCAACTATGCTACCTTCGGACCCAGCGGATCCTTTACCTACACGTCAAGCGCTGAGTTCATTGAAAACTTTACCGGAAGCAGCAATCTCACGCTGGGCTTGTTGGATATCGGTGCGTACGGCAACGGTTTCGACAGCCTGAGCTTTAACGTCAAGGATGGCTCTACAACCTTGCTGTCGCAAACCTTTAACACACTGTCATCGGCGCAGGCGTTCTTTACCGATGGTGTGCAGTCCCTGGGGGTCTTGCCTGGCAACGAGTTCAACTATTTGACGCTGTCGTATAGCCTGACAGCCAGTGCCGCCGAAGGCGCGGGTATTACTTACATAATCGGGTCGGCACCAGCGCCTGCGCCAGTGCCGGTGCCCAGTTCTTGGCTGTTGATGGTGGGGGGGCTTGGCGCGTTGGGCCTGATGGCACGCCGCAATCGACCCGGGAGGCATCTCCCCGTTGCCCGGGTATGAGCGACAACCGATCCGCTGAAAATAGTGGCAGCCCGTGGAAGCGGTGGTCCACGATGGTGGTACCGTTGCTGGCAATCTTGGTTGCCAGCGAGATGGCGCAGAGCTGGGTAACCTGGCAGCGCGAATCCGGGCGCCTTGGCGGTATCACGACTGTCTCCCGAAATTCCCTGTGCGCCGTAACTATTGTTGGCGGACAGGTTTACTACGGCACGGTTCTGGAGGCCAGGGATGGTTACCTCCGCCTGGGAGACGTGTACTACGTGCAAAACGTCGCTGTTCCCAATGGGAGGGAGTTGCAGGCGCGCTTGGTGAACCGGCACAAAAACGACTGGCACGGCCCGGACTGGATGGCGATACCGGCCGACAAGATCGTTCTGGTGGAGAACGTAGGCGTGCAGTCGCGGTTGGCACGCTTGATCGCGCAGGACCGGGGTAGCGCGCCGGCCCCTGCGGTGCCCTGATTAGCAAGACTTCATAGCGGGCCGCAGGCATCGGGCTGAACCGTTGGGCCAGCCGTATTGGTGAGAGCGCCCATGGGTTTATCTAACCGCTTTGTCCCGGGGGTTCATTTGTCTCAAGAATGCGCTTCCTTACAGTCGGCAAACCATGAGCGAAATGTCGCCTCGGATAAAATGTTGTCTTTCTTACGTTTCCTTATCGTAAAAAAGGAGAATTACTGGGCCGCGCCGCCGATGTGCTCAATCGTCTTTCCAACGTTGACCCCTATAACGAAAATGTCGTCTTTGCGCTCTTTGAGTATTGCGGCAGTCACGAGTCGAGTATCGGTGACATTGGATCAAATTCACTCGCGATTGCCATTGTATAGTCCCAAGATCCAAAGAGCGTGGAACGAGGTACTGCGGCAGCCTGTTCGTATCCGAAGCGAGTAAATCCTTGTGAGGGAGGATTCGTTTCGTCAGTTTCAGGCCAACCGGGCCTAAATGCTGGACCAGGTGGCGGTAACCTGGAAGGGAATTACAGTAATGAACAATCATCGGTTTGCTGTGGCCTAAGCCTTGGCGTTACCGATTCATTGGGAATTGGCCGGTCAGTATCGTTTGGCGGACAATTCACTGCTTATTCAGGAAGTCAGCGCGGATGCCCGTGAAGACGGGCAAAGTATCGGACTGAGAATATTGCTCCTGGTCATCGGGCTTTCTTTGGGATTCAATTCAGTCGCGCACGCAGGTTCGTCGAGCGACTGCAAGGTGCTTGCCACCGGGCGCGGGGAGATTGTGCGGCAGGACTGCCGCTACTCCGTAGTGTCGGCCGAGGTGGCGGCAACGATTTGTATCCGAGGCTAGAATGTCTTCCTGGCGTACGCGACCTCCGGGGCCAGTGCAGGGTGATCTCAGTTGGCAGAGCGAGACCGTGATGTTGTCGTTGTTTCCATGATTCTGGTGTATTGTTTGCAGTGGTGGAGACGGGACGGCGATTCCTTAAAAACTGAAGGAAGTGCGTCTCACGGAAATGCTTCAACCTCAATCACTGCGGAGTGAAGAATATGAGCAAGGGCATGGACAGCAGGAAGCAGACGCGGAAAGAACCGGCTAAGACCATGAAGGAAAAACGGGCCGCGAAGAAGGCCAAGAAGGAGTCCCGGGCGAGGTCGTAGGTCGGGCGGGATCAGGTGGGGAGCGTTTGGCGCAGGCCGCATGGTCTGTCGGGCTGTGTGCAAGCGACCGCGATTTATCGCAAACCGGTACTGAAAATTTTCCTGCCTATCGCCCGCGGTTGGGGTTAGTAGACGGTGTTTCATTACCGGTCTTCCAGGTAGTCTGCAAATCCCACCAGTAGTTTGGTAGTTGCTCTCGCAAGCCTCTAGGAGGCATGAACTGCAAACGACTGCAATTCAGAATCCATAGGTATCTTCATCATCACCGGGGCGGTGACGTGGTTTGATGATGCCAAGACTTTCGGCTTTTTCACCTTGGCGGACGGCAGCAAGGGCGCGATCGTGAATTTTCTCAGCCATCCTATAGAATAACGGGACTTCAGGTATCTGCTCGAAGTACCAACAGGTCAATTTCGAAGTGCAACAAGTCCCAAATGACCCGTCTCCGGTAATAGTCCAGCTGGCCAAAACGCCCGAAATACTGCCTACTCAGATTCGATACTGAGAATATCGAGCCTCCGCCCGATGGGGTGTTTTTGTTCCGGAGTCGATCCTTGGGATAGCTACTGATCAGTGCGGGCGCGCCACTTGCGCCGCCTCTGGTCTTGTCTGCGCAAGATCTCAATGGCGCGTGCCAGTTCCGCGCGCGAAACGCGCCCGTCGTGGTTCCGGTCAATGCGGTCGAAGTAAGGCGCGAGCCGCGGGAATGCGGCCGCCAGCTCCGCACGGGAGAGATATCCATTGCCGTCGACGTCGGCCTGTTCGAAGCGGCGCTTTATTTTGCGCATGATCTTGCGCTGCGTCTTAGTCAGTGGGGTCTCGGTGGCCGACACCCGGCGTGCCGGGACGGGAGCGATGGCGTCAGCCGGGGTCGCAACCGGGACCGATATGGGTGCGGCCGGGGCATCGCGGACCGGTGCAGGCGCGGCCTGCGCCGGGCGTGTTTTGCCTATGTGTCTGAGCACGCTGTTGACCACCAGCACCACCATCAGCACTGTGAGCAGCGGCTTGAGGATTCCGCGTCGACGCGAAGGTCGGCGCGCTGCCCGCGAGGCAGGGGCCTTTCGGGCCGGTGGCCAACAGGCTGCGGGTGCGTCGGGCCGAGGCAGGACCACGGTCGTGGCCACGTCGGTGACTTGGGCCGTGCGGGACCCGGGATGCGTGCCAGTGGGCGTGGTAAATAACTTCAGCCAGCTGTCTATGTCCGGTGGGCGCTGCGCCTCGTTCATCACCAACGCCTGGTCAATGGCCTTGAGAAATTCAGAGCGGCATCGGCCCTTGCCGAGGATTGCTGCCGGCACCAGTGCATCGTTCTTGACACGGCTGGCGGCGTCGGGCGGAAGCTTGCCGGTTACGGCCTGGTACATGACCGCGCCTAGGGCGTAGATGTCGGTCCACGGGCCCTGTTTGCCCTCATGGAAGTACTGTTCGAACGGAGCGTAGCCAGGAGTGAAGACCGCGGTGAGGTTCTGGGTGTGGGTGCCGAGGGCGAGGCGGGCGGAGCCGAAGTCGAGCAGCACCGGACTGTCATCATGGCGCAGATAGATGTTGCCCGGTTTGATGTCGCGGTGCAGATAGCCGGCCTTGTGCACTTGCCGCAGGCCATCGAGCAGCGGCAGCAGTATCTTGAGCAGCGCCGGCTCCCGCAGTGGCTCGGGGTGGGCAGTGAGAAACTCGGTCAGGCTCTGACCCTGTTCGTACTCCATGACTGTGTAGGCGGTGCTGTTCGCTTCGAAGAAGCGCAGTACACGCACGATATTTGGATGGCGGAAGCGCGCCAGCGTCTGGGCTTCCTTCAGGAATCGGTCCAGGCCCCAGCGATAGCCAGCGACGTCGGCGGTGGACTTGGGGGAGACCGTATTGTCCGGAGTGCGCACCGCCAAAGTCGCAGGAAGATACTCCTTGATCGCTACCGGCAGCCCCAACCGGGTGTCATTGGCGAGGTAGGTGATGCCGAAGCCGCCCACGCCCAGCACCGAGACGATCTCGTAGTCCTGCAGACGGTAGCCACTTGCTAAAGCGCTGAGATTGTCCTGCGAATTCATGGGCTCGGCTCGGGATGGTACATATGCAAAACTATAGACCAGGCCAGCGGGTCAGGACTGCTGGCTAACTCGCCCACCGTACCTTGAGGGCGAACGTGTCCGCCAAGCCAGGCCATGCTGCAGTTGCCGACATGCGTCGGCATCCCCAGGCCGCCGGTGATTACACGTGACGAGCGCCGCTTTGCCTCGGGCAAAACGAGGGGCCCGGATGGTGTGGCCGCCGGGCTGTATTGCAGCCGCGCTGGCACCTCCCCCTCGCGCCCTCCGACAGTTTCTGGCTCAACCAGGTCAAGCAGTTCTTCGCCCTGGTCGCCGCCAAGACTATCCGTCGCGGCCCGGTTCGCCGAGGCGCTGAGATAGAAAGTCGATCACCTCGTGACCCAATACTACGCATGCCGCCAGCTGTTCAGCGGGACGGCCGCTGCGGATTTCATCTTGAGCAGTTTGGAGCGGCTCATCTTGGCGAATCTCTAGCGGGGAACCCAGTGGCAACATTTGGGATTTTCTGAGACGAACCGGGGTGAATCCGATACCAAACGCTGGAATCCGGATTTCTCAGGCGCTTTGTAGCTGTGTTGTCGCCAAGGGATTGGGTCAATCGTCGCCCCCTCAAACCGAGAATTTCAGTATGCACTGCCGGTTCGGGACGTTCCCCTTCCTGCACGTTTTTCCTGCGTCATGGGGAAATGCCAAGAATCCGATGTATGCAAAACCGGGGCGGGGTCATTGAGTACCAGTACCAGTATATCGAACTTCAGTATTCCCCCTATTCCATATTTATAGAGCCCGCTCTGCGCAGACTTGTCCATGCAGCGATCATATCGACAGTATGGGGTTGATTCGAGGTGAGTTTCCCCTATTGGTCACCGGGTCTTCTGCCGCATGCAGGAGAGGAAATACCGCACTACATATAATTTACGGTATAGAGCAATCCCAACATCCGTGACTCTGCTTTGGGAGGATGAACGTCAGGATATCTTCTTCGTCTGTCTCAGCGGGGATGCGATCGTTCCGTGACTAATTTTCTCCTGAACGCAAAGAAATCCAATATTTACACCGATTTCGTCCGCCAGGTGGCGGGAGGTGACGGATAACCCGGGGAAAATATTCCAACTATGTGTCCCACGGGTGCTGACGCCGCCCCGGTGTCAGCTGGGCGCTTGTAACCACCAGTGGTATGTGAGATACACCAATCATAGTTCCAAGGCCGCATGTGGGAGCCCCGGTCCATACGGAATGCCTGATCGCAAACAACAACCTGGGCGGGTTGCATCGCCCATGCAGATCACAATCTGTGCCGGTGCCATTGTTCCCTTGATCGGGGGGTCGCTTCACAGCCGATCGAGTGCTCCGGTGTCATGCCGGAAACGTCGATGGTGGAAGTTGGGCCTGTCCGGCTGACACGCGACAGCTATTCCGAGTCATAGGGAGCACCCGTGTTGGGTCTAGGCCGGTATGGGTTCGCCTGCCCAGCCGTCGCTGTGCGCAACGCAGGAACTTAGCAGGGAGCGGCGCCACACAGACATTGCGTGGTGATGACG
>DAHXOO010000097.1 GCA_027364845.1 Pseudomonadota bacterium | reverse complement strand
GCCATGTCCAGCATATAAACACTTGTGTAACAAGGAGATACATATACTTTGTTGCTGATGAGCACCCACCGGCATAGCGGGACCCTGCGGCGACACGCACGCCGACGCGCTGGGTGAATCGCCCAGAAAGGACCTTTGCGGCTAACACCCACGCAACCGCTGCTACCGACCCTTCATAACCGCGAGAACGCCCTGAAGTCTCGCCACGACTGCCATAGCCCCGCTACAGGGGCAGCGGCGTCAGTAACCCGCGGGATTCCGTGGCCACACTTCTCGTCCGAGGGCGTACCGGCCCGCTTCAATCGCGCTTCCACGGGTATTTTGCGATCTCCTCGATAAATCGCAATCCATACCGCTTAAGTTTTAGCTCACCGACTCCAGAGATATGGTGCATCTGTTCGAGGTCGGCCGGGCGCGTACGGGCCATCTCCTGCAAGGTGGTGTCGTGAAAGATGACATAGGGCGGGACCCCATGGTCTCTCGCGAGATCAAGCCGCACGGCCCGTAAGGCGTCGAACAGGGTCTTGTCACCAGTGCCCAGGGTCGGCACCTTGCTGCCGGACTTTTCCTTACGCTCCTTCGGCAAGCTTGGCTTGCGCAGCGCAAGGGTTGCCTCACCGCGCAAGAGCGGACGGCATTTATCGGTGAGCATGAGCGCGCCATGACCCTCTAGCTCCACGTCGAGATAGCCCCGAGCAATGATCTGGCGGAAAATGCCGCGCCACTCCGCGGCGCTATGCTCAACACCTATCCCAAAAATATTGAGTTGGTCATGGCGGTTATGCCGGATGCGTTCATCATCCTTCCCGATCAACACGTTGACGGCGTAGTTGATGCCAAAACGCTGGCCCGTGCGATATACACAAGAGATCGCCTTTTGCGCCGCGAGCGTGCCATCCCACGTCTGAGGTGTCTCGGTACAGTTGTCGCAGTTGCCACAGGGCTCGCCCAGTGTCTCACCAAAGTAGGCGAGCAGTGCCTGACGCCGGCAACTGATTAATTCGCACAGACCGAGCATGGCCTCCAGCTTGTGGTGCGCGATCCGTTTGAACTGCTCGGCGGCGTCGGTTCGCTGCACGAACTGGCGCAAAGTGATGACGTCCTGCAGACCATAAACCATCCAGGCGCTGGCGCGCGCGCCATCCCGTCCTGCGCGTCCGGTCTCCTGGTAATAGGCCTCGATGCTCTTAGGCAGATTGAGGTGTGCCACGAAGCGCACATCGGGCTTGTCGATGCCCATGCCGAAGGCGACTGTCGCGACCATGATCAACCCTTCTTCGCGCAAAAACCGTTGCTGATTCAGGCGGCGCGTCTCATCCGCCAGTCCGGCATGATAGGGCAAGGCGGCGCGGCCTTTCGCCTGCAACCACAGCGCGATGTCTTCCACCTTTTTACGCGATAGACAGTAGACAATCCCGGCATCGCGCGGGTGTGTGCGCTCAAGGAATCGCCACAACTGCTCGCGACCATTTTGCCCCTCGCTCAGCGTATAGTGAATATTGGGCCGATCGAAGCTGTCGATGAAAACCGCGGCTTCCTGCAGTTTAAGTTGCTCGATCACCTCAACCTGGGTACGCGGATCGGCGGTGGCGGTCAATGCTATTCGCGGGACCGTTGGGTAACGTTCATGCAGCACATAAAGCTGCCGATAGTCCTTGCGGAAGTCATGTCCCCACTGAGCAACGCAATGGGCCTCGTCAATGGCGAACAGGGCGACCGGCGCCCGATCCAACAGGTCCAGCATGCGTTCCGTCAGCAGCCGCTCGGGTGCCACATACAGGATATCCAAATCTCCTGCCAGCAGCGCGGCCTCGGTGTGTCGCTGGTCAGCCGCACCCAGAGCGGAGTTGAGGAAAGCGGCACGGATGCCCAATTGCTTGAGCGCATCCACCTGGTCCTGCATCAAGGCAATCAATGGTGAGACCACGATGCCAGTGCCTTCGCGCAGTAGCGCCGGGATTTGATAACACAGGGACTTGCCGCCACCGGTCGGCATCAGTGCGAGGACATCCCGGCCTGCAAGCAGGGCCGCAATCACATCGGCCTGATGATGGCGGAACTCGCTGTAGCCGAAGACGCTTTTCAGAATGCGGTGGGCACGATCCATTGACACGTTCTTATTTGACCTTAGCGATCGGCACGGTCTGCACATCAAACCTAGCGGCACTGTACGCTTGGATCTCTCCGGCCGTTACCTGTACGGGTATCCCCCCCGGCTGGTAGCTCCACCCGCTACGTCGGGGTCTGGACCGTCGGTGCGGAGGCCAGATTACTGCGGACGTGGATCCGCAGGGCCGTAGCAGCTGGGTGGTGCGTGGCGAGGGCATGATGGCGGTACTTGGCATCCCGTGCCGTTAATGGTGGAGGATAGCGATGCGTCTTCTGATGGCGTTTGTTTTGCCTTGGCCCACCTACTTGACCATCGGCCGGCCGATCATGGGCGCCCTGTGTCTCGTGTTACAACAGACCACCACGAACAACCAGAGCCGAATCACAGAGACTCATCCATGAAAATGTTGACGGTTATACTAGCAGCCTGTCGGACTTAACTCACAGAGGTAAGCCCCCGGCTAAGCCCAGATCTTTACCCAGTATCGATTCTGCTGGACACGGTCGTGTGTGTCGCATCAGTCATTACACGCCACAGGGTGACGATGTCATCGAGTCGCTGCAAACCGATCCACAGGGTTTGGGTTCCCGGCTCGCCGTCGCTTTTGCGCCCGAGGAACCCGCCGAGACTGGCGACACGGCGGATGGCTTCACGCAAGGTGGGCGGCTGGGTTAGCGCAACAGGGTTGTTCGTTGTGAACGCCATCAGCGCTTTCCACTCGGCCTCCTCGAAATACACCGTACAAGGTGCCTGCGGGACTTCCCTGCCAAGCTTGATCAAATAGTATATGCGCCAAGCCACCACCATATCGATGGCCAGACAGGCCTCGATCCGATCCGCTTGTCCCAGTGAAGGCATGATAAACGTTGATCTTGCGCTGGATGTCGTTGTGGTAGTCGAGCGGTTCACGATGCAGGTACTGGTTGCCGTTTTGCCGCCGCCGCTTCATCTTTTGCATCCAAAGGTGATAGGCCAGAGCTCCGATGTGGTTCACCGCCTGCTTGAAAGTGTGTTCGATTTTTGAATCGAAGGCCATACAGACGTAACCGTCCAAACCAGGCCGTTCTTTTAATATCTCCCGAAGTCGCGTACTGAATCAGCAACGAGGAGACACGACAATGACGACTGCGGCATCGATACCCACCACCACCGGCAACAAGCAAGACCGGCGCAGTGTCAGCAAATGGCGTGCGCTGATCCGGGTATTTTCGCGCAGCGGCGAGACACGCACTCAATTCTGCAAGCGCCACGGGGTGGCGCTGAGCACCTTGAGCACGTCTCGGCTTTGCCTTGACTGGTTCCACATCCCACTGTGCCTATTTCCCAGTTCGTCCATATACCCACATCACCTTATTTGATGGAACGACACATGGACAACACCCCGGCCAAGGCAACCATCCGCACCGCCCGATACGAGCTCCGGCTTTCCGCTGTTGAACTTCTTGGCAAGCCTGAGTCCAGTTTCCAGTCCAGCACTTGGGTTGCATTCAATTAAAGAGACGACTAACATGACCATATCAACTGGTCATGAAGGAGCCGCCATGAGTGTCAATGCCGCTGAGTTCAAATCCAAGTGTCTGAAACTGATCGACCAAGTTGCCACCACCCACAAACCGCTGGTGATCACCAAACGCGGCAAACCCATGGCCAAGTTGGTGCCCATTGAGCGCGAAACACCGACCAGCCTGTTCGGCTACATGAAAAACACCGGCCAGATTCTGGGCGACATCGTGGATGTACCCCATGAACCCTTTGCTGCCGAAACCGGAGAAGAGGACGACCTCTATACCGGTTTCAAGCCCAAGAAAAAGGATTGAAATGGGTGGTCTGCTCCTGGATACCCACGTCTGGCTCTGGCTGGCTTTTGGCACACCTGAAAAAATCAAGGCAAGCACACGCAAAGCGCTGGAGCAAGCCAGCACAGACGAACCACTGCTCATCTCGATCATTTCTGTCTGGGAAGTTGCCCTGCTGGAGGCGAAGCATCGCTTGAGCCTGCCCATGACAGTGGAGGCCTGGGTCGAACGTGCCCTGGATCGCCCCGACATCCGCCTGATCGGCCTAGATCGCCCCCGAACAGTCATCGACAGTTGTCGCTTGCCCGGGGATTTTCACCCCGATCCGGCGGATCGCCTGCTGGTTGCCACCGCCCGCAGCGAGAACGCTGTGCTCGTCACTTACGACAAGAAGATTCTCGACTATGGCGCCGCCGGACACGTCAAAGTTCTGCCGACCTGATCGGCCACCGGCATAACTTGCCGGGTGCCACGGGTTTGAAGTGAGCAAGCCACCTTGAGCTCAGTCGATGGTGGTGTTGGCAAGCACACTGTTCGGGAAGATCTCCCCATTCTTCGACAGCACGATTGGACGTCAGCACAAGCCCCGAGCTGTACTTGCGCCGATCAATGAGATCAAATACCTCTTCGGCGATCTCGCGGTTCATCGACACGGCCGCCCAGTCGTCGATGATCCACATTTCGCAGGACAAGAGACGTTTGAAGATCTGATCGAGCGTACCCTCGTGCTTCGAGCACGGATCTGTCTGTGCGTGAACGTGGCGAAGTGCTAACCCTATACATCCTATGGGATATCACTAATCATCAGTCCATGCGAGTAGCGCTCGATATCTCGGTTCTGGCGGCCGCGTTGCGCAGTCAGCTGGGAGCCAGCAATCGGGTGCTGGCGCTGGTGGCTCAGCGGCGGTGTAGCTCGATTGTCACGACTGCGGTTTTTCTTGAGTATGAACTTCCCCCGATTTCACAGACAGTCTGACAAAGTGATGAACCCGGCCCGGAATAACCACTTCGCGCGCACCATAGAAAGAAGTTGCAAGGCATCCAATATGGCATGGGTTGCCGGCTGTTGGCCTGGCTTCGGCGCTGGCCAAATTTTGCTCCAAATTTGCTCCACTGAGTAGAATATTCAGGGGTATTTGCGGTATCAGCGTGTATCGTAAGACATTGTTAAATAAAGCAAGTAGGGGGGTACACCGCTGATCGATAAAGGTATTGTTTTGGACTCTGTCCCGACTTTGACAGCGCCTAGATACGAGGGCGCGATTTTCATTGGCGGAACAGCAACATACCCGCATCCCGCGGAACGGCTGTGTATCTAGTGTAGTGTCCCAGTAATATCTTTACAATATGTCCATGCCATGGTATACGGTAGGGCATGTGGGAAAAAGCCGGAACCCTGAAGATGTCGGCCGAACAGCGGATCACGCTGGAAGCCTGGGTGCGAGCCAAGACCACGCCGCAGAGAACGGTGTTGCGGGCACGCATCTGTCTGTTGGCGGCCCAGGGCGTATCGAACAACGCCATCGCCTCCCAACTGTCCACGTCTCGCCCGACGGTGATCCAATGGCGAAAACGTTTCGAAGAGCTGGGGCCACCGGGAATCGCCGAGGATGCACCGCATGGCCTCAGTCCGCAAACGCTTCCCGCGGAACAGGTGAAGGCCATTGTGGAGGCCACGCTGCACACCACGCCACTCGACGCGACGCACTGGTCCACGCGCACGATGGCCGCCACGCAAGGCGTCGGCAAATCCACCATTCACCGCATTTGGGATGCCCATGGTCTCCAACCGCACCGGGTGGAAGGGTTCAAGCTCTCGAAGGATAAACGGTTCGTGGAGAAATTGACGGATGTCATCGGCGTTTACCTGGATCCGCCGGACAAAGCCGTGGTGTTGTGCGTGGACGAGAAGTCGCAGATACAGGCCCTGGACCGGACGCAGCCGGGGTTGCCGATGAAGAAAGGCCGTTGCGGGACCATGACCCATGATTACAAACGCCACGGGACCACTTGCCTGTTCGCGGCGCTCAACGTGCTGGAAGGGAAGGTCATCGGCTCCTGCTCCCCCCGACACCGGAATATCGAATTTCGGAAATTCCTGCGACAAATCGACCGTGGTGTGCCGGCGGGATTGGACATCCACATGATCCTGGACAACTACGGCACGCACAATCATCCCCAGGTCAAGGCGTGGCTCGGAAAGCATCCCCGCTTCCATCTGCACTTTACACCGACGAGTTCGTCCTGGCTGAATCTGGTCGAGCGGTGGTTCGGTGAAATCACGCGCAAACGCATCCGCCGCGGGGTTTTCCGGAGCGTCCCAGAACTGGTCGCCGCGATTGAAGAGTTCATCCGAGTGAACAACGAAAATCCCAAACCGTTCGTTTGGACGAAGAAGGTCAATGACATTTTGGAGAAGATTGCTCATTGTAAAGCCGTCATTGGGACACCACACTAGGAGCCTGTCGGACTTAGGATAAATCATTTGCGAAAATGGGATGGCGATCCACATTTCGCCAAATTGGCATTAC
>DAHXOO010000096.1:854-6569 GCA_027364845.1 Pseudomonadota bacterium | reverse complement strand
GCAACAAGGAGATTTTCCTGCGTGAGCTGATTTCCAACGCATCGGATGCCGCTGACAAGCTGCGCTTCGAAGCCCTGACCGATGACGGCCTGTTCGAAGGCGACACCGATTTGGGGATCAAGGTGCAATTCGATTCGAAGGCGCGGACTGTGACGGTTTCGGACAACGGCGTAGGCATGAGTCGCGCGGAAGTCGTTGACAATATTGGGACCATCGCCAAGTCCGGTACCCGCCAGTTCCTGGCTTCGCTCACCGGAGACCGCGCCAAAGACCTGCGCCTGATCGGCCAGTTTGGGGTTGGTTTCTACTCGACGTTTATTGTCGCCGACAAGGTGACGTTGTACACGCGGCGCGCTGGCCTCGGGCCGGAGCACGGGGTGCGGTGGGAATCTGACGGCAAGGGGGAGTATACGCTGGAGACGCTCGAACGGCCTGCCCGCGGTACGGAAGTGGTGCTGCATCTACGCGAGGGTGAGGAGGAGTTTCTGGATCCTTACCGGCTGCGCAACATCATTCGCAAGTATTCCGATCATATTACCCTCCCGATCCGCATGCACAAGGAGAGCGAGAACGAGGAGAAGGCAGAAGATGAGATCGTCAACCGTGCCTCCGCGCTTTGGGCGCGCTCGCGCAGCGAGATTTCCGCGGAAGAATATGAAGAGTTCTATAAGCATGTGGCGCACGACTTCGAGTCGCCACTGGCATATATCCACAGTCATGTGGAGGGAAAGCAGGAATACACCTCATTGCTCTACCTGCCGCAGCGTGCTCCGTTCGATCTGTGGGACAGAGACAAGCGCCACGGCGTGAAGCTGTACGTGCGCAGGGTGTTCATCATGGACGATGCGGAGCAGTTGCTGCCCGCGTATCTGCGCTTTGTCCGCGGTGTGGTCGACTCCAACGATCTCCCGTTGAACATCTCGCGTGAAATCCTGCAACACAGCAAGGACATCGATGCCATGCGTGGCGGCTCGGTGAAAAAGGTACTTGACCTTCTTGATGATCTTGCACAGAAGGACGGCGAAAAATATGCTGTGTTCTGGAGAGAGTTTGGCCGGGTGCTCAAGGAAGGCGTGGTGGAAGACTATGGCAACCGTGAACGTATCGCGAGGTTGCTACGTTTCGCCTCCACCCATACGGATACTGACGCGCAGGATGTTTCTCTCGGCAACTACGTGGCGCGCATGAAGGAGGGTCAGGACAGGATTTATTACATCACCGCCGACAGCTTCATCGCCGCAAAAAGCAGTCCGCACCTGGAAATCTTCCGCAAGAAGGGCATCGAAGTCCTGCTGATGCATGACCGCATCGATGAATGGGTGGTCACCAATCTAACCGAGTTCGATGGAAAGCGGCTGCAGTCCGTGACCAAGGGCGACTTAGACCTTGGCGATCTGGAGGACAAGGAAGACAAAGCGCGGCAGGAGGAGACGGTGACCCAGTTCAAGGAACTGGTGGACAGAATCAAGAACGCGCTCGGCGAGCGCGTGAAAGACGTGCGGGTCACCCACCGTCTGACCTCGTCGCCTGCCTGTCTGGTGACGGGTGAACAGGATATCAGCGTCAACATGGAACGCCTGCTCAAGGCGGCTGGTCAGAACGGCCCATCAGTCAAGCCGGTTCTGGAAATCAACCCCGCACATCCCCTGGTTGTCAGGCTCAAGTCCGAGGATGATGCCGGCCGCTTTTCCGACTGGAGTCGCCTGCTTTTCGATCAGGCACTACTCAGCGAAGGCGGGCAGCTCGACGACCCGGCAGGTTTTGTGCAACGCTTGAACCAGCTGCTCGAGGTATTGGCCGCGACCTGACGATGCATTTTCACGCCGCAGAAGCGAATGCCGGCGGCAGCGGAATGACGTCTGTGCCGGTGTACTGCCTCTAGGTTCAGGACGGCGGGGTGCCGAACAGCTCGGCAAGTTCACCCGCACTGAGCGTCAGCGCCGGCAGTTCAGTGGATCCCATGGGAAAAGTGAATCCGCATCGGCACGCCCTGACGACGAGCGCTACGGTGGCGGTGCAGCTGGGGCATTCCTTCGAATCCGCAGCCTTGACGTTAGCGACGATCTGCGCGGCGCGTGCCGATTGCGCCGCCCGAAACGCCGCGCCGGCCTCGGTTTGTCCAATGAGCTGTTCAGCCTTGGCGGCAGCCAGGGCATGCTCCGCCTTGGCGACCTGCTTTGCGCGGAATGCCTGTTCAGCCAGTTCATGCCGAATAAGCTGTGCCTGCTCCGCGATCGACACTGTCAGCGCTTCCTTGTCTTCCCGTGCTGCCTGTTGCGCCTCGACCTGGACGCGGGCTGCCTGCACTGATCGGTCGTCGGCCTCCGCCTGAGCAAGTCTGAGCGCCTCTTTGGCCTTAGCTAGCCTGAACGCCTCTTTGGTCTGAGCCAGTCTGAGTGCCTCTTCGGCCTGAGCGAGCTGATGTGCTCGGCTATCGACCTCAGCCTTGGCGATCTGCTCGGCGCGCGCTTTGGCGAGTGCCGCTCGCGCTGTTTTCTGGGCCTTAACCTGGGCGCGTGCCTCGGCTTTCGCTCGGGCGCTGGCGGGACCCTGTTCGACAACTAGCGGGGTGATTCTAGCGGTTTTGCCAGTTTTGAAGGGCGCTTCGTCCGCGGACCGCGCACCAGCCCTGGCAGGTTTGGTGGCAATGCTGTCCGGGTCCTGGGCGAGCGTTAGAGCAGAATTCGGGGTCAGAATGGCCTCGGCGGCAGGTTCCACTGTCTGGCTGTTGGTGGAAGTAGTCTTGAGACCCTCTGCGGTGGCTTCGGCCGCCTCGACCAATCTGCGGGCTTCGGAGTTCTTTTTTTTCTGGGTGTCGAGTTCTGTTTCCGCCGCATTCAAGGCCGCTTCCGCCTCTGCCAGCAGTTCGGCAGCCTGGGCATTCCCCGGGACTCGGGCTGCTGCAACGCGTGCGGCCGTCAAGGCCTCGGCGGTTTGATTGCGTCGTGCTGCAAGATAGGCCTCATAGAGCTTCTCTTCCTGGGCGCGCAGCTCCGGGCTTAATTCCGGACCCGCTTCGTTTTCGGGGACAAAGAAATAGCCACAACCACAGCGGATCGCATTTGCAGCGTGAGTGGCCGTACATTGGGGACAGTCCTTATAGAAGATGCTCACGCTTTCGTCCTTTAGCTAACGTACCCCAGCCATGCGTACCTGGGGTGATCAGTGAAGCCGGGTTGGGGTTGATCCTCGCATCAAATATGGCACGCAGATGCTGATCCAGACACCTGAGTCAGACGATCAGCCACCTCCAGCGGACAAGTGGTGCCCTGCTTCCGTATGGCTCAGTTCCTGGCGAAAGCCCCATTTCTGTGCTATGCCCTGGCCAATGAAAACCTGCTGCCGTCCGGTCCAGTTTTGCAAGGGGCAGGACAGCTATGTTCGGCTAGAGTGGTTGTATTGGCGCATCTGGCCGGTGGTGATCAATTTGTCCAGTTTCGGGTCGACATGGACGCAAAAGGCATCAATGATGATCCCGTGCGTGCCATCGGTTGTCTGGACGGCGTATACCACCGCCATCGATCTGGATCGGTACCTGCTCGAAGCGATGAGGTTCGCATACGATCATTTCCGCGGGAGCGGGAGGGTTTGCGGTGATTGAAGGTGCTGGTCAGGCCGTCGAGTACCTCGAAGTAGGCGGTGTATCCCCGGCATTTGGGTGACCCATTCGCCTCGCAAAGTGTTTTGTATTAGGCAACGCGCATTGCATGATCTGTGGCGTGCTGCCTGCGCTTCGGGTCCGGCGCCGCCTCCCGCGGCCGGGTGGCCGCAGTATGGTTTCAAAGCCGGCCGGGGTCGGGGCACGCGGGGCCGGTTTACGGGTTCCTTGCACCGCACTGGTACCGGACTATAGTAAAAACAGTGGATTGCGAAGTGGGGTCCGCGTTGGCTGCAATCGTGCCTATTCCGGTTGCTTAGGACGGCATAACAAGAGCCAAAAATTCTCCGCAAACTGTGAGGGGATCATCCGATGAAGAAATGGTTAGTTAGCGCATTGGGGGTGCTGTCGATCCTCAGCGCTGGTCAGGTGTTTGGGGTAGAGGGAGTCCGAGTGAACGGTTTTCTCACTGCCGGCGCGACGTACGCCGACACGGCACCGTGTTTAGGCAACACTCCTTGCACGGTGGCACCCGGTCGCGGTCTGGTGAGTCAGGACGGGAACATCGCCAACAAGGTTGGGTTCACCAACGACAGTCGTTTTGGCCTGCAGATATCCGCCAAGATCAATTCCAAGGTGGATCTCACTGGACAGTTGTTGTCGCGTGCCCGTGACAATAATGACTACGCCATGAAGGCCAATTGGGCGTTTGTCACCTACCATTTGACAGACCCGCTGGCGATTCGTGCCGGCAAGCTGAAACTTACGACCTTCCTCATTTCTGATTATATTGAAGTGGGCTACGCCTATCCGTGGATACGTCCGCCGCAGGAGGTTTACTACTCCAATCCGATCTCGACGATGAACGGCGTGGACATGCTCTACCGCTTCAATTTAGGCCGGTTCTCGCTGCTGTTGCAACCTTATTACGGCGCGAGTTCGGGCGGGCAGGCGTTGGTTCCGCAGGAAGTCGTTGGCGGGGTGCCACAAATTCAGCCCAACCCAGCTCCCCCGCCGTACTACAATGTTGTGCCGTCGCCTGCGGGCACCATCGCTTATACGAGTTTCACTGCCGACAGCATGTACGGCATTAACGTGAGCGGCGGCACCAACGCCTTTACGCTGCGCGCGGGCTACCTTAAGACCCTGGTCAGCGCACCGGCGTTCAACGTCACCAACAAGACAGCGACGTTCTCCAGTGTAGGTGGCAGCATGGACTGGATGAACGTCGTGCTGTATGCCGAATA
Organism: Pseudomonadota bacterium; assembly: GCA_027364845.1. Taxonomy (GTDB): domain Bacteria; phylum Pseudomonadota; class Gammaproteobacteria; order Acidiferrobacterales; family UBA6901; genus JAJYCY01. Next base: position 1,724 of record DAHXOO010000096.1, on the reverse strand, counting down.
TTTCCAGCGCCGGATCGAGCAGGGTGCCAACGCAGCCTTCCCGGACCAAAAGGGCTGGTATACGACTCTCGGTTACCGCATCGGCAAGTTCCTGCCCAATGTAACTTTTGCCAAGCTCGAAGATAACAACAACCCCCCGAATGGTGGCAACCCCTTTACGACAGGATATGGCACACCACTTGAGCAGAGCTCCGTGACGGGAGGCATACGCTACGAGCTCGGCACTGGGGCCGACATAAAGTTTGAGGCAGAAGACGTTAAACCGCTGAACGGAACACGCGGGTTGCTCATTGGGCCTCTGCCCGCGGGCAAGAGCCACGTGATGATTTACAGCGTTGCCCTCGACCTCGTGTTCTAGGAGATTCGGACAAATGGTAAGACTACTGAAGAAGCTCGCTGTACTCCTGCTCGTCATAGCGGGGTTTTCCGGAGCGATGAACGTGGCCAATGCTGCGCTTGCGATCATTGGAAATCCTGCCAATCCGCTTGAGGGCATCAGTGCAGCCGACGTCGCCATGATCTATCTTGGCAAGTCCGACGAGTTTCCCGATGGCCGGAGGGTTGTTGCCGTAGATCAGTACAGGCACAGTCCGGTGCGCGCCGAGTTCTACCGCAAGGTAGTCGGGATGGGTCCAGTCGAGATTAAGTCCTATTGGTCAAAGCTCATTTTCTCGGGCAAGGGTCAGCCGCCTCAAAACGTTGGTGGCAACGAGGCAGTGAAGCGCTGGGTTGCCAGTCATCCCAATGGCCTCGGTTATGTCGACGGCAAGGTGTTGGATCGCACTGTCAAGGTGTTGTTGATCGTTCCCTGACAGTCTGGTCCGGCGGGGACGTGCGACTGCAATCCACGGTTGCAGTCGGATTTCCGTG
>DAHXOO010000096.1:0-844 GCA_027364845.1 Pseudomonadota bacterium | reverse complement strand
CGGCCCCAGCTGTGCGGGTCACCAGAGCGAAGGCCGGTCGGCTGCAGCCGTCCCCGTGGTCTGTTACCACGACTTGCTGACAGCGGGCCCCCTTTGGCGGGATCGCGGTGTGCGTCGATCCTAGCCGATCAGCGTTCCCCAGGTTGGCATTGGCCGGTACGACCAGCCATATGGCGCAACCTCGGTCCGGGCCGCGAGGATGCATTGACAGGAAACACCGGCGCCTATTCTCGCCACAGGCCGGCCAGTCCGGCGAATACCGGTGCGCAAACTCGTGGATACTGTCGAGCAGACCGTTGCGCATAGCTCCGCCGTCTCCCAGCCGTAAGAAATACAATTCAATTCCTGGGCACTGGCTTCAAGGGTCGTTCGCGCCTATCAATGAATGCGCAGGGAGCAGAAACCACTTGGGCGAGATGCGTTCGTAACTACACTCCCGGTTCAAGGCCAAGGCGGTGCTAGAGGCTGCCCAAGGCGAGAGGACGACCCGCCAGATATCAGGTCCTCCCGCGAAAGGTCACACAACGGCGAAGGTCGCTGATCGAGCAAGCTGCGGGCATATTCCGGAAAGCCACTTCAGGCGCTGACCCCTATCCCTGACCGGGGAGCGTTGTCGGCGAAGATTGGCATCCTAGCAGTCGAGGAGAATTTTTTTACGAGTGCCCGGTCCAGGCCCGTCCGATCGTGCTTCCCCGGGGCCGAACAGGATCCGCGCGTGACCCGGCAATGCCAGCTGCTAGCATTGCCGCGATCGAGTGTTTATTAAGCTGAAGTTCTCCAGACATTTCCCCCTCTCATCGGCAAAAACCTGAATGAAATGAATCGGTAAGGACGCAGGAGGCAG
>DAHXOO010000095.1 GCA_027364845.1 Pseudomonadota bacterium | reverse complement strand
TGAGCCCCGCCAGCCGCGTGGTTCTGGAGAAACCGATCGGGCACGATCTGGCCTCCGCGCGGGCCATCAACGACGAGGTGGGCGCGGTATTCGCCGAGACGCAGATTTTCCGGATCGATCACTACCTCGGCAAGGAGACCGTGCAGAACCTGCTGGTGCTGCGCTTCTCGAACAATATTTTCGAGCGCCTGTGGGGCAGCCGCAACGTCGATCACGTGCAAATCACCGTGGCGGAGGCGGAAGGGCTGGGTACCCGCGCGATGTATTACGATCGTGCCGGCGCACTGCGCGACATGGTGCAGAATCATCTATTCCAGTTGTTGTGCGTCGTCGCGATGGAACCGCCGGTTTCCTACGATGCCGACGATATTCGCAACAAGAAGCTCGATGTGTTGCGCGCCCTGCGGCCGATTCCGCGTGATGCTGTCGGTGAATTCGCCACGCGCGGCCAATACGGTGCGGGCTGGATCGAAGGGGTGAAGATGCCCGGCTATCGCGAGGAGCCCGGCGTCGATCCGCAGTCAAATGTCGAAACCTACGCGGCACTCAAACTCTATATCGATAACTGGCGCTGGCAGGATGTGCCTTTCTACATGCGCACCGGCAAACGGATGAGCGCCGCCGTCTGGGAAATTTCGGTGCGCTTTCACGAGGTGCCGCACCGCGCTTTCCCCGCATCCAGCGGCCTCAACGCGCAGCCCGCGCGATTGGTGATACAGATGCAACCCGAGCAGGGCATCGTGCTCAAGTTTATGGCCAAGGAGCCCGGCGCGCAGTTGCGCATGCGCCTGGTCGATATGCGCTTCAGTTACAGACAGGCCTTCAAGGTACAATCGCCGGATGCCTATGAGACGCTGTTGTGGGATGTGTTGTGCGGCGATCAGACATTGTTCATGCGCGCCGATCAGGTGGAGGCCGCATGGCGCGTGCTGATGCCGGTGCTGGATGCCTGGGCCGGCGACAGCGCCGCGGATTTTCCCAATTATGCGGCCGGTTCCTGGGGTCCGGAAGCGGCCGAAGTGCTGGCGGCGAGCACCGGCAATAGCTGGTTGATTCCGACCTTGTCGGCGGATGTATCGTAACACGCCCGGTCACGTTGAGTTTCGCGCTCTCAACACGGCATGATGCCCAACGCAAAGCGTGCAAACTGAGTAACGATGGCCGAGCACTACAGCCTGCGTCGCTTGAGTCCCTACCTTGGCGTGATCCAGGTGATCGATGCAGGTACGGCCTGCGCCTATTCCACGACAGGGAAAAAGTGGCAAGTGCGCAGCGTCAATGCCTATGGCCGTTATCGACTTACCGGTATTTGGGATGATTATGAAAATGACACGCCGGTCGCGGACGGCGGCGACATAAACGCCGCATTGCGTCATCACCCCGAGATTCCTTTCCCGATGCGGGACCATTTCGAGTTGTGGCTGCTGCGCAAAGAGACCGGACTGCCCTTGGCGCTGCTCAAGACGCGGCGTTGGGAGCGCGAGATGAGCAAGATCGAGGATCCGAGCTGGTATCCGTTCCTGCTCGAGAACAACAGCTTCGTCGCACAATCGCTCCAGCCGCTGGAAGCCCGGCGCCACCCGTCCGCGCACCCGTTGCGGCATCGCGATGTGCTGGAGCGTCTTGTCAACAATGCCGCACGTCCGTTGCCGAGTGCGCAATGGTTCGAACGCCATCCCGATGGCAGCGGCACCGGTTACGGCGGATTGCGCGTCGCCGCTGAGCGGGTCGGACAAACATTACCGCGCACGGCCTTTCCGGAACTGCTGGTTGATGAGCGGTGGGACAATGCGCAGGACGAGATACTGATCAGCGAATACCACGACTGGAACGCCGCGCAACTGCTGGCCCATCAACCGTTGACGCGCGCCACCCGCCTGCGCCTGGAGCAGGCCGCTTGCCGGCAGCCGGAAAAACTGCTCGATCCTTATCCCATGATCCCCGAGATCATCGACGAAGAGGCCATGAAAGTCGCGCTGGTACAGGCGCGATTGATGCGGGCATCGTGACGGGAGTTGGCAATGGAACCACGCATAGCGTCACCACACTCGGCGTCGCCGATCTTGCAAGAGCCACGCGCTTCTACGTAGAGTGTCTTGGCCTGCCCAGTCTCAAGAGGCCGCCCTCGATTACCTTCTACGAACTTGGCAGACTCTGGCTTGCATTGTGGCCGCGGGAAAGTCTCGCGGCGGATGCCGGAGTGTCAGCACAGGGCACCGGGTTTGCCGGGTTTTCACTGGCCCACAATGTGCGCTCTCCGGCCGAGGTGGACGCACTGCTGCAACATGTTGCCGCGTTCGGCGCGACTGTCGTGAAGCCCGGGCACCCGACAGACTGGGGTGGCTACTCCGGTTATTTCACGGACCTTGATGGATTCCTCTGGGAAGTCGCGCACAATCCGGCTTTTCCGCATGTTTAGGTTTGTGGGTAGGTGTAGGGTGCACCTGACAGGCGGTGTCTGATCGTTAATCCACGACCAATTCTGGAAGTTCGCTAGAAAGAGAATACATGATACATCCCCGATTACTGCTCTATACACTTGCTTCGCTATTGCGCCCTACACGGGCCGGGCATTACGATTACCCCACCAAGCACGACTGCGCGCCGCGCCCGGTACCGTGGATTTATCTCAAGGGCTATTGACTTGAACAGATCGAATTTACCATCGGCGCAACCGTGCTGGTACGTGTATCAGCATGGTGGTTGACATTGATGGTGGAAGGTGGGATACGGCCTTCCGGGACTTTGGATTTGAAGTCGGCATAAGGGACTATGCAATGAACAGACACCACACACCGCTGGTTGAGGTATCGCATTCCGCTGCTATGGGCAAGCCACTCGACAACCGTACCGTGATCGCGCCCAAGCATGACGCGGGCCGCTTGCTGGTCGATGCCGTGGAGGCCATCCGGCTTACCGCGAACGCCGGCCTTGATGCGGACCAGCGCGGCAAGCTCGGACAGTTCATGACCCCGACGCCGGTCGCGCAACTTATGGCCGCGATGTTCGATGATCTCTCGGGCGATATTCATCTGCTGGATGCCGGCGCCGGCGTCGGTTCGCTGACCGCCGCGCTCATCGAAGAGGCCACCGCCCGCAAGCGCAGACCTACCGCGATTACCGCCAATGCCTATGAGCTTGAGCCGCTACTGCTCCCGCATCTCGAACAGACCAAGGCACTGTGCAAGAACGCCTGCAACAAAGCTGGCATTCCGTTTACAGCCAAAGTATTTCATGGGGACTTCATTGAAGAGGCCACCTCTATGTTACGTGGCGATTTGTTCTCCGAACGGATCCAGCCGCGATTTAACCGTGCGATCCTTAATCCACCGTATCACAAGATCAACAGCAGCTCGAAGACGCGCCAGCTGCTGCGCAGCGTCGGTATTGAGACCAGCAACCTGTATGCGGCATTCGTCGCACTGGCCATCCGGTTGCTGGAGGAAAACGGCGAGCTGGTCGCGATTACCCCGCGTAGCTTCTGCAACGGGCCGTACTTCAAACCGTTCCGCCAGCTGCTGCTGGATACCATGACGCTCAAGCACATCCATATCTTCCATGCCCGCAACAAAGCGTTCAAGGGCGATGAGGTGCTGCAAGAGAACGTGATCTTTCATGTCGTGAAGGCGAAGACATCCGACCGGGTGATGATATCGTCCAGTACCTGCGCAAGCGATCCGAACATCGAACGTCGTTGGGTTGACCAACACGCGGTGGTTAACCCGGATGATCCCGATCTGTTCATTCACATCGCGGCACAGGAGGAAGACGGCGCGACCGCGCTCAGCGCGCGCAGCCTGAAGTGTTCGCTGGCAGACCTCGGGATACAGGTGTCCACCGGCCGGGTAGTGGATTTTCGGGCGACGGATTTTTTGAAGATGAATCCAGGCAAGTCCACTGCGCCGTTGATCTATCCGGGCCATTTCGAACACGGTTTTGTGGCATGGCCCAAGATGGAAGGCCGCAAGCCAAACGCAATCACCGACAACGCGGCCACCGCCGATTTGCTAGTGCCGAACGATACCTATGTGCTGGTCAAACGCTTTTCATCAAAGGAAGAGCGCCGTCGCGTCGTTGCGGCAATCTACGACCCGCAGCGCATAAAGGCGGCGCGTGTGGGGTTTGAAAACCACTTGAACTATTTTCATATCAACGGTAGCGGTCTGGCTAGGCACATCGCCAAGGGTCTGGCAGTGTTTTTGAACTCGACGATCGTCGATCAATATTTTCGGCAGTTCAGCGGGCATACGCAGGTCAACGCCACTGACCTGCGCAGTCTGCGGTATCCTTCGATCGACCAGCTAAAGCGCTTGGGTAGCAGGGTCCGTCACAAGCTGCCGACACAAGAACGTATCGACGTGCTCATCGAACAAGTGCTGTTTCGCTGATCACTTTACTTTGAAGGAAACGCCTGTGCCAGGTAGTGCTTGGACGGGTCTTCCTGTATCCAGATGTAGGTGTCGGGGGCGATGTTTTTATAACGCCCTTGGCGCCGCGCCGCTTCACTCCAAGTCTGATATGCCGTAGTAAATCCTATGCCGGACTTTCCGCTGCGCTTCGCCAGTGCCGTCAATTGTGCGACCTTGTGATTATCTACTTCTCCATCACTGGTGACCGCCTCGATCACCCATAGGTGATCGGACTTCGGATTCCACAACAGCACATCCGGCATCGCGTCTTGCAATTCGATCTTTATGCCGGCACGGTATAGGTTGTCATGGTCCGGCTCGCTGATCCGGTCGCCGTCGGATTCGTCGATGTAAATAATCTCGTAGCCTGGCAGGAAGCGCGGTGCATAGTGCTGGCAACAGGCGCGGATAAGGTCGCTGTGTTTGGTGTCTACCAGACTCCGCGAAGACTCGACCATCTGCGCCTGCAAGGCCAAACGTTGCCGGATTTGATCCTCATTGATCCACGCATGCAGCATCCCATGCCATTGCTTATCGGGCGCTTTCAGGATGTTTTTGAAGTCGTCAGCCAGCCGATAAGAGGAACTGGATGATTTGGCGACGGGATGGCCCTGGATAAACCGCCTGGACTTGGAGTCGAAGTAGACCTTTTCAACAGCTCCCAATTCCCACAGGGGTTTCAGCCAGTAGTCGCGGCCTTCACGGTCAAGCTTGCGACCGCCGCGCTGCAGGATGCCGACATGGCAGGCGATGTGCGCCGTGCTCGCGCCAGCACTGAACGTGGTTCCTGCGGGCGCCGTCGTGAACCAGCTGTCGTGCTCGTCATCGAGCAGCGCAAATACGACATCGCATTGATCGGCGGTGTAACGGTCGATCTCACGCAGGACCGCCGCAATTCGATCCTTGGTCACCCCTTGATAGGCATCGGGCACGGGAGATGCTCTTTTCTTGCGCGCCTCCTCCCTCAGCGATCGGATACGGTCTTCGAGTGCCATCCCTACAAATTACCTTCTATAACCAAAGCCCGGCTGAGCTAGGCTTCTGATGTTAATAGATCCGTCACCTTTTTACTAATGCACACATGTCACCAAGGGTGGCGCGACTGTCGTGAAGCCTAGACAGCCAACTGACTGGGGTGGCTACGCCGGTTATTTCACGGATCTTGATGGATTCCTCTGGGAAGTCGTGCACAACCCGGCATTTCCGCATGTGTAGATGCGAAGTGTGGCGCGGGTGTAGGATGCGCCTGCGGAAATAACGCTCGACTGCTGCCAACTCGCAACGAGAACGAACAATGCCAATACCCAAACTTCTCGCTACCTGTCTGCTCGCGGGTGTGCTGCCGGCCGTGCCGTGCTGGGCCTGGTGCTGTTGTCTTGGCGAGTATCTGCGTGTTGCACCGACGCTGCGTGGTGTGTGGTCCGCGCTGATATTGGTTGTGTTCACTGTGGTCGGCTGGCGACTCTCGATTGGGCTCGGGTACGAATATGGACAGCCTGTTCCCCCTATGTGGCGGCGGGCGCGGTGGGCGCTCGGCGCGCTGCTTGCTTGGCGCATCACGCAGCGGCGTGTGTAGTTCGTAGTGATGATCACCGGCGCCGGAACGCTCGGCGGTCTGGTGTTTCAAGTGATGGAGTCACTGTTCAAGATGACGGATGATATCTGGGTGCTGGTCCTGTATCTGGAATGGCAGGTCATCCTGCTGCTCGGTGTCGGGCTGGCGCTCGCGGCTGCAGGACGCGATCGATCAGAGTATGCAAAAGGATCAGACCATGGACAGTGATGAGGTGGTCTACCGGATCGAGGCGCACGACGGCCGTTATCGGCTGGTGGATGCGGAGGGTTACAGCTTGCTGGAATGCCAGGACGAAGCCAGCGCTCGGCATTATGCCGAACTCATGAACAAGGCCTGGCGCAGCGGTTTTCGTGCCGGCTACCGAACCGGCAAGCAGGCGGGCAGCGGCAAAAGTTTGCAATAAAAGATCGCTGCCGATTGGAGATGCACTGCTTTAGCCAAGCTGCTCCAACTCAATGTAGGGGCGGGTCTCAGACCCGCCCGTTCGGAGTGCGCTCTCATCGAGGAAGTGGGCATTCATTTTCAATAGCGCATTGATCGATCCCCCTCACCCTGGCCCTCTCCCGCGGGGAGAGGGGACAGCCGTTGGGTGTTTCCTGTCTGTTGAGAGTTTGTCGAGCCGTCGGCAGTCGCAGTGATGCTTTGAGACTGTGAACGAT
>DAHXOO010000094.1 GCA_027364845.1 Pseudomonadota bacterium | reverse complement strand
CGATTGCACAGGCAATCATGACGTGATGGCAAGACAGGTCAGACCGTGACCGGGGAACTCTGGGCGAGCCTTCGTGCATCCAGCACGTTTCCGTGATTAGAGCCCGGTCAGCGGATTCCATCAGGGACAGAGGCGCAAGCCTCACACAAAGTCCGGATGTATGGCTGCATAATGCACAGTTCCGGATCATGCGCAGCTGGGAATGCTTTCGGCGGATAGCCTCGAAGATTTAGTACGGTAGCGCAACCGACTGTATTATTCACTTCGCATAATCCGATGTAGCTTTGCCTTACGACCATGGTGGTCGAAAGGAGAAGCTCATGAATAATCCTGCGTTTGCTAAAGGACGGCAGCAACACGCCGAATCCCTCTGTACCGGTGCGACCCAGTGGCTTAAAGGTTTTGACGACCATTTGTCGCAGGTTCAGGGGCTCGCGCTGGGCTCCCGCAAAAAATATTACTTCTTTGCCGGCCGTTTTCTCGCAGAGTTTTGCGGGATGGCGGCGCCGGTCTGGTCATCGTTGCGAGGCGAAGATCTGGCCATGTTTGTGCAACGGGAAGCCTCGCGGTTGAAGCGAAACGGACGTAGTGCGCCGGGTACCGCCATCCGCGCACTGTTACGCTACCTCACCTTTGCGGGGGCCATTCGGGCTGGCTTGGAAACCGCCATCCCGCAGATGCCGCGGTGGAGACACGCTGAACTGCCGCGATATCTGCCAGCAGCAGAAATCGAACGCGTCGTGACCAGTGTTTTGGATGACACTCCGAAAGGACGACGCAACCATGCGATTCTTCTGTTACTCGCGCGCACCGGCATGCGCGCCAGCGAGATCGTCAAGCTGACGCTGGATGACATCGACTGGAGGGAAGGCCATCTTTGCGTCCGGTCAGGAAAATCTCGCGGCGAACGTCGGTTGCCGTTATCGCAAGATGTCGGCGCCGCGTTGTGTGCCTACCTGGAGCACGGACGCCCGCCTTGTCCATCTCGAACCGTATTTCTGCACGTAGTGTCCCCGTTTGGTCCGCTCAATAACTCGGCTACGGTCAGCAAGATCGCGCGGCGTGCGCTGACTCGCGCCGGCGTTCTGCGAACCCCAGCCGCCGCTCACCTTTTTAGACATGCGGCAGCAACCGGAATGCTCAGGGGCGGAGTGAGCTTCAAGGAGATTGCCGATGTTTTGGGTCATGCCTCTCTCCAGACCACCGCCATTTACGCAAAGTTGGATCTGGCCGCCTTGTCCCGTGTGTCGCTGCCGTGGCCGAGGAATGCGCCATGAAGACAACCGAGTTGGAGGGCCAATTGGAGACCTACCTCGCGGTCAGGTCGGCGTTGGGGTATCGGGATTACTTTCTGCAGCGCCTCCTGCAGGATTTTATCCGGTATGTGATCGACCGGCACGACGATGGCCCTATTCGGGCTCGAACCGCCGTCGATTGGGCCTGTGCGACGTCAGCGCGCAACGGAGTGTCCAGACTGGCCTACCGCTTGAGTGTGGCACGCCGCTTCCTGACGCATCTGCGAGTAAACTTCCCGGACACGGAAGTTCCCGGCATGGGGCTGCTCAAAAAATCTCCCCGGCGAAATCCATACCTCTTCTCCAAAGAGCAGATTGCCGATCTTCTCAAGATGGCAGCAACCCTCGGACCCGCCGGGTCGCTGCGCCCCCATACCTACGAAACAATTCTCGGACTGCTGGCCAGTACGGGCCTACGTGTGGGAGAAGCGATCCGTTTGAAGATTGACGACGTTGAGCTGGCTTCAGGTCCTCCCAGGCTTGAGATTCGCGAGAGCAAATTCCACAAGTCGAGGCTCGTGCCGCTGCATCCGACCACAGCGGATAAGCTCGGGCACTACGCCCAACGGCGAGCGCGGATGGGATATGAGGGGCCCCCGCATGCCTTCTTCGTTTCCGAGCGACGCCAGCATCTGTGTTACGGAACCTTACGGTCCTGGTTTGTGCGCGCGACGGGCGAATTGGGGATGCGCCCCGCGGACGGTGGGCGCATGCCTACCATCCACGGGCTTCGCCACTACTTTGCCGTGGAACGCCTGACCTTGTGGTGCCAGCAAGGGGCACCCGTCAGGGATCTAGCGCCGAATCTCTCGGTCTACCTGGGCCATGTCAGCCCCGCAGAAAGTTACTGGTACCTCACTGCCACCCCGGCGCTCTTAATGACCGCGAGCGACTCGTTTCAACACTTCGCCACCCCCGGGAGTGAGACATGAAATCATCATCCGCTTTAATCGGTCCCCTGTTGCAGAAGTTTTTCCTTGAACACCTGCTTCAACATAAGCAGGTAAGTCCGCAAACCATGTCCAGCTACCGCGATGCGTTTCGCCTGCTGCTTCAATATGCCCACCAGCATCTGAAAACGGAACCGGCGCGGCTGACAGTCACCGCACTGGATGCGCCGGTGATCCTGTCCTTTCTCGAGAGTCTTGAGAAAGATCGACACAACTGCGTCCGATCGCGCAATATCAGGCTGGCCGCTATCCGCTCCTTCTTTCGCTGGCTGACGTTGTGCGATCCCGAAATTGTCGGCATGGCAACACGGATACTGGCAATTCCGGTCAAGCGGACGGATCGGCGACTCGTGCCGTCGCTCACGCGCGAAGAAATCGATGCCTTGCTAGCGGCGCCCGACCAAGCCCATTGGCAAGGGCGCCGAGATCATGCGCTATTGTTGACGCTTTACAATACTGGAGCCCGCGTCTCAGAGATCACCGCCTTGCATCGAGACCACGTGCAATTCGGAAGCAGCACATTTGTGCACTTGTTCGGCAAGGGAAGAAAGCGGCGCGACGTACCCCTGTGGCCCAAGACCGCTCACGTCTTGAAACTATGGTTTCGCGAATTGGAAAGCAACTCGACCCCGCTGGCGTTTCCCAGTGCCCGGGGCCAACGACTGTCGCGCAACGGAGTTGATTATATTCTGAAACAGGCCGCCGCCCATGCTAACTGTCCGAGTCTCAACCGTAAACGTATCCATCCGCATGCCGTGAGGCACACGACGGGGGCACACCTGCTTCAGTCCGGAGTCGACATCAGCGTTATTGCGCTGTGGCTTGGCCATGAGAGCGTCGAAACCACTCATGTTTATATCGAAGCTGACATGGCAACCAAGGAGCAAGCTCTGCAAAAGCTGGCTCCCGCTGGCGCCAACGTCCGCAGATTCATACCCAGCGACCGGGTCTTGGCGTTCTTGGCCATGCTTTGACCAGACTCGGATTATGCCAAGCCGGAGCGCACATTGCCCACCGTTTCAAGGGAAACTGCGTTCCTGCTGCGCATGATCCGGAACTGTGCATTATGCAGCTTATGCGCTGCAGCGCATAAGCTGCAATCTTCACCTTCTTACCGTCATGACGTGAGGGCCTGGCAAGTTGGGGGCGACCATGTATGGCTCGCAGCGAAAGCGGGTTCAACACGGCTACGGTCCGCAGCCACTTCGGCATCAGCGCCAGGGGATATATGGCATTGCTCGCGAAAAAAAGCGGCATGGTCAGCACCTGGCCGATGCCCATGAATCGTTCGCGCGTCTTGAGCAGGCACGCGATCGCCAGCGAAAAGGTGGAAAAAAGCACCGCGCCCAGCGAAACAAAGACGAACACCCCAATGACCGAGCCAAGGCCGAAACGCAGCGGAACCCTGATCATTGCAGCCAGGACATAGACGATCAGCGCCTGCGCCAAGCTGCGCACCGCGGCCGACATCCCCTTCCCCAGTACCAGTGCACTGCGTGCGGCAGGCGTCACCAGTAGTTTCTGCAAGATGCCGAGATCACGCTCCCAGATCACGATGATGCCGTAGAAAATAGCGATGAAAAGCGTGCTCTGGGCCAACACCCCGGGTGCGAGGAATGAGAGATAGCTGATGCCTCCCGTGGCAATACCATGCACCCGCGCAAACACCTCTCCGAAGATCAGTAGCCACAGGGCCGGCTGGACGGCGCGCGTCAGCAGTTCGAGGGGGTCACGGCGCAGCTTGCGCAGTTCGGCCGCCGCGACTGCCAGGGTCTGGCGCCAAAACGCGAAGATGGACAAGGCTTCAGCCCAAGCGGCTCGCGGTTCGTCGCGTACTTCGTGTGCCACGATAATCTCCCTCATGATCGAGTGATTCTCCGCTGAAGTACGCGAAAACGTCGCCCAGACTCGCTTCCTCTCCGACGCGGGCTTTCAATTCGGTAGGCGATCCCAGGGCCACAACCCGCCCGCGGGTCATGATGGCCACGGTCTCGCACAGCCTGTCGGCCTCTTCCATATCATGGGTCGTCATGAAAAGCGTCATTCCGTGCGCATCGCGCAACGCATGCAGCCGCTCCCACACTGCCTGTCTCGCCAGCGGATCCAGCCCCACCGTCGGCTCGTCCAGGAACAACACGCGCGGATAATGCAGCAGCGATTGACCGATTTCCAACCGCCGGATCATACCTCCGGAATAACGCTGCACCAGCGTATGAGCAACGTCTTCCAATTTCATGAAGGCAAGCACTTCATCGATGCGTTGTGCCCGTTCACGGCGCGAAATGCCGTAGAGTTTGGCGAACAGCTCGAGATTTTCCCGGCCCGTCAGAGCGCCGTCGGCACTCAGCGATTGTGGCACGTAGCCGATCCTGCGCCTGACGTCCACAGCCTGATGACGGATATCACAGCCGGCCACGGTGGCTGTCCCGCCAGTCGGCGGCAGCAGGGTGATGAGCATCTTGATAAGCGTACTCTTGCCGGCGCCGTTGGGTCCCAGCAAACCGAAAAGGGCGCCGGGCGCAACACTCAGATCCAGGCTATCCACGGCCGCGAGCGTTCCGAAATGGCGGCTAAGATCAGTGGTTTCAATCGCGGCCTTAACCAAGGCCGAACGCGCGTCAGCGTCGCTGCTCATGACGTTACGCCAGGATCCGATTCACTTTGCTGCCAGGACGGGAACCGGGTGCCCGATATACAGATCGGGCTCAGCCGCGTGCCACAAGTCCTCAGCGTCCGCGCCAAGGCAGCTAACCCTGCGGCGCCACGCCGGTCCGGCGATCGCGCGCCAGATAGCTGTAGATCACAGGGACCATGTACAGCGAGAACAGCGCTCCGATGCCGAGACCGGCAGCGATCACCAGACCCAGGTCGAAGCGGCTCGCCGCTCCCGGTCCCGTGGCGAAAACGAGCGGCAGCGCACCGAACACCATGGCGCCGGTCGTCATCAGAATCGGCCGAAGGCGGATGCTCGATGCCTTTTCGACTGCCGCGTTGCGGTCCAGACCCTCGGTTTCCTGGATCACATTCGCGAACTGCACGATCAGGATCCCCTGTTTGGTAATGAGACCGATCAAGGTGACCAGCCCGACCTCGGTGTAGATGTTGAGCGTGCCGGCGCCGAGATACAGGAATACCAGCGCGCCCGAAATCGCCATCGGGACGGTCACCATGACGATCAGGGGATCGCGGAAACTCTCGAACTGGGCTGCCAGCAACAGGTATACGAGCACGATGGCAAGAGCAAAAGTGATGACGATCGTATGGCCTTCCTGGACGTATTGGCGTGACTGGCTGGAATAGTGGATGCTAAAGCCCGCAGGCATGATTTGCCCGGCTTCCTGCGCGAGATAGGAAAGCGCCTTGCCCAGGGTCACACCGGGCGCCATTACGCCCTCTACCGTAGCCGAGTTAAGCTGCTGAAACTGGGGCAGAAACTCCGGCTCAACTTGCGTGTGCAGTGTGACAAGCGTGGAAAGCGGAATCAGACTGCCCGACTGCGAGCGGATATAGTATTCCGGCAAGGCGGCGGGATCGGCGCGAAACTGGTCGGGCACCTGCGGAATTACCTTGTAGCTGCGTCCTCCAATGTCGAAGCGGTTGATGAAGTTGCCGCCCAGCAGCGGTTCCAGGTTCTGGCCGACGTCCGCCATGGTGATGCCGAGGTTTCCTGCCAGATTCCGGTTCACGTGGACCACAATTTCCGGATTGTCGTAACGAAGATCCTTGGTCAGAAACGCAAACAATCCGCTTTGCATGGACTTGCCGATGAGCTCATTGGCCGCGGCATCGATGCTCCTGAATCCACCCGGCGAGGTGATGACGAACTGGATGGGCAGACCGCCCGCGGAACCCGGGAGCGAGGGCTTTGCGAATGCCACCGCCTGCACACCGGTAAGCTGCCCGAGCTTTTGCTGCACACGCGGCATGAGCGCCATCTGGCTGACGTTGCGCTGGCTCCAGGGCACAAGCTTCATGCCGCCGATCAGGGCATTGGCCGCCCCGCCGCCGAACGACAGTCCATTGATCTGGAATATGTTTCCAGTCTGTTTGAAGGTCCTGAAAATCTTGGCAATTTTTTGTGAATAGCCGTTCAGATAGTGCAGCGTGGCAGTCGCAGGCCCGGTGGCCGAAACCAGGATAAGCCCCTGGTCTTCGGTCGGCGCGAGCTCGCCGGGAGTACCGAGAAACATCACCGGAATCGTGACAATGACAGCCGCCGCGACCAGTATGGTGGCTGCCCGGTGCCGCAGAACCGCGCTCAGAGAACGATCATAGGTCTGGCGCATGCGCGCGAACGCCATGTCGAGGGCGTGCACCAAACCATGCTCCTTGGCGGGCTGCAGCACTTTCGACGAAAGCATGGGCGATAGCGTCAGCGCGACGACCGCCGATACCAGCACCGTGAAAACGAGCGTAAACGCGAACTCCGAGAACAAACTGCCCGTCAACCCGCCTGTCAGTCCTATGGGAGTAAACACGGCGGCAAGCGTCGTGGTCATGAC
>DAHXOO010000093.1 GCA_027364845.1 Pseudomonadota bacterium | reverse complement strand
CTCCGGCTGTCAGGACGGTAATTGCGGTTGTATGGCTGCGGCGTGGGCGCGATAGAACGTCGTTCTGGTCGCATCGGCGTGACGCGCGGCTGATACCGGCCGCGCACGCTGGCAGCCGGTATCACCCCACGCCCATGGAAAACACCGGGCCTTTCGGTCGCCGCGATCATCGGTCGACCGTGATTGACGGAGGCGCGTAGTGCCCGAATCCCCCGGGCAGTGCGCTCGTGCAGCTCTTGCGACCGGGTCGATCCGAAATGCCGTTCATGCGCATAGGCTTCCTGCCAGCGATTCGGGCGCAGGGCAATTCCGCCTGGTCCCCCGTTGTAACTGACGCGGTTCACTGTCACGTTGCGGACTACGGTGCGGTAGTACGTGTTACGAATGACCGTAACGTTAACGTTGTTGACGCTGCGGTTATAGAAGAAGATCCCGCGATGCCAATAGCCTCCGACGTACCCGAACCCGGTATAGCCGAAACCGTAGTTGATCCCGCCATAGTACCCGACGCGCGGACCCCAGTATCCCGGGTACCATAGGTAGGATCCCGCGCTCCAACCCCAGTAGCCGGGGGTCCATAATAGGCCCGGCTGGGGTGCAAGAATCCACGTGCCCGGAACCCAGTAGTAATAGCCAGGGGCGGCCCACGCCCAATAGCCCGGAGTCCAGATAAAACGCGGTCCAGGGCAGGCAGGCTGAACATAAACGGGCAATGGCGGAGGTCCGATCGAGACCGATACACCGATGCTGACCTCGCCAAAAGAGACCTGCGGCGCTGCCAGGATCATCAGCGCCATGAAAAACAAGGTCACTGCTTTATAGGTGTTCCGCATATTCGCCCTGCCTTGTCCGTAAATATTCAAGTTTCAGTAAAATAACACATTCACACAGTGAAAAGATGACCACATCTGCTTACTCGTTGCCCACGACATGACCGCTCCATGAACGACACAAGCCACTGCCAGGAGAATGAATGCCTGCCGAAGTAATCAGTAATTGGAGGTGATACCAGGACTGCCTTGCACATCGGACAAATGGCTGGAACCGTGTTCACTACACTTGCCGGGAACCAACTCCAAAGAGAGCCGCGCAGACACCATCTGCGCCGCCATTACTGGGGAAATACAACTAAAGGATCTGCCGAGAGGAAAATCAGTTTGCGGCCGCTATGCGAGTCCGAAACACCCG
Organism: Pseudomonadota bacterium; assembly: GCA_027364845.1. Classification (GTDB taxonomy): domain Bacteria; phylum Pseudomonadota; class Gammaproteobacteria; order Acidiferrobacterales; family UBA6901; genus JAJYCY01. The sequence continues at coordinate 5,597 of DAHXOO010000093.1, read as the reverse complement.
TCGACCTCATAAGTTCGAACCGGCACCGCGCGGGCACGGGACCCTAAAGTCGGTACAACAGCTATTGGACAAAGGGGCCGAGGCGCTATCGGGACCAGTTATATGCGCGCACAATGCCGCGCCGGTCGAATTGCACCTCAAGCATCTTGAGATGTGCCCCGGCGAGCCGCGGCAGCCTGCCTTCGCCGTAATAGTACAACCATCGCGTGAAGCTCTTTCCGTCCGTCTGCACCACGATACCCGTGCTGCTCGGGGCACCCAGCCAGTCCCGCACCTGCGCCTCCGTGGTATGACCACGCTCCACCCGACTTTGGAAGGACCGCACATTGAAGTTGTGCCCGACTTGCACGGTGCTGCAGGCCCCGACGAGCAGGGCAACAGAACCGACTGCGACGAGGGCGGCGAAGCTGCGCCACAGCCGCCCCGTCGTCGCCGACCCTGTAGCAGCGGCCGTCTGCCGCCACAGCTGCTTGGGCAAGGTCATGGACTGATCACCACGAACATGTTTGTGCCTCCGCGTTTAATGAGAAGCAGCACGCTCTGATTCTTGCCGAGCTTGAAGGTGATGCGTCGGTAGTCTTTCATATTATGCACCACCTGACGGTTGATCTGGGTGATCACGTCCCCGGGTTGCAGGCCGACCGCAGCCGCAGCGCTCGCCGGGTCAATCTGGGTAATCACTACCCCCGATGCAAAGCTCGGAAGGCCAAGTTGCCGCGCAATTTCTGGCGAGAGGTTCTGGACGTTCAGTCCCGAAAGCAGCGTATGGGCGCTTCGCTGGGGCGACTCGTTTCCTGCGCTGGCCTCGAGAACCTTCTTGGTCTGTTCGGCGATCTTGACCTGGAAGGTCTTCGTTTCCCGGCTGCGGATCACCGTGATCTCAACCACCTTTCCAACGGGAGTGCTAGCCACCAAGTCGCGCAATGCCGTCGGCGTGTCGACTTCCTTGCCGTCGTACTTGACGATGATGTCGCCAGTCCGCAAGCCGGCGCCGGCTGCGGGACTGCCCTTGAACACCTGGCCCACCAGTGCGCCGTGCGGCGTGGACAACCCGAAGTTCTTGGCGAGCACGGGCGTGACCTTCTGAATCGAAACACCGAGCCAGCCACGGATCACGCGCCCATGCTCGATGAGCTGAGTCATGACACGACGTGCCATGTTGCTCGGAATGGCAAATCCGATCCACATGTAGCCACCGCTGCGCGTGTAGATCGCGGTATTAATGCCCACCAGCTGACCCTGCGTATTCACCAGCGCACCCCCGGAATTGCCGGGGTTGATCGCTGCATCGGTCTGGATGAAGTCTTCGTAATTGTCGATCCCGACGTTTTCGCGCCCAAGCGCGCTGACGATACCCATGGTGACGGTCTGGTTCAACCCAAACGGATTACCCATCGCCAGCACGTATTGGCCGACCTGCAGCTTGCTCGAATCGCCCCATGCGATAACCGGCAAGTTGGTGGCATTGATCTTAACCACCGCGATGTCCGTCTGCGGGTCGGCACCGACGACCTTTCCCTTGTAGACACGGTTGTTGCCCAGTATCACCTTGATGGTATCGGCTTTGGCTATGACATGGTTATTCGTGATGATGTAGCCATTAGGGCTGACGATCACCCCGGAGCCCAGGGCGCTCTCACGCTCCTCGCGCGGAATCTGGAAGTTATGGAAGAACTGATTGCCGAAGAATTGGCGGAAAAACGGATCTTCTCCGAACGGTGAGCCCATCGTCTGGGCTGGGGATTTGATAATGCGTGTCGTCGATATATTGACGATCGCCGGCAGGTCCGCCTTAACGATGGGAACAAAATCCGGACCGGCACTGACTTTTATCGGGAGCGGCTGCGTATCAACACCCGCGAACGCCGTATTGGTCATGGACGCATGGCCATCCAGACGCATCGCAAACACCACGCCCACAACCACGCCTATAACCAGGAATAGCCCGGCAATGACACCTATCTTGAACGAACGACGGTCAATCGACATCCAGAAGCCTCCAAGTGAAAACCGTGTCAGCGATGAAAAGACAATGACCCCAGGGCAAAGCAACCACCTAACGGATCAACACTCCCCACTCCATGGATCATGAAATGGCCCAAAAGTTCTATTACGTTGGGTCATTGCCCAAAAAACTCACGCTGCGCGGCCGATTTACCAGGCAGCGGCAAGCTTTCTACTGGAATCGCGCGAGTGCCGGGTCATTGATCTTCTGCGGCGGCAAGCCGGTGATGCCGGGAAGCTTGGACAATCTCGGCAGGCCATAAATCGCGCGGACGGCTCCAGCCTTGTCTTTCCACACCAGGGTTGGCGTCCCATTCGACCCGAAGCGGCTCATTAGGTGACCGTTCTGGCTAATGCGCGCCAGACTCGCAGGGGTGGGCGCAGTCAGGGGCTTGATGCCGCCGTCCTCCGTGGCCGTATTGAAACGCGTTTCATTGTCCTGAAACGCGGTTTCGGGATTCTTCGCCTGTATGATGGCTGCCGCCCTTCCGGCCGAAGTTGGCTTGAGGAAAGCGACCGGAATCCAGCGGACCTGCAGCCCGACCTTTTCGTACGGCTGCAGTGCCTTCCACGTCAGATGACAATAGACACAGTTGGGATCAAAAAAGACATAGAGCGTGCTTTTCGCATGCCTGACCGCACCTTCAACGATGTAACCTGTCGATCCCAGACCCCCGAACAATGCCGCATAATCAGGCTTGGGGATGAACTTCTTGCCATACGCAGCCGTCAGGTCGACACCGGTATTGTCCATCAGAACACCGATGATCATGGTTTTCCTGTCCGGCGTGGTAAATGCCATCGTGTATCGGCCATCCCTGGAAAGCACCCAACCAGTGAGACCGGAAGCCGCAGGGAACTCCCGGATGACCTTCATCCCGGAATGGACAGCCATCTGAATGGGTGGGGGGTACTCTTTCGATGCTGACCCGCCGTCCGTGCCGTTTGCCGGCAACCAGGCACCGAAAATCAGAGCTGCCGCGCACACCAAGCAGCCAGTCAATCCCAGTTTCTTCATCGGTAACCTTGTTGTGAATTCAAAGAATTCGTGCAGGAATACTAGATCACATCCATTATGCCACAATCGCGGCTCCGAAGGCGCCTAGGCAGTGCTGACCGGCCCCTGAACCTGATTTAGCAGCAAGTCATTCTCGTCCTCGAGAACAGCAACGCAGTCGGCCAGCTCGCGGTTGACGTGACCGAGCCGGTCGATCTGCTCAAGCAGCGCGCGGCCCTGTGCCGGGTCCGAGACAACATGCAGCACGCGCTCCTTGAGGCTATTGATCTCCTTGGTATTGCTTTCGATCAGCGCCTGGATATCGATCGACTTGGAAGCCGCAAGCTGGCTGGCATCGGCTATAGCGACTGGGGTCTTGGCCGGCTTAACCAAGGTCGACAGCCGCTCGCTGACCTTTGCCCAAAAGGCTTCATCTCGCCCGGGCAGCTCGGCGCATTCCCGTTCGAAACCGAGATAATCCGCCCGCAGTTTCAGAGCCGCCGCCGCGGCCTCGCTGGCGGCGACCTTAAGGCGCACGCGCGTCCGCGTCAGTTCTCCGTCCAGATATGCGGTTGCGGTAGGCGCCGTCCCGGCTTTATGCCGGACACTCACCGCCCGGCGCGCCCGTACAAACCAATACACCGCCAGGGCGGCAGCGGCCAGCAGGGTCTCGAGCAAGGCCAGGAACACCGAAAGGCTAATCTGGATCACTCTGCCTCCCCGCTACCGTCTTTCTGTTCGTCCCCAGACTCCGCTACTTCTGATTGTGGTTTCCTGAAGGCAATGACCAGCATAATAATGCCAGCGCCGACCAAGTTGAGGAGCACAAAGATCCCGAGCACCACCCAGAAACTCAGCGGCTTGGGGCCGGAGCTAATCACCTTCGTTGCGGGCTGATGCACTACGACGACCGCGGGCGGCGGGGATTTGGCGGCCGTGGGTGGCAGCAAGGCTGGCGGTGTAGAGACTGCCGGTGCCGCGGCGGCAACGGGCAGCGGAGTTGCGGGCAAGGCAACCGCCGCGGGGTTCACGTAGAAATACTGTACCGTTTCCCGCTCGAACGTCTTGCCCTTGGCGATGAAGGTTGCCTTGTTGAGACCCACTTTCCAGAGCGGCGCCCGCCCGCTGTAGATTCCATCTCCCGCCGTCTTGCCCACCGGCAGCACGGGCGCATCCAGCTGGTAACTGCCGGTCACCCCGTCCGGTTGCCGGATCATCACCTGCATCCGAGTCGTGGCCAGAACCTGCGGCTGGGTGATTGCCTGGCCCGCGCGCGTTAGCCAGGCCCGAAGTACCGGTTCCGAATCCTGCGGCAAATCGGCGGTGCCAGAATCAGTCATGAGTTTGAGGTCGGTGAGAACGTAGGCCTTGTCTCCCCCGGAACTGGCGAGCACCGCCCACCGGCCGGGTGCGGGATGCACGATAGTAATCATGTCAAAGCGCGTGGAGGCAAACCAGCGCATGGATGAAGGCGCCGTGCGCGCACGGTAGCGTACGCCGTGAGGATCCTGCAGCACGATTCTCACGCCGGCACCGCTTTTCGAGGCCACCACGGTGACTTCCCGCACAGAATTATCCACCAGGAAACGCCCGCCTTTGACCACGAGCATGTTAGGGTGTTTGGTGCTCTCGAAGATGCCGGTGAAAACGCGATGCAGGTCAGCATCGGTGTGCGCAAACCGGAACTGCCCCAACGTACTCCGCGCCACTGCCCCCAGCAGCGTCGCGTCGGAATTTACCGTGAAGGCGATCGTATCAACACGTATGCCTTGCTTTCTGAGTTGCGGCAGTAGCTGGGACTTGATCCGTTGCGTCAGGGATTTGTCGAGCGCTTTGTGTCCCGTGTCCATCTTGCCGTCGGACATGAGAATAATGTAACGCCGCCGGTTCGAATCCCCTTCCCGTATGAGCATCTTCTGGGCGCTGCGCAACGCATCGTAGAGATTCGTATGGGCGCCCCTGGACGATATTTTGTCAATGGCGTGGAACAGTCGGTGCTGATCGCTGACTGGCTGCGGCGCAGTGAGTCCGATGATCGGATAGCCCAGGTCGCTGAAGCTGATCACACCGACCCGGTCGCTCGCGCCCAAGAGCGACACAAAGAGTTTTGCCGCCGGCACTCGGAGTTTCAACGGATCGTTGTACTTCATGCTGCCGGAACTGTCGATCACGAGCACAGCATCAATGCCGCGGCTGGCGGCAGCCGGCGGCGACCACACCGACAGCAGAAGTATCAACGCCATAGCGACCGCGCGCAGGCCTCGGACCATGCTGCATCCGAAAGCGAAATCAGGCTGGCTCGGTGCTGCAGCTGACAAATGTACGGAAAAGCCCAGGATCACCCCCGATTGATCAGGTAACTAACTGTAGAAGTATAGCCGCTAGTTTTCGCGGCAACGTGCGGGCAAGGATTGAATATCCAAGGTGTCGCCGCGGTGACTTCAACTCGTTGGGGCTAAAAAATTTTGGGCCGGGTTAACGTGTGAGTTCCGGAGCCCGGCCAGCAAGAACCAGTCCGCACATGGCAAGGCCAGTCACAATGCGAATCACAGATTTTGGTACCAACCGCATATACGCAAATATCTGATTTAAAAAC
>DAHXOO010000092.1 GCA_027364845.1 Pseudomonadota bacterium | reverse complement strand
GTTCGGGCCCGGGCTCTGGTCCAGGCGCCGGACCACGTAGTCCGGGCGGGGGATCCAGCGGAAGCATCCTCGGGTGGTTGGCGCTCGGCCTGCTTTCGGGCCTGGGTGGCGGAGGTGGATTTGGAGGTGGATTCGGCGGCGGCTTTTCGGGCGGCGGCGGGTCATTTGGCGGCGGCGGTGCCGGCGGCGGCTGGTAGGGGAGAGACGTGATCACGTTCAGCGATCAGGACCGGGCCCGCATCACTGCGGCCATCCATGCCGCGGAAAAGAACACCAGCGGCGAATTCGTCGCGGTGGTAGCGCGGGCAAGTGACCACTATCTGTTCTTGCCGCTGCTATGGGCGGCGCTACTGGCGCTCCTGGTGCCAGGAGTATTCTTGCTGCTATCCGTACCGATTGCCTACGTCCACGTGTACCAGATCCAATTAGGGGTCTTTATAATCCTCGGTCTGTTGCTGCTGTATATTCCGCCACTGCACCTGGGGTTGATCCCCCGACCTATTAAGCACGCGCGCGCCAGCCGACTCGCCAAGGCACAGTTCTACCTGCAGGGCGTGCACCTGACCCGGGAACACGCAGGTGTGCTGTTCTTCGTGTCGCTTGCGGAACGCTACGTCGAAATTGTCGCCGACCGGGGCATCCACGAAAAGATCGGGGAGACCCGTTGGGCTGGCATTGTTCAGACCTTTGTCGAGCGGGTGGCTAAGGGCGACGTCGTCGACGGGTTCGTTGCGGCGATCACCGCCTGCGGCGAGGCGATGCATGCCCACTACCCGCAGGACCCTGACGCGACGGACGAACTGTCCGACGGCCTGATTGAAGTCTGAGCGGGTTTCCCTGGCACCCGGTGCCGGGTTGTCGGAAATTTCCATCCTTTTGGGTGACGGGCCGACCCGAATCCTGCACCAATTACACCGATGGTGACTTGAATTTGTTGGTGTGCCGACGTCGATTTGCTTTTGTCACGATCACCTCCAGGTTCACGATTCTCCTCTTGTGGAGGTGTCTGTGAATTCGGGGGAAGCTCAGATCGTATAAAAGCGCGCGAAAAGCGCCGAGCAGAGATAGCGCAAACTTTTCTTTAAGAATTCGAACAACTTACTGATGAAGCGGCTGCCGCAAAGAAAAACTCTCAGGACATCGCCACCTGATTTTTCAGTATGCAACGTTTGAAAATAACTCGCAATTTTTATTGGTTTGGAGCATCTTGTTAAATCAATTTTAACCCACTGCCCCTGTTTTGGTTCCCTTTATCATGGGGCTGGCGCTGGAAAAAAAGGGGTAACGAGACATGAGCGCACTATGGAATAAATATCTGTTGGTGATGGTTGGCTTCGGGATGGCAGCTGCCTCGTTCACGGCATGTGCTGACAACCAGAACTTCGATAGCCGTTGGTACATAGCCCCACAGTACAGTTATGTTTGGCCTGACAGCAAAGCAGGCACCCAGGATGGCAGCGGTTGGCAGTTGAATGTCGGCAAGCCCATAAGCGAAGACTGGGATCTGGAGCTTGGCGTCATTGATTACAAGTTGGACTTCAAGAATGGCGTACCCGGTTCACTCCACCAAACTGCTTATGGATTGAATGGTCTGTGGTTCTTTAATGATCGGCCGAAAGTATTTTCACCATTTGTACTGCTCGGGGCCGGCGCCAATGACCAGCGTTCGACCGGTGTCGGCAGTGCCACCAAAGGTTATGGCACGATCGGCATTGGTTTCCTGACATCTCCGTGGAATTGGGATGGCGCCATTCGCGTCTCCGTGCAGGATCTGCATACTTTTGGCAATGGCAATTTTAATGATGTGATTGCCGACGTTGGCCTCCAGATCCCGCTGGGCGCTGCTCCGGAGTCGGAACCGGAACCTGAGCCGGTTTCCGAGCCGGTTGCCGAGCCTTCACCGGCACCCCCGCCGCCGGCTCCAGCACCAGTTCCCGCCCCAGAGAAAGTCATTGAGTTGCCAGGCGTCGAATTTGCCACCAACTCGGCGCATCTGCTGGCGGAGTCCGAGGCCACGCTGGACACCGCCGTGCAGACGCTGCGAGACAATCCCGATATTAATGCGGAAGTGGCTGGCTATACCTCCAGCACCGGTAAGGCTTCGTATAACCTTTATTTGTCCCAGCGCCGTGCCGAAGCCGTCATGAAATACCTAGTAGATCATGGCATCGCTGCCGGCCGTCTGACGGCCAAAGGGTTTGGTGAAGCAGACCCGATTGCTTCCAACAAGACTGCTGCTGGTCGCATCAAGAATCAGCGTGTGGAATTGCGTGTTATCGGCCAGCCGTAGAGCGTGACAGTGTCTGTGATTGAAAACGTCCCCTGCGTGGCCCGCAGGGGACGTGGTGGTTAGCGTTGTTGCGACGATGTGAGACCATTTGTGCAGCCTGCGCCCACTCGATCAGTCGCCGGCCCTCGTGACGCAGGGTCGGACCTCCCGGGCATGCGTGTGCTCTCCGATCTCGGCGCAGGAGTCAGGCAGGCGCTGCGCTCTGCCTCGCCGCCGCTGGGCGAGTGCGGATTCCGATCATCTTTGCCGTCACCTTGGCGCTCGGGCGGAGGCGATGCCGGGCCGTTCACTGCCCGCAATGATCCCGCAAAGCATTAAAGGCTCCTCGCGTAATCGTTCGAGTATAAACAGCGACTGAAACGTATCCCGACCTTATTGATTTCCAGCGTGACACGTATTTGAATCGGCGCACAGAATCGACATGATTCTCCAATGCCAAATCTCAATCGTAAATGTCGGTTATGGGGTACATGCTCGTTCCCAGGTTTTTCAGCCGGTTCCTAACGTGCCGCCGCAACGGACCTTGCTCACCTGGATCCGCGTCCGCCACGCCGGGTCGTGGCATACTTAACGGTAGTCCACGTATGACGCGCGGTGTGATTCGTCTATCACCAGCGCTATGCTACACGGGAAGAGGTCAGGCAGAACATCTTCAGAATGGATCAAAGTGTTCTACAATCGGCAATATCGTCATTCCATACTCGGCTACCAAATGCCTGCCGAGTTCAACGCGATGATGAAAGTTGCTTAAGCCGGTGTCTACGGAAACGGGGGAAGTACAATCCCACTATTAATCTGGTGGGGGGTTCCTCTGGGGCATGTCATACTGTATGCGAGAGCCCGGCCTGCCACCTGCGCGGATCGGGGCATACCACCCGGTCACAGGAGAAGTGATGTACTGGTATAGCTACAGCACGTTGCGATCCCTGCGTGGAGATGCCCAGTGGGTCTGATCCTCGCGGTCGTGGCCGCCATCACATTGGCTATTGAAATCCGGACCCAGACGTTCTATTTGATGGCGATTTTTGCGGCGTTAGCGCTGGGTAGTGCGCTCGCGTTCATGGGGTCATCTGCTGCCGTGGTCCTGGGCGGAATCGCAGCCACCGCCCTCGTGAGCTTGCCGGTGGTGCATCTACTGCGTCGGCGCCTGCTCAAACCCACCACAGGCACGCGCCAATTGGAAGCTGAAGATGCGGGGCAACTGGCCCGTGTCGCGGCCGTGTTGCCCGAAGGTTTGCGGGTTGAATACCGGGGTACCACCTGGGCCGCGCAGTTGTTTCCGCCGCCGGTAGACCCGGTCCAGCCCGGCGACCTCCTGCGGATCACCGGCCGCCAGGGCAACACCTTGCAACTCGCCCCCTTGAACACCCACCGCAACACTTCGGAGTAATATCAATGAGCCTACTGATTGTACTGGCCGTCTTGGCCGTAGTCGCTTTACTGATCGCCGGTGCGGGTCTCAAAACCGTCCCGCAGCAGCATGCCCTGGTCGTGGAACGCATGGGCCGCTTCCATAAGGTGCTTGGGCCCGGACTCAACGTGCTAATTCCCCTCTTGGACCGTGTAGCCTACGGCTTCGATCTACGGGAAACGCCGATCGATGTCCAGAAGCAGGTGTGTATCACCAAGGACAATACCCAGATCGCGATCGACGGGGTGTTGTACCTCCAGATCACTGATCCCAAGGCCGCGGCCTACGGGACCAGCAACCCGACCGCCTCCATGATTCAGTTAGCGCAGACGGTCATGCGTTCGGATGTGGGCCAGCGCAATCTGGATGAAGTCCTGTCCTCGCGCGTTGCGCTGAATGTGGCCGTGGTCTCCGAGCTCGACAAGGCCGCGACGACTTGGGGACTCAAAGTGCTGCGCTATGAAATCCGGGACATCACGCCGCCCGCGGACGTCATCCGTGCCATGGAACTGCAGATTACCGCCGAGCGGGAAAAGCGGGCGCGCGTGGCTACGTCGGAAGGTGAACGCCAACAGGCAATCAATGTCTCCGAAGGTGCTCGTCAGGGCGCCATCAATCAAGCACAGGGAGAGCAGCAGGCCCGCGTGTTGCGCGCCGAGGGCGAGGCCAAGGCCATTTTGGTCGTAGCCGAGGCCACTGCACAATCTTTGCAGATGGTGGGGAAAGCCCTGGTAGAGGCAGGCGCTAGGGAAGCCATGCAGATGCAAGTTGCAGAGTCGTTCATTACCCAGTGGGGTGTCATCGCAAAGGAATCGAACGTTATGATCGTACCGGCGGATATGGGCGATATTGCCAAGACCGTGGGGACCGCGTTCCGCATTCTGGAAGGAGTGAAGTCCGCTACGGGCGGGGCCGGCGTCAAGTAACCACCGCACATCATCCCGAGCGCTGTCCAGCACAAAGGCGGGAATTGACCGCTGCGCGACGATCGTCAAGAAGTGTTATGGCCTGTCGAATATTGGACAGGGTGAGGGGGTATTCGGCGCTTGCTGTTGACTGCCAATCCTGGTAATCGCGGTGCCGATACGGCCGAGTAGAGGTTGGTTTATGGTTACGACGAGATTGCAGCGGACGGAATATATGTTCGAGCCATCCTCACGGTGCTGGGCGGATCGTTCGCGATGCTTTCGGAGAACGTGAACGGCTGCCCACGGGAAGCTCGACCGACCGAAAGTGGCCGTGAACGGCCTGATTGGTATGCGTCTTAGTTCGGCCAACCCAGACACTCAAGCTCAATGATTACGCCAATTGAACGTCCATCGCTAAGAGTAGCTTCGATGCCATAGACCGCCGCTGATGCAAGAAGATCCAGTTGCTATGTATGCTTACTGACAATTGCGGTGCGTCACGCCGGGGCATGTTCGATCCAGTCTCGTGATGTAGCATCCGGAATCGAGGCAATAGTCGCAGTCACTTAATGCCCGATAATATTGGATCAGTTATCGAAAGCCGAACTAAGAGTGCCGCACGACCATGAAGGAGCAGATACCATCTAATTCCGGTTACAAGAACTTCGGTGTTCATCCTGACGTCTTAAAGCTAGGTCTGGTAAGTCTTATGACCGATCTCAGCTCTGAGATGATATTTTCGGTCTTTGCGATTTTTCTTACGACGATCGCAGGGGCATCGGCTGCTTTGCTGGGCCTGGTCGAGGGCTTGGCCGACTTTTCCTCATCGTCGCTGGACTACCTCGCTGGTTGGTTGTCGGACCGGACCGGGAAACGCAAGGTCTTTGCTGTCGTCGGATATGGCTTCTCCGCTCTGGCCAAGACAATTCTGCTATTGACCAGTACGGTCGCCGGCCTCAGTGTCTTTCGGATCATAGAGCGTCTGGGAAAAAGTTTCCGGGGCCCGCCGCGTGATGCCTGGCTGTCAGCGGTCGCAGACAGAAGCACAAGAGGGTACTCGTTCGGCGTGCACAAGGCTCTTGATAAGTCTGGAGCCGTTCTCGGCCCCCTGGTCGCGTACGGCCTGCTTTGGTGGCTTGGGAATAAGGCGTCGACGTTTCGGATGCTGTTCTGGGTTGCGCTTGTTCCCGCCATGTTCAGCCTCGCTCTGCTGAGTTTTATCAAGGATAAGCCCGGGGATACGCGCCGGCGCGAGAATATGTTCAAAACATGGAAAACCTTGAGTCCGGAATTCAAGCGCTACCTTGTCGCCGCAAGTATCTTCTCGCTGGCCTATTTCAGTTTCGGATTCCTGCTGTTGCGTGCGTACAGTGTCGGTTTCGCAGTCCAAGATATTGTGCTGCTTTACACGTTGTTCAACATGGCATTCGTCGTCTCTGCTCCGATGGTTGGCAAACTCGGCGACCGTTTCGGTAGGGTGCAAATCATCGTGCTGGGCTACTTAGCCTACTTTCTGATGAGTCTTGGCTTTGCGTTCGCGACCACCAAATGGGAGATCACTGTCCTGTTCGTCGTCTACGGTGTGTTCTATGCAATCGACGAAGCACAGAGCAAAGCTTTCGTCGCAGACATCGAGCTGGATCGGCGTGCATCCGCGATCGGCGTCTACAATTTTTTAACGGGGCTCATTTATCTGCCTGCATCGTTGATCGCTGGAGTGTTGTGGGCGGCGCATCCAGTCAGCGCCTTCATTTTTGCTGCAGTCCTCGCATTTGCCGCAATTGTGGCGATCATAATCTTGCGGCCGGACCTGCATCGCAGTTCTGGTGCCAAGCCCGGCCAACTGCAGGCATTGGCTCCAAGAGGCCCCGCCTTGCGTTGGCGTAAATGACCGCAGTAGGTCGGAAGCACTGGTTCTCCTGTTCCGGAAGAAAATGTGGGATTTTGTTTTGCCGGTTATCTGTAACCGTTAACCCTTCGGCGTTCTTCCCTTCGCGCGCGCGATGACGAGAATTGTTCCCGAGACAATTCACCCACGGGAGCGAAGTTCATGACGGCAGAAAGAAAGGCGAAGGGGTCACGGCGTAGCGAGCACGAGTGGCGTTCGTTGTTATCGCGGCATCAATCGAGTGGTCAGGGCGTCGAAGCCTTCTGTCGGGACGAGCAGATCAGTGAGGCGAGCTTCTACCGTTGGCGCGGCATTCTTCGTGATGGGCGAGATCGAGATGCCGGCGCTGGTAAAGGGAACGGGTCGGCCTTCGTGGACCTGGGTGCGCTGGGATCCGTGGCGGCAGTCAAGCCGCGATTTGATCTCAAGCTGGATCTGGGTGACGGCCTGATCCTGCATCTGGTGCGGCCCTGATGTTCTTCCCCGAAGGCCAGGTGCGGGTGCAGGTCTATGGGCGACCCACAGACATGCGCAAATCGTTTGACGGCCTCTATGCCTTGACGCGCCAGGAACTTGGGGCTGATCCCTTAAGCGGTCACCTGTTCGTCTTCATTAACCGGCGCGCCACCCAGATGAAGGTGCTCTACTGGGATC
>DAHXOO010000091.1 GCA_027364845.1 Pseudomonadota bacterium | reverse complement strand
GTCATGACGTGAGGGCCTGGCAAGTTGGGGGCGACCATGTATGGCTCGCAGCGATCGTAATCCGGTTGCCGCCGGCCGGGGTACTTAAGTCGCAACGGGGAACGCAGCTGCTGCGTCCCGGCATACAGCGGTCCGCCCGCTGCAAAACGCCGCGCGCGCAAACAGTTACGCGAGATTGTCGAGAATCGCGCGCTTCACCGCTGGCAGTTCGGCCTTCACTTTGATGAGGGCGCGAGTGCTCTGCTTGATCGCAATGTCCGGATCCTTCAGGCCGTGACCGGTCAGGGTGCACACGATGCTGCTGCCTGGCGGAATCCTGCCGCTGCGCACATCGCGCACCGCACCGGCCAGCGAAGTCGCCGACGCTGGCTCGCAGAACACGCCTTCCTTCTCGGCCAGCAGCTTCTGCGCAGCCAGAATTTCCTCGTCCTGACATTCGTCGAACCAGCCGCCCGACTCCTCGACGACTTTCCAGGCGCTGTCCCAGGACTGCGGGTGCCCGATGCGGATGGCGGTGGCCACAGTCTCCGGCTCGTCCACCATATGGCCGCGCAGGAACGGAGCGCTGCCGGCGGCCTGATATCCGATCATATGGGGACGGTTTCCGACCACCGCCCCTCCGGCATATATACATTTGCCCTTGCAGAATACGCAGGCGGCGGTGACGTTTTCACCTGAAGCGGACGAAACCTCGCAGTACCCGATCCAGTGCGCCGTGATGTTGCCAGCGTTTCCAACAGGCAGGCAGTGATAGTCCGGAGCCCGGCCCAGCTCCTCGATAATCTCGAAGGCGGCGGTCTTCTGTCCCTGCAGCCGGTAGGGATTGATCGAATTGACGATCGTGACCGGCGCCTCGCGCGCGACTTCCTTTACCAGTGCCATACCATCATCGAAATTCCCCTGGATCTGGATCACGAACGCCCCGTGGATCATAGCCTGAGCGAGCTTGCCGAGAGCGATCTTGCCTTCCGGAATCAGAACGAAACAGCTGATCCCGGCGCGCGCAGCGTAGGCGGCTGCGGATGCGGAGGTATTGCCGGTCGAGGCGCAGATGATCGCGCGGCTACCCTCCTCTACCGCCTTGGTCACGGCCATGGTCATACCGCGGTCCTAGAACGAGCCAGTCGGATTGAGGCCCTCGTATTTTACGTAGATTTCGACCTTGTCACCCAGTGCCCTGGGAATGTTTCCCAGGCGGATAAGCGGGGTGTTGCCCTCTCCCAAACTGATGATGCGCGTGTCATCGTGCACCGGCAGTCTGTCGCGGTATCTATCGATGAGGCCAGTGTAGCGGTGGGGCGATGTCATGGTTCACTTCCAGTCTCGGTTCAGATGTTCGACACGAATGCGCATGACCTTGCCGTTGATGGAACCCAGTGCCTCGATGCGCGCAATCGCCTGGTTCATGTTTCTTTCGAGCACACGGTGGGTAAGCAGTATGACAGGCACTTCGTTCGCGCCCGCAGCCGGTTCCTTCTGGATGATTGCCTCGATACTGATACCGAGATCGGCAAGAATTCGGGTGACGTCGGCCAGTACTCCAAGCTGATCTTTCGCCTGCATACGCAGATAACAGGCAGTCTCAACTTCTTCCATCGGCAGGATCGCGACATCCGATAGCTGGTCCGGCTGGAACGCCAGATGCGGCACCCGGTTGGTCGGATCCGCGGTGAGCGTGCGCACCACATCGACGATGTCAGCCACCACGGCAGAAGCGGTCGGTTCGGCGCCGTCGCCGGCGCCGTAATACATTGTTGCCCCGACGGCATCGCCCTTCACCAGTATGGCGTTCATGACGCCGTCCACGCTTGCGATCAGCCGGCGTTCGGGGATAAGGGTCGGGTGCACGCGCAGTTCCACACCGCGGCTGGTGCGGCGCGCGATGCCGAGATGCTTGATGCGGTAGCCGAGCTGCTCGGCGTAGGACACGTCGCTGCGGGTAATGCGGGTGATGCCTTCCGTGTAGGCCTTGTCGAGCTGCAGTGGAATGCCGAAGGCGATCGCCGACAATATTGTCAGCTTGTGCGCAGCGTCGATGCCTTCCACATCGAAAGCGGGATCGGCCTCGGCGTAACCGAGCCGCTGGGCCTCGGCCAGGACATCGGAGAACTCGCGCCCGTGGTCACGCATTTCAGTGAGTATGAAATTGCCAGTGCCATTGATGATCCCGGCCAGCCATTCTATGCGGTTTCCGGCCAGACCCTCGCGGATGGTCTTGATGATGGGAATGCCGCCGGCGACGGCGGCTTCGAACGCGACCATGACGCCGTTTTTGCGGGCAGCGGCGAATATTTCATTGCCGTGAGCAGCGATCAGCGCCTTGTTCGCCGTCACGACATGCTTGGAGTTATCGATCGCGCGCATCACGAGCCGGCGCGCCGGATCATCACCGCCGATCAACTCGACGACAACATCGATCTGCGGATCGTCGACCACCTCGAACGGATCGGCTGTCAGGCGTATACCGTCCATCGGGCACAAACGCCGCCGGCCGATGTCGCGCGCTGCAGCGTGGACCACACGGATCTCGCGACCTGCGCGCCGTGCGATCTCAGCTCCGTTGCGCGTCAGGACGTTCACCGTTCCGGCGCCTACCGTCCCCAGGCCCAGCAGGCCAATTCTTACCGGTTGCACTAGATCTGGCCAGCCTTCTGCTGTTCGCCACGGTCGCGGCGCATCATTTCCTTGATCGAGCGCACCGCCTGACGCGTGCGGTGCTCGTTTTCGATCAGCCCGAAACGTACGTAGTCGTCTCCGTACTCACCGAAGCCTATACCCGGCGCCACTGCGACCCGCGCCTCGACCAGGAGCTTCTTGGAAAATTCCAGCGAACCCGTCTCGCGGTACTGTGGCGGGATGCGCGCCCACACGAACATGGTGGCCTTGGGCACATCGACCATCCACCCGGCAGCATGCAGACCATGACACAATACGTCGCGCCGGTTCTGGTAGCGCAGGCGAATCTCCTCGACACAGTCCTGGGGACCTTCGAGAGCGAGAATCGAAGCTACCTGGATCGGCGTGAACATTCCATAATCAAGATACGACTTGATGCGCGCCAGCGCCGCCACCAGCTTGCTGTTGCCGCACATGAAGCCTACCCGCCATCCCGGCATATTGTAGCTCTTCGACAACGTGAAGAACTCGACAGCCACATCCTTGGCACCAGCCACCTGCAGAATAGACGGCGCCTCGTAGCCATCGAATACAATATCCGCGTAGGCCAGGTCGTGGATCACCCAGATGCCGTGGTCACGGGCGATCGCTACCACTTTCTCGAAGAAGTCGAGTTCGACGCACATGGCCGTCGGATTTCCAGGAAAATTGAGCACGAGCATCTTGGGCTTGGGCCAGGAGTTGCGGATGGCATTCTCCAGCTCGACAAAGAAATCCACCCCGGGTACCAACGGCACATGGCGTATGTCGGCCCCGGCAATGACGAAACCATACGGGTGTATCGGATAGGTCGGGTTCGGTACCAAGATCGCGTCGCCGCGATCTACGGTCGCCAGCGCCAGGTGCGCCAAACCTTCCTTCGACCCTATGGTAACAATCGCCTCGCTGTCCATGTCGAGATCAACGTCGAAGCGTCGTTTATACCAGGTGCAGATCGCGCGCCGCAGCCGCGGGATGCCGCGCGACACTGAGTAGCGGTGGGTATCACCGCGCTGCGCCGCCTCACACAACTTGTCGACGATGTGCTGGGGCGTAGGCTCGTCCGGATTTCCCATACCAAAGTCGATGATATCCTCGCCGCGCTGCCGCGCCTTGGCCTTGAGATCGTTGACGATGTTGAAAACGTAGGGTGGCAGCCTTTGGATGCGGGGAAATTGATCGGATGGGTTCATGATATCGATAATGCCCGGGCCGGTTACCCGCCCGGGCAGAAATCCTTGTAATATATGGCGTTACAAAAAGTGAGAACCATACTGGCGTGGCGCCACGCTGTCAATGAGTCCGACCGGGTTTCCGCCGGTCTCGCACATCGGAATCGAGTTCTTAATATTATGAAGTTTCACCTGCAAACCGACGATGGAGACAACATCATCCGCAGCTACGGCACGGGGCAGATAACGGTCAACCGTGACGTCTACAACACCAGCATCATTGTACTGCCGCAGCGAGTAGTCCAGGATTGCCTGCCGCAGCAGTTCGGCGAGCTGTCGGCGGCCCATTTCGAGGCCCTTGCCAAACTGGAGCCGGAACTGGTGATCCTCGGTACCGGCCGGCGCCTGCACTTTCCCCCGCATGCGCTCACGACCGCCTTGATGCAAGTCTCCATCGGTTTGGAGGTGATGGATACCGCTGCAGCCTGCCGTACCTACAACATCCTGATGGGAGAAGGCCGGCGCGTGGCCGCCGCCCTCTTGATAATTGACGTCTGAAATGATCCTGCACCCACCCGCAGCACGGCTCAGAAAAGCGAATCGATTGAGTAGCCGTTTTTCTCCAGCATCACCCGCAGTCGGCGCAGCGCCTCCACCTGGATCTGGCGCACGCGCTCGCGCGTCACCCCGATATCCGCACCCACTTCCTCGAGCGTGGAAATCTCGCGCCCATTGAGGCCGAATCGACGCTCCACCACCTCGCGCTGCTTGTCGTTGAGTTCGTTCAGCCACGCCCTGATCTGCGCATGCAGGTCTTCGTCCTGTAAAATCTTTTCCGGATCCGGGGTGCGCTCATCGGCGATGGCATCGAGCAGCGAACGTTCTGGATCGACGTCCAGCGGTGCATCCACGGACGCGATGCGTTCGTTCAGTCCGAGCATCTCCTTCACGTCCTCGATCGGCTTGTCGAGCAGCGTCGCCACTTCTTCCGGAGTCGGCTCGTGATCCATCTTCTGTGACAGGTAGCGTGCGGCGCGCAGGTAGATGTTGATTTCCTTCAGCACATGCACCGGAAGGCGGATGGTGCGTGTCTGATTCATGATGGCACGCTCGATGGTTTGGCGTATCCACCAGGTGGCATAAGTGGAAAAGCGGAATCCACGCTCGGGATCAAATTTCTCGACCGCACGTATGAGTCCAAGATTTCCCTCTTCAATGAGATCGAGCAGAGCCAGGCCGCGGTTCATGTAGCGCCGGGCAATCTTGACGACCAGACGCAGATTGCTCTCGATCATGCGCTGGCGCGCCGCTTCATTGCCCTTGCGTGCGCGCCGCGCGTAGTAGACTTCCTCCTCGGCCGTCAGCAGCGCCGAGAAGCCGATCTCCTTGAGGTAGAGACGTGTTGCATCGGCCTGTACCGTCGCGACACCGGCATCGCCTGACTCGACGGTTTCGGCAGCCGCCTCACTGCTCGCAGGGGACGGCGCCGCGGCTTCTTCTTCATCGGCTTCGGCATCAGGCTGCGAAGAACGCTCTTCCTCGTGCTCGTGCTCGACTTCCTCAGGCACAGACACCGCCCCCCCAGTCTCCTCGAGTTCGGGTCTGTCTTCGTTGTCTTTTTGATCAGATTTTTTTCGACGGGCCATAATCAGAGCTTTGGGAGAAAACGCAGGGGGTCCACGGGCGAACCGTAACGACGGATCTCGAACAAAAGTTTCACTCGGTCGGTGCCGGTATCTCCCATTTCAGCAATCTTCTGGCCGGGCCTCACGCTTTCGCCCTCTTGTACCAGAATCCGCTCGTTATGAGCATAGGCACTCAAATACTCATCGTTGTGCTTGATGATGATAAGCTGACCGTATCCGCGAAGTCCACTGCCTTGGTAGACGACCGTGCCGGCAGCAGCGGCAAACACGGGTTCGCCGAGCCTCCCTGCGATATCCACCCCGTTTTCCGACCCGTCGGGATTGAAGCGCGCGGTTACTTTTCCCTTCGCCGGCCAGACCCAGAGTCCAATCTTCGTCTCATACCGGCGCCCGCCGACGGTACCGGGCCCACCTTGCCACTGCTTGCTTCGTGTCTGGTCGGGCTTTACGGCAGGAGGTACCGGGTAACGGCGCGGGTGCGGACTCGCGCTGGCTTTCGCATATTCCCGCCGTACCGGCGACGGCTGGGGTGACGCGCCATAGCGACGCCGCGGCGGGAACAGGCGCAGGAGCTCTCCCGGGTGGATCATGTATGGTGGGGCGATGCGGTTCCACACCGCCAGTTCGCGATAATCACGCCCGTTCTCCCAGGCGATGCTATACAGCGTATCACCGGGCAGCACATGACAGTAGCGCGATTCCGGGAAACGCAGGGTGGTGGTGCGGTTACTGATTTCTGGCCGGATGCTCGGCCCCCCACAACCTAGAGGCAGCACCGCGACCAGCGCAAGCACCCAGAGAACGGCCGGCAGATCAAAGCGACGACGACGCGCACCACGCGTGCAGGTCTCAGTGCTCATCCCGGACCAGCGGAACAAAATTCACCGTCTCCAGCACTTCGCGTTGGTAGCCATCCTCGGTGTTCGTGATCAACTGCAGTTGCTGCTGCTCCCCGTATCCGACGGGAATCACCAGGCGCGCCTGCGGCGCGAGCTGTCCGCATAGCGCCTCTGGCAGTTCAGTCGCCGCCGCGGTCACCAGTATTCCATCGTAGGGACCGTGTTCCGCCCAACCCCAGCCACCGTCGGAAAGCTGGAACCGGAAATTGCGGTAACCGAGATCCTGCAGACGCCGCCGTGCAAGCCGCAGAAGCGGCTCGATGCGCTCGACGGAATAGACCTCATCGACTAGCGCGGCCAGGATCGCCGTCTGGTAGCCGGAACCTGAACCGACCTCCAGCACCCGGCACAGCGGACGGCCGGCCAGCAGGGCCTCGGTCATGCGCGCAACGATATACGGCTGCGAGATCGTCTGATTGTGCCCGATGGGCAGTGCCGTGTCCTCGTAGGCGCGGCTTGCAAGCGCCTCATCGACGAACGTATGGCGCGGAACATGGAGCATGGCCGCCAGCACACGTTCGTCGTGGATTCCCATCGTGCGCAGACGCTGAATCAACCGCTCACGGGTACGCTGCGAGGTGAATCCTATGCCTTGCCAATGCGCATTCATTCCGGCGGCTGCCTTCCGAGCCAGGACGCCACCTGGTCCAGCGCAGCATAGCGGGTCAGGTCCACCTGCAATGGCGTGATGGAAACGCAATTTCGCCGGATCGCATGAAAGTCAGTTCCAGGGCCGGCGTCGGCCTCGGCACCGGGAGCACCCACCCAGTATATCGGATTACCCTGCGGATCCGCCGAGCGCACCACCGCCTCGGCCTTATGGCGACGCCCGAGGCGGGTGGCCTCGTAACCAGCGATCAACTCCGGCGCCACATCGGGAACATTGACGTTGAGCAGCACCGGCTCGCCGAACGCGCCCCGCTGGAAACGCAGGACCAGGTCCCGGGCGACGCGTGCCGCGGTCTCGAAATG
>DAHXOO010000090.1 GCA_027364845.1 Pseudomonadota bacterium | reverse complement strand
CTTCACCAGCAGCCGCTTGCCGTCAGGGGCGCGGGTCACCTCGGCGATGCGCGCCTTCACGAACTTGGTCTTGAACTCTTCCTGCGACTTCCAGTAGAACTTGTCCTCGTACAGACCAAAGGTGCGGATGTCCATGTAATAGATGAAGACATCGGTCTTCGGCGAAATCTCCTTGATCTCCATCGCCAGGTTCGTGGACACGGTACAGCAGATTTTGGAACACCACTCACGTCCGATCTGGCGGTCGCGCGAACCGACGCACAGCAGGATGCACACGCGCTCCGGCACCCGCCCGTCGGAGGGGCAGGCGATCTTGCCGCTCGCCACCATCTGTTCCATCTGCGTGGTGGTAAGCACATCCTCGAAAGTACCGAAACCCGATTCCGGCTTGTTGATCGAGTCGAAGTGCGTGAAGCCGGTCGTAAGCACGATCGAGCCGGCGCTCACCCGCTCGCCATTGCTGAGCGTGGCGGTAAAGTCGCCGGCGCTGCCGTCCAGGCTGACGACCCGGGTACTCGTGTGGATCTTTGCGAGCTTGGAATCCTCCACGTGCTTGATCATGCGTCCCATCGCGTCCTTGGCCCACTCGCCGGACGGAACCAGCTTGGCATAGCCGGAGATGATAGGCGCGCCGCCCAGCCGATCCTCCTTCTCCACCAGCACCACATTCCTGCCTGCGCCGACCACTCCGGCGCAGGCGGAAAGCCCGGCCGGGCCGCCACCTACAACGAGCACAGTGTTCTGCATTTTCAGGCTTTGCCTCCCAATGCCAGCTCAGGATCGTAAAGATACTCGATGTTACCCTGCTCGACCTGTTTGAGGTAACTCTCGAAATTGGACTTCGCCTTGTTCCAGTCGATGCCCAACTTCTCGACCAGCTCCTCGCACGGCGAGGCGTGCCACTGCAGCTGCACGATCTTGAGCGGATCCGCCCCGCAGGCCAGCGCCGCGAACTGGACGTCGGCCATGATGGGCACCTGGAAATTCTTGCCGTGCGCCTTGCCGATCCACTGGTTCTTGTCCATGGTGGTAATGCAGCCGGTGTCGTTGCCGAGCATCACGTCGGCGTTCGCCTCCTCCTTGGCCACACGGATCTTGCGGTCCATGGTGAAGGAGCGCACGAACTCGCGCTCCGAGATGATGTGCCGGAACCCGAATCCGCAGCAATCGTACCAGGTCGAGTAGTCGATCACCTGCGCGCCCATCGCCTGGGCGAGCGCCGTACCGATCGCAGTGCGGTTCCCGCCCAGCGTCTCGGGATCGTACACCGCGTCCTCGTGGATCATCTTGTAGTAATGGCAGGCGACATGCATGGTCACCCGTATGTTGGACAGGTCAATGGTCTGAAGCTCCGAAGCGATGCGGTTGCGCATCACATGCACCCACTCGGAGTAATGCACGATCTCCTCGGGAATGACGATCTTGCCGTCGACCAGGCGACCCAGCCGGCCAAGTATCTTGGTCACTTTCTCGCGCAACTCCGCCGATTCGACCAGGTACTTGCGGATCTCCTTGTAGTTTCCGAAGGAAGTGCCGCAATGCACCAGCGGGAAGAAATGCCCGAGCTCGAAACCGTGCTGCTTGCCGGAGACGTAGGCCTGATGGAAGTTGCGCAGGAACACCGCCGCCAGCGACTCGACATTGCCGATGCCCGAACCGTGATAATTCCACGCGGTGCACGAGGTCTGGTCGGTCTCGTCCAGGTAGTCCTTGCCGGGCACGAAGTCGAACTTGTTCATGAGCCACAGCAGTGAAGTGGGATAGCCGGGGATGTTGCCACACTGGCCGCAGGACTTGTGATGCCACAGTTGCTTCGTCGGGATCTTCTTGTCCCAGCCGAAGAGTGTCTTCACCATTTTCGGCTCGTGCTGGTCGCCGACGCGGTGCACGATGATTTGGCCGTCCTTCTCGAGCTCCCACATGTGCTCGCGCACGTCTTCCATGCGGTCGCCAAGATCAATGGTGCGGCGGTCGACCTGCTTGCGTACCCACTCGGTCGCCTTTGCTGCGTCCTCGGGTGAGAGGTTGGTCGGCTGGAAGAATGAACCATGGCCGGCAATACCCTGGCCATCGGTGTTGTGGAAGCCGGGCTTCATCGCGCCGGGGCCAGTGCCCTGGGCGGTCGTGTTGTGATTGCCGGGTGTAAAGTCTTTCGGGTTCATGGCTTGAGACTCCTTGCGATTTCAGACTGCAGCATTAGGCGTCGGGCGCCGGCCCAGGCGTCACTCCTTATCTTCCTGCTTTTCGAGCCAGTCCTGGTAATCCTCGCGCTTCTCCTCGATGAAATCCTGGATGACATCGAACAGGTTTTCGTCGACGATCTCGAGCGAGTTCAGCACACCGGTCATCTCCCAGATCGTGTACATCTCGACCGAGGTCTTGAGTGAAACATCCCAGGCGGTATCGGTGGTCTGAAGCGTGCGCACCGGGATCGCCTTGCGCAGCAGCTTGAGGTCGCCTTCGACCTTCTGGATGTTCGGACCCCAGTCGGGAAAATGATCGGGCTGGATCATGTCCGGTGACAGCTGATTGCCAGTGGTGATGAGCTTTAGCATAACGCGCCCGAAGGGACGCAGCACGTCCTTGGCGGACTGCATGCCGTGCTTGATTGACACCTCACGCATGATGGCGATGAGGCCGCCGGGTGAGTTCTTGAACGGACAGCGTGCAGCACAAGTCATGCATTGCGCGCAGGCCCAGATCTTCTCCTGCATGGCATCGTAGATCTGCTCGACGTTTTCGGTCCAGAGCAGCTGCACGATCTCGCGCGGGCTGAAGTCGTAATAATGCGCCGCCGGGCAGGTGGCGGTACAGATCCCGCAGTTCAGGCAGCCGTTGAGTTCATGGTCATAACGGAAATCGCTGCGGATATCATCGTAGATTTCCTGCATTTCGGCATACGTCGCCATCGATGGATCTCCGGTGTAGATTAGAATTTCATTGATTACTTATATCTAATCTGACTTCTTTAGTCAAGTATACGCGCCTCCGCGGAAACATGGTACATGCGGCGGTTGTCCGTGACCTTCAGACTCAACTCGGGATGCCGCCAACCCGTTCTGAAGACTTCAAGACGCCGCTCTTTCAGGCACGAGCCGGTAACGTAACCGCCCTGCCAGGACCCTGTTGGGTGCGGCAGCCGGCCCGGCAGCGCCTTGAACCTATATGAACAGGCAGATATCCGATTCGCCCGCGAACTCGAAAAACGTCGCAGCGCCACCGAATTCCAGGCCATCGATGAAGTCACTGTGATTGAATCCAAACAGTTCCACGGTCATCTGGCACGCTATGAATTTGACTTCAGCTTCGCGGCACAGTTCACGCAGATCCGGAATCGATGCAACACCGTTGTTCTTGACGGTTTGTTTCATCAGCGTCGTGGCCAGGGACTCGTAGCCCGGCACCAGCGACTGCACCAGGTTCGGGATGTTCCAGTTGATGCCCTTGAACCACTTCGGCCCGAACGGCATCTTCATGGGCATACCGGGATTACCGAGCGGACTGACCTTGAGGTCCAGCTTCTTGCGCAGCAACTGAAGCCCGTAGAACGTGAAAAAGACCTGCACGTCGTACCCGAGGGCGGCGGCTGTGGAAGCGAGGATAAACGGCGGATAGGCCCAGTCGAGCGTACCCTTAGTTGCGATGATCGCCAGTTTCTTGGCTTCAGACATGATGTAATTTACTCCTCGTAAAATATCCCGGTTCGTGCAGCCGTCGCCACCGGACCCTTCAGGCCTTCTTCTTCAGTACGAACGTGTACTCGCCGTTGGCCTCCGCGGACTCGAGCAACTCATTGCCAGTCTGCTTGGCGAAGGCCTGAAAATCCTTCACAGCGCCGGGGTCGGTCGCCACGATGCGCAGCGTCTGGCCACCGGTCAGTTCGTTCAGCATCTTCTTGGTCCGCAGAATCGGAAGCGGGCAATTCAGTCCACGTGCATCAAGCTCTTTGTCAGCCATTTTTTCCTCCTGTTCGGAATTGGACAACAGAACGTATACCAAACCACAACTACCACCTATCTCGCACCCCGGCCATTCCGCATCCTCCATCGGCCGCCATGAAGCGTGCCTGCGAACCGCCGAATGCGTAACTACTTCCTATACTGCCTCGAGCACGGCCGCCGGCTGGCCGCTGTGCAACCATGCGCGGATGCCACCGCGCAGATTATAGATGTTCCGCCACCCGCGTGCCGCCAAGTATGCGCATGCCTGCGCCGAACGCGCACCCGTCTGGCAGTAAAACACCACGCGCTCCGCCTTACCCAGTTCGGGCTCACGCAAGGGCAGCAGGTGCAATGGAATATTGCGGGCCCCAGGTATCGCGCCGCGCGCCACTTCTACGGGGGTACGCACGTCAATGAGCGCGACTCCCCGCTCGGTCGCCTGCAGCAGTCCATGCAGTTCGGATACTTCCAGCTCGTCGAACCCGTACATTGTATAATCCCTCACTGGGAAATAGAATTATACGATCAATTAGTATATTAGTAGATTCAAAACTACTTGGGCCGTTTAGACTAGCCGGTTCCAGCATCAATTGCCATAGGGTGGGTCCGGCAGAAGCATTAAACACTTATCATATGGATGGTTATTAGCTTGGCGAAAGAGAGTTGGTCTGCGACAGGGCCCGTCCGTGTACCCATCCAACCTGCGATCCGGAGGTTATCCGCGTGAAAAAAGAAGACTTTGCCCCCCATACCCGCTACGCCGTGACCTGGCGCGACCCGCAGGGCAAGTTACGCCCGGCAAACATCTATCCCTATCGCCTCTACGACCGTTTCATGGTGGCGCGCATGACTGACCAAAGCGGGATGCTGCGCAAGTTCGCGTACGAGGATATCGTGAAGATCGTGAAAATCACCCCGGTCACCAAGGAGAACCAATTCTACATTCCGGATGCGGTGTTGAGCGAAAGCACCTGGGCCAACCGCACGAGCATGGAACGCTATTCGTCTTCTCCGCACATGGGCAAGTAATCCCAGCCAAGGCAGCGTGCGGCATCTGGCACAACGCTGGCAGGATTCTCCGCCTCTCCCGCGTGGCGGTCGGGCGTCCGCAGGCTATGGCACAGCACGCCGTGAAACTTCACACCCGGCCGGAGCATCTAATTCCCTATGCCGGGTCATTCATGACGCGATGGGGCCGATGCGCTACCATGCCCATACTCAGGAGTCCCGGCAGAGGTTCAGCGATGCGCGATGCACATGATCGGGCCGGACAACTTCCGGCACACACCGGAGCAAAACCGGCTGATGGACGCGAGCGCGGCGGGCAGGTTCCCGGCACCTTGATGGATGAGCGATGTGATTTGAGGCCGATACATTTCCCGTCCCAATATTGATGGCACCTTAAATAGACTTATGATGATGGCGAAATCTAGCAAACGTGCAGCGGTCCTCTTCGCGGCCCTGTTCGCGATGCTGGGAAACGCACAGGCCGCGTCCTCCAACCTGCCGGACCTCGGCAACGAGGCGTATGCAGTCGTTTCACCGCAGCAGGAAAAACAGCTGGGTGCGGACTTCATGCGGCGCGCGCGCCATGAGCTCAACATCGTCGATGATCCCGAGCTCAACGAATACATCCAGCAGCTCGGGCAGAAACTCGTCTCCCACACGAGCGCCGCTGGCCAGACATTTCATTTCTTCATCATCGATGATCCGACCATCAACTCGTTCTCGGTACCGGGTGGATATGTCGGCGTGGATGCGGGGCTTATCCTGGCGACCCACAGCGAGTCCGAACTGGCCGCTGTGCTGTCGCACGAGATTGCCCACGTCACCCAGCACCACGTCATCCGCATGATCGCCCAGTCTAAGCGCCTGTCGCTGCCGGCCATGGCGGCGATGCTGGCGGGTCTGGTGCTGGCGGGCACCGGCAGCCCGAACGGTGGGATGGCGACGGTGGCGCTGACCAGCGCGGCCATGGCCCAGAGCCAGCTCAAGTATTCGCGCGCAGTCGAGGCGGAGGCCGACCGCATAGGGATGAGGACGCTCAATGCCTCGGGCTACAACGCGCTTGCCATGCCGAGATTCTTCGAGCGCCTGTCGGCTGACACACGCTTCGATGGGACCATTCCCGCATTCCTGAGCGACCACCCTACGAACTCCAGCCGCATCGCCTACCTGACCAATGAAGCCGAGAAATTGCCAAGGCATCCGCCACCGGACAACACCCCATTCTTCGATGCCCAGGCCGAAGTACGCGTCATTGCGAGCGGCGACCCCGACCGCCTCGTCGACTATTTCCGCAGGAACCTGAAGAGCGGGCACTACCTGCAGAAGGATGCGGATCAGTACGGCTATGCGTTGGCGCTGGCGAAGGACCAGCAGTTCGCCCCGGCACTCGGCGAGATCGACGGACTGGCCAAGCGTCATCCGCACTACCTGCTGTTTCATCTCGCCCGGGCGGAAATCGAGATGGACGCGGGCGACTATGCCACCGCGATCAAGCACTACGCCACACTGCTCGACACCGCGCCGGATAACGTCGCGGTGATGCACCGCTATGCCTCGGCGCTGCTCGAGACCGGACATGCGCAGCAGGCGCGCCGCCTGCTCAAAAAAGCGCTGGGCCAGAACCCCGACAGCGCATCGTTGTACAAGATGCTGGCGGTGGCTGCCGGCGACAGCGGCAGGCTGCTCGAGGCCCACCGCGCATTGGCCGAACACTATTACCTCGACGGCAACACCGCAGCCGCGATCGAACAGCTCACCATCGCGCGCCGTTACGCCGGCCACAGCTACTATTACCTCGCGAGCGTGGACGCGCGCATCAAGCAGATCAAGGAACAGGCTGCCCTCGACAAGAGCAAGTAATCCGCGCCGGCGACGGCACATTAGCAAATGCTGTTTTACGAAATGCGGGTTTTATTCCATCAAAATTTTCGCGCGTAGCGGCTTTTATTCTTGCCACTCCCCGGGGTGGTGGTTATTCTACAATGCGACTTCGCTGCCGGCCGTGCGCTCCACCGGACGGACGTGCAGAGAGCACAGCGTGAATAACTCAACATAACGACAGGAGGAGTAATGCGGAAGACCGCCAGAATTATTCTCGGGGCGACTGCCGCGGTACTTTTGGCCGGTGGCGCGGGCGCAATCACTCCCGCTGCTGCTGCCGGTCATGTACCGACCAGCGCTGAATGCAACAACAAGGCCCATCCGCCCACCGATCCCGCTGTCATCGGCGGCTGCATCGTCATGAACCGCAAGCTGGGCAATTGCATTGCCTGCCACGCGATTGCCGGTGCGTCGCTTCCGGGCAATGTTGGCCCGCGGCTCGTTAATATCAAACGTCGCTTCCCGGACCGCGCCAAACTGCGCGCCCAGATCTGGGATGCCACCGTCCGCAGCCCGCGAACCTCGATGCCGCCGTTCGGTCGCAACAAAATCCTCACCGGCAAACAGATCAACGAAGTCGTGGATTTTCTAGAGACGATTTAAGCCTGGATTTGCCGGCCGAGGCTCGGATGATATCAACCATGCCCGGATGCGTACCGACGCGCAAAGACAGATTTTGACATTAAAATTTCAGGAGACCCCCGTGACCATCCTTACCCGCAGAACCTTCTTGAAGGGCAGCCTCGCAGGCGGCGCACTGGCGCTGTCG
>DAHXOO010000008.1 GCA_027364845.1 Pseudomonadota bacterium | reverse complement strand
GACGAGGGTGCGGTCGTACCATGGCATGACAAAGATCGCGCGTCTGTCCCACGGCGCTTCCACATAGTACACGCCCTGGGTCAGGCGTCCGGACAGGATGATGTGGGTGCCCTGCACCAGGTCGATCGCAAGTCGGGGTGGTGCGGGCGCTACCCGTTGTGCAACCAGATCGACCCACGGGCCGGCGGCATTGACCAATGCGCGGCAGAAGCGCTCCTTTTCCACGCCCGCCTCCCGATAGATGACGTGATAGCCTTCTTTAAGACGGGTGGCGGAAACAAAGTCCGCTGGGCACGCGAGTTCCGCGCCAAGATTGATCGCAGAGCGCATGACCGCGCGCGTCAGGGCGGCGTCGTCGGTCTGTGCATCATAGTAGCGCCACACCGTCTGGAGTCCACGCGTGCTCAGCCCGTCGAGGTCTGCCCAGGCTCTACGGGGCACCGTTGCAAATCGAGTGTCGGACGCCAGGCCTCCCAGCAGCGCATACAGAGACAAACCCACCCCTACCTTCCACGGCCTCCGCACCGTGTCGCGATATATGGGAATATGGAAAGGCACACGGCGCACTAGGTCCGGAGCAAGTCTCAGCAGCACGGCGCGCTCGCGCAGCGATTCGCGCACGAGCCGCAGCTGAGCGGTCTCGAGGTAGCGCAGCCCACCGTGTATGAGCTTGCTCGATCGCCCGGATGTGCCGCTTGCGAGCGCGGTTTGCTCGATGAGCAGGATGTGATAACCGGCGGCTGATGCCGCCTGTGCGACGCCCACCCCGTGGATACCCCCTCCGACGACCACGACGTCGCAGGTATCCGACGTCACGCCGGCGCCGCACGCATCAGCTCGAATGCTGATAGCATTTCGCCAATCGCAAAGGTTTCGATCAGCCCTACTCCCCGCCCGGCCAGCGCCACCGCCTCATTTGGATCGGTGATTTCATAGACTGCCAGTTTGGCCGGCGCTGTATGCAGCCTGCCCCACCGCGGAAGGCTGACTGCATCGCAGAACAAGTAGTCCGGACGGATCTCCGGGACCGCGCCACGCTTGTGGTCGTCCCACTGCTCTAAGATAACGCCCACGTCCTGCCAGCCTCCGCGGTGTGCAGCCAAGAGGCATTCCTGTGAGAAGGAAATAAGCACGCATTGGCTCTTGACGAGTTCAATCGCTGGCAGCACCCGTTCCAGCACGGAGATTGCACCAAAGCGTTCGATCGCAATGCGTTTAATTTCGATGAACGCCGTCACCTGGGGTTCGCGCTGCAGCAAGGCGACGAATTCCGCAAGCGTCGCGATTGGAACATGCACGTACTGGTAACCGAAACGCCCAAACTCGGAAGCGCGAAGACCGCGCAGGCGCCCGAGCGAGAATTCATGCACCCTCCCAGCGACGCCGCACATGCGCTCCAAATCGCGGTCGTGGAATAGCACGGGCTGCCTGTCGGAGGTAAGCTGGATGTCGACTTCAACATAGTGGGCGCCGGCCCGGATCGCCGCCTCGATGGCGACGAGGGTGTTCTCGGGATAGTGCAGAGCATAGCCGCGATGCGCGACAAGTTCCGGTAACACAATCATAATGACGACCA
This sequence comes from Pseudomonadota bacterium, assembly GCA_027364845.1. Taxonomy (GTDB): domain Bacteria; phylum Pseudomonadota; class Gammaproteobacteria; order Acidiferrobacterales; family UBA6901; genus JAJYCY01. The sequence continues at coordinate 63,371 of DAHXOO010000008.1, read as the reverse complement.
ATGTACTAGATTGGTGCTTCCTTGAGAATATCGCATTACCCGTTACCAGGCGTCGGCGACGCGGCGCTGTTAAGCGGTTCGGCGCCGACGCCAAGACCTGGGCCGGCCTCGAAAACGCACGCACCGGATAGCGCTGAAGCACGGCTGGAGAGGGCCATGCCTTGCGGCTCCTTCGCGATGCCTAAGTGCATGTCCTGGGGGGGCGGCTTTTGTTCCAAGTCGCGGATCTCCCGGAAGTCTTGCCCGGCGCTGCTTGTAACAGAGTCTGCGGTTCCCACGGTATTTCTGGGAATCCCGGACAGATATTTCCCGGCACCCAGGAAAAGGACTTTCGATCCCGTCGGACGCGCCTATGTCAGTCAATCTTGTGCCGGAACTCGGTGTATAGCATAATTCCACACGCAATTGGTTTAAATATAATATTCGGCGGCTTCGGTACGCTGATCAGGGCGCTCCATGCGTCCCACGAAGGGGAGGAATCATGTCTACGCTGCACGAGAGAGTCGCGCGTGCCTTACTGCTTATCGGTTTGGCAGCGTCCGGATCGGCCCAGGCCCTGAGTTTCAATGTGACCTACGACTCGAGCGTCAATAGCGCTCCGGCCGGGTTCAAGACGGCGTTCCAGGATGCCGTTAATTATTATGACAGCACTTTCGCCAATCCGATTACGATTGATCTGAACGTAGGTTGGGGCGAGGTCGGTGGATCAGGTCTGTCGTCGAATGCGCTGGGCGAAAGCAAGATAGCAAGTCTATACCCTACTTCGTTCAACGGGATGATAAGCCTGATGAGCGGCAATCCGGGTTTGTCTTCTTACTACACCTCCAGCCCGACCAATAATCCGTCAGCCGACAACATTCTTATTCCTTCTGCCGAAGTTAAGGCCATGGAATGTGGACCCCAGAATACGAAGGGCGGATGCAATAGCCCTGTCTCCGGCGGGGCCGTCGGGTTCGGCAGCAGCTACTCCTGGGACTTCAATCCGGGCGGGACCCCCTTATCCAGCCAGTATTATTTTGTCGGAGTGGCGGAGCACGAAATCAGCGAGGTGATGGGCCGCATCAGCTTTCGCGACTCGTCGGCATGTTCTTCGATTATCGGCACTTCTCCATGTTTTGCCCCTCTGGATCTGTTCCGGTACGATTCAAATGGGACCTTCGACCCCACTAATGGAACGATCTTCTCAACGAACGGCGGCAAGACCAGGGTCAATACGTTCAATTCCAATTCCAGTGGTGATTATGGTGATTGGTCGGGATCGACACTCGACGCGTACAACGCTTTTTTCAGCTCCGGTAAGGTTTATCCCATCTCAAGCGGCGACGTCGCGGAAATGAACGTGCTGGGTTACAACACCACCGTTCCCCTTCCTGACGCATTCTGGTTATTAGGTTCAGGTCTATTGGTACTCGTCGCTGGGACAAGACGCGCCAGGTCGTCCGTCTGACCAGCGCTTGCCCAGTTGTGTTACTAGCCAGCAACCTTGCCGATCGCCTTTCGGGCGTGATGGCAGCCTAATGACTCACTGGCTGGACAAGCCTCGGGCAATCCGGCGTCACTTCCTGCGTGACCTTACCGTATGCGTAGCCGTTTAGTCGCCGACGCCAAGGACAAAATAGTTCAGCATTGCTTGCGCGGCAGGTGAATGCCCGTTTGAATTCCCGGGCATGGCATAGCCGCCTGGCGGTCATACGGTAAGGGCGGCCCACAAAGCCGGAGTCCGGGCAGATGGCAGAACGGGATTTCTGGTTTGACGAGCGGTAGCGGTCATTCAATTCTCTTGGCGGTCTGGAATGACAGGAACTAGACGCTAGGGATCGAGTGACCAATGTCTTGCTGCCTCCCACGAGTTGATTGCATGTTTCCGCAGCTCACCCCAGCGATATCCCCCGAGGTTACCGCTCTGTTGGATAACACGGTGGCAAGGAATAAGGAACGCGACGGGGTTTGCGCCTACGGCGAGACCGACCGCTCTTGCGGCATTAGGGCGGCCTATCGCCGTTGCCACCTGAGAATAGCTCGCGACCGTTCCCGGAGGGATCTGCAACAACGCCTTCCAGACGTTGACCTGAAAGTTCGTGCCAGAGACATGTAAGGACAGCGGACGATCCGGCTTCTCTTTGCCGCCAAACATAATCCTAATAACCGCTAGTGTTCGTTGACGATTCTCCCGCACCGCTGCCCGTGGCCATGTTCTGGATAGCGCAGCCAAATGCTCGTCGATTTCCGCGTTCTCCAGGAAGGAAAAACTGCAAACGCCTCTGGAAGTGAGGGCAATAAATGTCCCGCCAAAGGGAGTGTCATGCACGGAATACTCAATGGACAATCCCGCCCCTCCCGCTTTGAATTCACCCGGCGTAACGGCTTCCAGTTGAACGAAGTGGTCATGCAGACGTGAGGCACTGCTCAGCCCCAGGGCATCGGAAACCTCGAGCAATGGCTTAGGTTCCCGGAGCATCTGCTTGGCGCGCTCCAACGTAAGAACCTGCAGGAATCTATTGGGAGTCACGCCTGCCCAGCGGCAGAATACGCGTTGAAAATGAAAGGGGCTGAGATGCACATGTGCCGCGATTTCATTCAAAGTCGGCCGACCGTCCGTACGGCTGACGATGAAAGCAATCGCCTTGGCTATGCGGTCGTAGTCTGACATTTGGGCATCCTCAGACGTTTTCCATAGCAAACCAGTCTCCCGTCGCAACACGCGTGCGGTCTATATCCAGGCTTCGGTACATGGATTCTGGAACTCGGGCCAATGTGGACTCATGTAGCCGCGGCCAGAGCCCATATAGTTCCTGAAAACCCATGATGACTGGTCGCCACCTTCCAGGATCAATCCGGTTGCATTCCCCAGCGAGCCATATCGGCCCTTCCGCCTGTACATGTTGAATGCGCATCTCGATTGGTACAGGGACGCGACGTTGCATCGGGTCATGGAGGGAACGATGGCTTTGTGCATGAAACGCGCTCCGGGGCCTATTGCCAGTTGCGCACATTGTGGGGGGCTGGGCTGGTATCATTCAACCCGGATCTTGCTATGTCGGAATTGAGTGCCAGCTGCTTTTGTTCATTTTTCTGGCTAGGGTAGGGGTCAGGCGGCCGGTTTGAGTCACGCTTTCAGATTCCTGCATACATTTCACAATGTCCGACGTTTATCGGAGGAATGTGCAACCGGGGCGCAAGTTAGGCCAGCGTGTGTGGGACGTTGGATTTCGAAATCGACACCGATCCCGGAGGCGATCCGCAATCCATTACAGCTATTTTCTCGCCAGCTCGACCGCATGCCACAAATACCAGCTCGCAACTGTGCGGTAGGGCTTCCATCGTATGCCGCGTCTTTCGAGGTCCGCGCGGTTCGGCAGCGTGCGTTTCCTGAAGGCGATCGCATAGCCTTTGCGGATGCCATAGTCGTCCAGCGGCAGCACGTCCGGGCGCCCGAGGCGGAAAATGAGCAGCATCTCCGCCGTCCAACGTCCGATCCCACGAACTTCGCTGAGGTTTTCGATGATCGCATCATCTGCCATGCGATGAATCTCTACGAGATTGGGAATCTTGCCTGCAGCAGCCCGTTGCGCAAGGTCACGGAGCGAGAGGAGCTTCGGGCGCGAAAGGCCGGCGGAGCGCAGCTTCTCGTCGGAGGCGCTCAGGATATGCTCGCTCGTAAGGCCTTCATATGTACGCGGGAATAGTGCGCACAAACGAGCAAAGATGGTTACCGCAGCCTTGCCGGAGAGCTGCTGGTGAACAATTGCCTCCGCAAGCGCAGCGAAGACGCTCGTTGATCTCTTGATCTGCATGCGAAAAGGACCGACGGCATCGATAACGCGTGCGAGTGTCGGATCGGTGCGGCGCAGATGTCTGGTCGCCACGTCTGGATCGAAGCCAAAAGTGCCGTCGCCGTCAAAGAGACCGGATTGTCCGCTTGCTCGTGTCGCCTCGATCGTGAGGAGTTGGAGCTTTGTTGCAATGCCGCCGTTCGCGGAGAAACCGCCGATCCTGCCGCCAGCGGAAAGTACACGATGGCACGGCACGACGATCGCAAACGGATTATGCCCGAGTGCTTGTCCCACGGCTCGCGCGGCGCCGCGCGAGCCAAGCTGTGCAGCGATGTCGCCATACGAGCGTGTTGCACCCGGAGGAATTGTACGCGTGGCCTCGTAGACTCGACGGTAAAATGGCGGCACGTTGTCCATGTCGAGCCGGGTGGCGGCGAGATTGCTTTCCTCGCCGCGCAGCAGTGCGACGATACCGTCAATTGTCCGTTGCGCCTCGGGCGGAGGCGAGACTTCGGTTGCGCCCGGGAATTGCCGAAGCAGGTGCGCCCGCGTCTCATGCTCTCGGGCCTCCGGAAACTGTATGCCGACGATTCCATGCTTGCTCCAGACGATGCTGCATTGCCCAATCGGCGTGTCGAAAACCGCAAAGCTCCGCGCTGTCGCGGTGTGCCTTATGGAACCAAGGGATACCATATCGCGCAAGTCTACATCGTCACCTGGTTTATCGCCCACTTTCTGACCTGCGAAGTAGTCACGAGCCACCCGAGAGCGTACAAGCTGCTCGGACGTCGCCTCAGTTCGGTGTTGACGTCCATCCAGAACTAACCCGCTTCTGGAGTGAATCTCCTCAAATGGACCAACGGGCTCGTTCAATTGAAGCCACTTGCCGAGCAAGTTGGTCACAATTCGTACCCAGATTGTGAGTCAGTGAAAAGGGGGCGCAATCACCTTAGCTAGCTATAGTTCACTTGCGTCCTCGACTTATTTTCTTACTTCAATCACGACCTTGCCAAAGTGGCCTGCTCTTTTTAGATGTTCATAGGCTTCGTGCCCCTGCTGGAAAGGATAGATGCGATCAATGACAGGATGTATTTCGACCACACTTAAAAACCTGTTGAGGTCTTCGAACATGTTGCGGCTGCCGACGAAGATGCCTGACAAGCGTTTAGCGCCACCGATCAGTGCGAAAGGATTAAGCTCGCCGCCGAAGCCAAAGCCGCTGACGCCGCCGATAATAGCAACCGTACCGCCCATCTTGGTACTCGCAATTGAACGTGTCAGTGTACTCTGGCCGCCGACTTCCAGTACAAGGTCAACGCCTTGCCCGTCAGTCAGCTGCAAAACCTCGTCCTGCCACTCGGGCGTGTTCTTGTAATTGATCGTCGCTGCCGCACCCAGGTTGTGCGCGCGCTCCAGCTTTTTATCGCTCGATGAAGTAATGATTGTAAGCAGACCCGCAGCTTTGGCTAACTGCAGAGCCCAGATCGACACACCGCCGGTGCCCAGCAGCAGCACGCTATCCCCAGCCCTGAGGCCACCTTCGACGAACAGTGAATTCCATGCAGTGACCCCGGCGCAAGGTATGGTGGAAGCTTCAACATAGGAGAGATGCGCCGGTATCGAGACCAGGGCGTTTTCATGCAAAACAACTTCTTCGGCCAACATTCCGTCCACGGCAGCACCGAGTGCACTTGCCGTGTTTTGCGGGGTCGGTGCGCCATTGACCCAATCTGGGAAAAACGATGCTGCAACACGGTCGCCGACATGAAAGCGCGTCACGTCATCACCGACAGCTAAGACCTCGCCTGCGCCATCAGAACAGGGGATCACGGAGACATCACCTGTGCTGAGATATTTGCCGTCCGCTATCATCAAGTCGCGATAATTGAGCGATACGGCGTGGATGCGTATGTGTACTTCGTGTGCAGCAGGTGCAGAAATACTGCGTTGAACCCGTTTCAGCCCGGTAATCTGTTGTCCCGCCTTGATCTGGTAAGCCTGCATTTGATTCTCCTATTCAGTTAACAAAGCCTCTGTGCTTGCAGAGATAGCCAATGAGGCGATCAGTATTGTTGTAGCGCTCATGTCGATATTGGCTGCTATCATATAGGAGCCAAATTGTCCGCAGTGGCGGAAATAATTAACCAGTGTGTAGCCAAGTAGGAACCAATATTATGAGTGATCGATTGAAAGGCATTAGTGCTTTCGTCGAAGCAGCGGAGGCTGGCAGCTTTGCGCTGGCAGCAGAGCGCATGCGACTAACCCGATCGGCGGTGGGCAAGAGTATTGCGCGACTGGAGCAGCGCCTGGGCGTGCGGCTATTCCAAAGGACTACGCGCAGCCAGAGCCTGACTGAAGATGGCCAGGTTTATTACGAGCGCTGTGTGCGAGCATTGGCGGAGCTGGACGCAGGCGCATTGGCACTCGATAGCGGCAAGAGTGGACCCATAGGACGCTTGCGCGTTAGTGTTCCCGTGTTATTTGGTCGCCATTGCGCTGCACCGGTATTGCTTGCACTGGGACGCCAATATCCGCGACTGGCGATAGAAATGTCCTTTAACGACAGTGTCGTCGATCTGGTGGATGAAGGGTATGACCTGGCAGTCCGTATAGGCACCTTGCCTGATAGCAGCACATTGGTCGCGCGACGATTGGGTACCCAACGAATGGTCATCTGCGCCTCCCCCTCTTACTTAGCCGAACACGGAAAACCAGCTAGCGTTGATGAGCTGTCCAACCATGTTGGCATCGCTTATGGGCGCGCAGGTCGAATCGAATCGTGGAGCGTACGAAATAGTGAAGGTCAGGTTCTCAAACCCCAAGTTGATAACCGCCTCGTGTTCGATGACTTACAAGCGATCACCGATGCTGCCGTAGCGGGAGTGGGGTTGGCGTGGCTACCCTGCTGGTTAATGGCAAAACATGCCCGGGCAGGCGAGTTGGAGTTGGTGCTGGACTGCAACAATACGCTTGCGACAGAAATCAGTGTCGTGTGGGCGCAGTCGCATTACTTGCCGAGCAAAACTCGAGCCGCAATCGATGCTCTGGTGGCTGAGATACCCGGAAAGGTTGGGCAATTAGAACAAGCTGATAAGTAGGTTTAGGACAGCGGATTCGCTATGGATTTTACAACCCCGTTCGCCTGTATTCCTCGCTCGGCTACTTGTCGCCGAATGAGTATGCGAGGAAAATCAAATCGGCAGAAATGCCAGCGTTCTTGAGGTCCGTGGCGTAGAGGCCACTTCACCACTTGCCTTCCCATGCCGTGGCTAACAATGGCAAGGCTATGGCGTAAAGCGGTGTGGCTACAAGAGGGTCAGCAGAGTGTTCTGTAGCCTATTGATAATAATTAGAAGTTTGGTGGCCAGGGACGGAATCGAACCATCGACACGCGGATTTTCAGTCCGCTGCTCTACCAACTGAGCTACCTGGCCTAGGCAACAATCGGCGCATTATAGTGAACTCCCCTGAGATTGTAAAAAAGCTGGCTTTTGCCCGTTTGTAACGCTACCGCTACAAATGTCCACCAGGGGTCTACTGCCAACGTGCGTACGGTTTGTCCGGTCATTGCCGATTTGCCGCCCCCAGTCCGATGGACACTCCAATCTGACGCAGCGAAGAACTTTCGGACTTTGTCGGTAGCTAGTACACGGAATCTCTCCCACCCCCCCCCACTTGTCGTGGGCGCAAACTTACCAAGGTGCCGGCCATAGGGTCTGATCCCGGGCAGTTGACGATGTCACCGATACCTGCTGCGAAAGACTGCGGCGCAGCCGATCTCCTTGTGGTCTCCGTAAAACTTCGAATGGATCGCCCGCAGGAGCCGATGGTGGGGACAGTGTAGTATCCGTGTGATTGATCCGGTTAATTGTCAACACCGCAATAGCTGGTCTCGCCCATATCGAGTTACAATGGCAGCGCATGTGGCAAGCCTGTGTTGCTCGCTGTTGCCCCCACGCATTCCCTTGTTCGTAGTCTGCTTCGGTTCTTTTTAGGGAAATGAAAGTTGTCCTGATCAGTCCTTACGAACTCGGCCGCCAGCCATTCGGTCTGGCGCACCCCGCTGCTTGGCTTGCGCGCGAGGGTTGTACGGTACACTGCCTTGACCTGTCGTTACAGAAGCTCGATGCTGCCGTAATCGCCGACGCGGAATTAGTCGCAATCTATGTCGGTATGCACACTGCCACGCGCATCGCCACGCAAGCGATCCCGCGTATTCGTGCAATGGCGCCCCAGGCACGTCTGTGTGTTTACGGCCTCTATGCGCCAATGAACGCGGATTTCCTGCGTGCACTGGGAGTGGATGCGATCTTCGGAGGAGAATTTGAGCCGGGGCTAAAATCCCTGGTGCAGCGGATTAGAGCCGGAGACGGCCGAATCCAGTCGGAACCGGTGGTGAATCTTTCCAAAATTGAATTCCTCCTGCCTGACCGCGCTGGACTGCCGCCGCTAGGCCGTTATGCCCATATCCGGGTTCCGGGTGCCGGCAATAGGATGGTCGGGTTTGTCGATGCGAGCCGCGGTTGCAAGCATCTGTGCCGCCACTGTCCGGTGGTCCCCGTGTACGAAGGACGTTTTCGAATCGTGCCGGCTGACATGGTGATGGCAGATACGCGCCAGCAGATCGCGGCGGGCGCGCAGCACATTTCGTTTGGAGACCCGGATTTTTTCAACGGTCCGACCCATGCGCTTAGAATTGTGCGGGCGTTGCATACCGAGTTTCCGCAGATCACCTACGACATCACGATCAAAATTCAGCATCTGATTGAGCACGCTGAGCTTATACCGGTGCTCAAGGAAACGGGCTGTCTTTTCATTACGAGTGCGGCGGAATCGGTCGACGACAGGATTCTGGAATATCTAGCCAAGAATCACACGAGCCACGATTTCAATAATGTGGTAGCGCTGGTGCGTGCTGCCGGCATCGCGTTCGCGCCAACCTTCGTCCCCTTTACGCCGTGGACCACCTTGCAAGGCTATCTTGATCTGCTGCGGCGCCTTGTCGAGCTGCGGTTGGTCGAGAGCGTACCAGCGATCCAGCTTGCCATCCGTCTTTTAGTTCCCGAGGGCTCCTATTTGCTCGAATTGCCCGGCTTCCGTGAAAAACTCGGTTCTTTTGATGCACGTATACTGAGTTATTCGTGGAAAAGCCCGGATGAGCGCGTCGATGCGTTGCAACGCGAGATCCAGGCCGTGGTAGCGGAGGGTGAGCGTCTCGGGCTGGCGAGGATGGAGCTATTCACTCGCATTTGGCACATAGCACACGACGCTTCAGGCGAAATCACCCCCGATCTGCCTGCCGGCGGTCTCGGACAGGAGATTCCGCACATGTCCGAGCCCTGGTACTGCTGTGCCGAGCCTACCGAGCAGCAGTTGCAAAGTTTTTAGCCGCCGCCCGGTCGGATGCCGCGGCCTATCGCAGGATAGGCACCGTTGCGATTTCAATCCACTGCCATGCGGCTGCGTTGCCATCTGTGTCCCGCGGATGTGGGTTCTGGGCCACCTGTTCATCTGGTTTTGTTTCTGCATCCGACCGATTTCGCACCTACTTGACCTTACATATTCCGCTCTTTTATAACATCTGTCGGCTGTCTCCGGCGTTGATAGCTGCCGCGACTGCGCAGTCGCACTTGTCAGGGATCGTTCTTTGCGGTAAACCGGCCACGAGCGAACCGACTGAAGGGGATGGGTCATGAACTGCATTCGAGCGCTCGCCTTGAGTGTCGGCATCCTAGCGGTATTTCCGGCAGTTGCCGCGCCCATTGCCGAGGTGGTGGCGCTACAGATGCCAGCATGGGTGAAAGGCGATGGCCGGCAGCGGCCACTAGAAGCCGGCATGGTGCTGACTCAGGATGAGGTGATACGTACCGGTATTGCCGCGCGTGTCCTGGTGCAGTTCGCTGACGGTGGCGTGCTGAAGCTGGGCGAGCAGGCACGTATTACGCTCGCCAAGGCCGGTATGTCCAGCGAATCGAAAACGCTGTCCCGAATCATGCTGGTAGTTCGCCGCGGTGCGTTCAGTTTTACGACCATGCCGGCCAAGGGTTACCTTCCGCACGACGTCAGCATGAATCTGGGAGGGACTAACATCCGCATCCGCAGGGGCAATATCTGGGGCCGCGTGGGCCGGCATTCCGCGATCTTCTGCCTCATCCGAGGCCACGTCACCGTTCGCAATCCTGCGGCAGGACGGCTGGACATGGACAAGCCCATGACGGTTTTTCGGATTCCACGGGCTTTGCAGCCAGAACTGGTACGACCCGTCGATCCGCAAAGACTCAAGGTCTGGTCGGCACAGACCGAGGTCACGTCGGGACAGGGCCTCACAGTTCCCAATGGTGTTTGGATTGTGCAATTGGTTGCCCAAACACGGCGACGCGACCTGTATCCCATGCAACGTCGCCTTGTAACTGCCGGCTATCCTGTGAAGCTGAGCAGCGCTCGCATCAACGGAAGAACCTTCTTTCGACTTCGGATTAAAGGCTTCGGCAGCAAGGCCGACGCGCATGCTTTTGCTGACCGTATACGCGGACATTATGACATTACCGCACCGTGGTTGGCGCGGGGGCGTGGACGGTCTATTTGACATCCCCCCGGGTGCTGCCATCTGGTTTTCGCGACCCACGTGCCGTCAGTGGCCGTGACTTTCCAACGGCCCGGTGCGCCCTGGACTGCGCAGTCGGCCACTGGTGGCCCGCACGAACATATTCTTATCTATGAACTTCCGAAAGAAGGGCCAAGCGGACAAAGACTGCTCAACGTGGCGGGCAGCACACCGCCTACGTCGAGGCCGGTAGCGAGCGCCGTGGGGCGGTCCACCGTGGTGCGGGTTTCCTTGAAGGATCTGCGTCGACTACGGCTCTGCCTGTTTTCGCGGAGCTGTGATCTGACGGCGCGCGCGTTCTGTGGCCTACTTTTTGCTGGATGGAGGTTGGAAGCCTTCGGGTACCTGCGAACCTTCACCGAAAAAGAATTTATCCATCTCGCCTTCGATAAACTTGCGAGCCTTGAGGTCAAGCGGGCTGATGCGGTACTCGTTGATCAGCATTGTCTGATGGTTCAGCCACAGCTGCCACGCTTCCTTCGAAACGTTTTCGAAGACCTTCTTGCCCAGGTCCCCTGGGTAAGTGGGGTAATCCAGACCCGGCGCTTCCTTACCGAGCTTCACACATTTCACCATGCGGGTCACGAGAGGTTCCTCAATTGCTGCAGTAATCGCTTGACCGGCATGGCCAGACCGCGCGCATCCGGTTGATGGACGTTATACCAAACTGTGTTCGCGATCTCCATGACCTTCGTGCTTGACCCCAAGAGGCGTGCGGGAATGGGCGTGATGTCGAGCTGGAAGTGGGTGAAACGGTGTCGTAGTGCTGGCCACGGTGCATCAAGCGCGATTTCGAAGCCATAGGCGGTGCGGCACCACGTGCCGGCATCGTCACCAGGGCCGCACTCGGGAAATCCCCATAATCCACCCCAGATTCCGGATGGTGGGCGTTGCTGCAGCAAAACCCGGTCCTGGCAATCGCGTAACAGGATCATGTGGACCTGTTTGACTGGCAGGAACCGGTGCTGTGCCCCTCCCGGATAGGCCTCCGGATTCCCCTGCTTACAGGCCACGCAGCCGCTGCCGAGCGGGCAGGATGTACAGGCGGGTCGCGTCCGCCGGCAGACCGTCGCACCAAGATCCATGATCGCCTGGGTGTAGTCTTCGATGCGTGCGTGTGGCACATGTTTCTCGGAGAGAGTCCAAAGCTGCTGTTCTACCGCGCGGGCGCCCGGCGAGCCGTTAACGCCATGGTAGCGCGCCAGCACCCGTTTCACGTTGCCGTCCAGAATCGGGTGACGCTGTCCGTAGGCGAAGGCCAAAATGGCTCCTGCGGTGGACCGTCCGATGCCAGGCAATGCGCAAACCGCTTCGAACGCATGCGGAAAAGACCCTCCATGCTGGTCGACGATGGCCCGAGCCGCGCGGTGCAGATTGCGCCCCCGTGCGTAATAGCCAAGGCCAGTCCATAGATGCAGGACCTCGTCGATGGAGCCGCATGCCAGTGTCTGGATATCGGGAAATCGCTCCAGGAAGCGCCGGAAATAGGGGATCACCGTGGCAACCTGCGTCTGCTGCAGCATGATTTCCGAGACCCAGATAACATATGGGTCTCGGGTCCCCTGCCACGGAAGATCCTTGCGTCCATTGCAGTCGAACCAGTCCAAAAGGACCGCGCTTAAGTTCTGTTCCACGTTCATGAACCGGGATCTGTTGGGGAGATGCTGGTGCGCAATTCCCCGTACTGCCTGCTGATTGCCATCGTTTGGCATGGTGAGCCATCTGGCACCGAACGTCGATTTAAACTGCATTCCGTCGCTTGCCGGAACACAAGTTTAGCCTGTCCAAGGCAAGCGCTGACGTGATCCGATCGCAGCCCCACGGAAGCCAACGCAAGCACGCTGCCCGTCCTGATCAGAAAAGCAGGCAACCAGGCCCCCGGTAATCGGTCATCGGTGCGCAATTGAACACTGCCCCGTGCAGAACGGGAATTTCCCGCCATGGCTTCGGTCGGCCAACCGCAGGTGCCGGTTGTGTCGCTAGAAGTGCGCAAACTACCGCAGCAGTCGTTGCAGGCCCTCATTCAGCTGGTTCTTGAGTTCTTTCTTTAGCGCCTTCTCCGCCTGCTGTTTGACAATATCGCTCCAGTCGACGCTGTACCTCAAAGCGCTGAAAGGACCTCGGATCACTACCGGTACCGTGATCCGTTTCGCCGAATTGTCCCGGTCTATCGTCACGCGGAGCGTGTAATCCAGGCTCTGCGCCACCAGGTTAGCGTTGCCGCTGCCGGTCCCACCGAGCGCTGGAGAATCAAGCACAAGATCATTGTTCCGCACGATGCCGTTTACGACCCGCACCGTTCCAGCAAGGCTGGTAAACACCGTGCTGTCGGAGCCGGAGGTCTGTGCGCCCACCGACTTGCCGCGCATCTGTTCAGCGATCGCACGCGTCTGGTTGATGATCTTGAGGAAATCTACCCCTTCTATTTTGCCGTTACGCAGCGAGAACGAGCCGCGGCCATTAAGGCTCGAAGTAATTTGTTGGGCGGTCAGTCCGTGCGCGTCGAGATTGAATGCCAGGTTGCCGGTTCCCGTGAAATGGCTGAAGGCCTGCATGTCGCTGAGCAGTGGACCGACCTGCACGCCTTGGAGTTTCTCGTCCATAGCAAAAGAAGGGACGCGGCTGCGTGCGTCGATCCTGAATGTGCCTCTGTAGCTGCCACCATAGAGTTTCGCCTGTAGCGGACTCAGCACGATCAACCCATTCTTGGCGAGAATACTGGCACTGATGTCGCTCGAGTGGATGCCCGTAGCGGTGAGTTTGTGCACCTGCACGATGCCGTTTACGTCGAGCGTGCGCAACCCAGCCAGTGGCAGAACCACAACCGGCCGTGCCCCGGATGTGCTCGGTGTGTTCTGTTTTGGGGCAGGCGTCGAGGGGCGCGGCAGGTAGTGATCGAGATCGAATTTGTCCACGCTGAGGTTGAAGCGGTAAGCGGGGTGGGCAAAATTGGCCAGCGCGAATGAACCGCTCAGCGCGCTGTCATCCAGATCAAGGTGGAAATTTCCGAGCCTGACCGCTGCGGCCGACGCACTGAACGGCCCGCGAAATGCGACTTTAGTTAGGGCACGCTTGTCGCTTGGCTCGTATTGGATCCCGAGGCGGGCCAAAAGCGCGCGCGCGTCGAAGGTCGGTATATCCAGCTTGCCGCTGAACGACGGGGCATCAAGAATCTTTGTGCCTTTAAGGTCGATGAGTCTGACTTGTACCCCGGCCGCCTCAAGTGACGCCGACGGCGAGTCCAGCGTCTGTTTCTCGGGATCGACGGCAAGCCGGGCCTTGAGGGTCACGCGTGTATGGAGTGACGGACTGCTGGAGTTGAGATCGAAGCCGAGGCTCACGTCAGTCATGCGCCCGGGACTAATTTGGCCGGTCTGGAAGTCGAGATTACGGATCGTATAACGCTTTCCGCTTTGCTCGTCGTTCCACACGAGCTCGCTATTTTTTACGTCGACACCGCTGACGAGCAGACCTGCAATCGGTGACACCGACGGCGGTCCTGCTGCTGTAGACTTAGGTTTTCCTTGGCCCGCAAGTCCTTGCCAGTTTCCACGTCCGGCGCGATCCTTCGCCAGATTGAGCATGAGGCCGTCGACGATGATCTGGTCCACTTCCACCTTCTTGCGCAGCAGTGGCAAAAGCTTGACCTTGATGCCCAATTCCGAGACCTTGGCAAACGGCTGGCTGCCGAACCCGGGTGCGTTGGAAAGCGACACTGACCTGACTTCGGCACCTATCCAGGGAAAGAAAGAGAGCGAGATGTTTCCGCCTATGGTGAGCGTGCGTCCAGTCTGTTCCTTCACGAGACGCGTGATTTCGCCCTTGTAACGGTTCGGATTGAACGTCAGCGACACGATAACCGCGCCGACGATGATCAGGACAATCAAGATCCCGAACACGATGCCGACAACTTTAAGTGTTTTTTTCACACTTCCCCCTAGTCCTAGAAACCGCATTTTTTCGGGAAGACAGTTGAACCGCTGGGACGCCGGTCCAGGTCGCAGCGCTGGCACGAAGGATGGAGCGGGTGATGGGAATCGAACCCACGTCTAAAGCTTGGGAAGCTTTCATTCTACCATTGAACTACACCCGCCAGCAGCGGAGCCAGCTGCATTTTCGGTCCGCCAGCGATAGAATAGCATACCAAAGTTTCTCATGTTTTGAGTAGGGTGCGGTTCTGCCGTGCCCACGGAAGGGAGTATGAAGATCCTGCTGAATGGTAGTGAAAAGACCATGAATGCCGCGCCCAGCGTGGCTTCATTGCTGCACGAACTGGGCCTGGCGGACAAGCGTGTTGCAGTTGAGATCAATTGTGAGATCGTGCCACGCAGCCAGCATGCTGGACACGTTCTGAACGACAACGACCGGGTGGAAGTGGTGGTCGCAATAGGGGGTGGCTGATGACGGCCCCGGCATCAAAATCCAGTGAGGAGACCGGCGTGCGCGATGTTCTGACCATTGCCGGGCAAGAATATCGTTCGCGGCTGCTCGTGGGTACCGGCAAGTACCGGGATCTGGAGGAGACACGCCGTGCCGTCGAGGCAAGCGGTGCCGAGATCGTGACGGTTGCAATACGCCGCACCAACATCGGCCAGAACCCGAAGGAGCCGAATCTTCTTGAGATCTTGTCTCCGAAAATTTATACGCTGCTACCCAATACGGCGGGCTGCTACAGCGCTGAAGATGCCGTGCGCACTTGCCGGCTGGCGCGCGAACTGCTCGACGGGCACGATCTGGTCAAGCTGGAGGTGTTGGGCGATGAGAAGACGCTGTTTCCGGACATCCCCAAGACACTGAGCGCTGCGGAAACGCTCGTGAAAGAAGGCTTCAAGGTGATGGTTTACACCACAGACGATCCGGTAATGGCCAAACGCTTCGAAGAGCTCGGATGCGTGGCAGTCATGCCGCTGGCCGCACCGATAGGATCCGGTCTCGGCATTCGCAATCCGTACAATATCCGCCTCATCGTTGAAAACGCGCGGGTCCCGATTCTGGTGGATGCAGGGGTCGGTACTGCGAGTGATGCCGCGGTAGCCATGGAGCTTGGCTGCGATGGCGTCCTGATGAATACCGCCATTGCCGCGGCAAGGAATCCAGTGCTTATGGCGGCGGCCATGAAAAAGGCGGTAGAGGCCGGACGCGACGCTTATCTCGCCGGGCGTATGCCGCGCAAGCCTTATGCCACGGCCTCATCGCCTGTCGACGGCAGTTTCTTCTAGGCCTCCTGTTTCTGAGCGTCCCGGGCCCCCTCGGCTTGAGGAGTTCACGATGAGCGGCGTGCGTGCGCCGCATGGGCCATTGCGCCAAATCCGCAGCTACGTGCGCCGCGAGGGCCGCATCACGGTGGCTCAGCGCCGCGCGCTGGCAGAGCTGTGGCCACGCTTCGGCGTGGCGGAAAGCGACGCACAGCTCGATTTTGGCGCGATTTTCGGCCGCCAAGCGCCGGTGATTCTTGAGATCGGTTTTGGCGATGGACAATCCCTGTGCGCCATGGCGGCGTCTCATTCAGAGCAGGACTATCTGGGAGTGGAAATCCACCGCCCGGGAGTCGGCCGTCTACTGCGGACACTCGAAGCGCAAGACATCGCGAACGTACGGGTGATATGCGACGACGCGGGCTCCGTTCTGGTGAACAAGATCCAAGACGCACGGCTGTATGGTGTGCATCTGTTCTTTCCGGATCCCTGGCCGAAGACCCGTCACCATAAGCGGCGCCTAGTGCAGTCGGAGTTCGTGGAGATCTTGCGTTGCAAGATTGTCGTCGGTGGTTATTTGCACATGGCGACCGACTGGGAACCCTATGCGCAGCACATGATGGCCATAATGACCCAGGCATCGGGTTTCGAGAACAGTGCTGGTCCGGGCTGTTACGCGCCGCGTCCCCAGTACCGTCCCTTCACCAAGTTCGAGCGCCGCGGGCAGCGGCTCGGACACGGCGTATGGGAGTTGATCTTCCGGCGTTCCAGCTAGAGCGTTAAGCGGCCGCGTAGGTGTTGGGTAGCCGAGGGTTGTCCCTCAGGCAGCCTTCAGCTCCACCACCATTTTTTCACAGACCTTTTTGGCATCACCAAAAACAAGCGAACAGTTATCCTGGTAGAACAACTGGTTTTCCACCCCGGAGTAGCCGGGGTTCATGCTGCGCTTGATGAAGAATATCTGGCGTGCCTTATAAACGTCGAGGATAGGCATCCCGTAGATCGGACTCGATTTGTCGCTCTTGGCCGCCGGATTAGTCACGTCGTTGGCCCCGACCACAAGTGCGACGTCGGCGGTGGTGAACTCAGGATTGATCTCTTCCATCTCGAAAACATGGTCGTATGGAACGTCCGCCTCGGCGAGTAGCACATTCATGTGGCCCGGCATCCTGCCTGCAACAGGATGGATCGCGAAGTGGACCGTGACGCCCTTGCTCTCCAGTATATCCACGAGTTCCTTAAGAGCATGCTGCGCCTGGGCTACGGCCATTCCGTAGCCGGGAACGATAATAACCTTGCTTGCGTTGGCCATCAAAAATACCGCGTCTTCAACCGCAGCGGTCTTGATGCCCTTGGCGGCGGCCGTGACTGCCCCCGTGCCGGCTGTGCTTTCGCCGCCTCCGAAGCCGCCCAGGATGATGCTGCCGATGGACCGATTCATGGCCTTCGACATGATGTATGACAGGATGGCTCCTGAGAAACCCACGAGCGCTCCGGTAATGATAAGCAGGTTGTTGCCTAGGGTGAAACCAGTGGCGGCTGCCGCCCAGCCGGAATAGGAATTCAGCATGGACACTACCACAGGCATGTCGGCGCCACCGATTGGAACGATCAGCAGGACGCCGAGCGTCAGCGCCAGCGCGATCAGTATGAGAAGCGCGCCGAACTGGTTGTGCAGGAGAAAATCGACACCGAAACCTAACATCACTAGGGCAATCATCATATTGAGAATATGCTGCCCTGCGAAGATGAGCGGCCTGCCGGTGATGATGCCCTGCAGCTTGCCGAAGGCCACCAGCGAGCCGGTGAAGGTGATGGCACCGATGAATGCGCCGACGAACAGCTCTGCCATCAGTACTGTATTCAGCGTGCCCTGGGCGCGGTGCGTGAGGTAGGTGCCCACCGCCACCAGGACTGCAGTAAGACCGACGAAGCTGTGCAGTGCAGCAACCAGCTGTGGCATTGCAGTCATCCGGATTTTAAGTGCTATCAGAGTGCCGATCGCTGCCCCGAGCACGATCCCGGCGACGATGAAATCATATGAACGGATAGCAGGATTGAACGCGGTGGCCGCAATCGCCAACAGCATGCCGAACATCGCATAGTAGTTCCCGCGCCGAGCGCTTGCCGGATGAGTGAGGCTTTTTAGACCCAATATGAACAGCGTCGCGGAAACGAGGTAGGCAAGCGCCAGATAGTTGCCGGTCAATTGCATGCCTGCAGCCCCTTATTTCTTTTTCTTGAACATGGCAAGCATACGCTGCGTAACAACGAAGCCGCCAAAGATGTTGATGGATGCGAGGGTGACTGCTATGAACCCGATGATTCCCGCGGGCCCGCCGCCCTGACCGAATCCGGCAACCAGAATGGCGCCGACGATGATGATTCCGGAAATTGCGTTGGTCAGCGAGAGCAGGGGAGTGTGCAGGGATGGCGTCACCCCCCAGATGACCCAGTAGCCAATGAAGCAGGCGAGTACGAAAACATACAGCGCGATCATGGTTGCTGACATAAATTTCCCCTTTCCTATTTCTTATCTTTGAAGCGCACTGTTCCCTTGTAAGTGACCAGCGAACTCGCGGTAATCTCGTCTTCCAAATAGTCTTTCATCTGCAACTGACCATCGGTCGTGACGATCAGGAGCGATATGAAGTTGAATATGTTGCGCGAATAGAATGCGCTGGCGTCACCCGGCATGAGTGCCGGAAAGTTTGTGATGCCGCATAGAATGACTCCGTGCTTGATGACCGTCTTGTTCGCTTCGGTGAGCGGGCAGTTGCCGCCAGTGGCGGCTGCCATATCGATGATCACCGACCCTTGGTTCATTCCTTCGACCGCCTGTTCAGTGACCAACACCGGAGCCGGTTTGCATGGAATAAGGGCGGTGGAGATGATTACGTCCGCTTTCTTCAACTCATCGGTGAGCAGCTGCTGCTGCTTGCTCTGTGCCTCAGCAGACAGCTGCCGGGCATATCCGCCGGTACCTGCCCCGGATTCTCCCAGGTCGAACTCGATGAACTTGGCGCCCAGGGACATAATCTGCTCTTTGACCTCGGGGCGCACATCGTAGGCCGCGACCTGCGCGCCTAGCCGGCGTGCGGTGGCGATCGCCTGCAGTCCGGCAACGCCCGCGCCCAGCACCACCACACGCGTTGGCTTTGCGGATCCGGCCGAAGTCATCATCATCGGAAAGAACCGACCATAGAGACGTGCGGCCTCAAGTACCGCACGGTAGCCGGCAATGTTGGACTGCGACGACAGCACGTCCATGGCCTGGGCGCGAGAGATGCGCGGGATCAGTTCCAGGGCGAAGGAGTCGACGCCAGTGGCGGCCAGCTGGTCCAGGGTGCTGTCGCTGTGACATAGGTCCATCATGCTTAACAGCACCGCACCATTCTTCATGCGTCCAATTTCGTCGCTGTTGGGTTTTCGTACCTTGAACACGATATCTGCGCCCAAAGCCTGTGCATTGTCGACGACCTCAGCACCAGCACGGTGGTAGGCGTCATCAGTAAAATGCGAGGCAATCCCGGCATTCTTCTGTACCAGCACCGAGAGGCCGAGGGCACACAGTTTCTTCACCATCTCCGGAGTGGCGGCGACGCGCGTTTCGCCCTCCAT
The DNA here is from genome assembly GCA_027364845.1 of Pseudomonadota bacterium. GTDB lineage: Bacteria > Pseudomonadota > Gammaproteobacteria > Acidiferrobacterales > UBA6901 > JAJYCY01. The sequence goes on along the minus strand of DAHXOO010000008.1, from coordinate 44,178 downwards.
AACTTCAATTGGTATGCCGACTTTCATTAGAGTTCTGCTGTGGTTTCGGTTTGAAGGAGCCCGGATCGGCGCTGCGCAGGCGCGAAGTTGCGAATTGTAACCTGCTTGGCCGCTGTTGTTCCAAATCCCCATTTTTGGGAACGAATGATTCCCGGCCATTCGGGCGCTTACCATCCGAAGACCTGCTGCGCATTGTTCCAGCGCGCCCGGTGTTCTAACTGCCCCGGACAGGCCGGCATTATAAGGGGTTCCTGGGCGCGGTGCACTTCTTCGGGATTGGCGGTTGGGCCAGCCGACCAGGCTTGTCGGCGTTGCCTAGCTATGCACGGTGCCCTGCCTTCGATGTCAGGGTGTCCACACTGTCCGGCGATTGCGCCACCAGCATCGCCTGATTGTGCAGCCTGCACGTAACGTCACCAGGCACGGGCTCCTCGCGGCAGACCTGCAACTGCAGCGCAGCGAGCAGGCGCCCCAAGGTGATCGCCGCTTGCTGTTGTCTCAGGCGTACGTTCGAGTCCGTGATGCGTGAACAGCATGACATTGGTTGCAAGGCCATAGCCAAGGTTCAGCGCTGGGCCGCGTGCCGGAAGCAAATGAAGGTTTTCTGCGAGTACCACCACCGGTCCTGGAGGAAGCGCGTCTTGCCATTGCGCGTGCTCCAATTGGCGGTGTCTGGCCCCTTTGGCGGCTGCCCAGGCTCCGGGTCGAGTTTGCAGCAGATAACCTAGAGCTGGTTCAATATCCGTTGCTGCTGCGTGTGGTACTCCTGATCGGAAATCAGTCCCTTTTTCTTGAGTTCTTGAAGTTCCTGTAGGCGTTGTTCGATCGTTGCGCCTTCGGGCGCCGCCGTGGCGGGCGCGGCGGGTGCTGCCAGAATGTATTGCGGTCCGCACGTGAGCGTGACCGTTATATCGTGCCTCAAAGTTTTCCCGGTGAACTGATTGGTATAGGGCTTGCAGCCGGACTTCTTGATCGTGACGGTTGCAAGTCGGCGGTAAAACGCAAAGCCCGGACCGACATCGCTACTGATGCGCTCTGTCCAATGTCTTGGAAACTCCTTGTCGAGTACCACTGGAAGTGGGGTGGTTCCAATGTTCCTGCCAGAAACGAAGACCTGGGCACCCGGCGGATCGGAGTTGATCGTGATAGAGCTGACCGGTTTGGTCAAGCTTGCGCAGCCGGAAAGCGCGGCTGTACAGAATAGCGCCAAAAGAGCAGATTCGCGAACATGCATGCGATCTCGGATCACGGATTTTTCCTCCCGTATAGCGTTACACTGAGCATCAACTGTTCAATTAACCGGCACTATATTCCCATTGACCGACAGGTGCCAAGTGCGGTCCTAATAGGCTGCGCCGGTCGTGCGACCCCTCTGGGGTGCGACCCGCCCCCAAGTTGGCAAGCCAGCCAGTGCCTGCCGCGATCTTCATGATCCGCTGGGCGGAGCGAACCATGGTGGAATGTACTTTGCAATACCCTGCAGTCCCGGCGGTTGTTCCGTTGTTATCCCGGGCGAAGACGACAATTCACGCGGGGCGAGCTTTTCGGATCCGGTCAAGTCGCAGGCGCAGTGTTTGTCCCGTGGACATCTGCACAATCAGAAACTCCTGGTGGTTTGCCGTTTCGATGTCGAGCGGCGTCACGATTTGGTCATGCAGGACATTGTCCTCGACCCACGTCAGGTGTAGACACGCGCGATGAAGGATGGCGATCTCGAATACGTCGTAGCTTGCGCAGGAAATCGGGCTATAGTCGGTGTCGGCATTATTCAAGTCAGTCATGCTCTTCGACCACGATCCAGTTTACGATTTCCCGGTGGCACCGGGATGGCCGTGAAAACGCGCCGTACCGCAGCGTGTCAGCAATCTCCGGTGCACTTGGACCGATGGTCGGAATGTCCACATCGATTCCAGAGCGCATCATGCGGCCGGAACATCTCGCGTTGAAAAGGTCCCATACGGGGAGTCTACTACGGCGCGCTGCCCCCAAATCCAGCGGGCGCGGCCCGCAGTCCTCCTGCGAGTACATGCGCGCGTAGGCCGCGTTGACCAAGAAGATGTGCCGCTGCGGAGCTGCGTCGACCGGTATTGCAGTAGCAAATGTATGTGTTATCCGGTTCAAGATCATTGGCCGCCTGGCATAGCGTACCCAGGGGCAGGCGATAGGCGCCGGGCAACAGCGAATCCGGCGCCTCTTCCAGCCCACGAACATCGAGCCAGATGACGTCGCGGGATTCCGCCATCGACATTGCCTGGGACGGCGTTAACCAGCTAAGTGGCGGTTCGTGTCTGAGGGCGAGGAAACGCTGACGCGTAAGCCGCAACAGTGTGCCACGTGTTTCCATCGTAACGCTGGAATGCCATCGGTCCTCGCCTTGCAGGCTTTCCTCACCGAATCCTGCACCGGGGCCTAGCGTTGTGCTATCGGCCGGGCCATTTCCGTCAGTTTCGCGTGTCATGACGGCCGTACCGCTCTCGACGAGATAGTAATCGTCGGCATGCTCGCCCTCGCGTGCCACGACCTGTCCCGCTCGCACCGTGACCATTTCCAGCTGCATGCCCAAAGAATCGAAGTTGGAAGGGGGAATATGCCTAAAAACCAGACATTGCCGGACCATGCTCATCCAGTCCGTCGCGCCACCAGGGATCCCGCCGCGGCAATTCGGTCCCGGAGCGGCGAAACAGCCGGCGAGGGTGTCCCATGTGACGACGATATCAAGAAGTTCGCTGTCGATTCGCAGGATCTCAAGATCAGTCACCGCCATGGCGGATAGTTGGCGTGGCTGCTTGTCCACAATCGGACAGATCGCCATTGCTGGTGTGCCGGTTGTGTCCGGTGCCACCAGCAAGCAGTTTTCCTCATCTCTCGCGCTGCTCAGGACCATTTCACCGCGCAGCAGGTAGATGGCCTGATGATCTATCCTCCCCTCTTGGAACAAGGTCATGCCCGCAGGAATGCGTTCAATGCGGAACAATGGCCTCAGCTCTTCGACGCGTAGGATGCTTAGTGATGCGATAGGCTGCAGAGTTTGGATTAACTCTGACCATGGCGCGATCTCGATTTCGGTCATGCGTCGTTCTGACTCCGGAACATCACGATGCGCCGTAATTTTTGATGGTAACAATTCCGCCGGAGTTTTGCATAGCGTCGGAATGAGCCAAGCCATATTGCTACGAGATGGCGCCGTCCGTATGATGAATAAATCGAGCGCCAATTATGGCCGTTTGCATGAGGGAGGTTGGCATGAGAAGTCTTGAGGAAGCAGTAGTTCTTATTGAAGGGTGGGGACGAGCGCGCTCCAAAGATCGGGAGCTCGTTCTAAGCTGCCTCGACACACTTGCGGTCACCTGCGATGAGGCGAGCGAAGTCTGGCAACGCTATCTCGAAAACCCTGGTGCCGCAGGCAACCACTGGACGCTAGTGAGCTGGATAGGACCCGAACGCGCCAAGAGGTTGCATGAGATCAACCTCAGGGCGGGCGAGCAGATGCATCAGTTGTGCACCATTGTCGGACCTGAGGTCGCACGTTTCTGCGCGTATGAGGACAGCATGATCGAGATGGCCTACCGCCAGCTCGGCCCGGGCGAAACCGGGCCTGACAGGGCACGGTCCGCCGTTGAACACATGAACACCCACCACATCTACCTGAACTCTGTGTCTGAACGGGTAAAGTCAATCCGCTTGGCAGATACGAAGAGTTCCAAACGCGCGTCCGGAACCGGCCTGAGCGCCAAGAAACCGCCTGCCGGTACTGCGAAGAAGACGGCAGTTGCCGCAGCCAAGAAGCCGGTCAAGAAGAAGGTCACCAGGGCTACCAAGAAGGCTGCTAAGCCTACTAAAGCCACTAAAGCCAATAAGAAAAAAGCCGCGCGTCAGTCGATGAAGCATGCGCGCAGGCCTACTGCTCGCCGCAAATAGGCCCGGCAGGCCGTCAGGGTCCCAGGTAGAAGGTTAACCGCGGCGCCGAACAAAGGGGTCAAGGCACGTTGCAGGCTTCCATGGCTGGCACCAGTCATTGCTGCCATTTTCCCGGAGTTGGCCGCGTGCCGCGACCTGACGTATCCCGCATTGCTACTTTCGGATCATTTCTTCTGGTTGTCCTTCGCGGCAGCTTGCCACGAACGGTGTTCCACTAGCCGGTCTGGCGCAGCAGACTGAACCTCCAGAGAGTCGGGCTGGAAATAGCGCACGATCATCCCCATTTTCAGGGCAAGCCTTGAGTACTGGAGGGTGAATTCACGTGTCTACGTCCAAGCTTGTCGTTTGTCCGCATTGCCAGGGAATCAACCGGGTTCCGGAAGACCGCCTTCACGACCATCCGAAATGCGGCACTTGCCATAAACCGTTGTTTGAAGGCAAGCCGGTGGAATTGACCGCGGCGAATTTTCGTCGCCACATGGAACACAGCGATATTCCGTTGCTGGTGGATTTTTGGGCGCCTTGGTGCGGACCGTGCAAGATAATGGCGCCAGTTTTCGCTGCCGCTGCAGCGCAATTCGATATGCGTGTCCGCTTTGGCAAAGTTGACACGGATGTCGAGCGGGGTCTAGCGAGCGAGTTCGGCATCCGCGGAATTCCCACGCTGGTTCTGTTCAAGAGTGGTCACGAGGCCGATAGGGTGTCGGGCGCTCTGGATCCGCGCAGTTTGCAGTCCTGGGTCCAACAGCGTATTTAGATGCGATTATAGGAATACAATAAGGAAGGATTTCGGTAATGGGGCTTGCTGTGGTTAGCCTGACGGAGCGCATTTGGCACGCAAAAAAGGAGTAAAGACCTCTGCCTATCCGGTGAGAAGAATACTTGAAATTCGCCGCACCGAAATTTGTCCGAAGGGACTGGCGTTGCCGTGGAAACCGATCAGCGGCTTCCGGGTTCTGCTTGAACCGCCGGTCGCGATACTGTGCATACCGTGGTAAGAGTGGGTGGCGGGACCCCGCCACCCTACTCGATCTGACTGTGAAGCTTGAGAAAAGCCTGACTTAACACTTCCTCCGGCCTTCCTCTTTGATACTAATGAGAATTAACCCTTTTTGTGGGCAAGTTCTTTCTTATGCACGATTTTCTTTGTCATCTTTCTGTGCACGATGCGCCTGCGAACAATTCTCTTGTGCACTACTCTTTTGTGCTCCACTCTGTGCTCAATCTTGTGTCCGGCCGGTGGTGTGCCCGCGGCAACAGCGACGGCGCCATTGCCAAACACGGCTACCAGTGCGAGAGCGATAATGCTCATTAAAGTCTTTTTCATGTATCTATCCTCAATCAGTTGTCATTCCTGCTTCAACGTCGGATGGGTAAGGTGAATCCTTGACCGTCCTTAGCGGATCTGACAAAAGCAATTCATGTGCCAATTCAAAAATGACTACAATTTCTTTTCTCGAATCAAATGCTTATAATGACAAAGTCAATCCATTGACGCGTCGACTCACTCCTACAAACCTACAAATTTTGTAGATTACTCTAAAACAGGAATCTTGATGCGCCCGGAATTTCTCCGACTCAATCGCCTCCAGCGCAAGGTGTTGCTGTTGATCCTGGCAATCATGGTCGTTCCCATGCTGGGGGCGGCCATGCTGGCTTCCGAGTGGGTATCCTCCGGTTTTGAGGAAAGGTTGAAGCACTACATCGTGGACGCAGCGCATGTCGACCGGACTTGGCTGCGAGCTTACCAGAACGATGCGGTTATGTTTGGCCACGTGCTGGCGGACGACCCAGCATTCGTTGCTCGGCTGAAAAACGGGGACCCGAACCCCGTGCACCCGGCCATTGCCCACATGGCCCGGGAACTGGGCATAAGTTTCATTCAGGTCTACAACAGCGACCAGACGCTGTTGTATTCGTCGAGGCCGGTGGACATGCGCACCATGTGGGACAGGGTGCAAACCGAGGCTGTGCTCAAGGTTACGCGCGACGGACACAGCCAGCTTGCTGCCGTGGGCATTACGCGTGTGCCGCGGCATGGACCTCCAAGGTACTACTTGGTCATGGGCAGCCTGCTTGGTCAGGATTTTATCAATGAGTTATCGCATCTGACCGGCCTTAAAACACGGCTGTATTACCGCGATGGCCCAAATTACCTGGACATGTTTTCAAAGCCGGGCAGTCTGATCTCGCTCAGACGCCTGCCCGGGGACGTGATGCGGCGGCTGCAGATTGACCGCAAACCCTACTACAGCGTGAAGGCCGAAGATGCTGATTTTCGCGGCCAATACACACCGATTGTCGATAATGATGGCCAAGTTGAGGCGATCATCTTCAGTGGTCTCAAGCGCGCGGGGTTCGAAGAGGTAGTTACCAACCGCCTGCTTCTTTTTTCAGGGATTTCGCTTCTCGGTGTGATATTTGGCGCTTTAACCGGGTACCTGCTGAGCAGACTTGTGGTGCGGCCTGTGGAGCACCTGCGCGACGGCGTCATGCAGCTGGCTGCCCAGAATTTCAATGCGACGGTGCCCGTGACTTCCGACGATGAGGTCGGGGATCTGGCGAAGGCATTCAACGCAATGGCAGTGAGTCTACGTGAGGCGCGTGACGAGCAGCAGCAACGGTTTCACCGCGACAAACTTGCCGCCCTCGGTGAACTGTCAGCGTCGCTCGCGCATGAGATCCGCAATCCGATTGGCGTTATAAACAGCGCCTCAGCGCTTTTGGAGAAATCCGATCTGTCTTCGCAAAAAAAAGCCGAGCTGTTGCGCATGATCCGGGAGGAAAGTGTACGGGTGGGCAACCTTGTTCAAGATTTCCTGCAGCTCTCCCGCCACCGACATCCGGAGTCGTTGCGAATAGACCCAGTGGCGCCGCTGAAGCACGCGCTCGCCGCCACGCTCGCCGGAACAAGTAACGTGGAGGTGCATGAGCGGATTGGACACCGGTCGGCGCGCATTATGGGAGATGCCGGCTTGTTGCAGCAGGCATGGGCAAATATCCTTACCAATGCGCTGCAAGCGATGGGGGATACCGGCGGAGAGCTAAGTCTCGTGACAGCCGTAAAGGATGGACAAGTGATACTTTCCGTGGAAGACAGCGGCCCAGGCATTCCTGCAGAGGTCATGCCACGCCTGTTTGAGCCGTTCTTCACTACCAAGGAACGAGGTACCGGTCTCGGCTTGTCGCTCGCCAACACGCTCGTCGAGGTGAATGGCGGAAGGCTGCTGGTACTTGAGCCGGAAAAGGGTGGCGCCCGGTTTGCCATGTCGTTCCCGGTCCACGCTTAGGTGTAATTCATGAAACGAACCGTTCTAGTGGTCGATGACGAGCAGAACATGCAGACAGTTATACGCATGATTCTGGAGGACGCTGGCTATGGCGTGGAGGTCGCCGATGGCGGTGAGGCCGGGATCGCACATCTGACAAATCCGAATCTCGATGTCGTCCTTTCCGACCTGAAAATGCCGGGCATGGGCGGGGAGGATTTCATCCGGCGTTGTCACGAAGATCGGCCCGATGTCCCGGTGATCGTGGTCACAGCCCACGGCACCATCCGCTCGGCCGTGAAAAGCATCCATGCTGGGGCAACCGATTATCTGACCAAGCCGTTCGAGCCGGAGGAGCTGGAAATCGCTGTCCACAATGCGATCAAGCTGCGCGATATTCTGCGCGAAAACCAGCGTCTCAAGGAGACTGTGACCGAGTCGCTCGCGCGCCGGCACTTGATGGGAGCAAGCCAGGCGATACAGTGTCTGCTGGAAGAGATCCGGCGTGTCGCGCCATACCGCACCAGCGTGCTGATCACCGGAGAAAGTGGAACCGGCAAGGAGCTGGTTGCACGCACAATCCACGAAACCAGTCCGCGGTCCCAGTACCCATGGGTGGCGATCAACTGTTCGGCGATCCCGCATGATCTCATGGAAAGTGAGCTCTTTGGCTACGTCAAGGGAGCGTTTACCGGCGCATCGAAAAACCGTTCTGGGCGTCTTGAGCAAGCCCAGGGGGGAACGTTGTTTCTCGACGAAATCGGAGATCTCGCTCCAGCGCTGCAGGCGAAGTTGCTGCGCGTTCTGCAGGAACGCGAGTTTTTCCCGGTCGGAAGCGATCAGGTCCGCAGTGCCGATGTGCGATTCCTTGCGGCGACCAACCGTGACCTCAAGGAACTGGTGCGGCAGGGCAGATTTCGCGAGGACCTGCTTTACCGCCTCGACGTCTACAATATAGTGGTGCCGCCGTTGCGCGAGCGCGGCGCGGATATCGTTCTGCTTGCCGATTCTTTCCTGCGAGAGATTTCCCAGGAAACGGATAAGCTGGTGCAGCGCTTCACTCCGGGGACTCTTGAGGTTCTGCTGCACTATCCCTGGCCTGGCAACGTGCGCGAACTGCGCAATGCAGTAGAGCGTTCATTGCTGTCATGCAAGGGCAAGGAGATAGATGTTCAGGATCTTCCCGAGGCGATACGCGGTGCCACGGCGCAAACGCTGGATCCTGACTTAGCGACCGACAGAAGCAACGATCAGGATCTTGATAACTGGCTGGCAGACGTCGAGCGGCGCGCAATACTCAAGGCCCTGGAGCAGTGTGGAGGAATACAGGCACACGCCGCAAAGCGCCTGGGCATATCCGAGCGCAGTTTGTGGCATCGCATCAAGAAGCTGAACATTCAGATCAACCGCAGCTTTACTTAGACCTGCGTGCACAGGGTCACTTGAGGGTCTGCACGCCGGTCTTGGTGCCGAGGATCAGCACATCCGCTGGCCGGTGCGCGAATAGGCCATTGGTAACTGCGCCGGCAATCTGATTGAGCGTTCGCTCAAGTTCAACTGGGTTCAGGATGTTGAGGTTGTACACGTCCAAAATCACGTTGCCATTGTCGGTCGTGAATCCCTGCCGCAGTACCGGTTCACCGCCAAGCTTGACTATCTCGCGGGCGACGTAACTGCGCGCCATCGGAATGACTTCTATGGGCAAAGGAAATTTGCCAAGGACGTCGGCCAGCTTTGTTTCGTCAGCGACGCATACGAAAGTCTCGCTTGCGGCGGCGATGATCTTCTCGCGGGTGAGGGCGCCACCGCCGCCTTTTATCAAGTGCAGGTGGCGGGTGGCCTCGTCGGCACCGTCGACATAAAGCTTAAGGCTCCCAGTGGCATTGAGGTCAACCACCGGTATACCGTACTTTTTGAGCCGTTCGGCAGTAGCATTGGAGCTAGCGACGGCCCCGTCAATCCGCCCCTTGATCGTGGCCAGCGCATCGATGAAGTAGTTCGCGGTCGAACCGGTGCCGACGCCAATTACACCCCCGCTGCCAACGTACTCGAGGGCCGCCTGCGCGGCCGCCTTCTTCATGTCATCCTGTGTCATCAACCCCCCTCATGCGCTTCTGCATGTCGAGAATACCGTCAGTGCCGGCCCTAAAACAAGGGTCGCTGTCGAACTGCTCATCCCAACACCGGAATGCGTACTGCGAAGCCGACTGGTTTCTGGTAAATTAGATCAATGCCTCAGCGTTATCTTGAAAAGATTCTCGCCACACGTGTCTACGAAGTTGCCAAAGAGACTTCGCTCGATTTCGCTCCCAATCTCTCGCGCCGTCTAGGCAACCAGGTCTGGCTCAAGCGCGAAGACCAGCAGCCGGTTTTCTCGTTCAAGTGCCGCGGCGCCTACAACAAAATGGCATCACTGCCGAGTACCATTCTTGCGCGTGGGGTTGTGGCTGCGTCCGCAGGTAACCATGCCCAGGGGGTTGCACTGGCGGCAGCCAAGCTCGGCACGTACGCGCTGATTGTGATGCCGGTTACGACGCCGGAGATCAAGATCGACGCGGTCCGTAATCTGGGGGGCGAGGTGCTGCTTCACGGCGATAACTACGATGCCGCGTATGCCTTTGCAATGCGGCTTGGGGCGGAACGCGGCCTGACCTTTGTTCATCCGTACGATGACCCCGATGTCATCACCGGGCAGGGAACCATCGCTGTGGAGATACTCAAGCAACACACCCGTGATTTGCATGCCGTCTTCGTTCCGGTAGGCGGCGGCGGACTCATCGGCGGCATTGCGGTCTACATAAAATCCCTGCGACCGGATATCAAGGTAATCGGTGTTGAGCCCGAGGAGGCGGACGCGATGTACCGCTCGCTTTCCGCCGGTCGCCGGATCATGCTCGACCATGTGGGTATCTTCGCAGACGGCGTTGCTGTGCGTCAGGTCGGCGAGGAAACGTTCCGGCTCGCACAAAAGTTCGTGGACGAAATAATCCTTGTCAGTAACGACGAGATCTGTGCCGCTATCAAGGACATCTTCGAAGACACGCGTTCCATACTCGAGCCCGCGGGCGCCCTTTCCGTTGCTGGCATGAAGAAATACATCGAGCGCGATTCGCTGCGTGACAGGCAGCTGGTTGCAATTGCGTCAGGCGCGAACATGAACTTCGACCGCCTGCGTCATGTTGCGGAACGCGCCGAAGTCGGCGAGCGGCGCGAAGCAATACTGGCTGTGACCATACCAGAGGTGCCCGGCAGCTTCCGCAGGTTCTGCGCCGTCGTTGGCCATCGCCTGATCACGGAGTTTAACTATCGCTATTCCAGTCCCAGCAGTGCCCACGTTTTTGTGGGGGTGCGAATCCAGGATATGCAAGAAGCCGACGATCTGATTGCAACCCTGCGTACTGACGGGTACGACACTCTGGACATGACCGACAACGAGATGGCCAAGCTTCACATCCGCCATTTGGTCGGTGGCCACGCGCCAAATGTTCTGCACGAGATCCTTTACCGCTTCGAATTTCCCGAGCGCCCCGGGGCGCTCATGAATTTTCTGGATAAAATGGGCCAGTCCTGGAACATCAGCCTGTTTCACTATCGCAACCACGGCGCTGATTTCGGCCGCGTGCTGGTGGGAATGCAGGTTCCTCCTTCGGACAAGATCGCGTTTCGGCAGTTCCTCGACAAGCTTGGGTACGAATTTGTCGAGGAAACGTCGAATCCAGCGTATAAGCTGTTTCTCGGTTGAATTGTGGGTTGGTGCCGGGCACGCGGACTACCGGTATCCTGACAGGCCTATCTTTTTGATCAAGACATTATGTAATGGCACATCAGCAAACGGCCCGCGGGTTCCTGTGGGTACGGCTTCGATCTTCCGTACTACGTCCATTCCCTTGATAACCTTTCCAAAAACGGTGTAACCCCAGCCACTTATGCTGTCGTCGCGGTGGTCGAGAAACGGGTTGTCGGCGGTGTTGATGAAGAATTGCGCAGTGGCTGAGTTCGGGTCGCCGGTGCGTGCCATGGCGATGGTGCCAACCGTATTCTGGAGTCCATTGTCGGCCTCGTTGCGGATTGGAGCGCGTGTCGGTTTCAGATGCATCCCCGGTTTGAAGCCGCCGCCCTGGATCATGAACCCGGGAATGACACGGTGGAAAATAGTGCCGTTATAGAAACCGGAGTTCACGTAGTACAGGAAATTTTTCACCGTCGCGGGTGACTTGTCTGGAAAGAGTTCCATCTCAACAGTGCCGAGAGTGGTGACCATTCGTACTATCGGATCATGCGCTGGACCCGATTGCTGTTTGGCGTGGGCGCTGGCGGCAGCAACGGTGAATAGTAGTGCAGCCAAGGCGCGGATCAGTTTACGCGATAAATCATGCATTGGGAGTTCTCAGTTGTCAGTCAGGTGGTCGGAAAATGCCGCCACCTGATACTATCGGCACTTGGCACCAGGTCCATCAGCGGCCACATTTTTCAATTACTGGATTTGGCAAGCTAACGCCGTTCTGGATATTGCAAAAGGCAGCATTGCCTATCATTGTTCAAGAATCCCTTGTTTTTGACAAGTACCACCGGTGCTGCAGCCCGTCACAGTGACGCCAGCAGGCCGTCGCGCAGTCCGGTTTGGCAGGTATCCTCGACCCTTTGGATGTAATACATCAGGTCGATTGGCAGGGTTACGCCGTCGAGCAGTTGGAGAGGGAACAGGTCTGCGGCGAGCAGCATATCGGCGGCAGACGGCTGTCCCAGATAGAACCGGTTCTTCGCCAGACGGATGGCGAGTTCCCTGAGCCGCGCCACCTGCATCAGCTGGCCAAAGGCCCCATAGCGATCATTCGACAGCTCTTCCACGCTCGCACCGAAGCGGCGGGAAACTTCGGACTTGTAGGCTGCCAAGTTCTGTTCGCTGTCTCCTATACCCCGGTAGGCGGGAAGCACGGGCGCGTGCAGTCGAGTTAGCAGCGCATCGGCCGATTGGCGCCAGCCCAGCAGTGCATCCCATGTGGCTGCGGTCAGGATACCTTCATAGATCGGACGGTGTGGCCAGTAATGGTCCAGCTGTCGGAGTATCGTGGCCGAATCCGTCAGCAGCGTGCCGTCATCGCACTGCAGCACCGGGACGGTGCGTGCTACGCCCAGCGCGAAAAATGTTTCGTCGTCATCAAATGCGATCGGTCGGTCTTCGTAGACGATACCCTTGTAGCCCAAGGCAAGGCGAACGCGCTGTGCCTCGGGAGACCACCAAAAGTGATAGAGCGCAGTCAACGGCGCTCCAGTCTGAGAATATAATCCCATTCGCGCCGATCCACCGGCATGACCGATAGCCGATTGCCGCGAGCGAGCAGACGCATGCCGACGAGCGCCGGGTGCGTTTTCAGTTCGCGCAGCGTAATCGGTCGCCTGAATTCGCGCTTGAGGCGCACATCAACCATGTACCATAGTGGCCGTTGCAGCGTGCTTTTCGGGTCGTAGTGAGGTTCAAGGGGGTCAAAAGCGGTGAAGTCCGGATAACCTGGCCGTACGATCTCCATGATGCCCACAATGGCCGGCTCGGCACAGCTTGAATGGTAAAGGAAACCCAGATCGCCGGCTTGCATTTCATCGCGCATGAAATTGCGCGCTTGGAAGTTCCTTACGCCATCCCAGTGCTCGGTGTGGTTCTTGCGCCTCTTAAGCTCAGCAATGCCAAAGGCAGCTGGCTCAGATTTGAACAGCCAGTACCGCACGGGCGTCCGGCTGCCGTGGATCATGAATACTTCTCGAACTGCGGGATGGACTCGGGCTCGGCGCGCGCACTGTCGCACCACTCTTGCACCGCTGGAAGGGCCGCGATGGTCCGTACATAGGCCGTTGCCACTGGGTCAGTTTCCACCGCATAGGTGATGAACCGAAGCACGATTGGCGCATACATTGCGTCGGCTATTGTGAAACGCCCAAAAAGCATGGGGCCGCCAGCATCGAAGCGACGCCGGCATTCATTCCATATGCTGGTAACGCGCTCGATTTCCGCGACCACGCCAGGTGTCCGGCCCTTTCCCGGGAACGAGCCACGGCAGTTCATCGACATGTTGCTTCGTAGATTGGCAAAGCCCGAATGCATTTCTGCACTTATCGATCGCGCAATCGATCGCGCGGTCGGATCTTCAGGCCAAAGCCCCTTGCCCGGGTGACACTCCGCGAGGTATTCGCAGATCGCCAGAGAGTCCCAAATCACAAGTTCTCCATCTTCCAGCGCTGGCACCTTTCCGGAGGGCGAGTGACGCAGAATTTCCTGTTTCGCGCTGTTCGTATATAGGGCGATGCGCAGTTCTTCAAAGAGGATTCCGGTCTGTTTCATGACCAACCACGGCCGCAGTGACCAGGAGGAATAGTTTTTGTTTCCTATGATAAGTCTGGGGATGGGCATCGTCCTGTGCTCGTTGAGAATCGGATACCGCAAGTGACGGCCGGTAGTTGTCGCTCACGCCGTCAGGTAGAGTGCGCAATCTGTCGCGACACCCTGGAGTGGTACGTCCCAGGGTGACGGAACAAGGTTCTCCAGCCTCTGGAAGTCATGCGCCAGCCCGATCAGCTTGGGACGCATCCAGCAGCAGCGTCCGCGCAGAAATTCAAGGCTGCGGTCGTAGAATCCGCCGCCCATTCCGAGGCGATTGCCCTTCAGGTCAAACCCGACCAGCGGTAGCAATATCAGATCGAGTTCTTGCGCGCGCACCCATTTGCGTGGCGCGGTCACTGGCTCCGGAATGCCGAAGCGGTTCAGCAAGAATCTGGAGTGTGGCATCACCGGCGCGAACCACAGCCGGTCATAGAAAAGGCGCGACAGGATGGGCAGGTAGCAGTGCTTGCGCATTTGCCACATGCGCTGCATCAGCGGACGCGGATCGATTTCGCCGTCGGTGGGAAGATAACAGGCTACCCGACGCGCCGAACGGAACATCGACGTAGCCGCGACCCTGCTTGCCAACAGCGCTGCGGCCCGCGTCTGTTGCGCTGGCCGCAAAGCAGCGCGCATGTTCCGCAAGCGCTGCCGCTGCTCGGTCTTCGATGCAATCGTGCTCACACGAAAAGGAGGCGCCCTCCGCCTGTGCCGTACCGCCCCTTTGCCCTGAACCGAAGGTCCAGGTGGGAGCCACTGAGACACATCAGGCGTTCCGCTACGAGGCGGACTTGCACAACAGCATCTGCTTTAGCGGCCCCCAGGCATTGAAAATATAGGTTCAAGGGACCAAAAGCGGATACGTACACTGCAGAGGGCGCCATAACTCTGCATGCCAAAATCGAGAAAAGCAAAATTTACAGGATCTCTTCATGCAAGGCAGCATCAATCTTGCCCCGCAGAAACTGCAGCCGGTGATCGATGTCGGCCGGAACGCTCGTAGCCTGCTTGCGCAATTCCAGAAGCTCATTGGCGAGGTTCAGCGCAGCCATTACCGCGCAGCGCTCGGCTCCGATGACCTTCCCGCTGTCCTGGATTTCGCGCATCTTCTCGTCGAGATAACGCGCAGCGGCAATCAGTGCAGTGCGTTCACTGTCTGGGCACGCTACCATTAGATCCTTGCCCAGAATCGAAATGTTGACTCCCCCCTGCGCGGTCTTCACTTAGCTGCGCTCCAGTGCCTTTAAGCGGCCGATCATCGCCTCGATGCGCGCGCGCGCGATCTGGGTTTTCTCCACCAGGCGTGCGTGCTCGTCCGCAAGATTTCCGTGCTCGTCTGCAAGATTCCTGCGATCCGACTGCAGCGCATGATTTTCGCGATTTAAGCGTCGGCAGGTATCGATGAGCTCATTGATGCGCTCTTCAAGTTTTGCCAGGTTTTCGCTGTCCATGTCCCGCTTGTCTGAAGTGATCTTGTATCAAATATAGGGCCGGACGTCGTTCCGGTCAACGGCCTCATGACCCACGATCGACAATAGTAGAATCTAAAAATTGCCGTATCATGCCATTTGCCGCCGACGGCGGTACCAGTGCGTGTATGCCGCCGGCGATGAATACCTGGATCGCGAGTGCCGCTGCTTGCGATCTTGGAAGATTTTGATGTATTAGTGATCTCACAGCGTGTCTGCTCGGCGGTTCTATGACAGTACCGATGCAACAGTTCGTATTTGCATCTGCTCCTGAAGCTTTCCGCCAGAGCGTTGTCGTGGCAGTTTCTATGGCGCGGATCACCTGGCGGCAACGGCCTGAAGCAGACCACGGGCCCGCTGGGTCTTGGGTCGCACGGCCGCCTTTCGCAAAGCCTATGATTTCGCAGCCGTGGAGATCCTTCATGCTGGCGGGATACATCCGGCATTCTACAGTCGCAGCTTGGTTGATGCCCGTAACCTGGATCGCGCGTTGACATTTTTGGCTGCCATCAGCTGTGTCGCCGCGCTCTTGCTACAGACGGGCCTCCCGCCCAGGCTGATCCGCAGGGTTACATTCAGCCACTGCCCGGAAGCGGCAGGCCCGCAGGATGGAATCGGACAACATCTCTGTGCTGGGCTCGGAAAAGCAGCAGCTTCAGCTTGATAATGTGAATATCGGAGGCATTGGATGGAAAAGCCACCAAGTCAGAAACACGCGAAGGAGTTTCAGGCAGAAGCCATTGAGCCGGTGCTAGAGCAAGGTTTCTCTCATTCCAGCGCGTTACAGCGTCTGTCGAACTCAGCTAAAACGCTTGGCATCCGGGTATCCAAGGTTCGGCACAGGCAATGGATGGACGCGGACTGTTTTTGAAGCAGCGCAAGCCAATTCTCGTCAGCGGGTTGCTCCTGAGTTGGGGATTGCTGATGATGTCTCCCGTTTGGGCGGCGGAGCTGCGCTTCCGGATCACCGGCGCTCCGGGCGTCCTGCGCAGCCACCTGGCGAATGTCATGCCGCCGGCGCCCATAGTCGACCCTCTCGCGGGGCTCACCGATGCCCGGATGGCGGCGGCCCTCCGGCTGCGCCAGGCCCTGGAGGTATACGGGTATTACGATGCCCGCTGGAAGGAGCATGTTGTCCAACGGGGAAGCGATTACATCCTGACCTTCGCGCTTCGACTTGGTCCGCGCATCATGGTGCGAAACGCCACCCTGCGTGCAGAGGGGCCCGGCAGCGGGGTTCCGGTCCTGCATCAATTGCTTGAGATGTTCCCGCTGCGGCAAGGAGAAGCCCTCGATCAGTCCCTCTATGACGACTGGAAGGCCAAGACCCTGAACGCCCTCCATGCGGAAGGCTACGCCAGAGCCGATTTCTCCCGTCATGAAATTCTCATCGATCGGAAGGAGCACTGGGCGGACATCTTCCTCACCGTGAACAGCGGCAGCCGTTATCGCTTCGGCAAAGTCGTCTTTCAGGGGGCAAAGACCTATCCTCGCCGCTTCCTCGCTCGCTATTTGGACTTTGGCCCTGGTGACTGGTACAGCTCGACCCGACTCGCGAGCACCCAGGCTAATCTCCGCAATGCCGACAGGTTTTCGGAGATTGCTGTTCTTTCTGATCTGCAGCATGCCAGGGACGGGCGTATACCCGTGACGGTAATACTAAAATCTCTCCGGCCCAAGCGCCTGAAGGTGGGGGTGGGCTACAGCTCGGATCTGGGTGCCAACCTGGGGCTGGGCTACGATAATTACAACGCTTTTCGCCGCGGTCAGCACGCGCACCTGTCATTGACCCTGGCTCAGCGGACCCTGGATGTAGGCGCCAGCTACACATGGCCGGTGGGGGATCGCCTCGGTTCCCGGTACATCGCTGAAGCCAGCTTCCGGCATTTGAATCTGGTGCCGTACAGTGCCGATGTCTTCGACACCGGTTTTGGGCGTGACTGGTATATGGGGGGCGGCGCTAACCTTGGCGCGCTGCTGTCCTATCAGAAAATTAACTATAGCATTGATGGACTGTCCGGTCGGGCGCGTTTCATTATCCCTTCCCTGCGTTACTCGGTGCAGGGTTTTCCAAATCCGGTACGTCCCCTGGAAGGTTATTCCTGGGACGTTACCATCCAGGGCGGGACGCGGGCGCTGGCTAGTGATGCGAATTTCGCGCAAATGCGTGTGCATGGAGTATGGCGCCACTTCTTGAGCACCAAATGGGGTGTGGGGCTGCGGGGAGAGGCAGGAGCCACCTGGTTACCGGGTTCCATCGACCTCCTGCCGCCCACCCTGCGCTTTTTCGCCGGCGGCCAGAGCACCTTGCCGGGTTATGCCTATCTTTCTCAAGGTCCGGAGCTGAACGGTGTGGTGTTGGGCGGCAGCGACCTTCTGGTGGGTGGCGCGGAGGTGGAACGGTTCATCCGGAAGGATTGGGGCATAGTGATCTTTTATCACGTCGGCAATGCTTTCAATAACTTTGCTGAGTTCCGTGTCCTGCGAGACGTGGGGATTGGCGTGCGCTGGTACTCACCCTTCGGCCCGGTACGCTTAGACGTCGCCCATCCGTTGGTTAGCCCCCGTGCCCCGTACCTGCGCGTGATTTTCTCCGTGGGAGTCAGTCTGTGAGACGGGTTCTCGTCTCTCTTTTGTTCGCTCTGCCTTTGTTGGCAGTGGCCTGGGTCTGGTACTGGTTGTTTTTCACTCCTGCCGGGGCCCTTTGGGCCCTGAAGCGCATTCCTGGCCTGGAGGTAGTGTCCGTGCAGGGTAGCCTGGCGGGCCCTTTGGAATTGCAGGGAGTGCATTGGCGTGCAGGCGCGGAGTGGGTGGTGGTCGATCATCTCGACCTTGACTGGATGCCGGTGGCCTTATGGCAGAGGCAGGTCTTGGTCAGAACACTGCGGGTGCGCGGCGCAGAGATCCATCTGGCGTCGTCGAAAAAACTTGCGGAAGTGCCGGATCTTTCCCTGCCGCCAATGCCTCTGTGGTCCCATCTCTTGCATGTGCGAATCGAGCACCTGGACCTCGCGCGGCTGACATTGCGGAGAGGGCATCAACAGCAGTTCGACTTGCGGTACTTTGCGGGAGAATTGGCGTGGACTGGCGAGGGACTGCATTCGAGCCATTTTCGCTTTGCTTTGCCTGAGGGGCAGGCGGAAGGTTCCCTGGATCTGGGATGGACCGTGCACAGCCTGAAGACATTCGGTAGCTGGACCTCGCCCGGTACGCGCGCCGTCTGGGGCGTCGACTGGAAGCCCAGCATGGCGGCTATGGGTGGGCCGGTGGCTGTCCGCATTGAAGGCAATCTCCCCATGACTGTCACCGCGGATCTCTTTCTGGAGCGACATGCTTTCCAACTGCGCAACGCGCGCGTGCTTATTCCCCAATTGAGCCAACCGGCTCTGGTGGATGCCGTCCTTTCTCTCGGTCCTCCTTCGCAACCCTATCGTTTAAGTCTGCACGGGAAGGACCTATATCTGCTGGATTTGCCCAAGACCATTTCCGCCGCGCCCTATGCCGTGGATCTGCAACTGGAAGGCAACCCTCTGGCCTACCACGGGCATATCGTGTTTCAGGCCCCCAAGTTCCATTGGCAGCTGGCCGGAGATCTTGCGGGGAACGAAGCCGGATTCCGGATGGCCTCTGTTTCCGGCCGTCTTCTGGGAGGGCTTTCGACAGGAGGGTGGCTAAGGCTGAGATGGCGCCCCAGTTGGCACGTTGCGGCGAGCCTGACATTTACTGGCGTGAATCCAGGAATGCTGCTGCCGCACGTGCAAGCCAACTTGAATGGCACTCTGGGGCTGCGATTGGCGAAAGAGATCAACGGATCGGGAGGAAATCTGACTTTGGATCTTGGCCCCAGTTACGTCTATCGGCAGAGCCTGCGAGGCCAGGTCCGACTAAGCTTTGCACCGCGTGTCTTTCGGGTGGACGCCTTGGACCTCAAAGGCCCCGGTCTGAACTTGACTGCTGCTGGAGAGCTGGAGAGGCGGATTGATTTTACTGCCCAGGTCTCTCGATGGGCCGGCATTTTTCCAAAGTTTCGGGGGGGAAGCCGTATTTCGGGCTGGGTAGCCCACCCCAACGGGCGCTGGCAGGGCCAAATAAAGGGCCAGGCGCAGGGGCTGAGTTTCGATGCTTACCGGGTGGCCGCCTTGCACCTTACCGCTACATCACGCGCGGACGGTAAGACCAATATGGATCTGCAGGCCCAGGGGGTCCATGTCGCCGGAGAAGATATCGCTTTGGATGTCCATGCCCAGGGTACGCTGGCTGCCTTCGAGAGTCGTATTGAGGTCCACTGGCGGGACGATGTGATACACCTCGCCGCCAAGGTATCGCGCCACGCAGCTGTGTGGAATACGGTCTTGCAGCGCCTGGGGGTCGAAGGCCAGCGCCTCGGCCACTGGGATCTGACGGCGCCGGTCCGGATCGACTGGAGCAGCGGACGTCTCGCGATCTCCACCGTGAGTCTCGCTGACAGCCGGGGGGCCAGTATCCGTTTGGAGGGAAATTGGACTTTTGCCGACCGGAAAGGACAGGGATCTTTGCACGTCCGCGCTCTTCCGCTGGACCTGGCTTCCGCTTCGGGGGAGGTGCAGGTGAAGGGGCGGACCGATCTCGATCTCGTCGCCCGGTGCGCGGGGCACTGCACGGGCGATGGAGACGCCAACCTGCGGGAAGCCATGCTCATTTGGCGCGAGCCGGCGGGCCGGACAATCCAGGTTCCCATATCATCTTGGGCCGGCCACCTGCATGCGGCACACAAGGTGCTCAACATCGAAAGCCGGCTAAGTCTGGCTCAAGGTTTCGGTGTGGCACAGGCGACCGCGACCTTGCCCATTTCCTTAGGCATCCCGTTCCAATGGCCACCGGCGGGCCCAGTGCAGGGGAAATTCCTTTTCAATATCAGGCACAGCCTGCTGTTAGCTGCCCCACTTCGCCAAGTGACTGTACGCCCCACTTGGCGATTCAGCGGCAATCTCAAACTTGCTGGAACCTGGGAGCACCCCAAGTGGAGCGGCCGTGCGGCGTTGCGAGACGCTGCTGTTTTCATCCCCCAAGCAGGCATCACCGTGACCGGGATCGGCGCGCAGTTGCAGGCCGAAGGCGAGCGGTTGACCATCAGCCAATTTCACGCGACTTCAGGGAAAGGAAGCATCGGCGGGCAGGGGATGGTCACGCTATCTGGTTTTACCCCATCCCATTACCAGATGCAGGTGACCGGCAAGGACTTCGCCATTCTCAACCTGCCGGAAGTCACCGCTGCCGTGACACCGAACATCACCATAGAGGGCGGTTGGCGGCGTATCGGCATCACGGGGGATGTAACCGCAGACCAATTGCACATCCTGGGAAGTCAGATCGGCGGCGTGCGCCCGAGCGCGGACGTGGTGTTTGTGAAAACCCAAGCTGAATCCGGCAGCGGTCCCACCTTCGACGGCAGTTTGCGTATCGCCCTGGGTAATGATGCCAAAGTTATCATGGGTGGTCTGCAATCTGACCTACAGGGAAATCTTCAGGTCAGGGTCCAAGGTGGGCAGCCGCCCCAGGTGGAAGGGGTGCTGCACATGGTCAACGGCCGCTATCAGATCTATGGTAAGAACTTGAATTTCACCCGGGGTGTCATCCGCTTTCATGGGCCACCGAATCTGGCGGTGCTGGACGTCCTGGCACTGCGCCACATCGCTGCTACCAGTTTCGGGATGAATCAAGAGAGGATACAGGCGGGCGTACAGGTGACTGGCACCTTGCAGTCGCCCCAGGTGCGGCTCTACTCAGTGCCCGCCATGTCCGATACTGACGTCCTCTCCTATCTGATCTTCGGATACCCGGCAAGCGGACTGCAAAGCCAGAACAACCTGCTGGCCGCGGCGGCCGGCCAGCTCTTCTCCACCACCCAGGCGACTTTGTTCAGGCAGAATCTTTTGGGTGACGTGGGCTTTGCCAATCTGGGCACCAGTTCCACCCAAGCCGAGGGGCTTGCCGGCACCATGGTCACCTTGGGACATTATCTGACGCCGCATCTCTACGTCAGCATCGGCCAATCCATTTTTGGGGCCGGTACCGTGGCGCGTCTACGCTACCGCCTTACCCAGTCGGTCGAGTTGCAGACCGAGGGGGGTACTGTCGGCAGTGGCGTAGACCTATACTATCGGATTGATTTGCCCTGAATCACGAATGTCCCAACGTCGTCCGGTCAGCCTCTTCCAGGGCGGCGATTTTGCAGGATGCGCTGAACTGACAACACGTTGCGACTGCTCACCCTTCCGGGTTGACCATTCCGGCGGCGCACCGCCAGCGTGATAGAGCCCACGCTGGTTGCTGACACCCTCTTCAGTTTCTTCTGTTCAGACATTGAGCACCTACCGTCCGACAGCAATTTCATAAGCGTAGGTGTTTCACGCCAATTTGGCACAAACGGCTGTCGGTGAGTCCAGTCAGTCTCGAATGGAATGTCTAGCCCATCTTTCGCTATTCGCCCGTACTGACGATCCTAACTCTTTGATTTATCGAGTAGCGGTCTTAAAAGTCTGCACTACGCCACGCGGGTGTCGGCAACGGTGGCGCGGAGTTGTTTGGCGGTAATCTTTGGGGGCGGTTGGGCGGGCAACCGCAGCTGCAGCACATCGAGCAACATACGATGCTCGGGCTCGGGTTGGGTGTAACGGCAGAGCGTGAGCGTTCGCCCATCACTCGTGGGTATCTGCACATCGATCATCTGGATCGTTTTGAACTTCTCGAGCGCCACCCGTGGCGTTAATCCCGGTGCCCGGTGCTTCAACCGATATTTGAGAGTGACTTGCAAACAATAGGCGAGGAAGGCCACGAAGATGTGCGCCTCGATGCGATGTTCGAGTTGATGGTAAAGCGGACGGATCGCGAGATCGTGTTTGAGTTCCTTGAAGGCCTGCTCGACCTCGGTCAGCTGCACATAGAAGGTCCACAGTTGCGAGGGATCATCACCGGTTAAGTTGGTGCGCAGCAAATAGCGGCCTTCGCGACGCCGCGCTCGCCGCAACTTCTTGCGATCGAGCGCGAAGCAAAAAGTTTGCGCCGTGACCGCCTCATCCGTCTTGGGCAACTCAAGGGTGATCAGACCAGCGGCGCGTCCGGCCGCTTTTCTGGCTGCCCCGATGCGCATCAATAATTGATCCCGTGCCGGAAGCTTCGCCTGCAATTGCTTCAAGGTGGCCACATATTTTTTGAGACGACGCTTACGCATGGCGCGCTCTTTACTGACGCGCTTCTCACTCGCGGCCAGGACATAGGTTTCCCCTTCATGCGGCCGTTGCTTCACCTGTAATCCTTCACGCACCCGCTGCCAAGGCTGTGCCAGTAAATCGCCCTCCAATTTCGTGAGCCGTCCTTTGGGTGTGCCGACCAGATAGAAAGCGCCCATGGCCCGCATTTGTGCCAGCGTGGCCTCCGTCGGCACACCTCTGTCCATGACCCAGACTCGATTCGCCTTGCCGTAACGCGCCTCGATGCGCTTCAAGAAGTCTCCGAGCGTGGTGCAATCCGCGGTGTTGCCGGCGAGTACCTCGTAACTCAACGGGAAGCCCTCCGGGGTGACAATCAGGCCGATGACCACCTGCCGGCAATCGCCGCGCTTGTCGCGGCTGTACCCGTACTGACGCAGATCCTCTTCCCCACGGGGCGTGTCGGACTCCACATACGTGGAGGTCAGATCGTAGAGCAACACATCGAAGCGGACCGCGAAGAGCTCACCCCAACGCGCCCGCAAATGCGAGATCAGATCATCCTTGTGCACCAGGAGCTTATCGAGGCAACGGTACAAGGTGTCTTTCTCGGCCAATGTAAAATCGGCATCGAGTAAGTCGGCCATCGCGCTTGAGGTAAACCAGTGGCGATGCAGGCGCCATTCGCTGCCCGGATCGATCAGTCGGTAGGTGACGAGCGTCTGCAGGACGGCCGCCCACCGGGTGCCTTTGCGCGAGGCACCCAGCCGCGCTTCCCAGAACTCCGGTAACGCCAGTTGGTTCCACAGCACGCCGGCGAGCCAGCAGGCCCCCCACTGGCGCGGGCGATTGAGCGTAAGCTCATTGATTCGAAGGCTGACGACATCCGTCTCATCCAGCGCCCCGGCATCATGCGCCACCAGGGCGAGTTGGCGCGCGCGACCCTCATCAAAGACCTCGACGGTGTTACGCCATGCCTGTTGTTGCGTGTCGCTGATCTCACCCAGATACAGGACGTGGCGCTGAGCGATACGGCCTTTGGCCAGCCGACGGTTCTCGACCACGCTCCAGTAGCGGTGCGTCTTGCCGTCCTTGCGCCGTTCGGTGCATTTCAAAAACATGCGCACAGTGTAAAAGCTTGGGCGACGTTGGCAACAACCAAAGTCTTCACTACACGCGGTTTTTCAACGTCGGCCTTATCAAAGGCGAAGCACTTCAATGCGTTACGACCAGCCAAAATCAACGAACGGAGTTGATAGGGAGGCGAATAGCGAAAGATGGGCTAGCTCTACCAGGGCTGGTAAGGAGAAACCCCCATCACGAGGACGGATACCTTCGTCGACCGGAAGCGCTCGCGCTAAGACCCCGGACATCGGACGGCTGGCAGTGTTCGACCGAGCAACCCGCGGGTCGTAGAGGCCAGGTGTTCGGGCGACGCTGCTTCGTGACCAGCGGTCCTTTGTGGACGCAACGCGCATGCCGGCCACTGCGCGCCTATTGCCAGAATGCTTCGGATGATAGGATAGGTAGCAGTCCCCATAAACGCAGGCCAGATCATGGTGCCGGACATGCCGAGTCTTGCCGATTCCGTGCGCAGATTTGATGAACAGAATCCCATCGATGCCAATGCCATAATTGTCGATGGCGTAATGAGTAATGGCCATGCCTGCCGGCTCGTTGACAACACCGGCGACATCGACCGTCAGACGCTGGAGGAGTTGCTGCAGGTACTCATTCTTGAGAGACGCTTCGGCGGTGCTGGACTCTCGCCCGTGGGTGGCGACACGGTAACTATTGGGGCCCCGCAGTACGGTCATGTCCAGGTCGGTGAAACGCTTTACCGCTTGCTGGTGTTTCCCTACGAAGCGCGCATCGTGCGGTTCTGATTGCCCTCCAATTCGCTGTTTCGACCCCATACCACGCGAACATATAGCGGACAGGGGAATCCGTTAAATGGCCCTGTTGCTTGGTAACAGAAATGATGTGCGTGTCCGGGTTATCTGCCGTCAACGCCCGAACTGGACAAATGTTGCCGCGCATGTCCGTTACCAAAGCGCGGGTGTTCCTTCGATGCGCCGGCGCCTTGACGGGTTTCGATTTTGGCTAGGGTTCCCCTGAAGGTGGCTGCCAACGGTCCGCCCAGGGCGACAGCCTGGCGTGCAGACTTGACTGCTTCGACGAGACGGCCTTCGTCCGCCAGCGTCTGGGCCAGATTGTTGTAGGCAATGCCCGAGCTGGGATGCAAGCGGGTCGCTTTGCGGTAGGCATCCTCGGCACATGCGAGTTCCTTAAGTGCGTAACACGTATTTCCCAGTCCGATCTGCGCCACCAGACTGTCCGGCCAGCGCCGCAGGGCGGTGGTGTAGGCCGTGTGCGCCTGATGAAAATGGTTCAGCCGTTCCAGCGCAGCCACGGCCCTAAGATAGGGGCGCTTCTCGGCCGTGGCCGGCAGGCGGTTCGGCGGAAGGACCAGCAGGCCCCAATCGTCGCTGCGTGCCCAGGTACGCTCGAACAGGCCGAGTGGCATGTTCTGGCGGGCAGCGTCGCCGGAGCGAAGGATCACCTCATCTGCGGCTACGTTGACACCCACCGCGACGGCGTAATGCCACACCGGGTACCAGCTCAGACCGAGATTCTCCAAGATGACCACCGGATTGCCAGCGCCAAGCTCGGTCAGAAGCGACGGTAGCCCAGGCTGGATGACGTAGGCAATCCGCCCGTTGCGGCGTGCTGCGGCCACCATTTCAATTTGCAGACTGCCCTTGCGCTTGGGCAGGAAGACTTGGGGAGTCAGTTGCTCCGGCGCAACCGGAACCCCGGACCAGTTGAGCGCCATCGCAAGCGAGGCCGGGCCGCACTGGTAGGCTTTCTGCGCAAAAAACGGAACTCCACTGACACGGCTGATCTGATGGCCAAACTGCGTGCTGGCACGCACGCTATCTGTCTGGGGCGTGGTGGCGCACCCGGACAGAAGTACAGCGACAAGCACGAAACCAACTGCAGCCCGATGCCGGAGGGAAGCCCCCGGGGACACGGGCAGGCAACGGACCGACCTGCGCCGCCGCTCGCCCTGAATTAGTTCAACCTCGCTGGCCATATCCACTACGTTTTGCCGATGGATCTGCCCGCAGCCGGCCACGCCCTCCATTCTACCGCTAGCGTGCGTGTTTCTTCACAAACGGAAAGACATTGGTGTAACCCATGATATCGGTATACAGAAGA
The DNA here is from genome assembly GCA_027364845.1 of Pseudomonadota bacterium. Taxonomy (GTDB): domain Bacteria; phylum Pseudomonadota; class Gammaproteobacteria; order Acidiferrobacterales; family UBA6901; genus JAJYCY01. The sequence continues at coordinate 18,740 of DAHXOO010000008.1, read as the reverse complement.
ACCAGAAACACGACCAAGGCGACGAACAACACGCCCCCTAAGTCCCCGCCCGCGGGCAGCTTGTTAATCCGGCCCGCGAGGTCTGCGACCTGGGTGGTGGTCAGGCTGTTGACGCGCGCGCTGACGTCTTGCGGGTTCACGCCCATCGCCAGCATCTGATGACGCACTTCCTTGCGCTCGAGGAACGTATGCAGGCGTGCCCGGTTACCCGAGTCCGCCGCCTGGCTGTTGAGTGCAGCCTCGGTGCCGACAATCTGCGCACGTGCGGCCGCCACATGAACTCCCATGAACACTAGGCACAGGATCAAGAAGCGACTAACGGATCTTGTTGTGATGCTGAATTTTTCCATGGCGAACTCCAATTGGTATTTTTGCTTAGGTTAAAAGATTGCACAGGCCGAACGGACAGGCGCTTCTGTGCAGTTCAATATATAGCAGAGCGCTCGACGTGCCCAGCACGCGGCATGCGGCGCCGACGAACGGACGATAAGGTCTCGCCCGGAAGCACGCTGCGGCGACTGGTTGGCCGCCGCAGCCGGTTTTCAAACAACCGGCCTGATGGGGCATAATGGAATCATGAATATGACCGATTTCGCCAAGCGTCGGCGCGAGCTGATGGATCAAATGGGCGGGGGTGTTGCGATACTGCCAACGGCACCCGTGCGCACCCGCAATCGCGATGTAGATTTTCCTTTTCGCCCCGACAGCGATTTTTACTACCTCACGCATTTCCCGGAGCCAGAGGCAGTCGCGGTGCTGGTACCGGGGCGCACCCATGGCGAGTTCATTCTGTTCTGCCGGGACAAGAATCCGGAAAAGGAAATCTGGGAGGGAAGGCGCGCCGGAGTAGATGGCGCCCAGGAGACCTACGGCGCTGACGACGCATTTCCGATCGACGACATCGACGATATTCTTCCGGGGCTGCTCGAAAACCGCGAAAAGGTTTTCTGCAGCATGGGGCGTAACCCGGAGTTCGATCACCGACTCATGAGCTGGGTCAACGAAGTCCGGGCCAAGGCGCGTAACGGGGTGCATGCGCCCGGTGAATTCGTCGATCTTGACCACATCCTTCATGAGATGCGGTTGATCAAGCGACCCGAAGAATTGCGGCTCATGCGCAAGGCGGCCAGGATCTCGGCGCGTGCTCATCGACAGGCTATGATTGCCAGCCGGCCCGGTGCGATGGAGTACGAGATCGAAGCCGAGCTGCTCTACGAGTTTATGAAGGGAGGCAGCCGGTTCCCCGCATACCCGCCGATCGTGGGAGGAGGCGCCAACGGCTGCATTTTGCATTACACCGAAAACAGCGGGGAACTGAAAGACGGCGACCTGCTTTTGATCGACGCCGCAGCCGAGATGGATAGCTATGCTGCCGATATAACGCGCACCTTCCCGGTCAATGGCAGATTCAGCGGTGCCCAGAAAGCAGTATACGAAATTGTACTGGAGGCGCAGCTCGCGGCGATCGGGCGGGTGCGCGCTGGCGGTCATTGGAACGAGCCGCACGACACTGCCGTGCGCATTCTCGCGCAGGGGTTGCTGGATCTCGGCCTGCTGAAGGGAGAGGTCGACGGACTCGTGGAAAACGGCGACTACAAGCGTTTTTACATGCACCGCACTGGCCACTGGCTGGGAATGGACGTGCATGATGTCGGCGATTACAAGGTGCACGAGGCCTGGCGGCTGTTGGAGCCGGGAATGGTCTTAACGGTGGAGCCTGGCCTGTACATCGCTGCAGGAAACAAGGAAGTGCCGCGCGAGTTCTGGAATATTGGCGTGCGCATAGAAGATGACGTGCTGGTCGTGCGCGATGGCAACGAGGTGCTCAGCCATGAGGCACCAAAGACGATTCCCGAGATCGAATCTTTGATGCACGGGCGGTGACCAGCGGCTTGCGGGTATTCAGGCGCATGTCCAATGGAGGCATCGTGGCCGAGTTGGAAACTAGGACTGCTTATGCAACCGGACTATGACGTTCTGATCATCGGCGGCGGCATGGTGGGGGCCAGCCTAGGCATCGCCCTCGGCGGCAGCGGCCTGCGCATTGGGGTGATCGAATCGGTGCCCTATGGCGATGTTCGGCAGCCAAGTTATGACGACCGCACCATTGCCCTGGCCTACGGGTCGAAACGTATTTTTTCGGCACTGGGTGTCTGGGAAAGCCTGCAGGCTGCCGCGGCCGGTGTAACGGCCATCAAGCGCATCCATGTTTCAGACCGTGGCCATTTCGGATTCACCCGTCTCGACGCTGCCGCAGCGGGTGTCGAGGCGCTGGGATACGTAGTGGAGAATCGTGTGCTCGGCGCGGTGTTGAACGCGCGGCTGCGGGTGACGTCCGAGACAGCATTGCTGCAGCCAGCGACCTTGACGTCTATCGACTTTTCGGTTGACTGCGCTTCGGTAGTGATTGATCACGAGGGCATAATAAAGAGACTGACCACCCGGTTAGTCGTGGCGGCCGATGGCGGTGACTCGGCAGTGCGGGCGGCGTCCGGAATTGCCGTCCGCCGGATAAACTACGGCCAGACCGCAGTGGTGACCAACGTATCAGCAGAGCGCGCACACGAGGGGACGGCGTTTGAGCGGTTTACGGCAGACGGCCCGCTAGCGCTGCTGCCCATGTCGGAGAACCGCTGTAGCGTAGTCTGGAGTCTGCCTCCCGACCAGGCGGAGGCGGTGCTGGCGCTGCCGGACGCACCCTTTCTTGAACGGCTGCAGGACAGCTTCGGCGAGCGACTCGGCCGATTCACCAAAGTTGGCACACGTCGATCCTACGCGCTCGCCTTGACACGAGTCGCGGAGCACGTGCGCGCGCGCCTTGCTCTCATTGGCAATGCGGCTCACACCTTGCATCCGGTAGCCGGACAGGGCTTCAACCTGGGGCTGCGCGACGTCGCCGCTTTGGCCCAGGTGCTGGTCGAGGCCCGGCGTCGGAGTGACGATCCTGGAGCGGTGGACGTTCTGCGCACCTATGCAGACTGGCGCCGGCGCGACAACCTCGCCGTGAGCAGTTTCACAGATGGACTTGTGCGGTTATTTTCCAACAGCTTTGCGCCGCTTGTGGTCATGCGCAATCTGGGGCTGGTGGCAGTGGACCTCGTTCCGGGAATCAAGCGCGGGCTGGTGCATCGTACCATGGGTCTCGCCGGGCGGCTTCCGCGGCTCGCCCGCGGCCTGCCGCTGTTTTAGTCCACCCATGGAGGGATTTGCAGCTTTATGCCGTGTGACCCGCAGCCGGTGCAGTTTCGGGTCGCTGTGGTGAGCAGAATGAATGGCCGTCACGCTGGCCGGGGAGCCGGTATGGATTGCGACCTGGTCATTGCGGGAGCGGGCATGGTCGGTGCCACGCTCGCGCTTGCCTGTGGACAGGCGGGAATGCGCGTCGTGATTGTCGATAGCCAGGTTCCAGCGGCCGATTTTCGCGATGAATACGATCTGCGCGTGAGCGCCATTACGCTGGCATCGCGTGCGATTTTCCGGAACCTCGGAATGTGGCAGGACCTTGTGCAGCGACGCGTATGTCCGCTGCGGGAAATGTACGTCTGGGACGCACGTGGCCCCGGGGCGATTCATTTTGACGCGGCTGAGCTTGGTGAGGCGCAGCTTGGTTACATCATCGAGAACCGCGTAGTCATGTACGCTGCGCATACACACATCGCGCGATTGCCAGCTGTCAGCATCAAGTGTCCGGTCATGCTTGACGCAATCGAAATGCGCGAGGCCGGGGTCGCGGTGACGCTTTCCGACGGGACGGTGTGCACGGCGCAGCTGGTAGTGGGCGCTGACGGGGCCGAATCACATGTGCGTGGACTGGCAGGGATCAATAGCCGCGGCGGGAGTTACGATCAGATCGCCATCGTCGCCACTGTTCGAACCTCCATGCCCCATGGCGAGGCCGCGCGCCAGGTGTTTCTTGCAAGCGGGCCTCTGGCATTTCTGCCGCTGTGCGATCCAAGCCTTTGCTCCATTGTCTGGTCGTGCGACACCCGTTACGGGAAGTCTCTGCTGGATCTGGAGGATAGCGCCTTCCGCCAGGAGCTCCAGGCAAGCTTTGGGGACAGGCTGGGCGCGATCGAGTGGGTGAGCGCGCGTGCCGCATTTCCGCTTGGTTTTGCGCATGCCGAGCGCTATGTGGACACGCGAGTGGCGCTCGTTGGAGACGCGGCGCACCGTATTCATCCCCTTGCTGGGCAAGGAGTTAATCTGGGGCTGCTTGACGCCGCAGCGCTGGCAGAGATAGTCGGCGGCGCGTTCCAGCTGGATCGAGACATCGGGGCGTCGGGAGTATTGCGCCGCTACGAGCGCTGGCGCAAGGGCGGGAACCTTATGATGCTTGCCGTTTCCGACGCCTTCAAACGCGCCTTCGGCACGGACTACTGGCCGGTCCGGGCCGCGCGCAATTTCGGTTTGACCGTCGCTGATAGCCTCGGTCCGGTCAAGCGCCTGATCATGCGGCGGGCCATTGGTCTCGAGGGCGATCTTCCGCCACTCGCAAGGAGTGTGCGGGCCGAGGACTGATCCCGTGCTGGCAGAACGCCGGGTAACCGGAAGCAGAGGTGAAGAAAGTCCGGACCGTCCGCCGCAGCAGGGGTGTACACAAGGCCGGGCGCGAGTCCAGATCCCAGCGCTGCCCAGTTCACATTCCCAGTTCCTTGAGTTTGCGTGTAAGCGTGTTCCGGCCCCAGCCAAGTTTGCGTGCCGCATCCTGTTTTCTGCCACCCGTGTGCGTGAGCGCCACTTCGATCAGGATGCGCTCGAAGTCAGGATTGAGTTTTTCGAGGATATTCGTCTCGCCCAGCGTCAGACGTTGCTCGATCAGCCGCCGCAGCCCAGCTTCCCAGTCCTGTGCACGCTGTGGATCGACTTCGGCTGCACGCAGTTCCTGCGGGAGGTCCTCGATCCGCACAGTCTGTCCCGGCGCCATGACAGTGAGCCAGCGGCAGGTGTTTTCAAGCTGACGGACATTTCCGGGCCACGACAGACCGCTTATGTAAACATCCGTCTCCGGCAACAACTGCTTGGTTTCGGTGCCCAGTTCCTGCGCTGACGTCTCCAGGAAATGGCGCGCGAGCACTGGAATGTCCTCCTGGCGCGCTCGCAGTGGCGGAATGTGCACGCGAATCACGTTCAACCGGTGAAACAGATCTTCGCGGAAACGGCCGTCCCTGACCCGGTTCTCGAGATCCTGGTTGGTCGCTGCGACGATACGCACATCAGTCTCGATTTGCTCGTGTCCGCCGACCCGATAGAACTTTCCATCCGAGAGCACGCGCAGCAGCCGGGTCTGAAGCTCGGCCGGCATGTCCCCGATTTCGTCGAGAAATAACGTGCCCCCATGGGCCTGCTCGAAGCGGCCCTTGCGCTGCGACAATGCACCGGTGAACGCCCCGCGTTCATGTCCGAACAACTCGGACTCCAAAAGCTCGCCGGGAATCGCCGCGATATTTATGGCGATGAACGGCTTGTCCGCGCGCGGGCTGTGGCGGTGAAGCGCACGCGCCACCAGTTCCTTCCCTGTACCTGACTCGCCATTGATGAGCACGTTCAAATGCGAACGCGACAGGCGTCCTATGGCCCGAAAAACCTCCTGCATCGCTGGGGCTTCGCCGAGAATCTCCGGCGCCGCGTTGTGTCCGGGCAGCGGGCTGTTGCGGTGCCTGCGGTGATGTTCTATGGCGCGACGCGTAAGTCTGACAGCATCGTCGACGTCGAAAGGCTTCGGCAGGTATTCGAATGCGCCGCCACGGTAGGCGGCAACCGCACTTTCGAGATCAGAATGCGCGGTCATAATGATGATCGGCAACTCCGGAAAACGGGCACGGATTGACTCCAGGAGATCGAGTCCATTGAGGCCGGGCATGCGGATATCGGTGATGATCGCATCGGGCTGCTGGTGGCTGAGGCTAGCGAGAATATCCTCCGCTGACTCGAAGCTGCGGACCGCGATGCCCTCCTGCTGCAGCGCCCGCTCGAGCACCCAACGGATGGACTGGTCATCGTCGATAACCCACGCTGCCTCCTGCCTAACCATTGCCAACCTCCATCGGTAAATAAATGCGAAAAATCGTCTGCAGCGGTCGGCTGACGCATTCGATCATCCCCCCGTGCTGGTGAATGATGTCCTGCGCTATCGACAGGCCGAGACCGGTACCTTCTGCCCGACCGGTGATCATCGGATAAAAGATGTGTTCCTTGAGCTCATCTGGTACGCCTGGGCCGTTGTCCTCGATTTCAGCGCGCAGCGTCAATCGATGGCGGTTTTGACCGATGGTGAACTTGCGTTCGACGCGCGAGCGAAGCCATACCGCGCCCTTTCCGTCCAGTGCCTGTGCTGCATTGCGTGCGATATTAAGGATTGCCTGGATGAGCTGATCCGAGTCGCCCAGAAACTCCGGCAGGCTCGGGTCGTAATCGCGGCGTACGCTGATACCTTCCGGAATCTCAGCCAATATGAGGCTGCGCACGTGCTCGAATACCTGGTGGATGTTCGTCGGACGTTTGTTGAGTGGCACGTTCGGGCCGATCATGCGATCAACGAGGCCGCGCAGGCGATCGGCCTCGCGAATAATGATGCGTGTGTACTCGGCAAGTTCATTGTTGGGGAGCTTGCGTTCGAGCAGCTGCGCTGCGCCGCGCAACCCGCCCAGCGGGTTCTTGATCTCGTGCGCGAGGCCGCGAATCAACGCGCGGCTAGTGGCATGCTGGTCAAGCATTTTCTCCTCGCGTGCGATGCGCAACAGCCGGTCCACCGGGGTCAATTCGATGAGCATCTCGGTGGTGACGCCGACTGCAAGAGGCGTGGCGGCACAATCCACGGTGATGTCGCGACCGTCCGCAAGACTGGCTCGCAGACCGTGCTCGGTGAAGGGGTGGCCGCTGCGAAGCGCCTCGTTGAGCTGTTGGATCAGCGCCGCGTTGTGTGGGAGCAGATCGGTGATGGGCTGTCCGAGGATCTGACGGGCACTGACTTCAAACAGCATTTCCCCAGCCGGATTGATGGAAAGCAGGCGCAACGAACTGTCGAGCACCATCACGGTCGCGCTCAGGTTCTCCAGGATATGCCGACAGTCGTTCAATGGATCTTATCCCTTTGCATTTTGACAAAATTACAGTTAGCAAAAATTACACCATTTATGATTTCCTTTAAAAATAAAGGATTTATAAAGAAAACTCATATTAACAGGAAATGAAATGCACCAAAAGGGTGCATTCTTCTATTCCAGAAATCACCAAATAAAAAACGCCCCCATAAAAGGGGGCGTTTTTGGACGACCGTACCGGTGACGACTCAGACGCTATAGTACATATCGAATTCCACTGGATGAGTGGTCATACGCAGACGCGTCACCTCTTTCATCTTGAGGTCGATGTAGGCATCGATGAGGTCATCTGTAAACACGCCACCGGCGGTTAGGAACTTGCGATCCTTGTCCAAGGCCTCCAGCGCTTGGTCCAGTGCGTGGCACACGGTAGGAATCTTCTTTTCCTCTTCCGGCGGCAGATCGTACAGGTCCTTGTCCATGGCCTCGCCCGGATGAATCTTGTTCTGGATGCCATCTAGACCCGCCATCAGCATGGCAGCAAAAGCGAAGTACGGATTGCTGCCGGCATCCGGGAATCGCACCTCGATGCGGCGCCCCTTCGGGTTGGAAACGTAGGGAATACGAATCGATGCGGACCGGTTGCGCGCCGAGTATGCCAGCATGACGGGAGCCTCGAAGCCGGGAACCAGACGCTTATAGCTGTTTGTAAGCGAATTAGTGAACGCATTCACGGCGCGCGCATGCTTTATGATGCCGCCGATGTAGTACAGGGCGACATCGCTTAGGCCACCGTAGCCGTTGCCCGTGAACAGATTCTTGCCGCCCTTTGCCAGCGATTGGTGCACGTGCATGCCGGAGCCGTTATCTCCCACCAGCGGTTTTGGCATGAAGGTCGCAGTCTTGCCATAGGCATGCGCGACGTTATGCACGCAGTATTTGTAGATCTGAAGCTCGTCGGCCTTCTTGATCAAGGTGTTGAATCTCATCCCAATCTCGTTCTGGCCAGCGGTCGCCACCTCGTGATGATGGGTCTCGATGCTCAACCCCATCTCTTCCATGGCAAGGCACATGGCCGAACGGATGTCCTGCTGAGAGTCGACCGGTGGTACCGGGAAATAACCACCCTTGATGCCGGGGCGATGGCCCATGTTGCCGCCCTCGTATACCTTTTCGGTGTTCCACGAGGCTTCTTCGGAATCGACTTTGACAAAAGAGCCGCTGATATCAGAGCTCCAACGCACATCATCGAAAATGAAAAATTCGGCCTCAGGTCCGAAATACGCGGTATCGGCAATCCCTGTGCTGTTTAGGTAAGCTTCGGCGCGCTTTGCGAGGGAGCGTGGGTCGCGTTCATAACCTTGCATTGTGTTCGGTTCGATAACGTCGCATCGCAAGATAAGTGTCCTTTCCTCCATAAACGGGTCCATCACTGCAGTAGCCGACTCCGGCATAAGGATCATGTCGGATTCCTGAATGCCTTTCCATCCCGCGATCGAAGAGCCGTCAAACATCTTGCCTTCCTCGAATAGGGACGCATCAACCGTGCTTGCAGGCACGGACACGTGCTGCTCTTTGCCCTTGGTGTCGGTAAAGCGGAAGTCCACGAATTTCACTTCCTTTTCTTTGATCATCTTAAGTACGTCGGCGCCGGACATCTGGGTTCCTCCTAAAAAGGGAAATTGAAACATGAAACTGGATCAAAATTGGACATGCCGCTCGGGCACTTATCCTGCATGAACCTGAGCCCGACATTTTGCACGAAATATGCCATGACTGAAACGGGAATAATCTATTGTATTTGTTCTTATTTCTTTAAAGCCACCTAAAATATGATGCACCAAAATAGCACTTACATGGCCTATATGCACTGAAATAGTGCATCAATGATAATAGACCACTAACCTGGCAATGTCAGAATCATGCCTGACCGCATCCTGTAATTGCGCCGAGAGGTTTGCAGCTTCAATGCAATCCGCAGCTGCGCTGAGCGGGATGATCAGTTCCACGCAAATCTGTCCGTCCAGATAGTGCAAGGTTACGCGCTCGATGCGGCGCGCTGCCTCAATATGTTCGAAATATTGGTTCAGTCGCGTGAGCACTTGGTCCCGCAACGGAAGTTGCGATGACGGCGATCGCGCCGTGTCGTCCTCGGCATCGATGTGGACCATCACGTCCGCAATCCCAGCGATTTCATTGATCAGCTTTATACGTACCGCCTCGCTGATCTGATGGCCCTCGGATACGCTGATCGCGTCATCGACGATGAGATGGACATCGACTAACCCACGCCCGCCCAGCCGGCGCGTGCGCAGCAGGTGCAGCATCTTGACGCCGCTCACCCCGAGAATCGCGGTGCGAATGCGCTGCAGCTGATCGGCATCCAGTCCAGTGTCGATTAGCTCGCTCAAGGCTGGCCAGCCGAGCTTGACACCGACCCTGCCGACAAAAAGCGCCACGCCGATTGCGGCCAGCGAATCCATATAATGGATGCCGCCGATGCTGCCAGCAATGCCGATGAAAACCATTATCGAGGATATCGCGTCACTGCGGTGGTGCCAGGCATTCGCATGCAAAAGTTCGGATGAAAAGCGCCGCGCTGTATGCTCGGTATAGCGGTACAGTCCTTCCTTCAGAAGGATCGTCAGGCCCGATGCCCATAGCGTAAGCGAGGACGGTGGAGCAAGCACCGGCCCGCTCAGCAGGCGTAAGCTGGCTCGTACCGCGATACTGACGGCAACTAGCAGCAGTACTGCGCCCAACGCAACCGTTACCGCTGTTTCGATGCGGGCATGGCCGTATGGGTGCTCTTCGTCTGCCGCCTTGAAGCTATGCGTTAACGCAAACAGCACCAGGGTATCGGTTGTGAGGTCGGAAAGCGTGTGAAATCCGTCTGCGACCAGACCTTGTGAGCGGCCAACGAAGCCGATAACGACCTGGCCCAGAGCCAGAAACGTGTTTGTCGCGAGACTGACAAAGGTGACGCGCCGGCTCGCCTGATAACGCGCCGGATCGGTGTTATCCAGCAGATTCGGGCCAGTGCCGTTGCTCATTGTGGTCCTGCCGGCCCACCGGCCCGGATGATCACGATGACATCGCCATCCTGGATACGACTGTCGAGTACATCGTGCCCGCTGATCCGACACCAAGCGGGAATGTCCTGAAGCGCACCAGGATCGGTGCAGTGTACTTCTAGGACGTCGCCGGCGTGCAACTCACACATCCTGTTCTGGGTGCGGATAACCGGCATCGGGCATAGCAGATTGCGGGCATCGAGCTGATATCGATTCATCAAAGATACCAATTCGATGGGATCTCATTACTGGGAAGCGGCGCAACCTCGAGCAGCCTCGATCCGCCGCGTGGATCGGTCACTTCTACGGTCACCTTATCGGCATGACGCCCTTGGCCGAAGCGCGCGGTGAGACGTGCCGCGAGCTCTATATCCGCCTCTGTGGGCTGGCCTTCGACCAATGCCAATGGCCCGTGGTGGCTTGTCGCAGCCATGTGTACGAAACGGTTGCGATATCCACTCAGGTATTTGTTTTCGCCTTCTTCGCGCCCAACGATGAGCTTGAAATTCGGTCGCGGGCGCATATGCCGCCCGACCTTGAGCAGCATGATGTCATCGAGTTCATAGTGCTTGTCACCGCGTGTTGCCCAGAGATCCGACAGCTTATTGGAATAGTTGGCATCGGTCAGAAAACAGCAGCCACCGGCCGGCTGCGCATAGTCGCGGAATCCGTAGCTTTCCGCCAACGCGATCTGCGGCTTGCGGTTACGGCCGTTCAGCGCAAGCAGTTTGTTCCGGTCAATCCAGCCCTCACGTTCCGGCAAGGTCGGGGCCAGAAGCTGGGCGCATAAGGGCCGCAGTAGGCGATCGAATGCACCGGACTCTCTTGCGACCACCGGCATGGTGTCACGCCGCTGCGACATAGGGCGTTGTCCAATTACCTCGCCCGTGATAATGAAATCGAAGCCGTGCGTCTCCATCCAGCCGTGGGCTTTGCCGACCATGAATCCCTTGCAGTCCAGGCAAGGATTTAGGTTTGCTCCGTACCCGTGCTTGGGGTTGATGACTACTGCTTTGTATTCTTCGACGACTTCAATCATGTGAAGCCTGATGCCGAGCTGTTCGGCTGCCCAAAGTGCATTGTTGCGTCTAGGCTTCGCCCGGCGACGATCGCGGATCGCGTGCGTATGTCCTTCGACGCAGAAACCGGTATAGAAATTGATCCCCTCGACATGGATGCCCTGGTCCAGCATCAGTCGTGCGGCGAGCAGCGAATCGAGGCCGCCGGATATCAGCGCCACTGCCTTGCGTGCTTGGTTCATCGCAGTGTTTGCGGAATTTCTCAAATACTTATTAACTAAGGTTGCGCCAAGAAATCACGGCCCCGAAATGCCGGCTGCATGGGCGCCCGGTGTCATTCATCGAATCGCCGAAGATTTTAAACTATTTAGCCTCGACCGAGGCATTTACGGCTTCCGAGCCGGCGCATCGCACGTTCCCGGTGAACAGCTGTGAAAATCTAGGTTTTTAGCGCGGGTATCGGGCAAAATGCGCGCCATGGGAACAGGAAAGGCCCCGTATCGGACTCGGCAGTCAGGATGATGCTTGGTACGGGGTTACCTGCGGGTCCGGTTCCTCCCCTCTAGTTCGGGTCTGGTTTCACTAACCCCAGTGAAACCTGGGCAGGAACCATAAGCGAATTCGCAGTATCTGTCCAATCTTGTTCCCCGGGCAGACCCCGAATGATACAAATTCCAATTACCCCGGATTTGGACTGGCCGGGCGCCTGGCTCCCGATGATTTGCGCCTTCGAACCTGCGCGGCGGGACGTACTGGTATACTTACACTCTGGACCCGGATGCCAGAAGGTGCGAGGCAAACGCACCATGGAAATGATCCGAACAATGGCCTTTCGGCAATAACCGGAAGTCAAAGATGGCTAGCGCAAGACGAACAAAACGCGGGTTGACGTGGCTGGTGCGCGCATTCCATTGGACATTGCGTATCCTCCTGCTATTTGTGGCCGCCGATCTGATTTATCTGGCCAGCCTCTGGCCAAACTGGCAGCGACTGGGCCATGGTCCAGTCCCCGAAACGCGCTTTATCCGGCACTATCTGTCGGTGCGGGCAACGAACCACTGGCCGCGCTTGCGCTGGGACCCGGTACCTTTGTGGGAGATCCCCGCATACCTGCAGCGTGCGGTCATTGTCGCTGAGGATAGCCGTTTTTATTATGAGGATGACGGACTTGATTTTGCCGCCATCCGCGATGCGTTCGAATACAATCTCCAGAAGGGACGCATCGTCTATGGCGCCAGCACGATTTCGCAGCAGACCGCGAAGAACCTGTTTCTGACACCGTCACGCACATTGCTGCGCAAAGGGAATGAAGTGCTGCTTACTTGGGGACTGGTGCATCATTTGGCAAAGCACCGGATACTGGAAATCTATCTCAACACGGCCGAATTCGGGCGTGGCATATACGGGGTCGAGGCCGCGTCCCAAGCCTATTGGGGAATACCGGTATCACAGCTTTCTTTGGCGCAGGCCGCCGAGCTCGCGGCGTCATTGCCAAGCCCAGTCCGGAACAACCCGGCGCGCCGTGGTGCGTTCTTTCTGCATCACTCCCGGAAGATATTCAGCGAGCTGGTGCGCCTATATCGGGGTCCACAGGAAATCCAGGCCCCGGGGATGAAGGCGGAGCATTTGACCAAGCCCGCAACTCCCGTCCCGGCCGAAGATCTGCCTGCCAGGACTTCACGCACGATTTAGGCCCATGCGATCCGCACATCCATGCACCCGCAGCTGCCGACAGGTTATAATCCTGCTGTTCAAGCTGTTAATACAATCAGCAAAGGCCAAATTCTGAACTTTCAGGATCTCATACTTGCCCTGCAACGTTACTGGGCCGATCAAGGTTGCGTCATTCTCCAGCCCTACGACATGGAGATGGGGGCCGGAACGTTCCATACCGCGACATTTTTGCGGGCATTGGGACCGGAGCCATGGCGGGCCGGATATGTTCAGCCGTCACGGCGTCCGAAGGATGGCCGCTATGGTGACAATCCAAATCGGCTGCAGCACTACTATCAGTTCCAGGTGGTACTTAAGCCATCCCCAGATGATATCCAGGATCTGTATCTGGGGTCGCTGAGGAAACTCGGTATTGATACCCAGCTGCATGATATCCGGTTTGTGGAAGATGACTGGGAGTCGCCCACGCTGGGCGCCTGGGGCCTGGGCTGGGAGGTGTGGCTGGACGGCATGGAGGTGACGCAGTTCACCTATTTCCAGGAGGTTGGTAGCCTGCCATGCAAGCCGGTGCTCGGTGAGATCACCTACGGCCTGGAGCGCCTTGCGATGTACCTCCAGGGTGTCGACAGTGTCTATGACATCGAATGGACAGACGGTGTCAGCTATGGTGACGTGTACCACCAGAACGAGGTCGAGCAGTCACGCTACAACTTCGAGCACAGCAACGTCAATTGGCTGTTTCAGCAGTTCAATGACTACGAGGCCGAGGCCAAGCGCCTGATGGTGGAGAAGCTTCCGTTGCCCGGGTTCGAGATGGTCATACGATGCTCACATACTTTCAACCTTTTGGACGCGCGCGGCGCCATTTCCACGACCGAGCGTGCGACTTATATCGGGCGCGTGCGTGCGCTGGCGCGTCTTGTAGCTCAGAGCTATTTCAATTCGCGCCAGGCGCTCGGTTTTCCACTGTTGAAGCAGGCACGGCAGAAATAATCCATGGTCCGAAGATCTGCGAAGGCGAAGGGACGGCACACCCCCGTGAGGCAGACCAGCGATACCCTGCTCGTCGAGCTCCTCACCGAGGAGCTTCCCCCAAAATCCCTCCAGCGGCTTGCGGAGGCGTTTGCGGCCGCCGTGATGGACGGTCTCGGGCATTATGCCCTTCTGCAGGCTGACAGCACGCATAAGGTTTTTGCAACCCCGCGGCGCCTGGCAGTGCTTGCGACCGGCGTGCTCGGGCGGCAACCGGATCGTGTCGTCGAGCGCCGTGGCCCCCCGGTCGGTGCTGGCTACGACTCGGCGGGAAAACCTACGCCAGCACTCAGCGGGTTTGCCAAGTCGTGCGGCGTCGATCCCGACAGCCTTGAACGGCACAGCGGCGAAAAAGGCGAATACTTCGTGTATCGCTCGAAACAGAAAGGTGAACCGTTGGCACGGCATTTGGGTGCCATCGTCGAAGCGGGCCTTGGAAAACTGCCGGTTGCCAGGCTCATGCGCTGGGGCAGTGGTGAGGTCCAATTCGTACGGCCGGTGCATGGCCTTGTGATGATGCATGGCGCGCGCGTCGTCGCGGGCGAGGTCTTCGGATTACGGAGCGGAAACGTGACCGTCGGACATCGTTTCCTGAGCCGCGGCAAGCTGACTATTCTGCACGCCGGACGCTATGCTGATACGTTGCGTCGCAGTGGCCGCGTTCTCGCCAGCTTCGCGGAACGCCGCAGCGAGATCGAGCACAAGCTGCGCGCAGTGGCCGGAAAAGTGAGAAAAGGTGCCCTGGTGCTGGGTGCGGACGGAAAGATGGTGCAATTTCCGGGCGAGGAGTGGGGATTTGCGGCAGAGGAGGTCATTCGAAATAATGCCGTGCTGCTTGATGAGGTCGCCGCTCTGGTAGAGTGGCCCGCCGTATATGCAGGCCAGTTCGATCCGGATTTCCTGAACGTCCCCATTCCCTGCCTTGCGTTGAGCATGCAACACCACCAGAGATATTTTCCGCTGGTCCATGGACAGGCGGCTGGCGGAATGCTGCCGCGGTTCCTAGTGGTGAGTAACATGGAGACGCGTACGCCGAAGCACATCATCCAAGGTAATGAGCGGGTGCTGCGGGCCCGTCTGAGCGACGCCAGGTTCTTCTACGAGCAGGATAGGAAGACCAGACTCGAAGACCGTGTGCCAAAGCTCGCCAATGTGGTGTATCAAAACAAGCTTGGCAGCCAGATCGAGCGCGTACGCCGCCTCGAAAAGCTGGCAGGCGAGATTGCCGGACGCATGGGAATGTCGGACGCAGACAGGCGTGACGTCGAACGTGCGGCTCATCTGTGCAAGGCCGACCTGTTGACCGAAATGGTCGGGGAGTTTCCTGAATTACAGGGTTATATGGGCGCCGATTACGCCCGGCATGACGGCGAGCCAAGCAGCGTCGAATGGGCGATCCGCGGGCACTATTCACCGCGCTTCTCGGGAGACCGTTTGCCGCCCACGCTGGCCGGGGTGTGTCTGGCGCTGGCGGATAAACTCGACACCCTGATCGGTATCTACGGTGTGGGGCTCGTCCCTACCGGCGACAAAGACCCATTCGGCTTGCGGCGGCAGGCGCTGGGCGTCGTGCGCATTCTGGCGGAGCGTTCGCTCGCGCTCGATCTGGGAGAACTGCTTGCGCTCGCGCGTGGCTATTTCGACCCTGATATCCTTTCCGAAGGCGTGGTGCAGGATCTCTACGGCTTTCTGCTCGAGCGACTCAAACCGTATCTGCGCGACAAGGGGTTCCTTCCGGACGAGATCGACGCCGTTCTTAGTCTTGGACCGACGCGTTTCGACCAAGTGATTCCGCGCCTCGAAGCCTTGCAGGCCTTTCGGTGTCTGCCAGAGGCTGAGGCTTTGGCGAGCGCAAACAAGCGTATCCGCAACATCCTCCGCCAGGCTGGTACCGGCCCCATTGGCCACGCCGATGTGGCGCTGCTGACTGAAAACGCGGAACAGAGACTGGCGCAACAGATCGCGTCGCTTCGATCGCAAGTTGAAGATCTGATCGGGCGCGGTGACTTCGCTGCGGCACTCAAACGATTGGCGGGGCTGCGTACCGCAGTCGACGAATTCTTCGATCAGGTAATGGTCATGGTCGAAGACGTACGTATCCGTGACAATCGCCTCGCGCTACTGAGCGAACTTAGCGGCCTGTTTCTCGGCGCTGCGGATATTTCGAAGCTGCAGGCCCGATAACGTGGATGAGGCTGAACAAAAGGTAAGGTGAAATGCGATGAATCCGGATTCGTATCAGGATATGCTTGCGGCGGTCCAGTCTTTCCACGACAAGCACAAGTTTCGCGACAGCGGTGGCGAGGAGCTCGTTTACCGCGTTGCGCTTATGGCAGAAGAGCTGGGTGAAGTTTCCGCGTGCGTCACCAAGGGCAAGAGTACCGAGGCTCTCGCAGAGGAGGTGGCGGACCTGTTCATTCTGGTTTTGGGCACGGCGATCAGCGCCGGATTCGACCTGCGCAAGGCTTTCTGGGAAAAAATGGACAAGCTTGAGTCACGCCAGGGCCGAATGATCAACGGTCGTGTCCGTGTTTCGGAATTCCGTGACTAGGTGACGGATCTATCTTCCCACAAGGATAGCGCAATGATGCGGAAGAGCGGCGCCCATACATCAAGCAGAAGTGGCCGTGTCTGTCCCGGTCCCGCTTCGCTCTGGGTAGATGCCGCAGCAGCTTTCTCGCGATGCCAGTGGTGATCTTGTCAGTAAATCTCGGGGTAGAACCCGCACTTGGTGCCCCGGTAGTGTGCGGCCGCGTGGTCACACCGGCCGGGGTGTGATCGAATGAAATTCGTTATCCTCAGCCGCGATGGTGTCATCAACAGGGTTCCGGTCAACGGTGTTCGGCAGCCGGATGACTGGGTGCCGTTGCCGGGCAGCCTGGAGGCACTGGCGCGCCTGCAACGTGAAGGTTACCGGGCGTTGGTAACGACCGTACAGCCGGGGGTGGCGGGCGGCGCTCCGCGGATGGAGACCCTCAACCGCATCCATGTGCGCATGCTGGAGTCGATCCGCAACAAGGGCGGACAAGTCGATGCGGTTTTTGTTTGCCCCCACGCCGCGGATGCGGGTTGCCACTGCCGGCCGCCGTCACCTGGCTTGTATGAGGAGATCGCCGAACGGCTCAAGATCAATCTGTCGTCGGCCTATGCGGCGTGCGCAACCGTGGACGAAGCGGCAGCGGCGAGGGCGGCCGGCGCGCAAGCGGTGTTGCTGGGTGGTTCCGGTGTGCTGGCGCCCGGTCAGGAGGTGGATTTCGACAGTCTCGGGGACTTCGTCGATGCCCTGATCTCGGGGCGGGTTGAGCGCTGACATGCGCGCGCTGCGCTCGCTGCTGTTCAATATCCTCATGTTCACCACAGTCGTTGTCTTTTCCTTTTTCAGCTTGTTCACAGTTCCTTTTTCGGGGCTCACACGGTACCGACTCATAAGCCTCTGGGCGCGACTGCAGATTTGGCTGCTGAAGGTTGTGTGCAATCTGACCTATCGGGTCGAAGGGAAGGAGAACCTCCCGGGCAGCCCGGCTATAATCCTGGCAAAACACCAGTCTTCGTGGGAAACCCTGGCCTTTCAGGCCATTTTTCCGCCCCAGGTCTGGGTACTCAAACGCGAGCTGCTGCTGATTCCTTTTTTTGGCTGGGGGCTCGCGCTGATGCAGCCGATCGCCATTGACCGGGGTGGTGGCGCGCGCGCACTCGAACAAATCGTCAAACAGGGCCGCAACCGTCTGAAAAGCGGTCGCTGGGTCGTGGTGTTCCCGGAGGGGACACGTTTGGGACCGGGGCAGAACAAGCGACACGCGATCGGGGGCTCCGTACTTGCAGCCGAGACAGGTTATCCCGTGGTGCCCGTGGCGCACAATGCGGGCTCGTTCTGGCCGCGGCACGGGTTCATCAAGCGGCCTGGCACGATCCAGGTTGTCATCGGGCCGGTCATCGATAGTCAGGGCAAGTCCGCAACGCAGATTCGGGACATCGCGGAACAGTGGATGCGGCAAGCCATGGCCAATCTGGAACAGCACCCTGGCGTGGCTGACGGCGGTCCCAATCAGGGCGAAGTCGCTTAGCCGCGGTCTTGGGGCTGTCCATTCGTGTCCGTGGAATGCCCGGCACCAGCGCGGGCCACCATGTTTGCGAGCGCCGCAAACTCCGCGAGGCTCAGCGTTTCTGCGCGTCGGGCAGGGTCGATTCCCGCCTGCTCGATCAGCTCCGGCGACACCAGACTGCCTACGCTATTGCGCAGAACCTTGCGGCGCTGGGCGAAGGCCGCGAGCACGATTTGCCGAAAGCGCCCGGGATCGTCTACTGCCACCGGGGTCTGTTCGTATGGCGTCAGTCGAACCACCGCCGATTCCACCCGTGGAGGGGGCGAGAATGCGTCGGCCGGCACGTGGAACAAGCGCTCGACACGGCAGCGCCATTGAACCATCACGCTCAAACGTCCATAGTCGCCGCTTCCTGGTTCCGCGGCCATGCGATCCACGACCTCCTTCTGCAGCATGAATAGCATGTCCTGTATGCAGGGGCAGGTGTCCAGCAGATGAAAAAGCAGGGGCGTGGAAATGTTATACGGCAAATTGCCGATGAGCCGTAGCCGCTTTCCGGCCTGAGCCAGCTGGCAGAAATCGAACCTCAGGGCGTCAGCCTGATGGACGTCCAGTCGCTGCGGAAATGCCTCCTGCAGATATGAAACCAGATCGCGGTCGAGCTCGACCGCATGCAAGGTCCCGGTGCGCTCCAACAACGCGTATGTAAGTGCCCCCTTCCCGGGGCCGATTTCAACGATTCTGTCATCCGATCCCGGATCGAACGCATCGACGATGCGTTCGATTACGCCACCGTCGTGCAGAAAGTGCTGTCCGAAACGCTTGCGGGGGCGGTGGCCTGGTATCATTGGATTACAG
>DAHXOO010000089.1:276-7627 GCA_027364845.1 Pseudomonadota bacterium | reverse complement strand
GGCTTCGATAGAGGTTAAGCAGCATCGGTTGTTCGAAAACGTATTCGCCATCTTCTGGGCGTGCGGCTTCAAACAGATCTCTGACTTCATCCGTTTCGACTTGCTCGCGTCGGATGTCGTTGAAGGTCTGACCCGTCACCCGCGCAACCATAGCCTCGAAATTCGGGTAACGCGGAAATTGCATATATCGGAACTGCTCCTCGCTCCGGAACAATCGCGTTGCGGTCCGACTGAGCGCTGCCTGAGCCTCGGTTCGAACCCGAGTTTCGTCGTGGAATGGGCGCATGACCTTGAAATGTGTGCCCGTCATCCCCGGTTCCACCACGCAAAGAAATCCAGTTCCCGGCTTTAGGATCCGAGCTGCCTCCATCAGGGCAGCGTCCATGCGTTCGATCGGAACATGATGGAGCGAGCGGAAAAAGAAAACGCCGTCGACAGAGCCTTGATCCAGTGGCAGGTTTTCCGCCGTGGCTTCGATGAAGGTGAGACCAGCTGTTGGAGGGGCGTTCTGGTTAATCTTGGCCTGTATCGGGTCCGGTTCAGCACCTATTACGGTCGCCCCCGAAGCGCAAAGTTCGCGTGCCACCTTACCGGGACCACAACCGACGTCGACGACCCTCAATCCTTTGACGGCGAGGAGCGCGCCGACTGCAGCGATATCCGTCTGTTCACCCAAGTCCCGGCGTTCGATGTTCATATGGTCAACTTCCTAGTACATCCTGTTAGTTCCGGTCCAGGCATTCAATCCGACAAGACAAGCTGACGAACGTCAATCCGCCCTGCATTGAGTAACCAGAGAACCGCAGCCCAATCGGATATGGTTTCCGCAACCTTGATAAAGCGGAAAACGCCACGTCACTCCGGCTCTGACACAGGAGCGGTGTGGTGGTTCGGCCATAACTGAACGCCCAATTGCTGTATGTATCAGTCTGCGAGGGCTATCCTACTCGCCCAGCAGCACGGTAGGATACCATGACGTAGCTCAGCGCGCCCCCGGGGATTCTGCGTTTTATCACGGTGATTTTGAATTGTTAAATGCCGAGTTTATTTAGAACCAATGCGATAAATTGATCGTTGCCAACCGAGCGGCGAGTGAATTTGCATCGCGATCTGAAAGAGGCGGGAGGTGAAGGTGGTAGCGGAACCTGAAGTCAGCGGCCCGCAACTTGAGGCAGACGAAAAATGGATGCGGCACGCGCTTGGGCTGATGGTGCGCGCTGAGGCTGAAGGCGAGGTGCCGGTCGGTGCGCTTCTAGTGTTGGATGGGATAGTCGTGGGCGAGGGCTGGAACCGTCCGATCGGAAGCTGTGATCCGACCGCGCATGCAGAGATCGTGGCAATGCGCGCAGCTTCGGCCGCTCTCGGAAACTATCGGCTGACAGGCGCGACTCTGTATGTCACCCTCGAACCCTGCCCGATGTGCGCCGGTGCCATGGTGCATGCACGTGTTGCACGAGTCGTATATGGTGCGCACGATCCGCTCGCAGGCGCTGCTGGTTCGGTGTTCGAGATCTTTGGCGCTCCCAGCCTGAATCATCATCCACAGGTTCTTGGCGGAGTGCTGGGCGAAGAGTGCGGGGCCACCCTCCGGGCGTTCTTTAAAGCGCGTCGCAAATGACCGGACCTGGATCAGCCGTCCACTGACGTGGAGGGTTTCGCTATCCTGTGTCAATGATGTGCGACGTCTGTTGCGAAGCAGCTGTGTCAGCAGAATGTCGAGGTTCTACGGTGTGGCGCGTTCACTATTCATACAAAGCGAAATCCGGATGCCACCAGCCATGCCTGCGGTAATTCCGTTATCCGTGCGGTGCCTCTGGCTTGGCACTTATCGTCGCTTCACCAGAGGGTTCGTCGGACTGGGTACGTAGCGGACCTGCGGGGTTGACGGCGATGCGTCCGATACACCCCTATTGGCTGATGAATGCATCGACGACGAATCGGTCGAGGACTGGCGCGGTACGCCGTGACATCAGTGACTGGCTCGAGAAACCCGGCGGCAACCGATATCGCTGGGATCACATCGCCGGCGCCCTGATATGAAGCGCATCATTGTGTTCTCGCGCCCTGCGTTCGCGATTCATCTTGACGAGCACGTCATAGTAGATCCGGATACGCTTCACATACTCTACTGGCTCGTAACCGTGTGCATAACCGTACTTGGTCTTGCTGTACCAGGCGTGAATCGCCAGCAGCGGGAGGCACTTGCGCACGTCTTTCCATTTGTCCGGGTTCCCTCCCTGCTGCTGCGTGATGATGCGTGCGTCCTCCAGATGACTGGTGCCGACATTGTAGGCGGCCAGTGCCATCCAGGTGCGGTCGGGTTCCGGAATATGGGACGGAAGTTGGTTGATTATGTCGCGGATGTATTCCGCTCCTCCGTCAATGCTGCTATTCGGATTTAGCGGATCGGCGATGTGTAGGCGTTCCGCGGTGGTTTTAGTGAGCATCATGATGCCGCGCACGCCCGTGGGGGACACCGCGTTTGGGTCCCAAAAGGATTCCTGGTAGGCCATGGCCGCGAGCAGCCTCCAGTCGATATCGTATTTCCTTCCAGAGGCCTGGAATAGGGGTTCATAGGTCGGCAAAGCAGTTTTGATCTTCTCCCTGTAGGCGGCGATATTGATGGGAGTGAAGCTGCTCGTGGCGCCGTAGTAACGCTGAATCAGGTGAGCCAGTTCGCCCGAACGGCGCATGTCGTCGAGAAACTTCACGGCTGCGTTGTACAGGCTGTTGTCGTTGCTGTCCGGGAAAGCCCAAGCGAGATTTTCGGGTGGGTCCAGGTTGAAAGCCACTTTGAGTTCCGGATAGAACTGGCGGCTCAACGCGACGATATTGGAGTCGGCGATTGTGAACAGCGCTTTTTTTTGCTGCACTTCTATAAGCAGGTCCTCAGCCTCTGCGTCGTGAACCGCTGTCCATTTCAGGCTGGGATAGAGCAGCTTCAGCTGTTGCAGGTGCTCGATGTAACTGCTTCCGGAGACAACGTCGAGCGCCTGGCCTTGCAAAGCCGACAGGTTCTTCGGGGGCGTTGTGCCGGCGCGGTAGACAAGTTGTTGGCGTACCTGCTGGTATGGGGGCGTGAAGCGAACGATCTTGAGGCGGTCTGGGGTGACAGCGAGGCCGGCGGCAGCGAAATCTGCCTGGTTGTTTGCGATCATGGGCACGATGTCGCGCGAGCGGTCCGCAACCTCGATGCGAAGCGACACGCCAAGACGCTTCGCGAAAGCCTTGGCGAGGTCGTATTCGATCCCGGCTGGCCCGTCCGGCCCCTGATAATAGGTAGTTGGGCTATTTCGGGTCAGGACCAGGATCTCGCCGGCCTTTTTCACCATTTGAAGCTTGCTCTCGCCGAACGGGGTGCAGCTGGAGAGCAGGGCCGATACGAGCATCAATGCTCCAAGGGTTATGCCAAACGGCCGGCTTATCGATAGTTTCAGTGGCATTACTGAAATTATAAGCCAGAACCAGTTGTCTCGTTCCCAGAGTTTACGTAAGCTACACGCCCCCGGAGAGGTACCGAAGCGGTCATACCGGCGCAGACTCGAAATCTGTTGGGGGCTTACGCCCCACGTGGGTTCGAATCCCACCCTCTCCGCCAGTTTGACATCCTAAGTCGTCCGAAAACACCCCGTAAACATAGTGAATACATTGAGTTAGGCAAGGAATAAAGTCCAGAGCAGCGTGGTAACATCCCATTGTATCCGAGCATAAATCGTGGTAACAATCGTGGTAAGAAAATTACCACAGCTAGGAGTTACCACGATGGCCACCCAGCTGTTGTCCGCGGCCAAATGTAAGAACGCCACCAGCCAGGGGGCGGGCATCCGCAAACTCCACGATGGTGATGGCCTTTATCTGTGGGTCTACCTCGATGGCCGGAAGTATTGGCGGATGCGTTACTGGCAGGCGGGTAAGGAAAAAGCCCTCTCGATTGGCGTCTATCCCCAAGTCACCCTGAGCGAGGCGCGGAAAAAGCACGCAGAGCTCCGTCATCAACTGGAAGCGGACCTCGATCCATCGGCCGAGCGCAAGGCCACGAACCTGCGTAAAAAGCTCTCCGCCGAGAACTCTTTCGAGGCGGTAGCGCGGGAGTGGTACCACAAACAACTGCATACCTGGACGCCGCACCATGCGGACGACGTCAGGCGCCGTCTGGAGTCCAATATGTTCCCCCTCCTCGGCGCACGCCCGCTGGACCAGATTGAAGCACCGGAGTTGTTGCAAGCGATTCGTAAGATAGAAGCCCGTGGCTCATACGACTTGGCCCACCGGGTATTGCAAGTGTGCGGGCAAGTCTTCCGCTATGGCATCGCTACCGGACGCTGCACCCGCAACCTGTCCACCGACCTGCGCGGTGCGTTGACGCCGCATGTCAAGCAACACCAAGCCGCTGTCCGCCCCGAGGAACTGCCGGACTTGCTGCGTGCGATCGCCCGGTACGACGAAATAGGCGACAAGCAAACCCGCATCGCACTGCAACTGTTGGCGCAAACTTTTGTCCGCACCAACGAACTCATCGGTGCGCAGTGGGTGGAGTTTGATCTGGACAATGCCCTGTGGGTTATTCCCGCCGGGCGCATGAAGATGAAAACCGAGCACGTGGTCCCGTTGACCCGGCAGGCGCTCGCCCTGCTGGTCGAACTCAAGGGCCTATCCGGCGGCAGTCGGTATGTTTTCCCCGGCAGAAACCGCGATAAACCGATCAGCGGCAACACCATGCTCTTTGCGCTCTACCGCCTGGGCTACAAGGGCAAGATGACTGGCCATGGCTTTCGAGCGGTGGCTTCCACCATTCTCAACGAAACCGGTTTCAACCCCGACGCGGTCGAGCGCCAGCTGGCCCACTGCGAGCGCAACGAGATCCGGGGTGCGTACAACCGCGCCGAATACCCGCCCGCGCCTAAGCGCATGATGCAGCACTGGGCAGATTATCTCGATTCGGTGGGGCGGCGACTACCGAATAGGAGACATAACATATTGTATTGGTAGGGAAATATTGCCGGCCTGCTTGGCTGTTGCCCCCAAAGTTGCCCCCTATCGGAAGTCTCTACCGCCTATTCTCCGGTTTCCCGATTACGGCGAGCACAGGCACACCATACCGCCCCGCCACTTTGGTGTAAGATTCATACATGAAAGACAATATGGGATTTCAGCGGACGCCAGTAGCGCTTTTTATCCGGGCAGAATGGGACCCGGAAGCGGGTGTTTGGGTAGCCACCTCGGATGATGTGCCGGGGCTTGCGACGGAAGCGGAGACGCTGGAAGCGTTATCGACGAAGCTTGAAACCATGGTGCCCGAACTGCTCGATGCGAACGGCTGCCCGGACAGCTCGGAAGTGTCATTTGAGTTGTTGGCCCGTAAATTCTCCGTAGGCCGCCGTGCCGCTCCCTGATGGGCGGAAATTTCGCAACCGAACTAAAGCGGTTATTGCGCGAAGCCAATTGCCGCTTTGAGCGACACGGCAAAGGTGACCACGAAATCTGGTTTTCGCCGCATACGGGTGTACGATTCCCCGTGGACCACAAGATCAAGTCTCGCCACACAGCCAACGCTGTGCTGAAACAAGCGGGTCTGCCAAAACGCTTTTGATCTACTCTTACGCCTCGCCAAGGTGCAGCAGTACCGACGCGGACAAGCAGCCGAACCATCGCATGTCCTGTCGTGCCATCTCCGTACTGCAGCCGCCAGCGGAAAGCGACCTCGTACACATCGAGTTCGGCGGCGCCGTTTTGAGGGGTATCGGGGGTATCCCGGGTGCAGCCCAGTATGGACGCGGATTTCACGGATACCCTGCCCCGGTTGCAGGGGTATCAGGGGGAATCAGCCGAAAAGCGATACGTCTCGAAGTAGCACTTCTTGAGGCCGGTATCCGCCCTTGAAGACCCAGGCAGCATGCAACGCAGGGTGGTTAAAAATGCCTGCGAGCAACCAGCCAAGTACGTAGTCCTTCTCAACGACATTGGGATCGAGACCGAACTCCCGGGCGAGTTCGGAGTTTTCCTGTCGACTGATCACGGCCTCAATCCTTGGCCCAGCCAGCCGGTATCCACAGCCGCCAGGCACTGACGAGCCGGTTGGCCGGCAATGATGGATCAAGCTTGGTGTTGCCCTGGGTCAGGCGCGCACGGCAGGCTTTGATCAGCGCCGTTTCATTCGGAGCATAGCGCTCGGCGATGAAGCCCAGACGCTTGAAGACGGCGCCATTGCCCAATCGCTGGGCGTATTCGATCAGGAGTTGGGGATCCTTTTTGTCCGAGCCCAGGTAATTGCGAAAGACATCCACCGTCGGACGCGCTCCACCGCCCAGGATGGGATCGTCCAGCATGTCGAGGATCGTGCGGGTGGGGTCGGCGATGTTGACTTTAACCTGCCCGCGCCAGATCGGCTGGGTGCCGAACTGGGCCTGGGCGGGCACGGTGCGCAGCAGGAACTCCACGCCCTTGATCTTCGGCCTGCGGTTCCGGGGCTTTCGTGTCGTGAGGACGACGACGGTCCGAAAGATCTGTTCGGTCAGCCCCCAGTATTCGGCGGCGGTCCAGCCGCCGAGGTAGCAGGGGGAGTAAAGCCGTTCGGCGATAATCCAGGAATCTTCCAAGGCGACGTCAGCCGTGCGCGCTTCCATCGGCACGGGGACGTAGAGGCCTTGGCGCACGCGCGACAACCAGCCCTGCTGCGCCCAGCGCGCCAGCAGCTTCGCGGTTTTGTGGGAGGGCAGCTGCAGGATTTCCGCGGCTTGGGAAACGGAAACCGTTCCCTGTGTGCGCCGGGTTATCTCCGCCAAGCGTTGGCGGGATTCCTTTCCCAGTCCGGATAGGGATGGCATGTATATACCATATGCAGTATTTCACATCAAAAGTGAATAATTGCACACAAGATATACCTATTCAAGACCCCCCCCAGCAGCGCAATGAGGCGTTGGCATGAATCGGTGTTCTGCGCGGGCCCGAAACCGCCATCGCCCATCTCTCCATCATGCGTTCAGCAGCCAGAGGCGGTGGCGGCGTGAGCCCATGGCGGATTCACTGCGATTTAACATCCCCGCCATAGTCCGGAAACTTCGAGATCCTACGCTTCTGCTTCCAGGCTCCCCGTCGGGGGGCAGTTCGTACAAGGAGAATCGCGATGGATATCCAAACCATGAAGTGGGCCCACGTGGCTGCGCTCGGCGCGGCGTTCGCGGGCCTGTTGAATACGCAGCTGCTGTACGCCAGCGGTTACGACCAGAATGAAAACGTCACGACCACGCCCATCAAGCACGTGATCCTGATCATCGGTGAAAACCGCAGCTTCGACCATGTCTTCGGCACCTTCAAACCCAATCCTGGCCAAAGCGTGTGGAATCTGTTATCC
>DAHXOO010000089.1:0-266 GCA_027364845.1 Pseudomonadota bacterium | reverse complement strand
ATGTTGGACGCTACTCCATCCATCCACCCAAGACCGCTGCTTATGCGGTCCTGCCGCCAGTCAACGTCGCCGGCACGCCGGCGCAGGCGCCCTTCGCCTCGGCGGGCGCGGCCCAGGCGGTGGAGCCGGCCCTGCCGGCCGACGCCTACAGCCTGCTGACGGTTGGCGGCAGCGGACTGCCCTCCGGGACGCTGGTCGACCCCCGGTTTCCCGCGGATCTCGCAAACGGTCCCTATGACATTACCCAGTATCTGTCCTACCACGAC
>DAHXOO010000088.1 GCA_027364845.1 Pseudomonadota bacterium | reverse complement strand
CTTTTTGCGCCACGATCCCCTACTCTGCGTGCGATTCGCATCCTTGGAGGCTGAGTGCCCGAGACCAACTTGGGGTTCACAAACAGGCAGGTTAGCACTGTCACCGGACTGACTCATCGCCAGCTGCAATACTGGCGCAAGACGGATCTCGTCGCCCCCTCCCGGCACACACGCGGCGGACATGCACGCTACAGCTTCACTGACCTCGTCGCCCTGCGCGCCGCCAAGCAGCTTCTCGATGCGGGCATATCCCTGCGACACATCCGCCGAAGTATCGTTTCACTGCAACGGCTGCTGCCAACTCTTGAGCAGCCGCTCGCCGAACTTTCGATCGTGGCCACCGGCGACGTGGTCCTGGTGTTCCATGAAGGAGTCGCATTCGAAGCCGTGACTGGCCAGGAGTGGATTCTTCCGCTGGCGGAACTGCACAGACAGCTGGTACGACTTGGCATACAGACCGACCAACGCATGCCGCAACAAGGAGAGTTGTTTGCAGGTATGGGTCGCCCGGCGCGGAAGCGACGGCCGGAGCGGGCGGCCATTGGCGGTAAACATAGCGACGATTCCCTGCCGGCCAGAAGCCGGCGCAGAGGGTAGGCACTGGATCGGCGTACTCAGCCGATCTCTTTCGGAATCGGCAACTGAGCGAGGTGACCACATGACTGTTATAGCGATTGCCAATCAGAAAGGAGGCTGCGGAAAGACTACGACGGCTATCAATCTTGCCGCCTGTCTTGGCAAGAAGGGACAGCACGTGCTACTCGTCGACATGGACCCCCAGGGGCATGCCTGTTTGGGATTGGGAATGCGTTGCGAGGAGATTCCGGGTCTGTACGAGGTCTTCGCCGGCGAAGCGTCACTCAGCGAGGTAATCCTGCCGCGGGTCGTCGCAGGAGTCGACGTCATACCGGCCACCATTTCACTCGCTGCCGCCGAACACCGTTTGCCTGACAACAGCGAACGCGAGCGCCAGCTCACGATGCATCTGGCACGTTTCCGGCACCGCTACGACTACATCATCATCGACTGCCCGCCGACGCTCGGTTTCCTGTCTATCAACGCGCTGCGCGCGGCCGACCAGGTTCTGATACCCATGGAGCTGAGCCTGTTCGCGGTCGACGGCATCGAGCGCCTGCGCGAGACCATTACATTGCTGCGCGACAAGTATGGGCTCGACATACCGATGCGCATACTGCCCACCCTTGTGGACGATCGCACGCGCCTGTCGCGAAAGCTCTTGCGTCAGATCTGGGAGCGCTTTGCCGATGAGGTCACGCCGCTGATGGTACACTATACGGTGCGGCTCAAGGAGGCAGTATGCGATGGACTTCCGATTGTCGAATTCGATCCAACCTGTATCGCGGCAGTTGAATATAATCGTCTGGCGGATGAGGTAATGAAAGGTCTCGCAGAACGCCGCCGCGAAGGGTCGCGTCAATACGACGACTCCATAGCGGCGCCGGCCAATGCCGCCCAGCCACTTTCCGGCCCCAAAGCCCCGTCACGCCCCCAGAGCCACAGCCAACCGCAGCGCGCTGTATTGCACTTTCCAGGTCTCGCGGGAAAGAATATCCAAGTTGCGGGCGATTTCAACGACTGGGTTCCGGACCAGGGGGTTGAAACGCGGATAGCGGGCGACACCGTCGAGAAGATCCTGCTGGTCGTCCCAGGACTGTACCAGTACCGTCTTGTCATTGACGGCCGCTGGCAGGATGATCCCGTCAACCCCGCCCGTATCCCCAATCATGTCGGCGGCCACAACTCACTCTTACGCGTGCAGGAACCTGCCGAACTCATGGATCTGTGATGGCCATACCCCGCAGTAGCAAGATTATGAGCACGAGCCAACGACTTGCCGGCATCAGCCAGTATTTTCTGAGCGAGCCAGAACCGGCCTCGACCGGTAAACAGCCTGAACTCCACAAGACGCAGCTGCTTCCAATACTGGTCGATTCCGAACTCACACAGGTGTTCGTCTACGCACTCGCACGCGCCCTGCATGCACGCGGCCTAACGGCGCTCGTGCTGCACGTCGAATCCACCCTGCGCAGCGCCGACCCACGCTCCTCATCGCTGCGCAGCCGGCTGGATTCACCCGCGGTCCTGCGCCGCCATCTCGAGGCGGAGCTCGGCGGGTCCAAGCTGCCGCCACGCGTCTGTTTGATACCGGTTGCAAACTCCAGGGACCCACACCTGCGCGAGTATCAGCAGGCATTGATTGCAGTCGGCGCGTCGCTGCCGGCGCTCAAGCGTTCCTATCTCAGCATAAAGCAGCTCGCCGGTGATGGGGCGCCTACCCGAATAGGCGTCATCATCGTCGGTGCCACAAGTAACCAAGACGCCCATCGTTACTCAAGTCGGCTAGCCGCGGCCGCAATGCGCTTCCTCGGACGCGCCGTTACACACATTGGGGGCGTCATCACACCGGAAACCGCCACCGCGGACCCCGCTGACAACCTCGGTGAGGTTTCAAGCAACTCGCTCAACGACATTGTTGAGGCGTTGATCAGAGAGGAGTTTCTTGGCTGTGATCCATGCCCGGTCGACGCCGATGTCCAGAAAAACACTCCGCCGCGGACCCGCTGACATGACGCTGCATATTCGGCCTGAGCCGACACCCTCGAAACCGGTCCTGCGGGATCTCATCATCGCTTCCATAGATTCGTTTCTCGGTCAGTCTTCGGTTCTGGATGCCGAGCTGTCATGTTCGGGATGCCCAATCCTGGCACTCGATGCCGAACGTCGACTGATGCTCATCAGCTTTGATCCAGAAGACGGCATTCAGGCACTTCTTTCCGGACTTGCGGCATGGCATGAGACGCGCGCTGGAAGTCCATGGCTGAGGCGGTTATATCCGGAACTGCGCCAAGCGGATACATTCCTGCCGCCGCGTCTCGTCGTCCTGATGCCGACACTGCCGCCGGGAATTACCCTGCTTGCAACCGGTGAAGACAGCCTGCAGATATTCCGCTTCCGCGTCCTGGCAGTAGATGGGCAGACAGCGCTATTTGTCGAACCCGCGACGGAATTGCCCGTTGCGACGACGGTCGGCGACGCACCCCAGCTTTCGCGCCCGGATGTCGGCACCGATTCCAATCTGACAGACGAGGAAACTGCCTTTCTGGAGTCTTCGCGACCGTAACCCAGCTGCATGGTCAGCGCACTCTTCTGGGCGAGGAACGATCGCGTGGACGTCGCAGTCATCTTGATCCTGTTGCACCGACACCCATCCGGCTGAGATTCATCCACCCATGCAAAACGAGCAGGCCGTCGGAAACCCGGCATCTGCACGCTTCTCTGGCCGGACCGGCATCGGTAAGATCAGCGACATGCGCTGCGGTATCGGCGGTCCGACCGTTGTCGAACCAAACCAGCCGCAATCAAACTGACCTGGTCCACGCCCGCATAATCAATGCGGGGTTGGGCCCTCGGTCACTTGGACCAGGTTAGCGGGCACCAGCCAGCGCGCAAACGCCGCCTTCACGTCTGCGGCCGTCAGTTTGAGGTACCGATGCGCCGCAATCGTAGGCTCGTCCAACGGCAAATGCAGGCGCGTACGATCGAGCAGGCCGGCGGCGATGAGATCCAGGCTTGATTCAGACAACGGAATCTCACGCAATAGCAACGCCTTGGCACGCCGCAATTCCGCCGGAGTGACCGGCGTCGTCTGCATGGCGCGAAGGTCGCGCACTATGATGGCCCGCGCACGTGATACGTTCGGAGGATCACAGGCATAATTGACTGAATACACCGACCGCGTCCGGCCGACACCGAAAGACGACGACACGTAATAAACCAGACCGGACTCTTCACGAAGATCATGATAAAGACGGGTTGCGTAGAACGCGCCGCCAAGAACGTGATTGCCGAGCTGCAATGCGTAGTAACCGGGGTTCGAACGCGTGAGCCCGAGATTGACCGCCAGCGTGACACTGTCCTGAACTCGGCTCGAATCCGGCACGGTCGTGGTTGACGGTTTGTTGAGCGGCACACGCGGCAGACGCGTGAGTGGCTTGGGCCCATGGGCCCGCCACCCGGAAAAGTACTTCTCCACCGTCCGGCGTGCGACAGCCGGCGAAATTTTTCCGATCACCACGATTGTGGTCAGGTCGGGCCGGAAAACACGGTGGTAGTAGGCCTTGACGTTCTGCAGGGTGAGTGATGATACCGATGCAGGGGTCGTCTGGCGCAGTGTGGGATCGTTAGGCGGGTTCAGCGCCGCAACCAGAGCGCGACCAGCCAGATAGTCCGGACTCTGCAGCAGGCCGGCTACACTGGCGGCCGACTGGCGCTGCACGATCTTGAACGCTTTTTCCGGCAATGCCGGATGGAGTTCGTTGTCGGCAAGCAGCGCAACACCCCGACCAAAATTGGCTGCAGGCACCCGCAGGGAGAAACTGGTACCGGCGGACTCGCTGGCAGCGATATCATCCAGGGCTTTCTGGAACGCGACACGGCCGAGAGAGGTCGTGCCGTACCGGAAAAGCTGATCGAGCACGTCGCTTACGCCGTCCTGTCGCCGCGGCGTTTCCAGCACCGAATTATTGTGCACATACCCGAACAGGCTCACGGTGTCACTGACCGCTTCCGGCTGCACGATGAGCCGCATTCCGTTCGGCAGGCGGAAAACGACCGGATGCACGGTTGACCCCGGGACCTCCAGCCTGCGCAAGCTGCGCCGCGCCCATGCCGGAAGCACAACCGGCTTGGTTTCCGTGGGCGCAAACGATTCCTTGCCCCCAAAACCCTTGGCGGCCACCGGCTTGCCGGAAGATTTTGGCGTCAGGACGGCAACCAAGGTGTCGTTCGGCGCGAGATACCTGCGCGCCACGCGATTGACGTCGGCAAGCGTGACACGCGAAATCGCACGCAGGTCATCGTCCGGAGAATTCCGGCCCTCTACGGCGAGCGCCTCTGACCAGGTGTCGGCAAGCCCGGAAACCGAGTTTTTCTGGAACTGGGCGGATGCCAGCTCACGCCGCTTGGCGGCTTTTACAAGATCTTCCGGGATCCCCTTTTTAAGGTCGTTGGCGAGAATCGCCCGCATGCGCTTGATGAGCGCCGCTCCTGGTGCTCCCTTGGGGAACGCGGCGACCGCGTAGCCGATGCCAGCCCGGGGAAGCTGGTCCAGGGCAAAACCAGTATCAAGTGCCTGGCCGTGCGGCACCATTGCATAAAGCGTTCCCCTGCGGTTGTTCAGAACATCAGCCAACACCTCCATCGCGGCGAAATCCCGGCTTCTCAAGCCCGGAACGCGAAACGCGATGACCGACAGGCCATAGGGCTGATCGGTCGGCATACTGATTACCTGGGATTTGAACGGACGCAAAACGACTGCAGGACGCGGCGGAAGCTTTCTGGCCGGGATTCCACCAAAGAACTTCTCGACCTGGCGCAGGGTATGGTGTGGCCGGACGTCGCCCACAATCACGAGAATTGCGTTGTTCGGTACGTACCAGGTTTCATGAAATTTCTTGAGCATCGCACCCGTGGTCTTATTGAAAGACGCGCGTGTGCCGAGAGCGTCATGGGCATAGGGGCTACCGTCGAACATCGTCGCCAGCAGCTTCGTGTAGAGTACGTACTGCGGGCTGGAGAGATCCTGCGCCACTTCCTGCTCGATGGCGCCACGCTCCTTCTCCCACAGTGCCTGGTTATCGAGCACGCCGCGCATCCGGATGGATTCGATATGCAAGGCGACATCCAGATCCTGGGCAGGAACCGTGAAGTAGTACTGGGTCGCCGTCTGCTGGGTATCGGCATCAAACATGCCTCCCATCTCTGCAATGATGTTGGCAAGCTGACCCGCAGACAGCCCCGGGCTACCTCGGAACATCATGTGTTCCTGCGCATGAGCCATACCCGGAAAACCCGCGGGGGCCTCATTGGACCCCACCAGATAATTGACCTCCGTGGTAACCACCGGAGCGAGAGTGTCACGCACGATGACAACACGCAGCCCATTCGCGAGTGTCGAGCGTAATACCGACCCCCCGAACACCGATGCCGGATCGGAGGCAGCGGCCGTTCCGGCTCCTGCCACCAGCAGCACTAGCATCAGCATCGCACCGAACAAACTGCCGCACCCGGCGCGGGACAACAACACCATCCTGGGGCCTTGGGCCTCACGCCCTGTCTCTTGTCTGTTCACGATTATTTACCCTGATGGAAGCTGAGATCTGATGATTGTTTCATGCTCGCCGATACGGTGAGTTAATAGGATTACCCAAAGTAAAAACATTGGCAAAGTCGAACTCTCGACTGCGCGATAACATAGCACGTCGTCGCTGCAGGTTGCCACACGCAGCAGACAACAAATCGCCCGAACGGGCCACGTTCGTGCATTTTACCCATGCGCGGCCGGCGCGCCCGCGGCTGCGTAATAGAGATGCGCTGCATCGTTCCCGAATCCAGGAAGTTTAGTCTCTTAAAAAACAGGCATCCTGGTGCAGCAATCACCGCTCCACCAGTATCTAGCCCCATGAACCTAAGCAATTCACCCGAGCGAGTGAGCGCCAATACTGCATCGCCCACAGTGAGGTCCGGTGTGTCGGTCCAGACAGAAAAATGTCGAGCCCGGACCCTCCGCAGCGCAATAATCAACCCGTGCGGCAATGCAGCGACGCGCTAGCCGCTCTCCCGGGCACAACGGTAGATTCGACGCCAACCAGAGCGTCAGGTTCCGCAATATCGCGCGAAGTACCAGCAGACAGACCGCCCAGACTGATGTCGCTGGCGCGAAATACGTTCTCACCCAAGGGTCTACGACCTGTTTCCCGTAAGACCCTCTCGATGGAATGACGTTCCTTTACGATTTAGGGCTTAAAGATCCATCTATTGCACCCAAGTCGCGAGCCCGAATGAACCGGTACTGAACGTCGTGTGACCGACGCCAAGCACATTGACCGCCGTGCGATCGCCTCGTCCACATCATGGAAGACGACACAGGCCAGAGACGGCATGGCAAAGACCCAACGTTCGGGCGACCGCGATCGGCGCTGCCTCTCCTTTGAAGCCGGCACGCAGGCACTAGGGCAGATACGCCCAGGAGCTCAATCGCACCGGTCTGTCCGATCAGCCCTGCATCATCGCTCGATCCCCGGCGCGGAACCACAGGCCAAGGTCCGGGCATCACCGAATAACGAAGGCCATAGCAGTTGAACAAACATGCGAACGGCGGCAGTCCATGGGCGGCCATTCTTTCTGCCAGTGATCGTCCGAAATTCACTGTGACTACACAATGCCGTTCCAGGCCGCTTGACAAGACCGCCGCATCGTTGTATTTAACCGTTTCGTTAAATACTGAAGCGAACCGCTCCAATGACACCCGACCGTTTAAGCGCCATCTTTTCCGCACTCGCTGACCCGACGCGCCGCGCCATTCTTGCGCGGCTATCCTCGGGCGAGACATCGGTCACCGAACTAGCCGAACCATTCGCTATGAGCCTTCCTGCCGTAACCAAGCATCTCAAAGTGCTGGAACGTGCCGGTCTGATCCGGCGCGGTCGCGAGGCGCAGTGGCGGCCGTGCCGGCTCGAGGCGAAGCCGCTTCGGGAAGTATCCGACTGGGTGGAGCACTACCGGTGTTTCTGGGAGCAGAGCCTCGATCGTCTGGAAGGCTACCTGAAAGACCTCCAAGCCAAGGAGAAA
>DAHXOO010000087.1:7551-7860 GCA_027364845.1 Pseudomonadota bacterium | reverse complement strand
CACTTCTCCACGCGCCAGAACATCCAGTTCAACTGGCCCAGACTGGATGAGGTGCCCGAGATCCTCGCCGAACTGGCCGAAGTGCAGATGCACGCGATCCAGACCTCAGGCAGCTGCATCCGCAATACCACGACCGACCACTTTGCCGGCGTAGCGCGGGATGAAATCGTCGATTCCTTCGTCTGGTGCGAGCTCATACGGCAGTGGTCCACCCTGCACCCGGAATTCGCCTACCTGCCGCGCAAGTTCAAGATCGCGGTCAGCGGCAGCGCGGCCGACCGCGCCGCTATCAGGGTGCACGACGTCGGT
>DAHXOO010000087.1:0-7541 GCA_027364845.1 Pseudomonadota bacterium | reverse complement strand
TCGCGTCATTGTCGGCGGCGGTCTCGGCCGCACGCCCGTCGTCGGCCAGGCAATCCGTGAATTTCTGCCTTGGCGCCACCTGCTGACCTACCTCGACGCGATTCTGCGCGTGTACAACCGTTACGGCCGGCGCGACAACAAGTACAAGGCACGCATCAAGATCCTGGTGAAAGAGCTGACGCCCGAGGTGTTCGCGCAGAAGGTCGAGGAAGAATGGTCGCACTTGAAAGACGGCCCGGCGACCCTGATCGAGGAGGAAGTACAGCGCATCGAAGGCCGTTTCACCCGTCCCGTCTATGCCCGGCTGCCGCCAAAGGACACCTTCCTCGAGGCGATGCTCACCGCGGAGAAGGCCTTCGCCAACTGGCACCGGCGCAATGTCCACCCGCACAAGGTGCCGGGCTATGCAGCAGTCACGCTGTCGCTTAAGCGCACCGGCTCCGCGCCCGGTGACGTGAGCGCGGAGCAAATGGACGCAATTGCTAGTCTCGCCGAA
The DNA here is from genome assembly GCA_027364845.1 of Pseudomonadota bacterium. Lineage (GTDB taxonomy): Bacteria > Pseudomonadota > Gammaproteobacteria > Acidiferrobacterales > UBA6901 > JAJYCY01. The sequence continues at coordinate 7,045 of DAHXOO010000087.1, read as the reverse complement.
CGCTATTCCTTCGGCGAACTGCGCGTATCGCACGAGCAGAACCTGATCTTCGCCGACGTGTGCGCCCCCGATCTGCACGCGCTGTGGCGCGAAATCAGGCCGCTCGGCCTGTCCACGCCCAACATCGGCCTCCTGACCAACATCATCGCCTGCCCCGGCGGGGACTTCTGCTCCCTCGCCAACGCCAAGTCCATCCCTGTGGCGCAAGCGATCCAGCGGCGCTTCGATGATCTGGACTACCTGCATGATATCGGCGAGCTCGATCTCAACATCTCGGGCTGCGTGAATTCCTGCGGCCACCACCACATCGGCCACATCGGCGTTCTCGGTGGGGACAAGAAGGGCGAGGAGTTCTACCAGATCTCGATCGGCGGCGCGCAGGGCGTGCATGCGTCACTGGGCACGGTAATCGGACCCGCGTTCGCCCAGGACCAGGTGCCCGACATCGTCGAAAAGCTGGTCCAGGTTTATCTCGAAGAGCGTGAAGGCGAGGAAGAGCGCTTCATCGACACGGTGCGCCGCATCGGCATCGAACCTTTCAAGGACTACGTGTATGGCACGAATCATCAGACGCGGCGCCGTAATTCAGGACATCTGGCAGCTGCTTGAGCAGGGCCCGGCCGGGGCGCTGCCCTTCAGCGGCGATGTGCTCGTGCCGCTCGATTTATGGACGAGCGAACGCGACGCGTTGTTGTTTCGCCTCGGGCGCATCGGCGTATGGCTGGAAGCGGACGCAGACCCGGCGACAATTGCTCCGGATCTGTCCCGCTTTGACGTGATTGCAGTGCGCTTTGCCAGCTTCACCGACGGCCGCGGCTATTCGCTGGGACGGCTGCTACGCGAGCGTTACGGCTACGGCGGCGAGCTGCGCGCCATCGGCGAGGTACTGCGCGACCAGCTCTACTACCTCTCGCGCTGCGGCTTTGACGCCTTCGCGCTGCGCGCAGATCAGAACCCCTTGCAGGCGCTCTCCGCCTTCGACGATTTCAGCGAGGCCTACCAGGCCTCGGTGGAGCGGCCCGAACCGCTGTTCAGGCGGCGCGCGATCCGGGATTCGCTATCGAAAGTGAATTGACGCACAAGCCCCCAGTCCAGCCTCGAGTCAGGGAGTTGGATTGGGGCGATGCTGGTAGAGCCGCAAATGCAGCGCTACGCGGGTATCTTGCCCGCTTGCACCAGCTCGATCACGCCAACCTATTGTCGCGCGACTGACTGGTGGATCAGGTGAAAATCGAAATCTGGGTGGAGCAGGACCGGGCCGAGTCCATCGTCGCCGCCATCATGGACGCAGCGCACGCGGAGTTCGCCGGTGGCGGGATCGTCGCTGTTCTCCCCGTGGAAAAGGTGTACAGCGTCCGCACCCGGCGCGAAGAAGCGCCTAATCGCATCCGGAGCTGATTGTCGTGCCGGAAGGGGTTCAATGAGCATCGATTTGTGGCAGAATGTACTCGCTTCATTCTGTAAAGAGCTTCTATGCTAAACCGATCAGCCGCAGCGCAGGGGAGCAGGTAACTTGCGTAGTCTTGCGCGCCTACTCTTGGTGAGTTGGCTATTCACGCTTGCGGTTTGCTTTTACGGCGACCTGTTCCAAAAGTCGGCGGATCCGGTCGCGGATACCCCTGTTGCACACAAACATGACGGCTATTCAGGGCATAGCGATAACGCCCAGGACAAGGATGTTTGCTGCAACATAGCGCAAAATCTGCCGTCCTTTTTCAAAATGGGCAACATCGGGGGCGGGCTGCAACATTTGATGTATGTGTTGCTCCCTTCCATTTTCCTCGTCCCAACCGCTCTGTTGGTCGCAACCAGAATTCGCTTTTTTGGTACGGTCCCCCCAGGTAATCCCTCCCCGCTACTAACGACCAACGCGCTCTGGCCCAACGCTCCGCCCCGCTGAGCTTCTTGCCTATCTAGAGTTCGGGCTGGCGTTCGCCTTCGGTGATGTTCTTAAGCCGTTTGTCCAAGGCTGCCGCCTTCCTGTGGTTTCGTGCAGAAGTAATAAAGGAATACATTTCATGTTGCCACCTCGGATCGACCGGGCGTCATGGCGCCTCTTGGCTTTCCTGATATGCAGCGCCTTGTTGGGCGGGCCCTACCACAGCGCCAACGCTGCAGGAATGACACGACTGCAAGCAATCGATGTTGCCGTTCAAAACAATAAAGATCTGCAAGCCGCGCGCTATACCGTGGAACAAGCGCGCGCGCGTTTGCTGCAGGCGGGGCTACCGCCTAATCCACGGCTGGATATCGCCGCCAGAAATGATCTCATTTTTTCAAACCAGGGAGAGCATGCCGCCAGCATCGGCATCAGCCAGCAGTTCTCCGTAGTTGGGCGCATCGCCCATCAAAAAGAAGTTGCGCGCGTGGACGTGGCCTTGGCTTTGGCCGAGATCAGACAAGCCGAACTCAAGTTGGCCGGCGATGTAACGTCCCGATTTTATCGCGTACTTGCACTGAACCGGCAGATCGAGGTACGCGAACGTTTAATCGATGTCGATCAAAAACTGGTGCTGGGTACACGTAACCGTTTCAAGGTTGCCGAAGTTTCTGAGCTTGACGTCAACACAGCGCAACTCGAGCTGCAGCGTCTGACTCAGGAGCGCGCACTGTTGCTGAGTCGGCGAATAACTCAACTGGCCCGCTTGAATCAGCTTCTCGGAAGGCCTGCAACCCAAGCCTTGGCGTTGGATGATTCCTTGCCGGCCAGCGACTCCTTGCCGAGCTTGGCGGAGCAGCAGCGCCAGGCATTGTCGTCACGGCCGGACCTGCGTTTTGCTCTGCTCAGTGCGGACCGTGCTCGGGCTAACCAGGCATTGGCGCATGCGCAGCGCTGGGAAGACTGGACAGTGGGCGTGGTGCTGGAACAAAGCCATCTGGTGATCGACGGGGGACCACCCCAGGGAGACAGCCGCGCCATGGGCTTGAGCATGTCGATTCCATTGCCATTGCGGAACAAGAATCAGGGGAACATCGCTGAAGCAGCGGCTACCGAAGCACAAGCCTACGCTCGTATCGACGCGCTCAAGCTCAGTATCGGCAACGAGGTGGCTAGCGCTTACGCGGAAACGGAGCGCCTGCAGCAGGCGCTATCGGAATACCAACGCAATATGTTGGCGCTCAGCGCGCGCAACGTACGCCTTGCCCAGCAGGGATACGACCATGGGCTAATCCCGGTCGGTGATGTGATTCGGATACAGCGCCAACAGGGCGAGTTGAATATTGCCTATCTGGATACGCTCGATCAATACCTTCAGGCGTTGGCGAGATTGCATATCGCCACCGGGGACTATGCCGGATTCGTACCCAAGTAAAAGACAGACCATAGAATCATTATGAAGGGAATGCTATGCGAAATGTTTCTAAACCATGTATGAGCAGCCGCCGGCTTAGGCAATTGTGTGGTCTGCTGTTTCTGGCGCTACTTGCTGCGCCCGGCGCATTGCCCCTCGTGTTTGCGCATGGTGGGGAGATCGAAATTGGCGGCGGAGCGCGTGGTCCGGTGCAATTGAGCTTAGCGCAACAGAAAGCGATTGCTTTGCAGTTGGCGCCGGCCAGTTTCCGTCCGCTTTCCACCGAGTTGAATCTGAACGGCGAGGTGCAGTTGCTGCCCGATCGCCAGGCTGACGTCAGCCTGCGCATCAGCGGCCAGATCAAAGGACTGTACGCAAATCTCGGTGACAGGGTTGGGGTTGGCCAGCGCTTGGCCCTGGTGCAATCCCGTCTGGTGGGAGACCCGCCGCCCAGCGTGACCATTAATGCACCGATGAGCGGCGTGATCGACGCGCGCAATGCAGTCCTTGGCCAAGCCGTGGAACCCAACACGGTATTGTTCCATATCAGCGACCGTTCGCAGGTTCTAGTGGTTGCGCGAGTGTACGAAGAAGACATCGGCAAGATCAAACTGGGCCAGGAAGCCCGCGTCCGGGTGCTGAGCTATCCCAAGCAGGCGTTCACCGGTAAGGTCACTTTGGTCGATCCCAATCTGGACCCGTTGAACCGCACCGTGAAGGTGTGGATACAACTCGCCAACCCGCAGGGCTTGCTCAAACCCAACATGTTTGCCCGTGCCAGCGTTATTTTGCGGGCAAACGAGGCGGCGCTGACCATACCCAACAGCGCCATCATCGAAGCCAATGGCGAGAAATTCGTGTTTGTCCGCAATGGACAAGAATACAACCGGGTGGAAATAAATATCGGCGCCAAGGATGATGAATACAGCGAAATCACCGATGGCTTGGTGCCGGGCGACGAGGTCGTGACGCAGGGCAATCGCCAGATTTACACCATGTGGCTCACAGGCGGGCAAATGAAGGCGGAGGAATAAGCCATGTTCGACCGCCTGATTGCCTGGTCGCTCCACAACCGCCTGATTGTCCTCGCGATCACGCTGGTCTTATTCGTCGCAGGCGGATACGCATTGCAGCGGATGTCGGTCGATGTCTTCCCCGAATTCGCTCCACCTCAGGTGGTGATACAAACCGAAGTACCCGGAATGGCACCGCAGGACGTGGAGTCGTTGGTGACGTATCCCCTCGAGAGCGCGATCAACGGCACGCCGGGTGTAAGCGACGTGCGGTCCAAGACCTCCGTGGGCCTATCCACTATTACCGTCATATTCAAGGCAAATACCGACGTCTACCTCGACCGGCAAATGGTTAACGAGCGTATCCAGAACGTGCTCAGCCGGCTTCCCGCGGGGACCAAGCCGCCGGTGATGCTCCCTGTCACATCGGCAGTGGGGTGGCTGGTTAAATATGCCCTGACCAGCGATACCTTATCCCCGGAGGCACTGCGCACGCTGTCCGACTGGGAAATCCGCCCGCGCATTCTGGCGCTGGGCGGCATTGCATCGGTGGTATCCATTGGCGGCGAGGTCAAGCAATACCAGGTACGTCTTGATCCAAACCGAATGCTTGCCTACCAGATCAGCGCCGAAGAAGTACGCAAGGCATTGGAAAAATCCAACACCAACGTACCGGGCGCCTTTCTGCAGCAACCCGGTCAGGAATTGATCGTCGGCGGCGTCGGGCGCATTACCTCGCTGGACGACCTCAGAAATACCATCATCGTTATTCGTAATGGCGTCCCGATCACGATTGCCAATGTCGCGGAGGTTGCTTTCGGTGGAGAAATAAAGCGCGGCGACGGAGCCTTTGCGATGAAGGATGCGGTGATTGGAACCATCTCTAAGGCCTATGGCGCAGATACTCTTACCACAACGTATAAGGTGGAAAAAGCCCTTGCCGAAATAGAAAAGCAATTACCGGCGGGCGTCCGGATGGATGCTCGAGTGTTCCGGCAGGCGAACTTCATCGAGGCCGCGATCCACAATCTGAATCAGTCCCTGCTGGAGGGCGCGTTGATCGTGATCGCCGTGCTGTTCCTGTTCCTGATGAACTGGCGCGCCTCGTTCATAACCTTTTTGTCCATGCCGGCCTCCTTCGTCGGCGGAATCCTTGTGATGCACGCTTTCGGTATCGGCATCAACTCCATGACCCTGGGTGGTCTGGCGATTGCCATCGGCGAGGTGGTCGACAACGGTATTATCACGGTAGAGAACGTGGTGCGGCGTTTGCGACTAAACCGCAATGCGGCACGTCCGTTGCCATCGATCGAGGTGGTATTCGACGCGGTGCAGGAAATCCTCAACTCGGTGGTGTACGCGACGCTGATCGTGATCATGATCTTTCTGCCGATCTTCTTCCTGCAAGAACTGGCCGGGCGCATCTTCAGCCCCCTGGGAGTGGCCTATATCGCTTCGGTGACGGCCTCTTTGGTAGTGGCGGTGACCATGGTGCCGGCCCTATGCTATCTGCTGCTGGTGCGAAACAAGGAAAAAACGCAGGATGAGGGCGTGGTCCTGCATGCCACGGACAGCCGCGAATTGCTTGCCGATACCACGCCGATTAGTGAAACCGGGGAAGAGGAGCCGCGTTTTGTCCTCTGGCTGAAACGTCATTTTCTGCGCCTCCTGAACCTGTCATTACGCAAGTTTTGGTGGGTAGTAGGGCTGTCGCTGGTAGCGCTGGCGTTGTCGCTGGCCTTGCTGCCATATTTCGGCCTGTCCTTCCTGCCTGAGTTTCGCGAAGGCAACTACATCATCGCCATGACCACTTTGCCCGGCACCTCGCTGCAAGAATCGATGCGCCTGGGCGCCTTGGTGCGTCAGGATCTGCTCAAATATCCCCAGGTGGTCTCGATTGATCAGCGCGCCGGACGCAGCGACCTGGACGAAGATGCGCAGCCGCCCAATTTCAGCGAATTCGACGTTCGACTTGATTTTGCCAGGAATCCGAATATGACAGCGGAAACCCTGCTTGAGAAAATTCGCCAGGATCTGGCCGGGATACCGGGCGTCGTATTCAACGTTGGACAGTTCATCGAACACCGAATGGATGAGGTGCAATCAGGGGTGCGCGCCCAGGTTGCCATCAAAATCTTCGGGAGCAATCTGTCCACGCTGTATCAACTTGGACAGAATGTCCAGCAGGTGTTGCATGGCGTACCCGGTGCGGTCGATGTCAATCTGGAACAGCAGATCCGCGTGCCGCAAGTGACCATCAAGATGGACCGCGCGAAGGCTGCCCGTTATGGCATTACGGTCGGCGATATTGCGCAGGATATCCGGATGTCATTGAACGGGGAAATCGTGTCCAGCGTGCAGGAAGGAAGCCGTACTTTTGACCTGTCCGTGCGCCTAGAGCAGACAGCGCGTAACAGTGTGGAAGCAATCCGCAACCTCTTGGTGGATGCGCCCGGGCTCAATCCCGACGGAACGGCGAAGATACCATTGCGGGAAGTGGCTGACGTGGCGGTACAGGACGAACCTTATTCCATCAACCGCGAAAGCGTACAGCGCTTGATTGTGGTCGCCTTCAATGTGCAGGGTCGGGATCTGGCAAGCGTTATCCGGGAGACGCAGTCCAAAATCGATGCCCGAGTGAAGCTGCCATCGGGCTACCACATCGAATTTGGCGGTCAGTTTGAAAGCCAGCGGCAGGCAAACCAAACACTATTGCGCTTCGGTCTGCTGGCCCTGTTT
>DAHXOO010000086.1 GCA_027364845.1 Pseudomonadota bacterium | reverse complement strand
GGGTCAGAAAAAATGCGATCACCCCGCCAACCAAGGTTATTAGCAAGGACGCTACCAGAAACCAGGCAAGAAAACCTATAATTAGCCCCGTAATGGTCGCCGCAGCAAGGCGCCCAAACAATGTGCGCAGCATTCCGCCCACCACGAGCGCGAGAATAAAAATGACCGGAACGTACTGCTGAATATCGGCAATGCCGCCGGCGGGTTTTGCGCTGGGTTTCGGCAACGGTTCGCCGTCAACTACGCGGATGATCTGGTCGACCCCGGCAGTAATGCCGCCATAGAAATCGCCTTGTTTGAAGCGCGGCGTAATAATCTCGCTGATGATGCGCTTGCTGGTGGCGTCGTTGAGTGCCCCCTCCAAGCCGTATCCCACCTCGATGCGCAGCGCGCGGTCGGTCTTGGCGACGACCAGAATTGCACCGTCATCTATTTTCTTGCGGCCCAACTTCCATTGCTCCGCAACGCGCAAGGAATATTGCTCGATCGTTTCCGGAGCCGTGGTGGGAACAATGAGCACCGCGAGCTGACTGCCTTTCCTGGCTTCAAACGCCTGCAGGGTCTGTTCCAGGGCAGCCTTCTGCTGTGCACTGAGCGTGGCGGTCTGGTCGGTGACGCGCCCGGTCAAAGGCGGGACCGGGACCTGTGCGCCCGCTATGAGAGACCAGCAAAGCGCGAACGCAAGAAGTGACGCTCTTGCCGCGTTCATCGCCGTCACTTGGCGGCTCCCTGAGCGTCGCCCTGGGGTTTGGCCGGCGCCGCCCCGAAATCTACTTTCGGAGGCTTGGCCATTTCCTTTTCGTTTTCTACCGCGAAGTTGGGCTTCGGTTTGTATCCGAAGGCCATCGCCGTCAGGTTGGAGGGGAAGGAGCGCACCGTCACGTTGTATTCCTGTACCGACGTGATGTAGCGGTTGCGCGCAACCGCAATGCGATTTTCGGTGCCTTCCAGCTGCGCCTGCAATTCGCGGAAGTTGGCGTCTGACTTCAACTGCGGATAGTTTTCCGACACCACCAGCAATCTGGAAAGAGCACTAGACAGCTCTCCCTGGGCGGCCTGGAACTTGGCAAACGCCTCGGGGCTGTTGATGAGTTCCGGGGTCGCCTGGATGCTGCCGACTTTGGCGCGGGCGTTGGTGACGCCAAGCAACACGTCCTTTTCCTGGGCGGCGAAGCCCTTCACGGTATTCACGAGGTTGGGAACCAGGTCCGCACGGCGTTGGTACTGGTTCAGCACCTCGGACCAGCTCGCCTTAATCTGCTCGTCGCTGCTCTGTAAGGTGTTGTAGCCGCAGCCGGTAAGACTTAACGTCACCAATACTGCCAAAACTATCCATAATCGGCGCATTTCATTTCTCCAGTATGGCGACGACGTTGAGACGCCATTTCGCCGGGGATTTCATCGAGGAAGTTGGCTGCGCGTTTACGGATACCGCAGCGAACATGCCTAAACCCAGAATAAGCGCCGACATCGAAACCGCTGTTTTCTTGATCATGTCGATACTCCTTTGGTTAATTTCGCCCGGATACTTGAGCGGTATGCGCTGGCGATTCGACAACACTGCGCCTCCAGGTGAAGTGCTCATATATCCCTGCCCACACGAGACCGAACGAAAATCCGAACAGCAGTTCCTCCAACGGCACGCCGTAAATTCGCGCGCCGCTCAGCGCCGCTAGATTCCAGACCTGTTCGATGTAACCCGGCGCCGACCACTTGAGTCCCAGCAGGAAAATGGTATAGAGCGCGAGGAACAATATCCCGCCGACCAGCGTGTTGGACTTCAAATCGGGCCGGCACAAGACCGCCGCAACCGCTCCCAACACCATCGCCGCAATCCCTGCGTAGATCGGGTTCCACGGCAGGAAATATAGGATGGGGAACAAGACAAACGGTGCGGCAAGCGCCCACCGGTGCCAGCGATGCCGCCCTTGATGACGCTCCGCAGGACTGAGCGCCTCTACGCGTTTATGCAGGATACCGTTGTAGAGAACCGCAGCGATGCCGCCGATGGCGAAGCTGAAAATGAAGCTCTCGATGTCGAAGCCGGTTCTCTGCGCTAACTCGAACAGGCTCGGCGGGTTCCAGTATTCGGGTACAAACATCGGTTCGGTCAACCCAAATGGCGCCATGAACACGCTTGCCCACCACATTGCGACGCGATGCTGCGGGAATAGCGTGTACAACAGAACCCAGGGCAGCAAGAATGCGCTCGACCAGACCAGCCACACATAGTGATAAGTCATGATCGAATTTGTTCTTACGCTCCGGTCATAGCACGACGCGGTTGAGTCGCAACGCGTTGGTAACCACGGATACCGAACTCAGTGCCATGGCGGCGCCGGTGAAGATCGGCCGTAACGCCGGGCGTCGCCACGGCGCGTATGGCGTGTGGACTGACACCAGTCCGCGCAGTAACCCGGGCTACGCTCATCTGCGTTTACTCACTTGGATGTCGCGTTATTTTCTTTACTGTCGTGAAAAGCGACTCTGGAAATAGTTGTACAAAGGCACGAACACCAAGCTGAAGTAGATGCCGTATATGAACGATTCGACTAAACCGAGCAGGAAGCTTTGCCAGGTAAGCCAAGTGAAGCCCGGCAGCAGTTTCAGCCAAGTTTCGTACATGCGTTGGCCGAACGCAAGGTCGTAGGCCACGCAAAACACGTACGATACGACCAGGAACGAGCCGGCGGCCAAACCGACAACGCGCCAGTCGAGTTTGTTACCCATGATGATGTCCTCCATGCTGCTGTCCGGCTTGCGTCGAAGAGCCGGTATATTGCGCCGGCGTCTGCTCGAATTTGTCGCGGCAGGAGACGGAACAGAAGTAATAAGTAGTGCTGCCGTGCACCGCAGTTGCACCAGCGTTCTTCGGGTCAACCGCCATGCCACAAACGGGATCTTTGACGTAGCCACCCGGCGCGGCATCGCCATGCCCTCCGTGCTTGTGGCCACCGATCATATGAGCGCCGCAGCCGTAGCGCATCATGAAGTAGAAAAAACCGCCCCAAACGATAAGCCAAGTAAGGCTTTTCAGGCTTTCTGCATCCATCGCGTATCTCCTTTTCGTTCCGGTGACTTGTGTCCCTCAATGTCGTACACGTGCCTAGTCCCTGCGTCACGCCTTGAGGCTGGCGCAAACCCGCTGCAAAAGTGCCCGCACTTCCTTGCCAATGGCGGTCACTTCCGCTTTGTCGACCAACTGCAACACCGCCTCGGGATCCATGAACGCAACCGTTATGCTTCCATCGGCGTCTTCGCGCACGACCACGTTGCAAGGCAGCAGCAAACCGATGTCCGGGTCCGCTTCGATCGCGCGGTGGGCGAGCGGGGGATTGCAAGCGCCGAGGATGCGATACGGCCGATGCTCAATATTGAGCTTGGCTTTCAGCGTCGCCTTGACATCGATATCGCTGAGCACACCGAACCCTTCCTTTTTCAGGGCCTCGGTGACTTTCGCGACGGCGGCATCGAACGGCAGCTTTAACTGAGTGCTGAATCCGTACATGAATCGACTCCTTTTAAGTGGCGGAACTGTAGATTGGAGGTTGGGTGCTCCGATTTCGCTTGAGTTGCTATCCTTACAACAGTAATTTCCGCGGGTGCGATCTGTAGGCGCGCGTCAACGTTTGTCAGGGTCGCGACGCAACGCACGAATATAAATGGTGACAATGCCGACAAACCCGACGATAACCATTGTGTTGCCGAGAGTGTCATGCCAGCCGCCCATCGGCGTCATCAACAGCATCGCGCCGCCGATCACCAGAGCCGCGAAAGCGATGGCACCCGTGAGCCGCTCGAGATTGCGGCTGAGGCGGCGTCCCACGGCCTCCAGACCCGGAAGTCGGCCCAGGTCGCCTTCGGCGAAACGCCGGAGGATGCGGCGCGCGTCGCCGGGCGCATCCGTTATCAGGCGCCCCAGTTCGCGCACAATCTTCGTTGTCGTTTCCTTTATCCGCTCCCCTGAGAAACTTTGCGCGGTCAGGCGTGAAATCTCGTCACGAAACGATTCCATGTGGTTATAGCCCGGGGCGAGTTGGCCTATCATCGACTCCAGAATGACGAAGGCACGCGTCAGCAGGACAAACTCGCCGGGATTGCGTACCCCGTTCCGGCTTCCGGCGCGCAGCAGGGATTCGAACGCATTCCCGATCGAGACATCCGCCAGATTGGTCCTGCGGATTTCATAGAGTACGGCCTTGATGTCCACCAGCAGCCCCACATGGTTGACTTTTTCGCTCGCCGGCGCCATTTCGAGATAGGCCTCGGTGGCGGCCCGCGCATCGCCTTTGACGACCGCTTCGAGCAGGCGTGTCAGCGATTCGCGCATCGGCTCGTCAAGGTCGCCCGTATTGCCGAAATCGAGAAGGGAGAGCCGTCCGTCCGGCAGAACGAAGACATTGCCTGGATGCGGATCGGCATGAAACAGGCCTTCTTCGAAGATTGAATGCAGCATCAGCTTTACCAGGGTGTTGACCACCCGCGGCATCGCGTCCGGGTGCTGCGTGGCGTAAAGATCCACGCGCTCGCCGGCCGAGTACTCCATCGTGAGCACGGTATCTCCCGAACACTCCGCGATGACATCCGGAATCCAGAGGTCGGGAACATCGGCCAGCGCGGCGCGAATCAGCACGATGGAACGCGCTTCGCGGCCAAAATCGGTTTCGCGGTGAAGGCTTTTGGCCAGTTCACGCACCACGATCGGGAGATCGACGGCGCGCAGACTCGGAAACAGCCCTTCTCCCAGTCCTACCAGGTAATTCAGTGCCGCGATATCCGTCGCGATGATTTCTTTAAGGCAGGGTCGCTGCACCTTCACCGCCACGTGACGCCCGTCCTGCATGGTCGCCTCATGCACCTGGGCGATGGTCGCGGCGGCCAGCGGCGTTTCGCCAAACGACGAGAACAGCTTTGTCAACGGGGCGCGCAGTTCGAGTTCGACCGTCGCGCGCACCTCGTTAATGCCCATCGCCGGCAACTGGTCGTGCAGCAACTGCAACTCATCGATGTAGGCGGCCGGCAGCAGATCGCGCCGCAACGCGAGCACTTGCCCTAGTTTGAGAAACACCAGCCCCAGTTCCTCGAAGGTTTCCCGTACCTCCTTCGGCGGCGGCCAATGGCTTCTGCCAAGCAGTGCTCCCAGGAACTTGTGCCGAGCGAGCACGCGCAGAATTTGCACCAGTCGCGGCGCTGCTCGCAGCACGCTGCATTTTGCCGGGTCGATCAAGACAGCCATGCGTTTCTCCCAACAGTCATGCGCAGGATAAACCCGGAAGAACCATACCTATAGAATCGAGGTTCGCGACTACTTGGCGGGCATCGACTCCATTGCCTGATCGTGCTGCATCATCTGCTCCATCATCATCTGCATCATATCCATGCGTTTTTCCATCATTTCCTGGCGCTGCGTCATGTTGCCGCGTGCCGTATGTCTATAGCCACCCTTTGCGCCGCCGCTGCCCATCATCATCGGGCCGCCCATGGCGCGCATCGCCTGCATGTTTTCCTGCATGGTCAACATGTGCTCCTGCATCAGCTTCTGCCGTTCCTGCGGGTCGGTCGTCGCCCGCAGTTTTTCCATCTGCTGCTGCATGGTTCTCATGTTCTCCTGCATCTGGGACATGTCCATGTCCATGTTCATCTCGTGCCTGTGGTGGACCGAATTCTTCTGTGCTGACGCGTTCGGCGGCGCCGGTGATTTGTCCTGCGCCGAGGCGAACGGCGCGGCCAAGGCGCCGGCGACGACTGCGGCGACGAGTATTGAGGTTTTCATAGTGGCCTTTCTTTCAGGGTTGTATGTGTTCATGCTTCCGTTACTGATGGTTACGATCTGCTGCGCTGTTCTGCGGTTACCTCGCTGGCCGCGTCGCCCGCTGGCGCGGTCGGCAATGCCAATTGGGTGAAGGTTCCTTATAGACGCAAATTGCCTTTATCGTCCGTACGCCAGCGTACAAAGGGCTCGTGTCGCCTGTTATTGCGCCAAGTTCACAATCGACTCATGCATGGGCTTTCGCGCCAACCCCGGGAAAGAACGCCGGCGTGTTCGCCGCGTAGCGGGTATATGCATCGCCGAAATGCGCGCGCGCATCCCGCTCTTCACTCTTTGCGAGGCGGACGTACATGAACACCAGGACCGGAAACATTGCGAGCGTGATCAGCGTCGGCCATTGAAACAGGAACCCGGTCATGATCAGGACGAAGCCCGCGTACTGCGGATGGCGCACGCGTGCATAGGGTCCGCTGGTCGCTAGGCTGTGATCGCGCTGCGCCGCATATAATACCTTCCACGCCGAAGCGAGCAGCCAGAAGCCCGCGACGATAAGTATATTGCTGATGATATGAAACGGGCCAAAATGTGGATTGGTTCTCCAGCCGAACATCGTTTCGAGCAGGTGCCCCGAGTCGTGCGCCATCCAGTCGATGCCGGGAAAGCGCGTTGACAGCCAGCCCGACAAAAGGTAGATCGTCAGCGGAAAACCGTACATCTCGGTAAACAATGCAACCAGAAACGCCGAGAACGCGCCGAACGAACGCCAGTCGCGCGCCGATTGCGGTTTGGCAAAGCTGACGGCGAAGATGATGAACACCAGCGAGTTGATGATCACCAGAGACCACAGTCCATAGGCAGGTTCAGTGGTGTGATCCATTATTCTTCCCTTTGGTCGATTCGTTCGATACTGAATTCGACCCATGACCGCCGTGGCCATGGCCGCCATGCATGAACAGATGCATCAGCGGGCAGGCGAGCAACAGCAGGTAAGGCCAAAACGCGAGCCACCCGACCAAGTGCGCCTGGTGCTCGGCAATCAGGAAGAACGCAGCGATGACGAGGAACACGATCAAGGCAATGTTGGTCCTGGACTTCATCCGGTCGTCCGATTCATGCTGCTGTTCCATGGTGACTCTCCCAATCTGTGGGCTGTGCGGATCGAGCGTGGCGTGGTGACGTTCGGCACGTCCTGTGTTGGCTCGGTCTACGCAAGAACCGGACTCGTGTCCGGCTATCCCGGTGGAAACCTACTTCCCGTCCCGCGGATGGAAATGCTTGCTCATGTCCCTGGCGGGGTTAGGTTTTTTCGGCATGGCTTCGGGGGCCTTCTGCGCAAACCCGGTTTTTACCTCCGCGTGCGAGTGCGGTCCGATTTTCATCTGGTGAGCCGCTCTTTCCACCTTGGCGCCGGTGGCGGAGCCCGATGCGGCCTTGGACCCGGCCGGGGTATCCGCCGCGGCGCTGGCGTTGAGCGAGAGAGCCGCGATGACGGCGAACAGGCCGGCGGCCAGGGTGAGCTTCGGTTTCATGATCATCTCCTTCGATTGGTTGGAAAGCATTGCTGAAATTTCGCTAAAACTCTGTCGGTATTTATCCTGCAAGCCCAGTCTGCGCCGCTGCGCCCGTCGTCGACATGACGGGGCGATTACATTGGTGTTAGGTTGCGGAACGGGTGAACGAGCGTTCGATCGACCCGCGCTGAAATCCGAACCTATAGAGTCACCGGCTGGGTCTCCTACTTACGACCGCAGTTCTGCTTTGAGGCACCTAACAAATAGCTGACAGCGCCGTTACAAGTTTGTAATCTTCGGAAATCGGGGCTGGTCGCGCGCACAATTGGAGTGCATGACTACCGTTACAAGGAAGAGCGATGAAAATCCTGATCGTCGAAGACGAGCACAAGACCGGCGACTATCTGAAGCAGGGCCTGTCCGAAGCCGGCTTCGTGGCCGACCTCGCGCGCGACGGCGTCGACGGGCTGCACCTGGCTCTGACCGGCGAGTACGATCTCGCGGTGCTCGATGTCATGCTGCCCAAACTCGACGGATGGCAGGTGCTGCGCGAGATCCGGCGCAAGGGCAAGCAGCTGCCGGTGCTGTTCCTGACCGCGCGCGATCAGGTCGAGGACCGGGTGAAAGGGCTGGAATTCGGCGCCGACGATTACCTGGTCAAGCCGTTCGCGTTCTCGGAACTGCTGGCGCGGGTGCGTGCGCTGCTGCGCCGGGGCCGGACCAGCGAACCCGAACTCTTGCAGGTTGCCGACCTGCAACTCGATCTGCTGCGACGCCGCGTCACGCGCGCCGGAAAGCGCATCGACCTCACCGCCAAGGAATTCGCGCTGCTCGAACTGCTGCTGCGACGCCAGGGCGAAGTACTGCCGCGCTCGCTGATCGCCTCCCAGGTGTGGGACATTAATATCGACAGCGACACCAACGGGATCGAGGTCGCGGTTCGCCGTTTGCGCGCGAAGATAGACGACGACTTCGAACCCAAACTCATCCGCACCGTCAGGGGCA
>DAHXOO010000085.1 GCA_027364845.1 Pseudomonadota bacterium | reverse complement strand
CGGCCATATTGATGTCGGCCAAACTGTTCGGAAAATTCCGGTTATCCGTACGGTAAAGATCAATGGCGGCAGCAATGGCGACGATGTCCGACTCGGCCTGCGTGACTGCCACCCTGTCGCGGTAGCGCTGGTACGACGGCACTGCGACTACCACCAGCACCGCGACGATCGCGACGGCAATCAGGAGTTCGACCAGCGTGAAGCCGCGGCGACCGCTTTGTCCGGTCTCGCGGTCAGGGCGATCGTCGCGCACGTCGGTTTCGGGGAAAGCAGCAGGATCCATTGTTTTTATTGGACCTCCTTGTCAATCCGCGTCGCTTCACAGCCTCGAATCGAGCAATCGCAATCGTGATCCAAGGCAAATTTTTGAATGGTACTCCGCTTCCGGAATAAAAAAACATGCAGGCCGACTTCAACCTGAAAAGCGTCGTCCTCGCCTCGGACGAGGCGCGCGTCATCACCGGCACCGACATTGTCGTCGACGGCGGCATGACCGTGCGTTGCGACTGAAGCTTCCAGATCGTCCACGGTCAGAATGCCGGCGCCAGCAATATCGGCGCCACCGATCATCACAGGGATTGCGGCACGACGGCGCCGTCTACCCCTGTCTCGGCAAATGCCAGCGCCATGTCCAGCGCAGCCATGAACTCGCTGACTTTGATCGGCTTGGTGATATAGCGGAAGAATCCCGCCTCCAGGCCTTTCTGGATATCGCGTGGCATGGCGTTGGCGCTGATGGCAAGCACCGGGATGTGCGCGGTTACCGGATCTTCGCGCAGAATTTTCAGCGCCTGGGTACCGCTGATGCCGGGCAGATTGATGTCCATCAGGATCACGTCCGGCTGGTGGATGCGCGCCAGTGCGATGCCGTGCGTGCCATCGCCCGCACTCAACAAGCGCATGTCGGGACGGCGCGCGATGAGTTGCTGGACCAGCAGCATGTTTGCCCGGTTGTCTTCCACATACAGCAGGGTGCGCAGCGCTGCGCCGTGCTGAGCGCGTGGTTGAATCGGCGCAAGCGCTTCGTGTGTCCCGGCGTCAAGTTGCAGCGCGGCGGTCGAGTTCAGTTCGATCCAGAACACGCTGCCCACCCCGACAGTGCTCTCCGCGCCGATTGCGCCCCCCATCAGTTCGACCAGACGCTTGCTCACCACCAGGCCGATGCCAGTGCCTTCCTCGGCGCCGGCCTCCTGTCCGAGACGATTGAACGGCTGGAACAGTTGTGCCAGTTTTTCCTGGGACAATCCTTCACCGGTATCCTGCACGCTGATGCGTATGCGCTCCGCAGTGTTCGCGCTGCACGTGACCTCGACCGTCCCGCGCGTGCGGTTGTATTTGATCGCGTTGGAAAGCAAATTGATGAGAACCTGCTTCACCCGGGTCCGGTCCGCTTCGACAAAATAAGGGCCGTCGAACTCGGGGAATCTGATGCGGATGCCGCTTTTTTGCGCCTGCGGTTCGATCATGGCCTGGCAATCGTGCAGCACTTCGGGCAGCGACATGGGTTCCAGCGACAGCGACAGCTTGCCCGATTCGACCAGCGCGAGATCGAGGACTTCGTTGATCAATTCCAGCAGATACCATCCTGCCTGGAGAATCTGGTCGATGCTTGCCTTTTGGGCGGGCGTTGGCAGCGGCGAGCCCGAATCCATCAATTGCGCGAAACCGAGAATCGCATTGAGCGGGGAGCGCAACTCATGGCTCATGCTCGACAGAAAATCCGATTTGGCGAGGTTGGCCTTTTCCGCCACCGACCTGGCGCTCTCCAGTTCGACGTTCTTTTCCTGCAGCACCTGATCCAGACGTTTGCGTTCGGTGACGTCGCGCGCAGCGGCGAACACGCCCTGCAGCCTCCTGTCCCGGTCGTAGAATGTGGTCGCATTGTAGGACACCACGGTTTCCTTGCCGTCCCTGGCGCGCGCGGTGAGCTCGTAGTCGGTGACCTTCTTGTTGTTCAGCACCAGCTTGATCGCCGCCTCGGCCCGCTGCGGGTCGGTGAAGTAATTTTTGAACGGGGCGCCGATCAGCTCGTCGCGCGTGCAGCCGGTGAGCGCCTCCATCTGCTTGTTGAGGTCGGTAATGATGCCGGACGGATCGGTGGTCATGATCGCGTCGATGTTGGATTCTATGAGCGAGCGCGTGTAGAACTGCTGGTCGCGCAGTCGCTGATCGAGCAGCTTCTGCTCGGCTTCGACGTGCTTGCGGGCGCTGTTCTCGGTCCCGATCAACAGGTAGCCGATGATTCCTCCCTGGGCATCGCGCAGCGCGGTGACCGACACGATGGCGGGGAAGCGGCTGCCGTCCTTGCGGATGTAGGTCAGCTCGTAGATGTCCTCGATCCCGCGCGAGGCCTTGAACACCAGGGCCTCGAAGCCGGGCGTAATCGTCGTTCCGAGTTCGACGCTCAGCGCCTTGGCGCGCGCGATCACTTCCTGCGGATCGGAAATGTCGGCCGGGGTGATCTTGTTCATCACGTCGGCGGCGGCGTAGCCCAGCATGCGTTCGGCGCCGACGTTGAAGATCTGGATCACGCCGTTCGCGTCGGTGGCGATACTGGAGAAATTGGCGCTGTTAAAAATTGCGTTCTGCAGGGCCCCGGTTTTGAGCAGAGCCTCCTGGCGCCGGACTTCGGTGATGCCTTCGGCCGTGTCGGCGGCGGGGTTGGGAATGGCGGGATCGTGGAGTGTTTCGGGCATGGCCGACCTCTGTTTAAGCGCGAATTGGTCTGGCGGATCGCGCGGCCAAAGGTGCGAGCAGCACCTTAACTACTTATACGCTCATCCTGCACAAGAAGATGCGTGCTTTTGCCTTCAGGCGCCAGTGGGCCAAATTGAGTCCGTAGACGGAGTTTTAGGCAAACTTCCTTAATCTTAACAATCAAACGCGCCGCGCTCCGTGCGCTAACGCACCGAAGATGAAGATTTAACGAACAAAAAGGGGCCGCAGGCCACCCGTATCGCTGACCGGCCTTGATGCCCCAGTTTGCAGTGTTCTGACGCGCGCGGATAGGCTTGTCGCCGCACCTGGGGTCGGCGCGCGGCGCCGAGACGCGGCAGGTGCTCGTCGATATCGGCTTCACCGGCGACACGCTCAACAATAACCTCGACCTGCTCGGCATCGATCTAGCGAAACTCGATGCGATGCTGCTCTCGCTCGATCATTACGATCGCTTCGACGACGTGGTAGAGTTCCTCGTCGCCACGGAAAGAAGCTCAAACCAGGGCTGCCGTTCTACCTCGGCGGCGAGGAGTGCTTCTGCCGCCGCGAGACCTGTGCGGCCAACACGCCGTCCAACTTGTGCTCGCTGAACCACAAGGCGAATCTGCTCCATCAACATGCGCCCGCTGCGCACCGAATAGGATACCTGCAGCAGCAGCGCCCGCAGGAATTTCTCCGGTGCGGTCGACTCGCGACCCGTATCGGCGTACACCGCATTGTTTTAGAGATTCAGACCTTATTAGCAAAGGAATTCACTCGGGTTTAGATGAGTTGATGCGTTTGACTTTATTAATGCGAATGGTTATCATTATACCACGGCATCGATTAAATAATCGCAATCGGACTGGTAACGTCCAGATCACCACATAGGAGTAACTGTCGATGAAAAGGTCTTTGGTTTTTTCGGCAGGGTTATCGGCATACCTGCTATTGGCAGCCGCAGCGCATGCTGAAGATTATGTCCTCACACTCAAGAACAACCAGTTCTCTCCCAAGGTGCTGACCATCCCCGCGGGCCAAAAAATCAAAATTACCGTGAAGAATCAGGATGCGACTCCGGCGGAATTCGAAAGCAGTGATCTCAATCGCGAGAAAGTGGTGACCGCAAACAGCGAAATAACAATATTCATCGGGCCACTGGATGCAGGCAGCTATGGCTACTTCGATGATTTCCATCGCGATACGACGATAGGCACCATCATCGCCAAATAACGTTCGCCTCCAAACGCTGGTAGGCAATTCTGATTATTTAGGAACGACCTTTGTTCATGCCATTAACCAATATCAAGAATTCCCACAAATACGCAGTTGCCGCCACTGCATTCATTGTCCTTGCTTGTATAGCAAGGGAAAGTGCCGCGGACGAATTATATTCGCCGAATGTCGAGTACCGCGAGTTTTCGATTGAGTACAACGGCTCGCGCGCGTTTGACCGGATTCCGAACAAGGATGGCGCGCAGGAAAGTGCACTAACGCTTGAAGCCGGAATCACGCCCCGATTGGAAGCGGAACTCAGCGCCGCGTCCCACAAAGAGCCCGGCGGCAGTTCGCAGCTGCAAGCGCGTGAAGTAGAGGGCCGCTACCAATTTTTTGAGTCGGGGGAAAGGTGGCTGGATGCTGGATTGCTTGTCGCCTATGATTTTGCCGTCCAAGGTATTTCCCCGGATTCGCTGGAGGTCAAGTTGCTACTGCAAAAAGATATAGGCAAATTCACCAGCACGGCCAATATCGGTTTTACCCAGAATGTCGGAAATCACTCTGCACATTCTGGCGGTCCAGATTACGTTTTTCTCTGGAACACGCGCTACCGCTACAGCTTGGGTTTTCAACCCGGCATAGAGATACAAAGCGATTTGGGTCAGGGACATCAACTCGGAAGTGTCAATAAACAAGAGCACAATATTGGCCCGGCAGTCTATGGAAAACTTTTCGGACCCCTGCCGCTCGGTCAGGCTATCAAGTATCAGGCCGCTTATTTATTCGGCGCAAGCGATGCGGCAGCGCGGGGCATCGCAAGAGTGCTGGTCGAATATGAAATGCATTTTTAAGGCAACTACAAATGCTCGCAACGCTTATTATTGTATTTCGTGAAGTTATCGAAGCCGGGTTGGTGATCGGTATTGTTTTGGCAGCAACGCGTGGCGTGCCTCGAAGAGGTGTTTGGGTAGGTGGCGGAATCACAGTTGGAATCGCAGGCGCCTGCCTAGTGGCGGCATTCGCCGATGCCATTTCCAACACGATGGCCGGTGCCGGACAAGAGCTGTTCAATGCCTCGGTGATGGCTATCGCAGTATTAATGCTGACCGGTCACAACGTCTGGATGGCTCGCGAAGGCCGCCATATAGCGCAGGAAATGCAGTTACTGGGTGACGATGTTGTCACGGGGCGGCGTTCGCTGAAAGCGTTGGCCATCGTCATCAGCATCGCAGTATTGCGCGAAGGATCGGAAATCGTGTTGTTCCTGTATGGCATCGCCGTGTCCGCAGGTAACAGTGTGTTTTCCATGTTTGTCGGTGGCGCAATCGGTCTTGCGCTCGGTGCCGGTATCAGTGGCCTGATGTACTTTGGATTGATGCGAATTCCAACCCGCCATTTGTTTGCGGTCACCAGTTGGCTGATAGCGTTTCTCGCCGCGGGAATGGCTTCGCAGGCTATTGTATTTCTCCAGCAGGCAGGGCTGGTAACAGTGCTCTCGCATGTGGTATGGGATACATCTGGCGTGCTTTCGGACGGTAGCCTAGCCGGAAAAGCATTGCATACACTGATCGGCTACGCTGATCGTCCCACCGGCATCCAACTTGTCGTCTATGCCTCGACACTCGTGGCGATCTTCATCCTGATGCGGTTGTTTGGTCACACTCCCCAGTCGTCGATGCTCAATAAACGTAAGCAATCAATAGACCACGTTCTTCCGCGCACGGGGTGATTCGCGTATATTCGCACGCGCGAAACGTGCGCTATCGCGGACAACTCGAAGCGCTCGAACCGGCGCGCCGCGGCGAGCGGGTGAAAAGTTTTTCGGAAGCGGCGGGCCTACTTCTAGTACAAAGCTTGCCACCTGGCTATGGCTAGCCTTGCCCAATTGGGTATGAGCAAAGTAATCGGCCCAATTCAAAGCGCAATTCGCCGCGTCAAGCCTTATTTCACCAGTCTCGCGAACATTGAGCGGCGGCTGAACACGACGAGCACGAGCAGCCAAACGGCGAGGATCGGCACGGCCCAGGGCTGGAACGGGAAGCCGAGCGTAAGCGTGCGCACAAGCGACAGCACCGAGGTGAGCGGCAGCGCCCACGCCACCCACTGCAATACCACAGGCAGGCCTTCGATCGGGTAGAACACGCCGCAGAACAGGAACATCGGGAAAACGATGAGATATTGCGGATAAGAGATTTCGTCGATCGATTTTGCGCGGGCGGAAACCGTAAGGCCAAGTCCCGCGAAGAGCAGCGACGAAACGAACGCAAGCGGCAGCACCGTCAGTAGCGCCACCGGAGGAAAGTTGCCGAGTGCCACGCCAATCAGCGTCACCACTTCAGCGGCCACACTCGCCTTGGTCGCGTCCCAGAGCAGCTCGCCCCAGAGCACTTCCGAGAGCGTTATCGGCGTCACCGCCATCGAGCTGAAAATCCTCTGGTAGTACATGCGTACAAAGCTGCCAAAGGATGCCTCGAAGAAGCCCTGGAACAGCACCGTCTGCCCGATGATGCCGGCGAAGACGAAGCTGCGGTAGCTCACCTGCATGTCGTGCACTTTCAGCGTGCCCACGAGCGCGCCCACGCCCAGGCCGAAGGCGAGCAGATAAAGGATCGGTTCGCAGAAAGTCGTTACCAGGTAGAAGCGTAGGCTCTTGCGGAATACATCGAAGTAGCGCAACCAGACACAGCGCACGCCCCAGAGCGAATCGGGCAGTCTCATGACTCGCGCGCGTCCTCGTCCAGCCGCGTCCCGGTGAGCTTGAGATACACGTCCTCGAGGTTGGGCGGCCGCTTCCAGACCACCCCCGGTCGCACTTCCTCCTGTACTTCGTCCATGTCCATGTGCCTGCGGATCAGCTCCCGCGGCGAATCCTCGTCGAGGATGCGGCCACCAGTGATGATGCCGACGCGGTCGCACAGACGCTCGGCTTCTTCCATATAGTGTGTGCAAAGGAGGATGGCGGTGCCCGCGCTGCGCTCGTGCATGAGGATTTCCCACAGCACCCGGCGCACGCCCGGATCGAGTCCAGTGGTCGGCTCGTCCAGCACCAGTAGTTTCGGGTTCGAGATAAGCGCGCGCGCCACCTGCAGCCGCCGCTTCATGCCACCCGAGAGGCTTTCCACCTGCTCATTCGCCTTTTCCTCCAGGCCGAAGCGCTCGAGCAGCGCGCGCGCCCGGAGCTTGCCCTCTTCGGTGGGGATGCGGAAGTAGGTGGCGTAACGCACCAACTGGTCGGAAACGCGGAAATCGCTGTCCAGAGTGTCCTCCTGCGAGCACACTCCGAGCAGCTGCCGCGCACGCTTGGGCTCGGCATACACGTCCAGCCCGCAAACCGACACGCTCCCCGAACTTGCCGGATAGAAGCCGGTGACGCAATTAATAGTGGTCGATTTTCCGGCGCCGTTCGGTCCCAGCAGGCCGAAGCACTCGCCCGCGTGCACCTCGAAGGAGATCGACGATACGGCCTCCAGCGTTCCGCCCGACTCCAGCCGGTAGCGCTTGGTGAGGCGCTCAACCCGCAATGCGACTGGGACCATCAGGTCGTAGCGCAGTTCCAGCACTGCCGCCACAGGATGCAGCCGCTCCAGGCCCGGGCGGCGACAAATTCGCAAATCGATCCAAGGCGTGGCGTACATCGGTGAGCATGCTTCTCCCCTATCGTTTCCATTCTAGCTCGTTCGCAGTCGCGCCGAGCAGCTGTAGGTCGCCGCCATGGTCTTTACCGTCTCTACCACTTTGCGCCGAAGGGCAACAGGTTTGCGTACTTCAACTGTTTCACCAAAGATAAGCAACCACCAGAGGAGCTGTGGCGTATCGGGAACGGAGGCACGAAGCCGAATGCGGTTGCTGCCGGCAGCTTCAATGGTCCGGTCGCTGCTGAGCGGCGTCTCATACAGATGCAGTGCCGCATTCTCGTCGAATACCACTGCAACAAGATAGCTGACTAGAGGTGGACCACTTCTTTGGACCCCCGGCGATTTTTCCCGGAAAAAGTCCCTGAATTCTCAGGGAAAAGAATTTTGGTGGCCAAGGGCGGAATTGAACCACCGACACACGGATTTTCAGCAATCAGGTTGATCACCTGACCACACCAACGTTCCCTGTGTGGCTTCAAAGGCATTTCCAAATTGACATCATCACGCCAGTCCACCGTGTGGGGTGAAAATTGGGGTGACTTCTTCAAAGGGATCAACTGAGTACACGACTACAGTTCGATCACCCGATCCTCCTCTACATCAATCGATGGCGTGAGCAGTCAAGGCTACACACGGTCCATCACGTTCACTTGTTGGAAATGTGTTTCTTAACTCCAGACCGAAACCAACTGGCTACAGTATCAAAGTCGTCAGTCCAATCATCGTTGGGCTTCATTGCCACAGGTTGGTACGTGGCTATTTGGATTTGCTTGGCCACTTTGGCCCTTTGCGAGGCTCTGTCTCTCCCCTAATCCACTCACCGACAATTTCCCCATTCCAATATATAGGCCCTTCGTAGTCAACGTTCTCTCCCAAAACTTTGTATTGCGGATCACCACGTCGCACACCCCGTAGGTATTCAAAGAAATGAAACTTGAATGGAATACCATTATTGACAATGT
>DAHXOO010000084.1 GCA_027364845.1 Pseudomonadota bacterium | reverse complement strand
CTGTTCGTGGTGTGGATGGTGAACTTGTATAACTTTATGGATGGCATGGACGGTTTCGCGGGTGGCATGGCGGTGATCGGTTTCGGCGGTTTCGCCACGCTTGGATGGATGTCGGGGAATGACCTGTTTTTCGGGACAAACCTCGTTGTTGCCGCCGCTGCCGCAGGTTTTCTTGTCTATAATTTCCCGCCTGCGCGCATTTTTATGGGCGACGTCGGGTCGTCGACACTGGGTTTCCTGGCTGCAGCGCTGTCGCTGTGGGGCACCCGGGACGGCGTATTTCCGTTCTGGACAGCACTGCTCGTGTTTTCGCCGTTCATGGTCGACGCGACCATCACGCTGCTTCGCCGCCTGGTGCGTGGCGAGAAAATCTGGCAGGCGCACAAGACCCATTACTACCAGAGGCTGGTGCAAACGGGATGGGGACATCGTCGGACGGTCCTGTGGGAGTATGCACTGATGCTCGCCTGCGTGGCGTCGGCCCTCTGGGCAAAACCCCGGTTGCCAGAAGTTCAGGCCGCGGTGCTGCTGGCCTGGGGTCTGGTGTACGTGAGCCTGATGTTTTTTGTTCTCCGCTTGGAGCGGCGACGCAAACAGACTGCCTGAGTAGCGAGTAGGTGGCCTGCTACGCCGTGTGGATCATTCGGGCAGAGCGTGACGATGGGAATCTCAATACTGATCGAAGCCTCAAAGGCTCAGGCGATAACCTGATGCAGTGAGTCTCGGACGGAACATTGATCCAGATGAATTGGAACCGGGATGGGTGGTCAAGAGTGGCCTCGAATCGGCATTTCGGGCAAATTCGTAATGCACCGAACACCGGGACCACACTGCCCCTCACTTCGCGAGCATCTCCCGATTCGCTTTAAGAGCGGCCAGCGCTGATGGAATATCCGCGCGAAGTCGGGCGCATGGCAGATGGCATCACCAAGTGGGAACAGGCGATCGACAATTTCCCTAGGATCGCGTTCGATACGGTGCGTGTGGCCAGCGAGGAGCCGCAGCGCCTGCGCCGAGCGGCTGAACAACCCTAAAT
Organism: Pseudomonadota bacterium; assembly: GCA_027364845.1. GTDB lineage: Bacteria > Pseudomonadota > Gammaproteobacteria > Acidiferrobacterales > UBA6901 > JAJYCY01. The sequence goes on along the minus strand of DAHXOO010000084.1, from coordinate 7,692 downwards.
CACTTCCTCATCTCAGTAATCAATTGGCTCCGTTTGACAGGCCCAATCCGCAGGGGATTCAGCGACGCTATTCCGTATGTTCCGGCATAACCCTTTACCCACGTTGACCGGCCTAAATACGGTTTTTTGATGCGCTGACCCGATATGGCTATGATACCGGACTGAAAGGCCCTGATCGGCCAGGCAAAGAGATCAGCGCCACGGGGCGCCAGGGAGATGGCCCAAGCAGGAATTCGTGGCTGGATGAGCCCATCATGAGGGTGCGCGGCAACGAACCACGCGGGAGCTATTGCAGGCACCGGCAGGGCATCGTGGACTCGCGTATGGCAGGCGCCGCCGTTCTTCGGCGACCGATGGCCATGTGGCGCGACGGCTTCGCCGTAATCGAAGAGGGTGCTGAGTGACGCGATTTACCCCATTGAAGAACCGAGCGCTGGTTACGCTCCATGACCTCGCTGCAATTTTGCTGGCGTGGCTGGGCGCCTTCTGGCTGCGCTTCAATCTGCAAGGCATTCCCTCTGAATTCCTGCACCAGGCGCTGCTGATGCTTCCCGTGGTTCTTATTGCGCAAGGAGGCATGCTTTGGTACTTCGGTCTGTATCGCGGAGTGTGGCGATTCGCCTCGCTTCCCGATCTTGTCCGGATCCTGAAGGCGGCCGTGGCCGGGGTGGCCATCGCGGCCGTGGCGATCTTCGTGTTGACCCGGCTGATTCTGATCCCGCGCTCGGTATTCGTTCTGGACGGCCTGCTGCTGGTGCTGCTGCTGGGTGGACCGCGCCTTGTATACCGCTGGGTCAAGGATCGCCATCTCTATGGGACGACCGGCAGAAAGGTCCTGATTGTTGGCGCGGGCCGGGCTGGAGAGATGTTGGTGCGCGATCTGCTGCGTGACCCTGAGCGCAGCTACCAGCCGGTCGCGTTCGTGGATGATGATCCCGGTAAGCGCCACAAGGACATCCACGGCATTCCCGTGGCTGGGACGGTGGATGAAATGCCGGCGATTGCGGCAGATATCGATGTCGAATTGATCCTTATTGCACTGCCATCGGCTATCTCCGCGCAGATGCGTCGCATCGTCGGCGTATGCGAGTCGACGGGCATACCGTTTCGCATGCTGCCACGAATGGAGGATCTGGTTACCGGACAGATCAGTATCCGAGAATTGCGCGAGGTCAAGCTCGACGACCTGCTCGGGCGCGAGGCGGTTTCGCTCGACTGGCAAGCCATCACACGTGGCACGCAAGGCAAGATCGTTCTGGTGAGCGGAGGCGGAGGGTCCATCGGATCCGAGCTTTGCCGGCAGATTGCGCGCCTCGATCCGGCGCGACTCATTATCCTGGAGCAAAGCGAATTCAATCTGTACGCAATCGAGCTTGAGCTCCGGCGTGAGTTTCCGGACCTGCCGCTCGTTGTTTTTTTGGGCAGTGTGACCGACGCGGTGGCGGTGGAGCAGGTACTTGAGGCACATCGGCCGAACATCGTCTTTCACGCAGCGGCGTACAAGCATGTTCCGATGCTGGAAGGGCAGGTGCGGGCCGCCGTGGCGAACAATGTGCTGGGGACCCGCTGCCTCGCGTCGCTCGCAGACAAGTACGACTGTGAGACGTTCGTCATGATTTCGACCGACAAGGCGGTGAATCCCAGCAACGTGATGGGGGCGACCAAGCGTGTAGCCGAAATCTACTGCCAGGGGCTGAACGCGTGTTCGAACACCCGTTTCATAACGGTGCGGTTCGGTAATGTTCTAGGATCTGCGGGCAGCGTGATTCCGCTGTTCCAGAAACAGATTGCGGCCGGGGGTCCAGTCACGGTCACCCATCCGCAGATCACACGCTATTTCATGACTATTCCGGAGGCGGCCCAGCTGATATTGCAGGCCAGCGTGATCGGGCAGGGAGGCGAGATTTTTGTGCTCGACATGGGAGAGCCGGTCAATATCGCCTATCTTGCCGAGCAGTTGATTCTTCTGTCCGGCAAAAGGCCAGGCGTCGATATCGAGATCGTCTACACTGGTCTGCGTCCTGGGGAGAAGCTCTATGAAGAACTGTTCCACGAGGCGGAGCAGCTTATCGATACGGGACACCCCAAAATCATGCTAGCCCACAGTCGTCCTATCGATGTCGCTGACATGGAGGGGGTCTTTTCGGAGCTCACCCGGGCCTGCGACACCAACTCCGAGCCGCGGCTGCGCGAGCTGCTGCGCACTCTGGTGCCCGAGCACCTGGAGCAGGGCTCGCCCGCAACGGGCTTGGCTGGACCCAGGGGTGCGACGATTTGTGCCTGGGAGAATTCATCCTCGCAGCCGCGTAAAAATTAGGCGTTGCGCCGTGCAAGGCGGGTGCCTGAAGAAGTGTTTGGTTTCGTTGAACACTGCGCGCGTGAAGTTCTGGTATCCGGTGACGGTTCGGCTAATGCGGGGCGCGAAGCCAGCAAGGATCGCAGCTCCGATCCAATGTAGACGAGAGCAGTTCGTGGCCTTGTGTGGCGACGCCCACCTCAATGCACGCATGCCAGATGTGCCCGGTCGTCCGTACACCTCGAAAAGCAGGCCGCGGTAGAGCCGGTTCGTCGTCCTGTGCCGACCGGGGTGCCCCGCTGGGGTTGGCACGGAATTTGGCGTACAATGCGGCCCGCGCAGCACCTCAGGTGTGTTGCCGCAACATAACGACACAACAATGCTCCACCATATATTGATCTTGTCTTCCAGAAGGATTCGCAATTCATGAAACTCACTGTCATCGGCACTGGTTATGTGGGTCTGGTTACTGGTGCCTGTTTCGCCGAAATGGGCAATTCCGTCACCTGCGTGGACATTGACGCCGGCAAGATCGCGCGTCTCAACGACGGCATCCTGCCCATCTATGAGCCCGGCCTCGAGATGGTGGTTGAGAGCAACCATCGCAGCGGAAGGCTGCGCTTCACGACTTCGCTGCCCGAGGCGATGGCAGAATCCAATCTCTATTTCATCGCCGTCGGAACGCCGCCAGGTGAAGATGGTTCGGCGGATCTGCAGTACGTGCTCGCCGTAGCACGCGAGATCGGCAAGCATCTCGAGACTTACAGCGTCATAGTCGACAAGTCGACCGTACCGGTCGGCACTGCCGACAAGGTCCAGAATGCGATCGCGAAACAGCTCGCCGCACGCGGCGCCGATATCTCGTTTGATGTTGTGAGCAACCCGGAATTTCTGAAAGAAGGCGCGGCGGTCGATGATTTCATGCGCCCGGACCGGATTGTGGTCGGTTGCGCCAGCGAGCGCGCCCAAGACACCATGCGTGAGCTCTATGCGCCGTTCAACCGCAGCCACGAGCGCACGCTGTTCATGGGCGTGCGCGAGGCGGAAATGACAAAGTACGCGGCCAACGCGATGCTCGCCACAAAGATTTCGTTCATGAACGAGATCGCAAACCTATGCGATCTGATGGGGGTGGACGTGGAGAGCGTGCGCCATGGTATCGGCTCGGACAGCCGCATCGGGCATTCTTTCATCTATCCGGGCGTAGGCTACGGCGGCTCGTGCTTTCCCAAGGACGTCAAGGCGTTGGTTCATATGGCGGCCGAACACGATTTCGAGCCGCTGGTGCTGCACGCAGTGGAAGCGCGCAATGAAAGCCAGAAGCATTACCTCGTCAGGAAGATTCTGCAGCGCTATGGCGCCGACCTGAGCGGGCTCACCTTTGGTATCTGGGGACTCGCATTCAAGCCGGGTACGGATGATATGCGCGAAGCCCCGTCGCGCGTGCTGCTTTCCGAGCTGCTCGTGGCCGGAGCGCGTGTGCGGGCGTATGATCCCGTGGCCATGGAATCGGCCCGACGCGAATTGCCGAGGGCGTGGTTCGAAAGGGGGCTGTTGCAACTCGAAGAGGAGCAGTATGCTGCGATTGATGGCGTTGATGCGTTGATTCTGGTGACAGAGTGGAAGCCGTTCCGTCATCCTGATTTCGGCCGCATCAAGGAAATCATGAAGGCGCCGGTGATCTTCGATGGCCGCAATCAGTACGATCCAACCCATTTGCGTGCTGCCGGGTTCGAATATACTGGCGTCGGCCGCTGATCGCGAGATTTGAGACCGAATTATGACGCGACTAACGAAAGCAGTATTTCCGGTAGCCGGCATGGGTACGCGGTTTCTGCCTGCGACCAAAGCGAGCCCCAAAGAGATGTTGCCGATCGTGGACAAGCCTCTCATCCAGTATGCGGTGGAGGAGGCAGTCGCGGCCGGTATCACCGAGCTCATATTCGTCACCGGGCGCAACAAGCGCGCGATCGAAGACCATTTCGATAAGGCATACGAGCTTGAGAACGAGCTCGAACTCAAGGGAAAGGCTGAACTGCTCAAGATGGCGCGTTCAGTGCTTCCCGACCAGGTATCCTGCGTCTATCTGCGTCAGCCTCAGGCGCTCGGCCTCGGGCACGCGGTTTTGTGCGCGAAACTGGTGGTGGGGAATGATCCCTTTGCGGTCATTCTTGCCGATGATCTGATCAGCGGCGAGGTGCCGGCGCTGCGCCAGATGGCGGATGAATTTGAGCAGCGGCAATGCTCAATTGTCGCGGTGCAGCAGGTGGCGCGCGAGGACACGCGCCAATACGGAATTGTGAAGACGCGCCCGCTCGGCGGGCGGGTCAGCCGAGTGGAACGAATCGTGGAGAAGCCGCTTCCCGAGGTTGCTCCCTCGACCCTTGCCGTGGTGGGCCGCTACATCCTGACGCCCGGGATATTTTCCTGTCTGGAAGCGGTGCAGCCGGGAGCAGGCGGGGAGATCCAGCTTACCGACGCGATTGCGCGTTTACTGGATAATGAGCCGGTGTTAGCCTATGAATTTCAAGGCAAGCGCTATGATTGTGGCAGTAAACTGGGTTATCTGCAGGCGACGGTAGAATATACGCTCATGCATCCGGAGCTGGAGGGCCCATTCCGGGAATACCTTCGGAACCTTAAATTGTAGATCGTTTACTTTCTATAAGTGAATCGGCGCGCTGATTGCGCCCGCTGAGGAAAAGGGTTACCCGATATATCTCTATATTAGTAGATACTGTATTCTCTTCCTGGGAGCTCGATATAATACGTATTTAGTCTTCTTCCAGTCGACCAACCCTGTTTAGACCGTGCCGCACCCGTCGCCGCGCAACGCGCGGGAATTATGGAGACTCGAAAATGCCGCACAAACTGCTGATCGTGATGGTGAATACAAATCCTGCCAACGGTGCCGAGCTGGGGGCGCCCTTTTTCCAGGCCACAGTAGCTGCCGCGATGGAGTACGAAGTGGAAGTCATTCTCACTGCGCTGTCCGGCGAATTGGCGATAAAGGGTGTGGCCGAGAAACTGCATGTCCAGAAAGGTAGCCCCAAGAGCGTATACGACTTTATCAAGGAGGCGCACGAGGCCGGAGTACACTTCAAGGTCTGTACTCCGACGCTGGAACTGTGGGGGCGGGACCTGATTCCGGAAATCGAGGAGACGGTCGGCGGCGCCTATGTCATCAGCGAGGCGATGGACGAAGATACCGTCACCTTCACCTACTGACCCGATCTTCCTCGCCAACTCCTGCGCGGACACAGTCGAGCTTGGATCCAATTTCTGCCCAACAGGCTTGGACGGTCCTGCAGCAGGCGGACTGCCTGTGTACGCAGTCTCAGGTCGAGGCTGCGCTGGACGCCATGGCTTTGCGTATCACGCAGGCACTTCATGACAAGAATCCGCTTCTGGTATGCCTGATGAATGGGGGTGTCGTGCCGTTCGGAAAGCTCCTTCCCAAACTGCAGTTCCCGCTTCAGGTCGACTATGTTCATGCCACCCGCTACCGCCAACGCCTGACGGGTGGGGATCTTCATTGGCTCGCCGGTCCGTTTGTTTCCGCCCGCCAGCGCACGGTGCTGCTGGTGGATGACATCCTGGACGAGGGGGCGACACTCGCAGCCATAGAGCGTCGCTACCAGGCTGACGGAGCTGCAGCGATCTACAAGGCGGTGCTGGTGCGCAAGGACCGTCCGCGCAGCGTGCCGGTCGACGCGGATTTCGTCGGGCTTGAAATCCCGGATCGATATGTCTTTGGGTACGGGATGGACTACCAGGGATACCTGCGCAATGCCGCTGGCATCTATGCCGTCGCCGAGGCATCGGCCACGCAGCCCAGCGGCAGTCTATGACGCTTGTTGCCATAATCGGGGGCAGCGGACTCACCGCGCTGAAGAATCTCGAAATCATCCGGCGCGAGGTGATGCGTACGCCTTACGGGGAACCGTCCGCGCCACTTATTCATGGACAGATCGGCGGCCAGGATGCCGTGTTCCTTCCGCGTCACGGTCATGGTCATACCATACCGCCGCATTCGGTGAATTATCGTGCCAACATCTGGGCATTGAAGGAGGCCGGCGCAACCCACGTGATCGCAGTCAATGCGGTGGGCGCGATCGCGCCGGGCCTCGTCTCCGGATCCCTCGCGTTCCCTGATCAGATCATTGACTATACCTACGGGCGCGAGCACACGTTCTTCGGCAATGATCAAAAGCCAGTTACACACACGGATTTCACCTTTCCTTATTGCGAAGCCCTGCGCCACGCGTTGATCGAGGTCGCACGCGAGTCGGGTCTCGAGGTTACGGACCATGCTACGTATGCGGCCACACAGGGCCCGAGATTCGAGACGATCGCCGAGATCGACCGTTTGGAGCGGGACGGCGCCCATATTGTCGGGATGACCGGGATGCCGGAAGCCGGTCTCGCCCGAGAGCTGGCACTGTGTTATGCATCCATCGCGGTGATTGCCAACCCTGCCGCCGGGCGGGCAGGGGGCGTCATCAGTCTGAAGGAGATTGAGCAGGCACTTGACGCCGGGATGGAGAAAGTGCGCGCACTCCTCGAGCAGGTTGTCCCGTTGCTGCGTTGATGTTGTATCGTTTTCCGTCTTTAGCGACGATGTTTCGCCGTATGAAGGTCAAGGGAGGCATGGAAACATGCCACACGACGTTGCCATCTTGCGCTCTAATTCTTCGTGTTTCCTGATGTTGTGGGCTGAGCGGGTGACGCTACAGGCGCGTCCGGTTTCACGCTGGTCACTCTCAGCAACACGCCGAACATGGGGTGATCGAAGTAATTTACCTGATTGAGACGGATGCGGCGCTGTTCGTCCATGCGATACAGGATGGGAGCAGCCGGCGCATTGAATACCGCCAAACCGGTATTCGGTGCCGGTTCCTGAAGCAACAGGTGTAACACCACGTGCAGGTACTGATTCAAGTAGAAACGTACGGTACCATCCAGTTCCTGAGGGTTGCCTGGCTCTGACGCGGTAATACGGATCGGCTTGCTGGCGAACCGCGTCGCCGCGGTCTGGATCCAGCTGTCATGGACCAGCAGGCGGTAGCGCGGGTTAGCGCTCAAGGCAATGGCGGCATCGGACAGTACTGGATCGGCAGGCGGAGCCAGAGCCGGCAAAATTGCGCTGCCGAGATCGCTGATAGCCGGGTTTACCGTATCCTGCGTCCATAGCTCATTGCCGACAAGGTTGGGCATCAGGTTGCGAAACACCATCACTTCCACTTCATAGCTGTTGCCCTGATCGTTGGATGCTGCCTGGGCAGTGGCGACAGCAAAGAGAGATAGTGCGATGAAGATGATTCGGGACACCTGAATTTCCTTTGCTGGCCAGAGAAATGTCGAGTTTTTAACAAGTAAGTACAGACCGGATCACG
>DAHXOO010000083.1 GCA_027364845.1 Pseudomonadota bacterium | reverse complement strand
GCTTGACAGTCCCGCGCTAACCGGTGCATATCGATTCATTGTACGGCCCGGGAAAAAGACCGAAATAGATGTGAAGGCGGTCTTGTTCAAGCGCCATAAGGTGCGCAGGCTCGGTATTGCACCGCTCACTAGCATGTTCCTGCAAGGCCGATTCAGCACCCATCGCTATGACAGGCTGATCCGTAGCGCCCATGATTCCGATGGACTTTTGATTGAGACCGACAGCGGAAAGCGGGTGTGGAGGCCGCTGCGTAATCCCCGCAGACTCGCTCTTTACCGTTTTCAGCTCAACAATCCGCGCGGCTTCGGCCTTATTCAGCGCCCGCGCCGCGCGCAGGACTACCGGGCCCTAGGCATGAAATACGAGGATCGGCCGAGCACCTGGGTCAGGCCTCAAGAAAAGTGGGGCAAAGGGCACCTGCTGCTGGTCGAACTGCCGACGAATTCGCAGACGAATGACAATATCACCGTGTTCTGGGTACCTGCCAGCCAGGGGCGTCCCGGGCAACCACTGACTTTCCACTACCGCATAACCTGGGCAGGCGGGAAGCCGCAAGGGGCGAAATTCGGTTACGTTTCAGCTACCCGCTATAGCTATAACGCCAAGCGACACGAAGAAACCTATATCGTGGATTTTCGCGGAAAGCGCCTTGCCGATCCGGCATTGTCTCAGGTTCAGCCTGTAGTTCGCGTCTACGGGCCGGCAAAGATGACGAATGCCTGGGTAACCAGAAACGGCGCCGCCGGTCGTTGGCGGTTGCAGTTTAATGTGCGGCGGACAGGCTCCGGTTCTGCCCGCGTGCACGCTGCACTTGCCGCCGGGAACAAGCGCCTTACGGAAACCTGGGCGGATGTCTTTCCGCTACACTAGTAGGGCTCGCCGAAAACCCGATTTTCCGCAACGCAAGCGAGTCGGACCTGTTTACTCGACAGTCCTCTTTCGCGGCAGGTCCCGGGGTTCGGAGCGGAAAAAGAATAGCGCAGATGGCTATGCCATCTGCGGGGATCAGTCGAGCATCTGTTGCTGCCTGATGTAGCGGCACACGATACTGAAAGCACCCCGCCGATGGTCGAAAATACCGGTGCGATTAGGCGATGACCTTTATTTGAACTCGATGAACATCGCCGAGGTCCATACTTTTGCGTCGTCTACCTGACGCGCGAACAGATACACCGGCCGGAAGCCGTGCGGACCGTTTTTGGGTTCAATCTCGATATGGCCCGACACATCGCGTGGTACTGGCGCCTCGCTCATTCGCTCAAATGCCAAAAACATCTCGATACCTGGAAGATCCTTGCGTAGTCGTGCGGCATCGAGGAGTTCCTGGCCGGTGATTTCCCAGGAGAACGTCGGGCAGTGAACAAACGGGTTGCCCTTGAGCGGATCGCCAATCTTGACGTAGCCGTCGATGGTGCCTTCCACCCTCAAAATGGACTGGGAAAGATTCGATACGTCGATCTCGATCGCATCCACGTCGCCATAGGTGTCGCTCTTGAAGCCGATCTGAGTAGCACTTTCGCGCCAGCAGGTTTCCTCGATATGCTCGAAACCACGACCGCTGAAGCCATTGATCACAGCGTTGGTGATGGTGATTTTCCCTTTCCACGCCGCCACGCGGTAGCGGTCCTTGACGCGTGCTCCGCCCCAGCGCAAGCGAATCTTGCGCTCCGAATAGCCGAGCTCCTGTTGTAGGTCCCGGCGCCAGATTTCGCCGCTGTGATCGTAGGCGACGATCTCGTCCCAGCCGGCATCGCCCAGGAAGCGGTATTCTACCGTCGCTTTGCCTGTATTCGTGAACTCATCGCCCATGATGTGCGTGCCGCAGCGCGTCAGGCCGAAGCTGCGCTCACCGGTGGAGGCGAAGGTGTGGCGTGCGCGCAAAGCCTGCGCGATGTCCTTGCGCGTAAGCGATTTGGCGATGACGCCGGAGATACCCCCTTTGGTGCCAAATACCGCCGTTCCGGGCACGCCGCCGCCGCAGCGACCTCGATGTTCATCGCCAGCCATGGAGGCGCCCAGTTTGTGGCCACGCTCCATTGCTTCCTGGTAAAGCCAACCGAAATGTCCCCAGGACGAACCAATCTCGATCAGCCGTTCGAGAGCCGGATAGTGCCAGACGAGAATACAGCGCCGACCGCCAACGTGCGGAATTAGCAAATGTCCTTCCGGATCATTGGCGTACGCGACCCATAGCTCTTCCAGCGGCCACGCGCCGGGTTCTACACCATCCTTGCCGCTCAAATCCTCGTTCCATTCGAACGAGCGCACGTGTTCGCCGTTCTTGAGGTAGGGAAACTCGGGCGTTCCGCCGTGCAGAAACACGACGTTGTGGTCGCCACCGGCGCAAGAACTGCCGCACCATTCCGTGCCCGGAAAGGCGATGAAATTGCCGTCTGTGCTGATTTCGTGGATCAAATCCACGGTGCGATCCCACTTTTCTTTGGTGATATTGAAGTCGTTGTGGGCGAACGCCAGAACATCGAGCCCTGAGACATCGCGCCCGTACGTGAGATTGTAGGCCGTGCTGTTGGTGCCGATGGTGTCTTCCGAATGTACATGCAGATCGCAGTAGTAGATGCGTGGTATCTCAATGTTCTTGTCAATGGTCGCGTAGAACGTCTTGGGCTGTACATTGGGGTGTTCGATCAAGCTGGCTGTGACTGCGAGTTCCCCTGACTTGTCTGTTGGCAGATCCTCCAGCAGTAGTACCGCCCAGCCACGGTCGGTGAGTGTCACCTTTTTCTCATATACCGGCTTGCCGTCCACGGTCGCAGTAAGCTGGATTTTCTCCGGCTGTTGCCAGCAGGTGTTGCCCCATTCATCCTCGGCGCACACGCGTAGTGGTAGCTTCTCGCCCGTCCGCACCAGCCGGGAGGCGCTCATGACGAGTTGCGCCGGAACTCCGGGAACAACCTGAATGACGATATCGCCAGGCACCGTGGCGAAACGCGAAGTGCCAAGAGGGTCAACGTAACAGCGGAAGCGGAAGTTCTGCTCGACGAAAGTCTGCACGCGCGTTCCGGGGCCGCCGAAACGCCGGTCCCCGAGCCGGATGGTAATGTGATCGCCGGCCTTGAGATACCCGTCCACCGTGTCCACGATGATCGCTTTCTGAAACGGACGCTCGTGGCCTTTTTGGTCGAAGCGCACTTTCAATGACTGGACCGTGGCAGGCGACTGGCCTGATACCAGAGGACCAGCGTGATATTCGGCCGAGATGTAATTGGCGCCCTTGGGATCGGCGGTCTGGAACAGTGCCCAATCGGAGTAGAACCGGAATGTTGCCTTAAACCATGAGCCATCGGCCATTCCCGAGGCTCCAAGCTCGTAGTCGAGCACGATCTCTTGCCACGAGCCGGCGACCATTTTTTTTACGTTGCAGGTCACTTTTCCCAGGAACGACATGTCTTTCGTCTTGGCGTACAGCTCTGGCGGCGCGATATAGTGGCCCAGGCGCTTTTTGAGTTCTGCTTCTGTCATCTTTTTCATCAGTCTGCTCCTGCGGAAAACAGGTGGTAAGTATCAGTGGCGGCGTTCGTCGCTCGCGTTACAGCGGATATCCAATGAGCTTCAGCCATTGCGGTTGCACCAGCAACACGTAGACGTTGGCAATGATCGTGAGTGGTGTTCCGAATTTGACCGCATCCCAGCCAGAAGTCCCCGATGCGCTCCATGCAATCAAGAACGCCGTGATGGATATCGGCAGAAAGAACGCGTATTGCATGCAATTAATGATGATCAACGAGAATGGCAGTACGTGGACGTGCAACACCTTGGCCAGTCCGACGGCCAGCGGTACGAATGCGGCACCCGCTGCCACAGCGCTGACAATTCCGGCACGGGGTATATGAAAGCTGAATACCAGCAGGAAAAGCACTGCCAGTATCGGCAAGCCTGTGTCTTTAAAAGGACTGATCACACCGTGTGCCAGCCAGGTGACCGTTCCTGCCGAGTAAAGCGCCGTACCGAGGGAAATTGCCCCGCCCAGCAGCATCAGTACGTCCCACAACATGTATTTGTTTATGTCATCAAATTTGATGCCACTCCACGGAACGAACAGCAGAGATGCGGCGAGCAATGCCGTCATGCCGGGTTTAATCCAGCCCGTTATCCAGAACGTCATGCCGATGGCAAGACATATCAATGTCCATATTTCCGGCCAGGTGATTGTCCCCAGTTCCTTCTTCATGCTCGCCATGCCAGCCTCGACACCGGGTATGTCCAGGCCCTTTAGCTTGAAGTAGCGGATCACATAGAGATACAGGATAGGTAGTAAGCCCCACAACGGAAGATTCAGCCAGAACCATTGAGCCCAGGTAATGCTTATATGCTGAGTGGTCTTTAGGTACGCGGTGAGTATTAGATTGGGAAACGCGCTTGTCAGCATCAGTGGACCGATAAACAGGGGGACGAGACCTGCTATCAGATACAGCACTGCAGTGTTTATCCTGTGTACTTCAGGAAGATGTTCCTTTCCCTCGGTGAAGGACGCGATACCTTTGCACATAGGCAGGAACAAGGCACTTTCATTGACGACGGGCAGGAACGGCTGTGTAGCGACCTCGGCCAGCATGAGCCCCAGGAGCACGCGGGTCACCCGGTTTGACCTCATTGTGGAGGCCACTGTGCATGTGACCCTCTTGCCGAGTGGGGTACCCATCATGACCGCAGCGATGGTGAAGGCGCCGGCAGCGAGGAAAAAAATGTCAGTGTTGAATGCCTTAAAAGCTGCGGGAACCTTTGTATGGGCGAACACTACCAAGAGCAGCGGCGAGGCTAGCCCGACCACTGCCTTCGGCAAGGCGCCTGTGACCATGCACATAATGAACCACAGAAAGACCCCCAACACTGTCTGACCCTCGGGATTCAAGCCAGGAATCCCCGGTCCAAAATGCAGTGCAAACAGGATCGCGAAAGCGGCACACAGCCCAGCGATCTGTTTTGTCCGGGTGCTGGATGCGGCGGCGACCCCGGGATGAGTATTTTTGGTTGCTACAGTTCCCATGCTGAGTTCCCTTACAGTTGAGTGACAGTGGTGGTCTGCATCTCCGGCTTGTAGTATGCCGGTATCAACTTCTTGAATGAGAATACATGAAGTTTGAGTGGCGGTATGTCTTGACGCTGACATCATATGCTGCGTGCTGGCGAGCTTGGTGTGGTATTGCATGTCGTGCAGTCCGCCCGGTGTCCGGTGAGAGAGGGAGCGGTGCCTGCAGCGTCAGACGCAAGCGGGAGCGATGACCGTGATGTCAGATCAGTAGGGCGTTGGGGACGGCTGTCTCCGTACTCGATCGTGATCGGTGACGAGACTTTACAGGAATGGCCGTGGCTCCGTTCGGCCGGAGCTGGAGCCGGGATTCCGATTCTGTCCTTAACGTACCGGATAAAAAGTGTATTTATATCATAGAGATGCCGCGTATGGCGCGCCCGCGCTGAGACTAAATGTCAGCTGGGCGACTTTTTTTGTAAAATGGTTGCTGAATACTGAGTCGGGTGCAGGCACCCGAGGAATGTGACAATGTTCGAGGGTAATGACCCGCCATCCGCGATCGCCGATCCTGTATTCACAGCGCCGTCGGATATCTTTTCAAGAATCAGCCCGCAGGATTTCTCCGACCTGCTGAGTATCGGTACGGTACGCCATCACGAGAAAGGCCAGTTTATCTTTCGTTCCGGCGACCCAGGCAAGAATGTCTACTTCCTGCGTGACGGAAGGGTCAAGATCTATCAGACTTCGGCGCTGGGGCGAGAAGTAATCCTGTGGTTCTGTTTCCCGGGTGAGATTTTTGGGCTGACGGAGGTTGTCGATGGCGGCGGCAGGGTTGTGAATGCCCAGACCTGCGAGCGGGCCGAAGTCCTGTGTATCGCGCGCACGCAATTCAAAGCTTATCTCGAGACCCACTGCGCGGCATCCTTCGTCATCATGCAGGCTCTGTCGTGTCGCATGCGCGTGCTGGGTGACATGCTCGTGAATCTGATCGATGACGATGTTAACAGCCGCATCACCAAGCTCATGCTACGGCTCAGTGCCTGTCACGGGACACGGGCGGGCAACGAAGTTCACCTGAACATACGCATGACCCATCAGGAGATCGCTGATATGGTCGGCACCACGCGCCAGACGGTCACCAAGGTGCTGAGCGAGCTGAAACATCTAGGTCTGCTCAGCATTGAAAATCACCGCATACGCATTCTGAGTCAGGAGCTGTTGAACGAACACTCGCGTATGGCCTGAATGGGCCGGGCTTGGTGTCCGCGTGCCGCATTCATGCCGTAGTTGCCATCGAAGGTGTTGTTCCGCGTGCGTATCCATTCGTGGCCATCGCAAGTCGATCATTCGTCGGGACGCAACAGCCCGTGATTCCGATAAATATGCGTAACGCGAGCGCTCATGAGATGTTGCAGCATCTTATCGCCCCATTGACCGCCATCGCCGGCTAGCCCGGCATGGAACCGGCTTGTCACGTTCCAAGGACTGGCCCCGGGTTGCGGATCACCTCCATCGAGTGCGACGACTTCAAACAATTCGGGAAAGACGCGCGTATAACGCAGCGCAAGATGGTGATATAGAATTGCGGCGTCGGCGCATCCCGACGCGAGCGCCTGCGGCGCTTCGCGGTGATGTATTGTCCGCCCGTACATTACATGCCCATCCGATCCGTCCAGCCTGCGGGCCATACCATCGACGTCCATACTCCTGATTTCGCACAGCCGCAGCAGAGTTTCCCGGTAGACACTGTGGCTTGCCGCTTCGGTGCTGGGGTTGGATATGAAAAGCCTTACGTCGTCGCGGTACAATGAACCGACGTCGCGGATTGATTTCGGATTTCCCTTGCGTACCAGCAGTACGTTGCCGCGGCTGCGCATGAAGGGTGCGTGTTGAAACGTGCGACCATTTTGCGCCAAAGCGCTGAACAACCCGGGTGGACTGACAAGCACGTGGGGCTTCACTTGCAGACGCAGGTTCCCAAGCTGTACGGCACCCCGCATGAAAATCTGCAGCAATACCCCAGGCGGTAACGTAAGGTAGAAAACCCCGTTCATTTTCGGATGAGCCCGCGCAAAATCCTTCAGGGCTTCTTCCAGAGCCATGTGGTGGTTACCGTCGGACAGAACGGTTATTTCAGCGTGTGCCGGGTCTCCGTGGAAATCCAGCACGATGTTCGAACCGTGATGGCACCACAGCGCGTCGCCGGGCGCTGCAGGCCACGGATTTTCCGGGGGCCAGACAAGGGGGTCGTCAGTCATGGGCAGCAGGATTCCATTGTTCGTCGAAATATTATAGTGCCACCTGTGTGCAGTCGTTTGACCTTACGCGGCGGCTTGCGCGCCGTGAGGATGGAGACCGCGCACCAGGTCGTGCGCCCCATCGCGGTTTGTCCACGGCATGGTGGCGTCGTGTAAGCGCGGTGAAGGGGTACGGAATGGGCGAGTGCGCCTGCGGGGTGCGGGAAGTCGCGAGTGCTGGTCGAAAGGAACGGTCAGGACACGGATGCGGAATCGTGTCGTGTGTTTTCGGGTGTCGGACATGGAGTATTTTCGCAAGCGCGGCTTAGCGGGACCTCTCGCGCAAGGCCTCGTCGTTAAAGGCACCGTCGATGGCATGGATGGTACGCTCCATCATTCGAAAGCCTTCCACCGGCGCATCGTCCTTCATGTACTGCAAACGCAGCGGCCCCAGGGCAGTGATGCTGTCGGCTCGGATAACGGGCGAGTTCTCGTCGATACAGTGATTGCCTTCCGCGATGCCTTTGACGATCCGGCCCGCCAAAGGATCGCGGTGCCGGCCATCGAGTGCCTTGGACAGGGTTTCATCTGGTGGGCCGTCGAGCACGTCGAACGCCGTGTTTTGATCAAGATACTGCAGCAGCTCAGCGAGTGTCATGGGTATCACCTTCCCGCCTCGGATCCGGGGTTTCTGCAACGAGATGCCTTGCGCATGTCTGTTGCGTGGACATCAGCCTGTCATGCCTGCCGCAGCCGACAGTCTTCTCAGCATTCTTAATATGATACATGAGTTCAATCGTATGGGAGATGCTGGCGAGTGTGGCCGGCAGGAATAGATCGTCCGGGGACAACGGGTACGAGGCCTGGGGGCGCTCTGGGATAGAAACAACGGTTCGCAGATGTGACCGGGATTTATCTGTCCATGAGGACCATACAGGACACTGAGAATGCCGATCTCGTGCGGAGCGCTGTGGGTGATGTCGTACAGTTTTCGTGGGTTTCACGTCCCACTTGTAGCGGACAATCATCTAGTTTCGTTTGGATTCCGGAAATACATGGTCGTATGTGCGCCGGCCCCTCGTGATGCGCGACACCCATTAGCCGGCCTGAGTCAAGGTGCAAAAACATTTCAAGGCGACACCGTCGCCTGGATTACCGCACCTCCGGTCTGCTCGTCTATCTTTTGCCACCTCTACCTGGTACAGCGTGTGATCATCGCGCCCGTTTTCTCACGTTATAGGTTGCGAGTGAATCGCACCAGACACCCATCGGGATCAAGCCTGAATCGACGATGCTCTATCGATTCGCCCTGGCGGTTCAAGACCGCCCCAGAGAAACGTTGGTACCAAGCGCGGTCCAAGGGGGTTGTCACAGGAAACGATGGCTGCCGTGCGTAACGCGCGGCGCCAGTCCGTTGCGGGTTCGGCGCTTGGGCGATTCATCAAACTCTGTCCTCGATCCAGGTGGCACAAAGGCGGTGTCCATTCAGGACGGGTGGTTGAGAACCAGTCGCGTATCGGGCTCACCGCCTTCGGCCAATTCGTTTCAGGCAAATCAGCGCTTCGGATCGAAGGGC
>DAHXOO010000082.1 GCA_027364845.1 Pseudomonadota bacterium | reverse complement strand
CCTATGCGCAACTCGCGCGGCTCGATGACCTGGGGATCACATTCATCACGCTCAGGCGGCGCTCTTCCCGTCTGCTTGCGGACATCGAGGACTTGGCCCCTTCGGCGTGGCGACGCGTAAGACTCGATGTGCCAGCGCGTAAATACAAAACCCCGCGCGTGTTCGAGCAGCCGGTGGAGCTTGCTGGCGCGACCTTGCGCCAGCTGTTTATCCTCGAGCTGGGCCACGAGGAGCCCACCATCCTCCTTACGAATGACCGGCAGACGACCCCAGCTAAACTGATCACGCGCTATGCCCAGCGCATGCTCATCGAGAACGCGCTGTCCGATGCCGTGCGCTTCTTCCATATGGATGCGCTGTCCTCGGCGATCGGCCTCAAGGTGGATTTCGACATGGCGTTGTTAGTGATCGCAAGCGGACTCTACCGTCTCCTTGCGCGACGCATGCGTGGCTATGCGGATGCGCAGGCCCGACACATCTTCCGCGACCTGATTGATATGCCCGCCGATGTGACCCTCTCGGAGAGCGAAGTACACGTGCACTTCCATCGCCGTGCGCACTTGCCGATCATGATCGATTCAGGGATCATGGATTCGCCGGTGAAGGTCCCTTGGTGGGACCATCACACCTTGCGTATGAGTGCGTAGGGTTGACCGATAACGGTTCCGCGTTAGGTGAATTCGGTCGTGTGGAAATCCAGGCTAGACATTCGTCTAGCAAGGAGGCACGCACAACATGGGCTGATTCGCCGGCCCTTGTCACCCGTTACAGGTATGGCTTTGGTACACTTGATGAGCCGGCGATCGCGCAGGCTGCAGCGTAACCGGGCCTCCCCACGACCATCCCTGGCACCATCACACGTGACCATGCGCATCGCGCGCGCACGGACCGTATCATCCAAGGTCGATGGTGCCCGTATCCGCCGGCAGAATCACGGGAATGCAAAGTCAGGCCGTAAACAGCATCGGCATGGTATTTCCGGCACATGCACCCACTCGGCACGCTTCGTTCACCGGGGCAATCCGCTGAAGCAGCATCTCACCACGGCGGAAAGAAACGCACTCAGCTTGTACTTCTGTGCATGCGCCTGGGGAGTGCCGGCAAAAAGAACCCATACGCCTGGACACCAAGGCGTCGAATCTGCTGGTGATGCGCAGGCTGCTGTCTGGTGGACTCGACAGCGTGACAGCGCAAGATTCTGCCTTCTTGCCGGAGATACTACGGCTGATATTTCCAAAGATCGTTGAGATTGCCCTGGGTGCCTACCGAATCCACCCCGTAGCCTCCGAACAGCCAAACGTCGCCTTTTGTGTCAACCCACAGCGCACCAGCCTGCCGTGCGCCGGGCAGATTAGCGGAGCTGGCGACGCTCCGCTTGCCATAGATGCCGCGCTGGTTCGTCTTGACACTACCACCCATCCAGGTCCACTGCGCGTTCTCAGGACTATACTTCCATGTATCGTTGAAGTAACTGAATCGGCCATGCGGGTGTGCCTGCGCACCTCCGAACAACCACAGATTGCCGGCTGCATCGATCCAGGTGACAGACAAACACCGCGCGCCTGGTGTGTTGTCCGGCGACGGCACGTTGCGCAAGCCGAAGTGTCCCGCTGCATTCACCGTGTTTGCCCCGCTGACCCAGGTCCACTGGCCCGTCGTGGGGCTGTACTTCCATAGATCGCTGAGATTCCCCTGCTTCCCGTTCGAGTCATAGCCGATACCACCGAACAGCCAGAAATCGTGGGCCGCATCTGTCCACTCCAGCGGAGCCTGTCGCGCACCGGGCACGTTGTCTGGTGCGGCTGCGTTGCGCGTGCCATAGTGCCCCGCCGCGTTCACTTTTTCCGCGCCGCTCACCCATGTCCACTGTCCCGTTGTCGGGCTGTATTTCCATAGATCGTTGAGGTTCCCCAGCTTCCCGGTCGAATCATAGCCTGTGCCGCCGAACAGCCACAGGTTACCGGTGGCGTCCGTCCAGGAGACTGAGAGATAGCGAGCCCCTGGTGCATCGTCCGGCGCGGCCACGTTGCGCGCGCCGTAGTGTCCCGCCACGTTCACTTTTTCCGCACCGCTCACCCAGGTCCACTTCCCCGTTGTCGGGCTGTACTTCCATAGATCGTTGAGATAGCCGAGTGTCCCTTTCGTGTCCGCGCCAAACCCACCGAACACCCAGTGGTTACCGGCCGTATCACGCCAGGTGACTGAGGATTGTCGCGCGCCGGGTGTGTTGCGCACGGCTCCCACATTGCGGGTTCCGTAGCGGCCTGCCTCATTAACCTGCGTGGCACCGTTGACCCAGGTCCATTCGTCATCCGTCGGACTGTACTTCCACAGATCGTTGAGATAGTCGAACGTGCCGATCGAATCGAAGCCGATGCCGCCGAAAACCCACAGATTTCCGGCACTGTCCGTCCATGATACCTGCGCCTCTCGCGCCCCGGGTACGTTGATGGGAGATGGCTTACCGCGCGTGCCGTAGGTGCCGAGCTGACCCACTGCAGTCGCACCCTTCACCCAGGACCATACGCCCGTCGATGTGGCCGCAGGAGCATGCTTGTTACACGCGGTGAGGCTCAGAACTCCGATGATGAGCACAACGGACCACAAACAGGCACGACGCATATTCTCATCCCCCGACAATGCCTTCATGCATCGCCGAATGTTTTGCAACCATCTATTACGACAATCTGAGCGAGGTGCCTCTGTACCAGTCGACAGACTCCATCACTCCTGCAGCCGGCTCGCGCATCCCCTGGGCATAACCACGACGTCCGAACGACTGATCTCTGGTCGCCCACCGATTCACACCGCAAGCACCCACATCCGGCGCGGGCCATCGGACTTACCGCACCGCCGCATGCCCGCGGAGCACCGCTGCGATAGCGGCATAGCCTGATAAAGTCGCGCCATCCAAGGCCGTGTGTCCTTCGCGATCCCGTATATTGACGTCCGCACCATGGGCGATAAGCAGCGATACCATGGTGGCGTGCCCGGTCATGGCTGCGGCAATCAATGGCGTATCTCCGCGCATATCCCGGGTGTTGACGTCCGCACCGTGAGCGATGAGCAGCGACGCCACGGCGAGGTGGCCAACTCTCGCTGCAGCATACAGCGGTGTCCGGCCGAATCGATCCTGAGCGTTCAAATTTGCGTCGTGGGCCATAAGCAGCGCCACGATGGCCTTGCTCTCCGGCCTGTCCGACATCGCCGCATTATACAGCGGCGTGCCAGCGTCGTTTATCGCGTTCACGTTTGCGCCATGCGCGATGAGCAGTGCAGCTACCGCCTTGCTCCCCGCAAGAAACAGCGGAGTCTCGCCAGTCTCATCCCAGGCATTCACGTTCGCGCCATGCGCGATAAGCTGCGCTGCCACGGCGTAATCCCCGAACATGGCCGCGGTCGCCAACGGCGCAGAACCATGCCGGTCCTGAACATTAACATTCGCACCGTGTCCAATAAGCAGCGCCGCGACGGCCTTGCTGCACGCGAAGTATAGTGGCGTTTCGCCGTACCGGTCATGCGCGTTCACGTTCGCACCATGCGCGATGAGCGCCGTCACCGCTGCGACGTTTCCGGTCTCTACGGCCTTGAACAGTGGCGCTTGCGCCCAGACGGGCAAGGCGAGCACCCCGCAGAGCAGGCCGATCAACCAGACGAACCTCGTTCGCCACGACTGCAGACGGAGCGCCGGACAGCCTGATACAGTCATAGCTTCACCGAGGGTTTGCGCCCTGCACCGCACCGCCCCCCCTGCACCGGACCATCAAAGGCACTGGCATGGGCCCTGCAGACGGTCGACGATCCGCAGACGCGCTGGCAAAACCGAGCTTCAGCAGCGTTGCCTGCGATCAACATAGCGTTCGTCCCAGCCCGGCGTCTTTTTGCGCAGACCATTGCGGCCTTCGCGATCCAGTTCGGGATAGCTCGCGGCATGACCGTGGAACCGAAAAAGCTTTCCCCGCTTCGCCCTTCAGTGGCTTCCAAGAACCGTCCTCGTCAGATTGACCGTCGGTGCCGGAGGTGATGAAGGGATCAGACCGGGTACCCGCGAAGCCACCGCTCCGTCGGAGCGCAGCAGCGCCTTGACAGCGCTGCTGTCGCTTCCGGACCAGGCCGCATTGTCCAGTGCCGTAAAGCCGTTCACATCGCGGGCATTGACGTCTGCGCCATGAGCGATCAGCGTCTTGATCACTGGAATGCGTCCTCGCCACGCGGCCTTGTCCAATGGAGTCTGTCCGAGGAAATCGCGGGCGTTCACCAGCGCGCCATGTGCAATCAGCAGATCTACAATGGCTTCATTGTCTGCGCCGAACAGTTGCGTCTCGCCGTGCAGGTCGCGTGCATTTACGTCCGCCCCATGGGCGATGAGCAGCCGAGCCACTGCGGTGTGGCCATGACCCACCGCCCAATGCAGCGGCGTATCCCCGAACTGATCCCGCGCGCTGACCTTCACGCCATCCACGATTAGCGATTTTACCAGTGTCAGATTTCCGGTCTCAACGGCCTTGAACAGCGCATTTTCGCGCGCGTCCTTCGCCCAGGAGTTCGACACCATGAACCCGAAAAACACCACGAACAACCACACGAAACGTTTCATGCGAAACCTCCTTCCACCACGACGGCAATTGTCGCCCCACCATCGGACTTACATACCGCGCATTTCGCGCTGCTCCCTGACCGCGGGTGGGCCAGACTACCGCGGTCGGTGGGCTGGAAGCGACACAACAACCTCATGGCGCGCGTCACAATCCCCTCAGTCACTAAAAAGGTCCAGATAGTGCTCGTAGTACGCGTTGAACCTGCGCCGCACGGACCGCGCCTCGACACCACGGATCGCGTAACCCGTCACTTTGTTCCAATCGCTAGCAAGCTCGAAATCGACAGCAAACAGTGAAATAGGCAGCGCGTACTCCTCCGTAAGTACCCAGTAGCGCATGACCGGTCGCCCCGTTTTCCCGACAACAAACTCGCATCCGTGGCCATACCTATCCACAATGCTGCGCGGTGATATCGGTTCGGCGAAATGAGCGGTCACGGCAACGATCTTATGGGCGCGCAGCTGATCGCTCGGCACGCTGTACGTCGTCTTATGTGCAGCCATATTGATCGTGACGATGCCCACGCCCCCAGCAGCCACAAGTTCGAGCCTCGACACCTCCGCGAGCAGCTTCGGCATCTGCGGATTGGGATTCCGCCATCCCGGCGCCGGCGCCGCCTCCTTGCGTCCCTGATAGATCAACTTCCACGTTCCACGACCGAGCCGCATCTGCGACGCATGCCAGTGTACCAACTGCGTCAGGTGCGAGTCTTTTGGTTCCAGGACCGCCGCAGGCGGGCCGTAAGCCTCGAGCACCTGCACGGCACGCCGTTCGATCAGCGACCCGCCCGGCAATGCGTGCATCTGCGACAGGGTCATCGCCGCGGCCGATCCGGACATCACAAGGCTGGCGATAATCAGCAAATGGCATGCGTACCCTCGTAATCCTGCGCGCCTGTAGTCATCGCCTGAGAGTCCACCGACTCTGGCATCTGCGCTTCTAAACAAGGGCATACACCCGCGCAATGAACAACACTAGCCCCGCTCACCCGATGCCTAAGGACGCCGTTCGCAAAACCGGGAGCCTCCAGGGACTGACTCTCAGCGCCGACAGTCCAATGAGCGCAATGCTGACGATGATCATCTGCCCGCCCTCTATGCCCAGGTTGAACGACACGAGGGCAGCCAGCAGCTCATGCCGGGATACGGTGATTGCCTTCAGGGTGTATACGAAACCCAGGCCATGGACCAAGCCGAACCCGAAAGCCAGCATCCAGCGTCTTTTTACAGCGCTGACAAAGTCCTTCACCCAGAGATTCTCGACGGCGACATAGATGATTGTCAGCGCTATGAACGGCTCCACGACCTTATCCGGCAGCGACACCACATTGAAATAGGCCAGGGCAAGCGTGATGCTGTGGGCAAACGTGAACGCCGTCACCAGCTTGAGTGTCTGCAGGAAAGTTTCCGCCACGACGATCACCGACAGCAAGAACAAGATGTGATCGTAGCCCGTCAGGATGTGCATGACCCCCAACTGGAAGAACTGGTATGCATCACCCAGCCACTCGCGCCAAGTGCTGTTGCCTACGGCCACGTTCGCGACGTGCCAGTCCGGGTGCATGCCCGAAAGGATGCCGTCCGCCAGAACATGATGCGGATCACCGGCGCGTATGAGCTTGATAAACTGTGTGTGCGTTGGGTCGATATCCAGAAACAACCCGTTGTCCTGCACACTGAGGTCCGTGATCTTGTGAGGGCAACTGAATACCAGATGCAAGATTTGATTACCGGACGGCTCCGGCACGATAGGGTAGATACTCGTCGGAGGACACACCGCACCTCCGCTCTGCACCTTCAGGTTTTCCCTGAAATAGGCGGCATACCATTTCAGGTCCTTGTTGTTGCCAAGTAACTTCGCAATAAACGGCGGGATGCCGACGTAGTACTCTAACTTGCGCCCGTGCGCGACAACAAACGCGTTGCTGACGCTGCGCATCGATACATGACTGAATCCGGACCTGGGAACTGCCCACAATAATAACCCAAGGGCAAGCACAAACAGCGAGCTGACCCTACCCGGTTTCCACATACCCTTGTTCAACATAGACACACCTGCTCAAGTTGGATTGGGGGCCGATAACCTTTACCCCGATACCATTTTTCCTCGCCTGCGCATGCCTCGTGATGGTCTGGGCACTGACCGACTGATCTGCGTGCGGTGCGAACGGGTTGACCGTCAAACAGTCGGAATGGGTAGCATACCGCCGCAATCCCCGCATCCTACCTCAGTCTGGTGATAGCGCCTGCCGCCGGCACGCGGCTCGAGCTCTTCGGCTCGTCGTGATGCCCTCGTCAAAACAAAATGCACCCCGCCCGATATTCCGGGCGGGGTGCCTTAAGGCGACAATGACGGACTTGTCGGTACCGCCGAACCTCCCTTCCGGGTGATTAATCTTCCTGACTGGTAGGTTCTCCTCCATTGATGTAGCCCGTCACTATCCCGTTTTCCTTGCAACCCGGGGTAGACCACGAGTAGCAACTCGCTGCCACACCTATGTTGGTGATTGCTGCAGCGCTCGGCCCACCCTGGCAGTTGTGCAGGCACGGATCGACACGAACCGCGCGGTCATCACGCGTTGGCGACACTGTTTGCTGCGGCTGCTGCTGGATGTAGTCGATGATCTCGTCGACCGCCGTTGTGCCTGGAACCGGAGGCGTCGAGTAGGGAGCGCCCGCCGGGAACGATGACGCATAGGTATACGTCTTCTGAAGATTGGCCGGAACCGGCTGACCGTTCTGCACCAGATAGTCGTTGCCAACCTGGAGGTTGACGATGTGCTGGTTGGGGGCCGCGTTCACATCGTAGGTGTACTTCACGTTGTGATTGAACCGGAGCACATCACCACCCGGCCAGCCATACGGGTCCGTGCCGTATTCAGAGTTCAGACTCTGAATACGGGAGCTGAGCTGCTGCATCACGAAATTCCCATCGACCGTCCCCACGTACATGCCGTTGTTACCGATATTCGGCGACACCATGTTCCATACGTCCCCGACGGTGATATCGCCGGGGATGACGGTTGCGCCATACCGGATACCGGGAAATGCCGACACGTCAGCGCCATATATGGAAGCCCAGGCGTCAGTCAGCAGGTTCTCCATTGAGGCCTGCACCTGGCCGCGACGGATGAGCACGGTGGTGGTCTTGCCGATCACCCGGTCAAGATACTGCTTGTACGGCGCATAGGCCTGTTCCGACAGAGCGAGGATCGTCGGATCCGGATGGATCTTCTTGTCGATCACGCGGATGATCCGGTAGCGGTATTTGAACATCGAGTGATTCTTCACGTACACGTCCAGGTCGCCGAGGAATTTCCCGTGCGAGCCTGCCTGTACGATGATGACGTCGTGCCCGGCCGTGTCCTTGACGATGGTCGGCTTGAAGACGTTGTGGTGCGTGTGCGCACCCAGGATGACGTCGACGCCGGTCTGCTGGGACGCGAACTTGACGTCCTGCGGATAGCCGAAGTGCGACAGGGCAACGACCAGATCGGGATGCTCGGTTGCCCGAATCTGGGCTACGAGCGCCGATATTTCGTCCGCAACTTCAAAGGCGGCGGCGGACCCGGACGGCGCCAGTTGCTGGCCGAGCGCGAACCCGTTCGTGACCAGCGAGTGCGTCAGTCCGATAATCGCTACTTTCATCGTCGGAAGCTGCTTGATCAGGTATGGTGCGAAGACGAGCTTCCCGGTGTTCGCGTAGCGTAGGGTGCTCGACACGGTGGGGATGTGAAGCATGGAGGCAACCTTCAGGAACTGCGCCTCGCCGTACGCGAAGTCGCGGTTTCCTGGCGTCCACGCATCGTAGCCCATGGCATTGAGCACCGGCACCACGGCCTCGCCATGCGTCATCTGCGCGACTGGGGAGCCGTCGAAGGTGTCGCCAGAGTCCATGAACAGCGCGTTGAGACGGCGCGGCTTCAATCTCTTGACGAGGGCTTCGATGTACGCATATCCGCCCACCTTACCCTCGGTAACCGCACGCTGCGGATACGCATCCGCCTCGTTGGCTTCGGCATGGTACACAGGCATGAAGTAGCCGTGGGTATCATTGGTCCAGAGCAACCGGACCTGATCCCTCTGATCAGCCGCACCGGCATGATCGGAGTTGTCCGCCGACATGTCGTCGGCGGATGAAGCTTTGGGGAATACGCCGATGGCCAGCGCCGCAAAGAGCGCAAAACTAACAGCCAGCAGCGGCCGAAATCGCTTCGAATGGCCGTAAGCATCGAGCGGATGTTTCATGAAGGTTATCCTCCGCGTTGTTTGTTATGAAGCCGATCATTCTCTTGCGCTGTTGATTCAGCGCTCGAAATTGTGCTACTCCGGCTTCTCTGATCCATCCTGAAATGCCCAGATCCCGAC
>DAHXOO010000081.1 GCA_027364845.1 Pseudomonadota bacterium | reverse complement strand
AACATTAAGTTGCGCGGCCGGCCTAAGAAGCTTCAGGCTTAACCTAGCGCCATTCCTCCCGATACCATTGGGCAACTACGGTCTCGTTTGTTGCCTGGTCCATTCTCCCTTGCACCGTAAAAATCATGTTGCTGTGTTTCAACTCGACCGACGCGTCGAATAACCCCGGGGAATTTCACCCCGAGGTTCTCACAGATTCCGTACGTGAGACTCTCGCATCCGGCTCGTGCTGCGCCCCGGAAGGCTGCCGCCTTCCGCGACGATAAATCCTAAAAAAAGCAGTTGACCCCTCACATCCCCGATATTCCAGACGCCAATAAAACGGGCGGACCGGCCGTTGCCCGCAGGAATTTCGCGAACGCCCGCCGCAGAATGAGGTGAAGACGCTGGCTATCGGTCAACTGCTCCGCAGTCGATTTGAGTGAACGCAAGAAGGCCGCCAAGCGGGTGAGCACCGCCTGGATCGCCGCCTGCTTCGCGTGTTGACTGGTGATGGTCAGCGTCGTTTGACCCCCATGCTGGGTTTGGGTCGCGACCCCATGCAACAACAGCGGTCGACTCGTAATCGCTTCGTGATGTTTCTGCGGATTGGCGAGTCGCACGAACAGATTCCACCAGTTGTAGATCAAGGCCACCATGCGTGCGATCAGGCGACAACGTTTGAGATCATGGGTGGTGAATCCGCCCCACCCCCACTGATTCTTTAGTTCATCGAAATTGTTCTCGGCATCGGCACGGTCGCGGTAGAGCTGGGCGATCGTGAGAATCGGATAATCGGTCGAGGTGACGAGGACGGCATATTCATAACCGGTGGTGGCGACCGCGCTTTCGATGAACGCCAGCGTGCCCTGCGGATCGTCCTTGGGCGACAAGACGACATCGCCTTTGAGGCGCCGACGCAAGACCACTACGCGCCGTGCCCGCGTCCAGCCGGAGAGCTGCAGGGTGTCTTCGCGACCCGCCCAGCCGTGACCGGCCTTCTGCCAATCCGTACGTGCAAAGAGACGGGTGATCAGACGCTTCACATTCGTAGTCAGCCTTAATTTCGTGAGGTATGGCTGATTCCGCGCTTCGGCTTCATGGAGGACCGATTCATTGCCATAGGCGATATCGCCCCGTAGCAAGGTCGGACGTTCATGCGGAGCTAGCTGATCCAGCCACGCCCAGATCCCGGGCATGCTGTGGGCGGGGGCGGTCTCGTTACCGGGCATCACTTCGACGCCCAGGGCCAAACGCGTGTTGGCCATCAAGGCACTGTGATAACTGTGGGAGGGGCGTCCCGGCTTATGGGGGTTGTAACCCACCACCGCGCCTTCCTGTTTACCATAGAGACACTTGATAGTCGTGTCCAAGTCGAGGATCCAGGGAGTACTTAATAGGGGCTGCGTGGTCTTGGCGAGATGCCGGTCCAGCCAGACGATACCGGCCGACTCGTCGATGCGGATCAAGGCGCGACGGGCGGCATCTTCGGAGACGAGGCCGGTGACACCCAGGAGGCCGGGATGCACACTGTCTTCCCGGATCCCGGTAATATGGGCATAGCGGTGGTGCCCGGCGAGGATAGAAAGCAGGAAGGTCGAAAGCACGGCACGCTTATCGGGGGCGTTGTTACTTTGGTAGCTCAGAGGGCAATCCTGGACCCAGGCATCGAACAGACCGCTCACCTTCAGGAACTCGATAAAGAAGGGCAATTGCCCGAGCGGCGTGACCGCTGCTGCCGGATCCCACTCGACGTGGATGCGACCCCCGAAGGTGTCGAGTACCACGGCTTTTTGTGCCTTTAAGACCTTCTGTTTCGCTTCACCCATCGGGTGAGTCCTCCGTGGTCCCAAAAACCGCCGCCAGCCCGCATCCCGCTTGGCTTTAGCTTATCAGGAAGTGGAGTCAACTGCGTTTTTTAGGTAAATAGGCTCCTCTGGTTGCCCGTTGGCCTGTGGATCACCAGCGCACGTAGCCCACCTCCTTACGTGGTCGCGCCGCAGTTTCTCGACCGGGCCTAAGTCGCTCACTCCAGTGCGCTTGGCGTCTTAAGAAGCCTTGCGAGGCGAGTACGGACCTTCGACCGCACATCGAGCGCTGCGACAAAGGCGTCATACTGCTTGGCGCTCAGCCGGAATTCGTGGCGGTCCGCAAGTACTTCGGCCGCGGCCGCCAGACTCCGGTCGAGAATGAAGGCGCTGATGGTCTTGCGCTCGACCGCCGCAGCGCGCTTCAGCATCAACCCCGCCTTGGGTGTCAGGCGAACTTCCCAGTGGTCCTCCCGGCGTTTCGTGGGGCTGTTCATCGTGATGACCCTCTGCCTGTAATTTTTCCTAAGGGCGCTCTGCAGTGTCCGACAGATTTGTGAGGCGTCAGTCGTAAACCTATGACTGACGTTGGTTTCATGGCATGTCAAGGTGTCAACGACTTGTACGCGGATTGCCGAATCAGGCATCTGCCCCCTGCCCTCTCAACACCTATTCGCCCGCGTTACTATCGAGTCCCAACGAGGCCATCCTTGCTTGCGACATACCGCTTCACCGTAATCGATCTCTCCTTCTTCCGCGCCTGTGCGAGATCGAAGGCCGTTTGCAGCGCAAGCCAGCCCTCGGCTGTGCCGCCGAAGGCCCTGTCGAGGCGAATCGCCATTTCCGGCGAGATACCCGCCTTACCGTTCACAAGATTGTTCAAGGCCTGACGGGTCACGCCAAGGACCTCCGCCCCTTTCGTGACGGAGAGGTCGAGCGGCTCCAGGCAATCATGGCGCACCGACATTCCGGGGTGCGGCGGTTCTTTCATCGCCATTTCACTACCTCCATCCTGGTCAGTGATAATCGACCAGATCAACATCACACGCATGGCCTCCGTCGAAGCGGAAAATGATCCGCCAGTTGCCCGTGACCCATACGGACCAGAAACCCTTCAACTCCCCTTTCAGGGGATGCAGCCCAAGGCCGGGCAAGTTCATCATCTGCGGCCGCGTCGCCACGTCAAGGCGCGCCAGTATCCGCTCAATCTTCGGCACAATCTCCGCAGAAAGGCCTTTGCCAACAGCTCTTCTCATAGAGCCGTTTGAGTCCCTTGTGCCGGAAGCTCTGGATCAAAGCTTCAGCTCCCCCTCTTCCTCTACGCTAATATGACAAGTGATAATTGTCAATATACAGTTTTCCAGGAGGCCAGAAAGCGGGGTTTCCTGACCGTGAAGAGCAAGTCGATTCTGTCAACGCAGACCGGGCGTGCGCGAACATCTCGAGCGCCCAACAGGGCTTGACTGCATGATCCACTGCACGGATTCCATCGGTGCCCAGGCGAGCGGCAATCTTCTGTGCGCGTTCCCTCTTCACGCTTGCCGGCTTGTCGACAGCGATCTGGCCGCGCCTCTTGAGTCCCGAATGTTCCGCAGAAAGGCCGGGAGAAGTCGGGCCATCGGGGTTAGCCCAATCCCTCTAGCCGCGCGCGGCAGATATCAAGCATGTCCGCAACCATCTTGCGCGTGGCGTCAGTGAACTCCATCGCCCCGGGCAAGGCAATGCGATCAACCCCGCCCCAAAGCCGCTGCAACATGTCGTCCATGGCCGCATCGGCGACACCCGCACTCAATCCAGCGGTCGTGGCGAGTGTACGAAAGTCCGCACACCGCAGATTATCGTCCTTGCCGCTGAGCTTGAGCGCCATGCGATCATGCTTGAGATTGGGAAAGACCCGCGTCGTCACCGCGTCATAGAGCGGCGCCACCCTGACACTGCCAAACTGCCTGTCTCCGGGTTCGGCGATCTTGAGCAGCGCCATGTTCTTCAGGTGCATGTCGCCGTCGGCGATCAGCCACGCGAACAGTGCACGCTTCACGACAATAAGAAGATCGTCGTCGGGGGCTGTCGAGAGCAGGCGAACGGCACGTGCGACCCGCTCCATGGTGCCGTCGTATTTCGACGTGGTCGACAGGTCCATGACGGAACAGAGGTCTTTGAGCGCCAGCATCCGCGTATCGTTGTGGCCCTCGCGGACATCGAACCGCTCGACAATGAGAGCGGGCGGCATCTTATCCGGGATGGCTATGAGCGCCGTCGCCGGCGTCTCGAAGCCGGCAGAGCGCCATCGCGACCCATTCAACGACCGGCAGCGCATCATAGCCGCTGGTCCCGGCGGGCTTGAAAATATGCGTGGAGGGTTTGCCGGTGGCGGGAGATAGCACGCCATCCGGATAAAGATACATGGGCGCCTTGATCTGCACGCCCGACAAGCGGGGTGTGTCGGCGCGCGCGTAAATCTGCGCGAGATTTGCGTCGAAGTTTTTATCGATCTCGCTGCGGACCGGCCCTGCGTACTTCCCTGTGAAGGCACCGTCCTGGGTGTATTTGTCCAGCCGCGTCAGCAGAACGTCCTGCGGTAACGCCGCTAATTCGGATTCCTGCTTGACGATGGTGATATTCGACAAATAGCGCTTGCCCAACCGCAGAAGTGTGCGTTCGTCTTTGTCCTTGAGAACCTGCTCAAGCCAACCATCCGGCAGTAGCGAGACAATGAAAGGTGGCAACTTGCCGGGGATCGTCTGCCGAGCGAGTGGTGGCCCTTCGCCATCGATGGGCTTCCACCGCCATTCGAACCCGTCACGAGTCAGATGCCCGCGCGACGCCCCGTGCCAAGCGACAATCAGGTCAAGAGCGGCCTCGTTCTTTACCGGCACCGCGCTTGGCCGATGCAGAAGATAACGCCCGGCCGATTTCCCTTCCCGATACCACTCGTTCTCGCGCGCGAACGTCCAGACCGCGTCGGCCGCTCCCTGCGCGCTGCCATACTCTTCGATCAGGCGGGCGGCGATCGCAGCCCGCATATCGTCGTCGATCGACGCCGCGTGTTCGTTGCGCAGCTGGAAGGCTTCAAGAAAACGCTGACGGATGGAAGAAACGCTGACGCGGAACTCCCGCATGCCATCATCGACGACAGCTTCGCCGATGGACGAGTGTTTGGGCGCATTGTTCTGGATGATTTCCAGCATACGGATACGGGTGCGCTGATTACGCCTGCCGCTCAGAAAGAGTCTGCCGTCTCGCGTCGGCGCTAAAAGGGCCGCGCTCGCCGCAGACAAGTGCGCCCGAGGGTAGAGATATTTTGCGATGCGAATGGCATGTTTGAGGACGGTGGCATCGATATCGTCGTGAACGTCCACGTAGACGCCGTGCATAAGTTGCACAAGTTTGCCGGATTCCGCCTAATAGTGGCTCCGGGTCTTGTCTATGGTCTCTCCGACAAGATGAAGAGTCATTTATAACTTTCTCGTATTTCACATACGTGAAAGTTATATTCTGCCCCAGGCGACGAGTATACAACCCCGGGCGGGATGTGCCTGACTTTGCGACTCACAAAAAATGATCGAGTACATCACGCTTGCCAAAGCCGGTGGTACACTCGATCAGTTCTTCAAGCGAGTGCTGTCGTGCCAGCGTTGGATCATCGATGAATGGGCCGCGGTCCACATGAACCACGAGATCGCCGAAGAGGTCTTCGTGTTGGCGCCTCTCATCGTATGTGTGCCATAGGCCGAAATATCGAAACCGATCTCCCTGACCCAATAATCGACGATCCGGGCGACCAGGTCGAGCGTGCCGCGCAGGTGCCCGAGGATATTTTCCAGTGCGACACGTGGGCCTGGAAACGCAGGCCCGAGCACAAGCTGGCCGCACCGCTTTCGCAACTGGCGCCGGTGGGCGCCGATGATAAGACCCAAGAAGCCATCGCCGACTGGCATTACTGGCTGAGCCACAACTACGGATTCTGAAGTCGGCGCGCAAACTTCCATGGCACGATCATCGGCGGCTCGACCTCATCATCTTTTGTCGCGGTGCGGGGCATGGCGTTCAAGGATATTTTCGGGTGCGATATGCGGGTCCGGATACACGGGGGAAGTCCCGCTTCGCAACATGAGGCCCGGTACACACACGCTATCACGCTTGCTGGAATACTCTATTGTAGAGTATCATTAACGTTGATTTTCGCAACCGGTGGATTTTATGAAGTCGCCTCCGTCACGCTCGACCGACACCGTGGTCTCGGACAATCGGACCTTTTTCGTGACACTGGGTAAGCACATCGCGCAGCGACGCAAAGACCAGGGACTCACTCAACAGGCGCTGGCCGAACAACTGGGCATCGCGCAGCAAACCGTTGCACATTACGAGGGAGCAAGGCTCCGGCTGCCTGCCTCGATGCTGCCGCAACTCGCCCGGATTTTCGGGATTGGGGTGGATACCTTGATTGGGGAGTCAAGCCAGAGCAAATCCAAACACGGACTGGCGCCGAAGCTTCAACAGCAAATCGAGCGCATCAGCCGGTTGTCCAAGCCCAAGCAGCGCTTTGTGCTTGGGAGGTTAAAGACTATGCTCGCCCAAGCGAGTCGCTAAGAGGAATTCCATGACCACGTTGCAAGTCAAATTTGAACTGCCCGAGCGCCTGGCGCGCGAGGCCAAGGCCGCTGGGCTACTTACGCCCGAGGCGCTGTCACGGCTCCTTAAAGAGGCGATGCGCCGGCGCGCGGGGCAGGCGCTGCTCGCCGGTGCCGAGCGCGCCGCTAAGGCGGACAGCGAGCCGATAACGTTGGAGGAGATTCAAGCCGAAGTCAACGCCGTACGCCACGCCCGTAAAACGGGCAAGCGTGCATGAGGTGTGTGCTCGACACCAATGTGCTGGTGTCAGCGTTTCTATGGGGAGGTATCCCCGCTCGCTTGATCGAACTGACGAGCGAGAGCGAGATGCAACTCTACACCAGCCGGGCGCTGCTCGATGAGCTCGTCGAGGTCTTGCAGCGCCGGAAGTTTACAAGGCCGATGCAGGCCACCGGATTCACTGCTAATCAGCTCGTCAGCCACTACCGGCGCTTGGCCTATCGCGTCACCACCCGCCAGCTCACCCAGCGAATCTCGCGCGATGCCGATGATGATCAGGTGCTCGCCTGCGCACTCGCCGCCAAGGCCGACCTCATCGTTTCGGGAGATCGCGACCTGCTCACGTTGAAGGTCTTCGGGAACATCCCAATCGTGACGGCGGCAGAGGCGGTGCTACTAGCAACGAAATAGAAGACAGGTCCCGATACTTGCTGGTTGTTTTGTGCTACCTGTAATTGTTTGATCTGCCGGTTTCAGTAATGCGCTGCCTTGATATGGGCTTGCCTGCCCAGCAGGATCTTGCTCTTTCGGGCCTCGCGCCATTTTTCTTGTTCCGGAATGAGGCCCTCCCGACGGCTCAACCCATTGCAGGGGATTTGGACAATCTGCCGTCGAGAGGGCCGCAGGAGTTTTGCGGGATTCGGTCGGGCATCGCCCCGCAAAGTCGTGCAAAATGCGCAACTGGCCGCCGCACCCGCGAACACCGGATTGACACGGAAGCAGCGGTGTCCACAATCAGCGGCGTGCAGTCGGAAGGATTGCTTCCCAGGCCGGTACCCGTGCAGATAGCCGTGTTCCAGGTGGTCGTGGTCATCAGTACCGGACCGATCTTAGCCATTTTGTTCCGCTGACTATCGGCCTGCCAACGGAATGTGGTCTGCGATGCACGGCCTGGCGAGGACACAACAGGAATATTTCTAATCTGTGGTCAGAAGCGGAGGTCTCGCTCTGAATTCTCTGGACGCCGAGCGCTGCCGTAATATCGGCGACCTTTCCCGGAACACGGGTGTCGAGAAGGGCGCCTGTTGCGGTGGAAGTTTGGCGAAGTTTGGCAGTTGCGGTTATCCGAGGTGTCACAAAGCCGCACAGGCAGAATGGAATCGTATCCGTCAAGTTGTGCAAATTCATTTCCGGTATGAAGGGCATATTCAATAAGCGGCCAAGCCAAGCCGGGGATCTCCACACTCAAGGAAGCCGCGAAGGTATCCAAATCGCATCCGCAAATGGCTTGCCCGTCGAGGCAACGCTCGAGAAACCGCAGGCCGAAGGTGCCGCTGTTGATCAGCGCCTGCGCCGTTCCCGCCAGGCCCGCCCAGACCGTGGGCGAGTTCACCTGCCCGGCACAGGCACAAGGGCCATTCTCTCGGTCGCTGAAGTAACCGGTCATTCACGCCGCTCCTCGTGCGCAAGCGACGCAGCTGTTGTGGCGCCGTTGACGATCTGCTCGAACCGCTTCGCGCTGGCGAGTACCGCATCGAGTGCCGGGATCTCGCCGAAGATCATTCCGGACATGGCCGCATAGTCCCTGGCGAGCGCATCCCGCATCGCCGCGCTGGGTGTCAGTGTGAATGTGCCGGGTATTGCGGTATCGCGCCCCAGGTCCGTGCTGCCGAAGAACAGCCGCGCATGCTGTGCGCAGTCGATCGCGGAATAATGATCTTGTCCCAGAAGGTGTACTCGGGCTTCACGGTGGTGACGTTGACCACCGTCAGGTCCAGGTCGGGCAAAACCTGCGCTACGTAAGACGTAACCGTGGCAGCGACGTGCGGGTCCAGCGCCGATTTCGCGCCGGACTCGATCTTGACTGCGGAGCGCACGTAGTCGCCGCCGGTGGCGGTGACGGCGGGATACGCAGTCCAGCAAACCCAGAAGTCCTTTTCGACATTCTAGGCTGCGGTACCCAGTCAGGCGGCTGTTTTGAGGAACAGGTCGCGCCGCTCGGCGTCACTGGCGGCAATGACATCGTGGAAGGACGGGTTCAACCGGTGACCTTCAAGCGTTTGGCCGAGCGGCGGCTGCTTCGTGCCGTTATGCGGTTGCAGTGTCTTGGCCACTGCAATCTGCGGGTCGCATCCAGGCAGTTCACGAACCAGGCTTTGCATCCACGCGGGCGTCGCCTCAGAATAACGCGATCGCAAGGAGGGCGGAAAGAAGGGGGGTGGATTCAGTTGCTGGTCAACGGCTGGGTTGCCCGCGAGTCATTCCTGTTCACCAAGGCACACTATCCACAATACCTTGTGAAACCAAAGGTCATGGCGCCTTACGCTGCTCTAAGGCGGCGTTAATAAATAAACGTGTCAACTATGTGAGTCTCGGTTGAATGACGTAGTTCCATTCGCCATGGAAGCGG
>DAHXOO010000080.1 GCA_027364845.1 Pseudomonadota bacterium | reverse complement strand
GTCGGCGCCGGCGCCGCTTCGGGCGCTCGGCGGCGGGTGCAGCTGCACGCACCAAGGCCTTGCGCTGATCGGGACCGAGCTCCTGAAAACGTGTCCACCAATCAGCAAGCTCGGGGTCGGCCGCCCCGGACTGCGCACGCAGAAGCAGAAAATCGTAGGCGGCACGAAAGCGCTTGTGCTCGAACACACGCTCGACACTCTTGCCGTGGCGACGCGGCAAGCGCAGCTGGATCTCCCAGATCTCGCGCATCGGAAAGCTGAGTCTCTTGGGAATGGAAATGTGCCGCTGCTGGTCGCGTAACACCGCGTCTGCGGCATGACGCAGGGCATCCTGATCTTTCATGCCTTCACTGACCAGCTGGTCCATCCGCAGGCGCACCGGCTCCCACAGAAAGGCGGCAAACAGAAACGCCGGGTTCACCGGCTTGCCCTCGGCCAGCCGTATATCGGTGCTTTCCAGAGCCTTGGGCAGAAACACGCGCGGAAAACCGTCGCTTTCCAGCGCCAGGCTTTCGTCGGTGGCCGGGAACAAGTAGCGGAACAGGTCATGACTGCGCAACAACTCGTAGGTTTCGGCCGAATAACCACCATGGAAAAGCTTGAGGACTTCCTCAAACATGCGCGCCGGCGATACATCGAGTAGCAGATGTCCAAGCTCGCGGATCGGCGCCGCCG
Organism: Pseudomonadota bacterium; assembly: GCA_027364845.1. Lineage (GTDB taxonomy): Bacteria > Pseudomonadota > Gammaproteobacteria > Acidiferrobacterales > UBA6901 > JAJYCY01. The sequence continues at coordinate 8,834 of DAHXOO010000080.1, read as the reverse complement.
TAGCCGCCTCGATGAGGAAGCCGAGTTTCGCCGCAAATCGCACGACGCGAAGCATCCGTACCGGGTCCTCGCGGTAACGGGCCTGAGGATCGCCGATCATGCGCAAAACGCCTTCCTTGAGATCGCGCACACCACCGACATAATCCATGACGGCGAAATCGCGGATGTTGTAATAGAGCGCGTTTACGGTGAAGTCCCGCCGCAACGCGTCCTCCTCCTGGGTTCCGAAGATATTGTAGTCCGCGGGCGCAACACGCCGAGTTTCACGCGCCGGCAGAGACGCAGCCTCCCCGTTGTCGCCGGTGAGCAGCGGCTCACCCTCGCCGTGACCCGCGGGATTGCCGCGAAAGGTAGCGACCTCGATGATTTCACGTCCGAATTGAATATGGGCCAGACGGAAACGCCTGCCAATAAGGCGCGCGTTGCGGAAAACCTCCTTGATTTGCTCAGGCTCAGCGTCGGTCACCACGTCGAAATCCTTCGGTTCGTGCCCGAGCATCAGATCGCGCACGCAGCCACCGACCAGCAGACTGGCATAGCCCGCATCGCGCAACCGATAGAGCACCTTCAAGGCATTGTCGCTGATGAGCGTGCGTGAAATGAGATGCTCGGCACGCGGAATAATCAAGGGAGTGTTAATCGTGTCACCTTTCGGGCATGTATCAGACCGACGATGGATATTTATTGTTCATTGTTAAATAAGTCCGGCTGCGTATAATAGCACTCCTTCCGAAGCACCCGGAAAAGGCCAGTCACTGCTCCCTTCGTCTAGTGGCCTAGGACGTCGCCCTCTCACGGCGAAAACAGGGGTTCGAGTCCCCTAGGGAGCGCCATTCATAAACAATGACTTACCGTAAACTCTAGACATATCAGCCCCGAGTTTGGAACAATTTTGGGGTACTCAGATCCCAAAAACCAGACTCTGGGGCACTGCATCGACCCGATGCGGGTTCAGATCTGCCTGGGCACTGGCCACCGCACCCGCGGGTTTTTCTACGCTATCCGCAGGACAACACGTGGTCAGCTCGTGAGCGAAGTATTTTGAGCGATAGTCGGTTAAATGCATTGGGCCTGTTGTCGTGGCTATTCCGTTACTTTGTCCCAGAGCCTGGGCTCCATCGCGATATGAATTCTGTTTTCGCTATCAACGCTTCGGTTGGCGGCAGCAGGAAATCGCGCAGCACCTTGACAACATCTGCGAGCGATATGTCCTCTGCCAACACAAGTCCTTTGTTCAAAAAGGCCCGCCACTGGATCAGCTTTTTGCTGTCTTCAAAGAACTCCAACTTGAAGGCGGTTGGTGTTGATGCCGGAAGATTTGTCGTACGCCGCTCGAAGGTTTTCTGTATTGCTTCGCTGAGGCGCTGTCCATCAAAATCCAGATTGTGCGCCAGCATCCAGATGTCATGGATATCCTTCATGCGGCTGTTGGCCATGTCGAGTTCCACAATGGCTTAGGGGCTAACTTTGGAATAAAACTTTACCACCCTTACGCATCCTCCATCAGGCCTCATACGGGAAGGGCCTGACGGTAATGGCCGTCGCCTGACCCTCAACTTCCGAGATAATGGTGAGTTTCGCGGCGGCCAGATCGAGCGAGGCAAAGACGTATTGGTTGAGGTAGGCCGCCGGCAAATCAATGAACCGCTCCAAGACCACGATTCCGATTTCTTCATGGCGTTCTTTCCAGGTCTCGACGAAGCGAATAAAACAGATCCGTTTGCCACGCGTGGTGGTGAGCGCCTGCAGATTGATCGTCGCGCCGGGGCCATGATAGCGAAGTGCCTTGGCACGCAGCCGCTCCTCGAATTTGAAGCGAAAGAATTCCTCGCTCTCGGCATTGAAGCGCGCGCATTCGGCATCAATGGCATCGAGCGAGGTAAACGTGTGTTTGCTCCAGAGCTTCTCGGTAAAGGTGCGGTTGTGACCCTCGATGTGCGGATTGGTGTAGGAGCGGTAGGGCGCGGCAAAGAGCGGCGTGACATGGCAGTTCAAGAGGAACTTCAGAAAGCGCCCGACTACCGCGGGGTGGTGCGGGCTGCCGCGGAAGGTCGTGGCATTGTCAATACGCATCACGTGCGGGATCGGGTGATCGCGCCAGAACCGCGAGAGCCGCTCGACCGATGCCTCCACGGTTTCGGCTAAAACACGGTATATTTGGTACAGTTCGAACCATTGGGTGTAGCTGGTGGAGAACACCGAGATCGACTCGCGCGAGCCCAGGATGTATTTTTTGCCGATGAAGTCGCAGGCCTGCTGAATGCGTCCAAGCCCCACGATCGTCTTGATCGGGAAGCGGTGGCGTTGAATGATGTTTTGACCCTTCGTGCGTTTCTTCGGCGCGTGGGTTTGGAGTCCGGCCTGGCGCACCGATTCATCGATGAACCAGAGCGAGGGGCGATCCTCCCCGGGGTAGCGCTTCACGTAGTCCATCTGAATGTGAGGAGACCCGATGAAATATTTCTCCTGATCGATGCGGGCTTGCTTCAAAGTGATCACCCGCTCGCGCACCAGGGGCGTATATTTTCGTAACGTTCCCTTGGCCCAGCCGCGTCCGTCCGCATAGGTCTCCTGCTTCAACCAGCCACTGAGCGTGGGACGAGAGACACCCAGACGTCGGGCGATCTCGCGGGTACCCAAGCCCTGCCGCTTGAGTTCAATGGCTTCGAGGAACTTTTTTTGCCTCTTCTTGTTTCATCGCCAATACTCCCATGGGGGTGATGGAGGGGTATCACCCTTTCATCTTATCCCAGCCAATGACTTCAGCGATAAACACCCTGTCAGGCGTCGAAGGACGGCGGTCGGAGTGGTAAAGTTTCATGCCAAAGCCAGCCGGTAACCTTTATCCTTTTCCGTCTTCGTCCCAGGGGGTGGTCACGGCACTCTTCCTTGTCTACCTGCTTTCGGGGGTGGTCGTGTTTGCCTGGATTCATCATCGCCATCCGCAGCGGCTGGCTGAGATGGTGCAGGGCTTGGCGGGTGACTAGCAGTTTGTGGAGAAACTCGCTTCTTGAAGAACTGCAGGGCAACTCAGGACTGCCTGCTTTCAAAAGTGGCGGATTTTTGAAAGCGAAGAGAAGAAAATTTTTCCCGGTGCCGGAAGTCCTGTGCTTCAGGACGATAAGGAACATGTGATTCAGCAACCATGACGGCCTGGCTCTAGTCATGGAGACTATAATTACGTCCAGTCTTTTGGGAATAATACGAAGGTCCAGGGCTCATTGCCCGATGGAGGAGGGGTGCCAGCTGGACCGCGCGTTGCCGGCTTTCAGCCCCGGCGATATGATCGCGCGGAATAAGCCCTTCCTGGGCATCCTTTGTCGTTTGCGCGTTTTGCTTCCACTCACTGCAAGAGGAGAACTCGATGAGTACTAGATCATGCTGGATTGCAATGTCTGCTCTGATGATTGCCGGGTTTCTGGTTATGGCGCGTGCCCAAGCGGCCGCGCCCAAGGATACCGACGCTCTGCACGGCCTCAAGGCGGCCAAAGCCGTGTTCATGATTGCAGTGAACAATCCGCAGCGGGTGGCGGGCGTGCTGTCGGTCGTCAAGAAGACCGAAACCGGGATGCGCGCCCAGGGTGTGAGGCCCACAATTGTGGTCGTGTTCGTCGGTCCAGACGTCGCGTTCCTGACGAAGGACCGCCGCGGCATTTCCTACATGGATGAGCGGGCGGTAGCAGGAGTCCAGAAAGCGATTAAGAAGCTAAAGGGCATGGGTATCAAGCTTCAGGCTTGCGGGGTGGCACTCAAGGGTATGAATATCGCAGATGACGACGTAATTCCTGATGTGCATGTGGTCGGCAACGGCTACATCTCTGCCATTGGTTACCAGGCCAAGGGATATAGCCTGGTGCCCGTATATTGATCCGGCCCTCTACAGCCCTATCCGGCACGCCTGCCTAGGGAATCGAGATAGTGCGCTCTTTGCCTGTCTGTGCGCCGATATATAGATGGGTGAAGCGCATACCGGTGTGCCGGGCCAGGCAGGCGAATCAAAAGCAGCAATGGACACAGCCGGCGCCATCGGTTGTTCCGCCATTTATCAAAACCTCGATTTCAGGCCAACATAGAAGCCATTCGGCAACAGGCTCAGGATAAACGGTTCCTTGAAGCGATGGGCGAAATAGCCGCTGATGATGCCCACCACCGCGCCGGAGACCACGTCGGTTTGCCAGTGGCCGTGGGCTTTGACCCGGGCAGCCATATCGAACGCCGGAACGGCGGCGAGTGTATCCACCCAGGGATCGGTGTTGTGGTACTCGAGGATGATTGGAGTTACCAGGGCCGTGATGGAAGACACGTCGCCACTCGGGAAGCTTTGCGCGTGTGTTCCTTGGAACCACTTGTTGGGGTCGGTGGTCTGTGATGGACGCTCTCTCTGGAAGGTATATTTCAAAGCCTGCGTCGAGATTCCGGCAATGGCGGCGGCGTCCACACTCTGCCACAACGTCTGACCAAGGCGATTGCTACCACCTTCCCATATGGCCCCGGCCAGGGTGATGCCGATCAATTCCGCAGGGAATTGGCCCACGCGCGCAACAGACCATATGCCGCTCGTGTCCTCGTGCACTGGGTGGTCGAGCTGGTGCAGACCGGCCCAGTCCAGCACTCCCAACGCGGCGCCGGTCATATAAGCACCGGCCAATCCAGAAGTGACATTCCGTTTACGGAACAGCCGCACGATTGGATTTTTCGTCTTGGCAGGGGTGCCTGTTTGGGTTTCAATCACTGATGAGGTGAATACCGGCGTCTGCGAGGCCATGCCTTGTACTGGTGCGAGCAGCAATGCTGCAAGCGCGAATCCAGCAAGTCTAAATACGTGTTTCATCCGCTAGGTTCCCTGAATGTTCAGTATCTGGTCTAAGCACTACGCACGTTTAGATTGCAGAATCAGAATATAGGTGCGCCGTGGGTCCACGTTGCCAAGGCAAGGTCATTCGGATGGTACGGAGCCGTCCAGTCTGGGCAGCAGGTCGATAATTTCTGATTAGTCGTGTTCGCAGGGATATAAGTTCCTGGATATCATCGCCGGCCGAATTCCGACTGGGCAAGAATGCCATCCACAGTGCGGCCGGCTGTCAATAAGCATTAAGTAATGTTCGGTTGGTTCACCCTCTTTCCAGGTCATCACTTTTATGCACGGATAGGCAGCGGACGTATAGAATTCCGCGGCTTCCATATTATTAATGGGAAGTGTACCCAATCTGTAACTCCGGGTATGTTAGGTTAAACCATCCGCCGAGTTCAGCCGGGATCGCAAGAGATCCCTCGATTACGCTCACTGGGCTCTACACCGGTGTCACTGTTACAAGTGCGAGCGGATACAACTACGTTGCCCCCGTGCCGGTACCGGCCTCTGTGTGGCTCTTCGGTTCGGGGATGTTGGGGTTATTGAGCATCGCCCGTATGCGGCGGCGTGGATGATTCAGCGATTCGGGTGATTTAACCCTCGGAAGCGGATGCAGGAGGGCTCTTTTCTCCACGTGCCGCTGGGCGGTAATGAGCATTGCTACGGTGCATTATGAACATCTGCTGATCGAAAAGTACGCTGTGGACGTGGTGGTGTACTTGGAGAAGCGGGTGGCATGGATTCGGCAGCTATCAGTGCGCCTGTCGCGTCCATCTACACCGCCAAGGCGGTTACACCTGAAACTTTTGGGCGTCACGCTGCGTGGCCGGGTCATTGGGGGCGAGGCCGTTCTGTCGCAGGCTGAGGCCCGTGGTCGGCCCGGTCTCATGAAATTGCGGCTAACGAAGATCGTAAAGAGCTTTATCAAGAGGCTTGAACTTCCTCCAATTGCGCAATTGTCCGCCTTAGTGAGGTGTCTGTGAAATCAGGGAAGTTCAGGACGTGACATGGAACCGGGCAAGAGGGCGGTGAAACGCACCGATATAGACTCCCCGCCGGATTCGATAGACGATGAGTACCCACTTGAGGCCCTCGCAGACGGTCAGCAAAAGCAGCCAGGGAAATCTGGGCAAGGTAAACCCGTAGACCGCGATCGCCACGAACGTGATGTACCACGGTATCTCCATGCGGTTGCCAATACGAAAGAGATTGCAGAACAGGAAGAATGAACCGCCGACGTAGCCGGGGAGCAGGAAAAGGTACTGGTACGGGAATGTCCTGTACCAGACGGCACTCGCGGCGACGAGCGCCGCGATAAAAATAAGGTCAAGCAGGTTGAGCCGGAAGCCCGGTTCATGCTGAACCTCAAATGTGAGCCATCTCATAACGTAGCCGTCCATCCGGATCGAAACGCAGCTCGGTGCGACCAAACGTGCCGCCAAAATTCCGTACGGCAAGATCTTGAGCCACAATTGTCGTACCTTCATGGTCTTCTTCTACGCGGGTCACATTCAGGCCACGCAGGATGGATTCCATGTCTCGAAAAACCGCACTGTGCCGTGCCAGCTTCATGATTTCGGGTGACGTACCGGGAATTGCGTGGATCGCTGACACGCGACGCGTCAAGGCATTGTAGGTAGATGTTTCCAGGCATCCGTCGCGTCGCGTGAAGAGCAGGAAGCCGAACGGATTCCAGGCCGAAGGAATCGCAAAATCGACGCGCAAGCGTATCTTGATTCGGCGCTGCAAAATGAGCTTGGCACACCCGTACATGACGAACAGCACGGCGTAACCGATGGCGACGAAGCCCGGCGAAACCCGCGTGGCAGTCACAACGGCAAAGAACCCGGCGGTCAGGGTCCAGGCAACGGCATCGATGAAGAACACCGCGTCGAGACAATACCGGCGCTTCGTGAGCGGCCAAAAGAGCTGGATGCCGAAGGTATTGAACACATCGAGCAGTACGTGGACAGTGAGTCCTGTGTACAGCCCCAGAAACAGCACCCAGTTCCAGCCAATTTGCCACGCAGGGATTGCCGCGAGTGCTGCGGCATAGAACGGTGCGAGCAGTAGCGAATGCGTGGGTCCCTGATGGCGCTTAAGATAAAAGCGCTTGCCTGCTGCAATGAACGCCACATCGAGATCGGGAAATACGCTGCCGACCAGAAATCCCAGCCCGGCCAGTTCTTGTCCTTGCGCGGACAGCGCGACGAATCCGATTCCGCCGATACATGTGTGATGCACAATATCCATGGGCTATCCCTGTGTTGCATTACCACGAATCGCCGGATGCCTGTATCCGGGCCCGATATCCCCGAATGGCCTCTGGAACCTCAGGTCCCTGGTGCGGGCGCTTGGTGGGTACTGCGTGCCGGGGTCCTGCATGTGATAGGCACGCGCACTTTGTGGCGTTTTTTACCCGGAAAGCTGCACCATCACCCCAGTATTCTCAACATCGCTCGGACAGCAGTGGGACTACTCGAGCGAAGCCTGGGCCGGGAAGTTCATTGAGAACTGGAAAGATGCACTCAAGTGGCAGCGGCTCAAGCCGTTCGAGAAGTTCGCACAAATGATCGAATGTAATTGGGACGGCACCGTTTCTTACTGCAAGCCCGACAACAAAGTCGGGCTCGGATGTGTAGAAGGACTGAACAACACGATTCGCGTCATCCAGCGCAAGGTGTAGGGCTTCCGCGATGGCCAATACCTGGCCATGAAGATCGTTACGCATTTTTTGCCACCGCTCCCGGATCATGCAAAATCACCCACACGAATCCGCGTTGAACCCCTTTTTGTCACCGATGCTCCTAGATTGCCGGTCATCATGAGGAGATCTCCCGGTCGCTTGGCAGGCATTGAACGGGACTGTAGTCGGGGCGATGTGGAGTCATGATCACTTTTTGAGGATTTTGCACGGGTCTCTGTAGTACCTAGAAAAGGGCCACCGATACCACCAATCTGTGGTACAAAACGCTGCCAGAACAATTATCGGCAAGGCCTGTCACGTGCTACCCTCCCCTGAATTAAACCGCCTCTGCTAGTGTGAGCCTATCTGGGGAGTTGTCGACCAGGACGGCCTGCTTCGCTGTTCTTGAGACTGGCAACACGGCGATCTCCCTGAACCTTGGCCCGTTTCTGCGCCAGCCTGCATGCCTACGGACATCCCCATAAAAAGCGTAGCCGTCCATACGTGACACGACAACCCGAATTTCCGGCTTTTTGGCTGCTCTGACAGGGCACCGACACCAGGCTCGATTCGCACTCTCTTCTAGATACCCAATTGAGTAGCGATTGAATTGCGATCAAGGCCGGACTAGGTGGCCAGGGCCATTGATGCTGACGAGGTGCTTTATCCCCTCAACGGTGCCGCGCTTCTGGGGCAGCGGATTAAGGCATGAGAATCACTATAGGCGCTTCCTGGGCCCCTGGCTCCTCGGAACGTCGACGGGGTTACGTCCGTTCGGCCGGTGCGCACGGGCGCAGGTTCTGGTGGACCAGTGTTACGCTGGTGTGGCTGGTTGGCATCGGCCTGTCCGGCCTGCGGATCAATTTCACGCCGGGGGTTATCGTGGCATCGGAGCCGACGGGCAACGATGCGGACAGCGAGGCGCTCATCGGCGATGGCAATTGACCGAGAGTAGAACCTGCGGCATTGCAAAAATTGTCGGTGTTTGCGCATTCCGGACTGGCCTGAAGTAAAACTGAAGATACAGAGATCTGGGTGGGTCACAAGGTCTGCGGCAAATTTTGTAGGTTTTGAAGGTCAACGCAGGTGAGCAAAAGATCAATAGGAATTAAAGTGAGTTGCACTCATTGGAGCCGATTTTGTGTTCCGCACGGACCAGTAACGACGACGCGAGTACGAATACGCTTGGCAAAAAGCGGAAGCGAGGATTGCTGCTCGGCCTAGGAGCCTGTCGGACTTAGGATAAATCATTTGCGAAAATGGGATGGCGATCCACATTTCGCCAAATTGGCATTA
>DAHXOO010000007.1 GCA_027364845.1 Pseudomonadota bacterium | reverse complement strand
GTATGAGGCGGCGCCCGCAACGACAACCAATCCCAGCAGCACGGCGACAACGACAGCGGCAGCTTTTCTCATGATGACCTACCCTCGGCAAATTCCGTTTCAACGGCAATGTAGAGCCGGCTCCGGCTGCGCCGCTCCCACCTGAATGTCGCTGATTGTCTCCGATTAACCACCGCTACAGCTTTTTATGTGTGCCGTCGCAATAAGGTTTGCTGGTCGAGCGTTTGCATCCACATAATGCGACGCTCGTAGCACTTTCAATATCGATCCTCAACGGTACAAACTCCGTTCCCTTGTGTGAGCCATCGCAGAACGGCTGCGTCTTGGATTGCCCGCACGCACACCACCAGTAGGTGCCAGGCGCTAGGTCTAAGGCATACGGGGCCTTCTGTGCAATTTCAGGGTCGGTCATGATTGGTGCTCGGTGTTGGTGGTTTGGGAAAAGTCGCTTTTATCTTGTGAATGCGGGGATTTATACCCCGAACGCGCCGGACATTCAATCTGGACGGGTGGGGCGTTCACAGCAGCATATCATAGAGAAATTCCGGGGTGGCCATGGCTGCCGTGTGTATGCCGAGGTTGTAATAGCGGGTGGGAAAGTTCTTGCTGGCAACCGCTTCCTGGCGGAACCCGGACAGTGAGGAATCCTTGCAGGCGAGCGTTGCACTCCACCACCCTGAGGGGTAGGTGCATTGCGGAAAATTCAGTACCGCCACGTCCAGGAAGTTGGCAGCGCGTAACGCCTGGTGCATGGACTTGATCAGCTGCGGATGAAACAGCGGCGATTCGCTTTGTCCGGCCAGTATTCCATGGGCTCCCAGCGCGCGGAAGCAATCGCGGTAAAACTCCTCCGAAAACAGCCCGGCCGCCGGGCCAACCGGGTCTGTCGAGTCCACGATGATCACGTCATAGCTGCCGGGCTGTGCCTGTGCGACCCACCTGATCCCATCATCGAACCGCAACCGTGCGCGCGGATCGGCGTTCGATGCACATAGCTCCGGGAAATATCTCTCCGCCACGCGCGTGACGCGTTCGTCGAGTTCCACCTGCTCGGCCAGCTCCACAGTGGGATGTTTGAGCACTTCGCGCAAGGTCCCGCAGTCGCCGCCGCCAACGATCAGCACACGCCGTGGTTCGGGGTGCACGAACAGCGCCGGATGGGACATCATTTCGTGATAAATGAAGTTGTCACGGTCGGTCACCATAACCAGTCCATCGAGTGTCATCAACGTACCAAAAGTCTCGGTTTCAAAGATCTCGATGTGCTGGTAGGGAGACTGCTCGTCATGGACCTTGTCAAGTATCTTGAGCGAAATCGCCGAGCCTTGGCCGGCCCATTGTTCGGTGTACCAGGTTCTGTCCAACGCCATCGGTAGAAGTCTCCGGATTGATGCGCAAGCTGCCATGAAGCGGATCAATCCGCTCGATTTCAATCGTCCCGAAAATTCTGAATAATCTATTTTATTACTTTTTCCGCTTCTCTTGTATCATCAGCGCGCTCTAACCCGGTTTTCACCCATGACCGACTGGACCATACAAAAGGCTCGCGACACTTATAACATTGCGCATTGGGGCAGTGGCTATTTCGACATCAACGAGCGTGGCCACGTGGTCGCCTACCCTAATCCCGCTTGGACCCAGTCCGACAGCGAGCGAAGCGGCAAAGGCCCGTCCATCGATCTGCACGATCTCGCGGCAGAGCTTGCCACCCGCGGGCTGACACTTCCAGTCCTGGTGCGGTTCTCCGGTATCCTCCATCACCGCATCGATGAATTGTGTGAAGCCTTTGGCAGCGCCTGCCGGTCCGACGACTATCACGGTCTCTACACCGCTGTTTATCCGATAAAGGTGAACCAGCAGCGTAGCGTGGTGAGCGCGCTTGTCGCGCACGGTGGCGAGCGCGTCGGTCTCGAGGCCGGGAGCAAGCCGGAGCTGCTCGCGGTCCTAGCCTGCTCTCGCCCCGACAATATCGTGGTCTGCAACGGCTATAAGGACCGAGAGTACGTGCGGCTGGCGCTCATCGGCCGCCAGCTCGGGCTGAGGGTCAATATTGTGGTGGAGAAGCTTTCCGAGCTCGATCTGGTGATTGCCGAGTCCCGCGCCCTGGGAGTTATACCCCTGCTCGGCGTGAGGGTGCGGCTCGCTTCTCTCGGCGCTGGCAAGTGGCAGAATACGGGCGGTGAGAAATCCAAATTTGGCCTTTCGGCCGCGGACATCCTGCGTGTGGTGGAGCGCCTGCAGGGGGCCGAAATGCTCGGTGCTCTGCAGATGATGCACTTTCATATGGGCTCCCAGATCGCAAACATCAAGCATGTCCAGAGCGGAATGCGCGAGGCGGGTCGTTACTATGCCGAGCTGCGGCGGCTGGGGGCGGACATCCGCTGCGTCAACGTCGGCGGGGGTCTGGGCGTTGACTACGAGGGTACCCGGTCGCGCTCGTTTTGCTCAATGAACTACAGTGTCCAGGAATACGCACACAATATTGTGCGCACGCTCAAAGAAGTGTGTGTGGAATGCGACCTGCCGCATCCTGATATCGTAACCGAGTCGGGGCGGGCAATGACGGCGCACCACGCGGTGCTCATCACCAAGGTTGTTGACGTGGAGTTAGCATCGGGCGCGGACATGCCGGAAGGGGCACGGGAGAGCGAGCCGCAGGTCATCCAGGACCTGTGGCGCGGGCTTGACGGGATCACGCAGCGGCCGACGCTGGAAAGCTATCATGATGCCTCCCATTTCCTGTCGGAAGCGCAGGCCATGTTCACGCACGGTGTTCTCGATCTGGCAGCGCGCGCGCGGGCAGAGCAGCTCTATTTCGCCACCTGTCAGCGCGTGCGCGAGCGACTGCAGCCCGGGATCCGGAATCACCGCGAGACGCTGGATGAGCTCAACGAGAAGCTCGCGGACAAGTACTTCTGCAACTTTTCCCTGTTTCAGTCAATACCGGACCATTGGGCGATCGACCAGGTGTTTCCAATTCTGCCTTTGAGCCGCCTCGACGAGGAACCGCAGCGCCGTGCAGTCCTGCAAGACATCACTTGCGACTCTGATGGGCGCGTGGACCTCTATGTCGATGGTGAAGGCATTGAGCCGAGTTTGCCCCTGCACGCGCTGCGCCCGAACGAGCCCTACCTGTTGGGCATCTTTTTGGTCGGCGCCTATCAGGAGATCCTTGGTGATATGCACAACCTGTTTGGGGACACCGATTCGGTGCAGGTCGAGCCGACTAACGACGGCGGCTATCGTCTGACCGAAGCACGCCGCGGCGATACGGCAGATTCCGTGCTGCGCTATGTCCATTTCGACCCCGAGAACCTGCTCGCGGCGTACCGCGACAAGATCGGGGCGGCCGACTGGCTCGATGCTACCCAACGCGGCGCCTACCTAGCCGAGATCCGCGACGGGCTCGAGGGCTACACCTATCTGGAAGATTGAGCTGCGTCAACTGTGCGCATAGTTGACATTGATCGGGCGCTCACAAGCTTCAGCGCCTTAGGCGGCAACGGGATCGCGTGCCGCGCCCATCATGTCTACTTGGCCGCGGTGCAGTTCCATTGTGGACACGTGACCGGCCTGGATCGCCTGGCGCAGGTAGTTGAATCCGATCTCCGAAGAAACGCTGTCACCGCAGGTGAACAGATCTACTGCGGCATAGCCAAACTCGGGCCAAGTATGGACTGCCAGATGGCTCTCGGCGATGATGACGGCACCTGAGACACCATGCGGCGAAAAGTGGTGGAAGGCTTCCGTGACGATGGTGGCGCCGGCCTTGCGCGCGGCTTCCAGCATGGCGTTTCTGACGAAATCGACGTCGTTCAAGATCTCGCGGTTGCACGAATAGAACTCCGCTACGATCTGATGCCCCAATGAGCGCATGGGTAAGCTCCCCAAGAAGTTTGAAACCCCGAAACTGGCGTCTGTGGCAGTTTCGGCTGAAGTAGCTCCCGTGCACCCCCGGTCAGCTGAGTCGCCATCGGTGCCGTGGAAAACGCGGCGCATGATAGGAGGGTTTATCGCGCAATGCAATTTGTTTTCGGGGCCGGAGAAATTTTTTCTGCACGGCGGTTGTGCCACCGTGCAACCCGGACTTTGTCCGGGCGCTCAGGTCCGCGGTGCGGCCTTTACCTTCAGTGGTATGGCCCTGATGCCGAGCCGTGCAAGCCTGTGGTCTACAGAAGCCATCGCTGCCATGCTGGCAAACGGTCCGAGGCGCACACGGTAATAGGAGCCCCGGCCTTCAACGCTGACTTTCTCTGTGTATGATTCGATCCCGCTGAGGGCAAGCCGGGCGCGCAGATGGTCGGCGTCGTGGCTGTTGGTATAAGCCGCGGCCTGTAGTATGTAGCGCACCCCTTTTCCTGGAGACTCTGGGTTCGCGCTCCTGGCGCTGCTGCGCCGTGCTGCTTCAGGCATTCCGCTACCGACCTCGGGCAGGATCGTATAGAAATCGAACGTCGGCTTGGGCAGGGCCGGCGCTGCCGCGGCGGGTGGTTGGGCCGGCGCATTTGCCGTCGGGTGGTGCGCGAAAAATTTCCGCAGACCGGTCAGACGCCCGCCGTTCAGCATGTGCTGAACCGCCCACATGACCGCCAGGCCCAGGGCGAATCCGATTAGCAGTAGCCGCCAGCTGAAGCGGGCCTCGCGGTTGCGGTGTCGCGCTGTCGTGCGCCGGGTCTGTTGTGCCATGAGGGTCCTCTACATTGCCTGCGGAGCTGAGACGCCCAGAAGTCCGAGCCCGTTGGCCAGCACCTGACGCGCGGCGTCGATGAGGTTCAGCCGTGCGTCGCGAAGGTTGTCCAGCTCGACCAAAAAAACATGCGCGTTGTAATACGCGTGAAAGCCGTTTGCAAGCTCGCGCAGATAATACGCCAGCAGATGCGGTTCATAGCTCAAGGCCGCCGCTTCGATGACCTCGGGATAGCGCGCCAAACACGCGAGCAGGGCCTGCTCGTGCGGTTCTCTGAGTAGGCTAAGGTTGCGGCGGCCGCGCTCGCGCTCGCGCGTCAACCCCTTCTCGACGACCAGCCGCAGCACGCTGCATATTCTTGCATGCGCGTACTGCAGGTAATAGACCGGATTGTCGCTTGACTGGGACTTGGCAAGATCGAGATCAAAATCCATGTGTTGCTCGCACTTGCGCAAAATATAGAAAAAGCGCGCGGCGTCGTTGCCCACCTCATGGCGCAAGGCGCGCAGCGTAACGAATTCGCCGCTGCGGGTAGACATCTGGGCTTTCTCCCCGCCGCGATACAGAATTGCGAACTGCACGAGAAGCACGTCGAGCTTCGACGGATCCCGGCCGAGCGCGGACAGGGCCGCCTTGACCCGCGGAACATAACCGTGGTGATCAGCTCCCCAGATGTCGATTACACGCTCGAATCCGCGTTCCATCTTGTCCAGGTGATACGCGATATCGGAGGCAAAGTAGGTTTTCTGGCCGTTTTCGCGCACGATGACGCGGTCTTTTTCGTCACCATAGTCGGTGGAACGGAACCACAATGCACCGTCCTTCTCGTAGACATGGCCGCTGTGCTTCAGCCGCTCGATTGCCCGGTCTACCAGGCCACGCTCCGTCAGGGAGCGTTCGGAGTACCATTCCTCGTACACCACCCCGAACTCCTCGAGGTCCTGGCGTATGTCGTCCAGAATCACGGCCAGGCCCTGATCAAAGACCTTGCGGTACCGTTGTGCGCCCAGCAGGGATCTGGCACGCTCGATTAGTGCATCGATGTGCGTCTCCTTGTCGCCGCCCAGGGGCTCGTCGGGCGGAATGTCTTCGAAGACCGTGGCCGCAGTCTGGCGCAAGGCGTCGCCGTTTTCGCGATGTAGCGTAGCCGCGATGTCAAAAATGTAGTCACCTTTGTAGCCGTTGCTTGGGAAAGTGAATTGTTCGCCGCAAAGCTCGAGATAGCGTAGCCAAACGCTCGTGGCAAGAATGTCCATCTGCCGGCCGGCGTCGTTGACATAGTATTCGCGATGTACCTGGAAACCTGCCGCCGCCAGCAGGTCCGCCACCGCTGCGCCATAGGCAGCGCCGCGCCCGTGACCGACATGCAACGGGCCGGTGGGATTGGCAGAAACGAATTCCACCTGCACCCGGCGGCCATTGCCGACCGTCGACCGCCCGTACGCCTCGCCGGCATCCATTATGCGGTTCACCACGTCTTGGTGGGCATTGGGTGCCAGGAAAAAATTAATGAACCCTGGTCCGGCAATCTCAACGCGTGCTATAAGGTCGGACACCGGTAGCGCGGCAACGATCTTCCCTGCAAGTTCACGCGGTTTGATGCCGGCGCTGCGCGCCAGGCCGAGCGCAATATTGCTCGCGAAGTCCCCGTGCTGCGGATTGCGCGAATGTTCCGACTCGTTGACGTAATCGAGTTCCGGGGGCAGCGTGCCGTTGGTCTGGAGCTCTCGCACGGCCTGCGCCAGAAGATCGTTGATGTGCTCTTTCAAAGTCGTGCCTGGTGGTGGCGACGCCATTGCGTCGTGGCGCCGCATTTTACCTGTGCCGGCGCGGAGCGAGAAGCAGTGGTTGCTGGGGATAGGTCGATGCCTTGTCCGGCGCGGTGTAGACCGCCATTTTCCGGGGCATGCCTTAGAATCAGATTTTCAGTGGCTCGACGACGTTCTTTGGTGTAAGGGCGCGCCGCCGGGACAGTGTCGTTTTGACCTTAAAGACTTGCTGGCGGTGATCCTTAACGGGTTTCTTCCGTCGTCAGTTGCGCAACGGCCGTCCCGGGCTCAGTCGTCCCGGCGCCGCCGTAAAGCGGAGCAGCGTTCCAGGAGACAGCGGCTCACCGGGTCGTTGACGTGCTCCGCCAGGTGCTGGAATACGAGGCGCGCCTGGGGCCGCAGGCCGGCGTGGTACAGGTCGTAACCGCGGCTGAACTCCGCAACCCAGCCCAGTTCGGCATAATGCCGTGGCAGCATCAGCTCATAGAGCCGAACCGGCTCGGGTCGGCCGTGGATCTGCCGCACATCGATCTCGCGAAAGTTGGAAAAGGATTTCCTGGCTTCACGCCAGGTCGGCTCGCTCAACAGCACATGAGTACCATAGGTGGTATTCAGCGACCGCAGGTGTGCGGCGAACTCAACCACATCGCCGATGACCGCGAAGTCGGCGCCGGTGCCGCAGGTTACCACTGGGCCGGTGCTGATTCCGATGTCGATGTCCAGCGGCGGCAGGGTATTCGTGGGCGACTGGGTTTGGAGCAGATGGGCCCGGTGCACCAGTTCGATCGCTGTGTGACAGGCGCGCACGGCGTGATCCGCCTGCGCCATGCCGTGCACCCAAACTACGGTATCGCCCAGAGACCGCAGGAACTGACCACCGTGGGTTGCTGCCACCGCCTCCAGCTGGCCGACATAGGCTCTGAAAAACGCTATGAGATCAGCTGCCGGCGCGCTTTCCGCCAAACGCGCGAATCCGCGCAGAGACACGGAAAGCACCGTGACTTCATGCTTTTGGCTTGTCGGTGTGACCGGGCGGGTGCCCGATTGGGATTCTTTAGTTGTCGCCATGATCCATCGGCATAAGACTTTTGATTCCGGTTTGGAACGTCCAGGGTCGCGACGAATACACTTGGAATCTGCGGATTATTTGTGCTTCGTAGCCAGAATCTCCGGCCGCCCAACACCAGACGGCGCAGCGCAGCGCGTTCGTCAGTCGGGCTCCGGTCAACTCAACTGGAGCGTAGGTCAAGCTGAAGCGGCCAGCGTCGCCGGCCGCCCCACGATCAGATGCAGTCCTACTTTACTTTCGGTGCTGCCGACCGGCTAGCTACAGGGTACAGACGTCCCGGCCTTGCAGACCACGCTCAGCGACGCACTTGTTTGCAGCGCTCCGCTGTAGACGAAGAGATTGCCGCTGTAATTCAACGTACCGCCTGTCTCCATTCCCACCCACAGGTTGATCGTGCCGGAACTGTTGGTTGTCACGTCGGTGGGAGTCGTAATCGGGGTGGTCGGTTGACCGGTCGTCGGATCGGTGAGATAAATGGTCATGAGCGCGTTGGTCGACGTGCCCGCCGACAGGCCCAGGGATAGTATGACGCTGACCCCCTTCAACGGGATTCCATTGGCGTCCTTGACTACGACCAGGAACGGCTGGAACTGCATTTCATAAACAGGAGGATTTGTTGCACCGACGGTCCATGACGTGGACGGCGGCGATATGGTCATGCTGCCGCTCGGGGGAGGGGCGTTGCCCCCGCCACAACCGGATATGACCAAAGGAAACACGAGGCACAGCAGCCCAGTGAGTGAACGTCTCAGTGTCATTATAGCCGCTCCTGATCCTTCAAACATCGATGTCTCTTTGAAATAACTGCATGGATTTCCGGCGCAATCATTGACTGCGGCTCGCGGTGACCTTGAGCCCGCCACCTCCGCGCGTCTGTGAAATGTATAGTCCAGGAATCACGTTTCCGTGCGGGATCACGACAAACGGCCCCTGGCGAGGCGCATCATCATCATAGTTTTTCTCAGCTTATTTTAGTAAGCCCTTGAAAAATTACTGTAGTTGATCCACAGAAACTTGGCAAGGCAACAACACGGCCCAAACCCGCGAGGGGAACGACTGCGAAGTGTCCGGCTCAAGCAACCGGATTCGATGGCCGGGAGCTGGAGAGTAGCATCTCCACTTCGCGCAGATTGGCGCGATGCATGGGTTTTCCGTCCACGGGGCTCAATGGCGCCTCGCGCCCGCCCTCCGGTGTGAACACGATCAACTCCACGACGGTGGTATCCACGAGAAACCGAAAGGTCGGGTGGACTTCGTAGCGCTCTCCGCCAAAGCGGATGCGACGGCTGGATTCTTCGCAGGGAATATGGTGTTCCTGCAGCAGAAAGGCGATTTCCTCAGGAGTGTACGCGTTCAGGTGCAGCTGGATCTCGGAGAAAGGCGTTACATTGCCACTCAGGACTGCGCCGACGAGGCGCGGCTCGTATGATGCGAGAAAGCGCATTGCTTCCACAGCCAGCCGGCGGAGTTCGACCAGGGCCGCTGAAACGCGGTCGGCATGAAACAGCTGCAGGTAGGCATTCAGCGCGGTATCCACCTCGTGGTTAGAGGGCAGATAGCGTGTCTCCGACTGATTCAGGCGGTTCGCGGCTTTGCGCTTGGCAGCGTGAAAATCCGTGACGCCCTCTTCGGCCATGATGCGCGCCGCCTCGGTGCAGATGTGCTGCCGGATCTGCTCCGTGCCGCGTGGCCCTGCCCGGCGTGCAATGTCCTCGGACCGGCCACGATGGCGTGCCCGTCGTGTCGACGGGCCAGATTTGTGATGCATCAGAATAGTCCCTGGCGGACGCTTTCCGGCGGTGGTGTGCCGGGAGTGGTGACATCCAGGCTGACTCCCGCCTTGGGTACAGTGCCTTGGACGAAATACTCCTGCATGGCCTTCGGATCGGTCGGACTGGCCAACTCGCCGGTATCGCGATTGATCATGGCTGTGACGATGCCCGGCGGGGAAATCAGAGGCTCTTGCGGGTAGCCGGCCAGCGCTGTGCGCATGTAATCGACCCAGATGGGCAGCGCCGCGCGGGCACCCACCTCGCCACGGCCGAGCGGTGCTGGCTGATCAAAGCCGACCCACGCAGTGGTGACCACATGAGGGTTAAATCCCGAAAACCATGCATCGCGCTGATCATTGGTGGTTCCGGTCTTTCCGGCGAGGTCCTTGCGTCCCAACGCCAGGGCGCCCTGCCCGGTGCCGGAGGTGATCACGCTGTGCATCATGCTCGTCATGACGAAGGCGTCGTCGGCACTGATCACGCGCTGTGCCCATTGGGTCGGGGCCGTCGTTGCAGGACCGGCCGCATCTGAAAGCGTGCCTGGCACAGTCGATCGGGCCAGGGGGGTCGGCGGCTGCGGCGTCGGACAGGCAGGAGGCGCCCCGCCACCACCGTCGCGTGCGGCATTGGTATGGTCGTGGGCATCGCACACCACTGGAGGATTGGCCTGTTCGAGGACGTGGTGGTCCTCGTCCTCAATGCGCAAGATGAAATGCGGTTTGACCCGGTAGCCGCTGTTGGCAAATACCGCATAGGCCGTGACCATCTGCAGCGGGGTGACCGAGGCTGAGCCCAGGACCAGAGATAAGCTGTCGGGCAGCGTCGCTGGGTCGAAACCAAAACGGGCCAGGTATTGGACCGCGTAACCCGGTGTGATCGCGCGCAACAGCCTTATCGACACGAGGTTCAGCGACAGGGCCAGGGCCTTGCGCAGGCGCGTTGGGCCGACGAAGTTGCGCTCGTAGTTTTCGGGCCGCCACGTTGCCCCCTGATTTGCGTCCGGCACGACGATAGGCGCCCCGCTCACCACGCTGGCCGCCGTGAAGCCTTTGTCCAGGGCGGCGCAGTAAACGAACGGCTTGAAACTGGAACCAGGCTGGCGTTCGGCCTGTGTCACCCGGTTGAAGCTGCTCTGGTAGAAGTCAAACCCGCCAGTCAGGGCGAGGATTGCTCCGTCGTTCGGGTCCAGCGAGACCAGGGCGCCGGAGACGCTGGGAACTTCGGCTATCCGCCAGGCTCCGCTGTGAAGCGGTTGGACATAAATGATGTCGCCCACACGCACGACGTCCCCGGCGTGCTGTGGAGGCGGCCCCTGCGTGTTGACGCTGATGTAACGCTTGGCCCAGGATAAGCCCGTCCAGTCCAGCGTAATGTTCTTTCCGTTCTGGGTGTATACGGCCGCTGCCTGGTCATCGACCCGCGTTACGATCGCAGGCATGAGTGGTCCCACGATCGGATAGTCTTTCAGTATCTGGTCGAGTTGTCCCGTGCTCGGGTCGGCACCGATGGGTGCGTGGCCGGCCGGACCGCGATAGCCATGGCGTCGATCGTAGGCCAGGAGCCCCTTCTGCAGCGCACGGTTTGCAGCTTCCTGGTCCTTTGCCCGTATGGTTGTGTAGACGTTGTAGCCCTTTGCGTAGCTTTTCGCTGCGTAGTGCTGATACATGTATTGGCGCACCATCTCCGCGACATAGGGCGCCTGAACGCTATACCCTTTGGACGAAGGCGCCGAGGGAAGAGGACTCGCCACGGCGGTGTCGTAGGTCGCGCGGTTAATGAATCCGAGTTTGAGCATGCGTCCCAGCACGTAGGCGCGCCGTGCGCGCGCATCCCCGTGACTGTTGAAGGGATTATCGCGTGACGGCGCCTGTGGCAGGCCGGCGAGCATGGCCGCCTCCGGCAGGGTAATTTGGCTAAGCGTCTTGCCGAAATAGACCTGCGCGGCTGCAGCAAACCCATAGGCGTGGTTGCCCAGGTAAATCTTGTTCACGTAAAGGTCGAGGATCTCGTCCTTGGTGTACTCGCGCTCGATCTTCAGGGCGAGCAGCATTTCCTTCAGCTTGCGCGTGTAGGTCTTCTTCGGGCTCAGGAAGTAGTTGCGCGCGACCTGCATCGTGATCGTGCTCGCCCCCTGTCCCCGATGTCCCGAGCGCAGGTCGGCCCAGGCGGCGCGTACGATCCCTTCAAAATCAATACCCTCGTGGTAGTAGAAAGACTCGTCCTCCGCGGACAGGATTGCGTGGATGAGCAGTGGCGGGATCTGCGTGAACGTCACCGGGATCCGCTTTTCCGCACCAAACTCAGCGATCAAGGTCCCGCCGGCGGTGTAGACACGCATCGGAACCTTGAGTTGCTCTTTGCGGAGCCCGCTGACGGACGGCAAGGTGGGAGTGAGCACCAGGGCGACCAAGGCCAGCATCAAGACGCCGGCTGCGAACAGCCCGCTAACGGCAATCAGGGCCAGCTGCCAGGGCTTGTCGGGAAGATGTGCGGTCCTTCTAAGCCGGGCGAGTGGACTTCTGGGGGTGGTCATCGCGTGCTAATACTTCTTACTACTTCGGATCTGGTCTATAAGCTTTAGAAGGATAGATACCAGTATAGAACGATAGGCCCGCATGCCCAACAGAAATTTGTCATTTCCCTGCGCCATCGTCTATATTTGGGGGTAGCATTTAAACCAAAATTATATCTATCCTGTCTAACTTACTGGAAAAAGAGAGAAAAAATTGGCCTCGCTGGGAAGCTTGCTGGCTAAGAAAAAGCCACCCCTTGTCGGTGTGGATATCAGCGCGTCGTCGATCAAGATACTTGAACTGAGCAAGTCCGGAGACCACTTTCGGGTCGAGCGTTATGCCGTGGAGCCGTTGCCCCAGAATGCCGTCGTGGAGCATACGATCACCGAGGTCGATCAGGTCGCACAGACTATGCAGCGTGCGATCAAACGGTCCGGAACTAAGTGCAAGCATGTGGCCGTGGCCGTTGCCGGCTCGCACGTGATCAGCAAGGTTATCAACATGCCGGCTGGCCTCAATGATCAGGACATGCAGACCCAGCTCGAAATGGAGGCTGATCGCTACATCCCATATCCGCTGGATGAGGTCAACATGGACTGGGAGATACTCGGTCCCGCTGAGAACAGTACCGAGCAGGTGAACGTGCTCGTAGCTGCATGTCGTAAGGAAATCGTGGACGATTACCTCGCGGTGACGCAAGGCGCGGGATTGACGCCCGTCGTCATCGATATCGAAACCTACGCGATGGAAAATGCCTATACCCTAATCGCCAAGCACATGCCCGGCGGAGGCATGGAAAAGACCGTGGCGGTTCTTGATATCGGCGCGACGACCACGAACATCAACATCATGCATGACAACCGCTCGGTGTACACGCGCGACCACACTTTTGGAGGCCGCCAGCTTACCGAAGAAATCCAGCGCCGCTACGGTCTTTCGTACGAAGAAGCCGGCCTCGCGAAGAAGCAAGGTGGGCTACCTGACAATTACCAGACCGACGTGTTGCGGCCATTCATGGAAGCGATGTGCCAGGAAGTGATGCGCGCTCTGCAGTTTTTCTACTCTTCGAGCCCTTACAACAGCGTGGATCAGGTCCTGCTTGCCGGTGGCTGCGCCCAGATTGCCGGTATCGACGAACTGGTCGCGGCGCGCATAAACGTGCCGACCGCCATCGCCAACCCGTTTGTCAGCATGTCACTGTCCTCCCGCGTCAAGCCACAGCTGCTCAGCAATGACGCTCCGTCGCTTATGATCAGTTGCGGACTTGCGATGCGGAGTTATGACGCATGACCCGGCTCAATCTACTGCCGTGGCGCCAGCTGCGCCGCAAGGAACAGGACCGCCAGTTGCTGAGCATCGGTATCGGTGCCGCCATCCTGATGCTGCTGATCCTGTTCTACGTGTACCTAAACGTGAACAGCCGTATTGAGCAGCAGAATAAGCGCAACCAGTATCTCACTGCCCAGATCAACAAGCTCGATGCGCAGATCCGCGCCATCAGGCAGCTGAAGAAGGACCGCCAGGCATTGATTGCCCGCATGCGGGTGATTCAGCAGCTGCAGGCAGACCGTACCCAAATCGTGCACGTATTCGACAGTCTGGCACGAAGGCTTCCTCCGGGCATCTACCTGACAAACCTCGTGCAGAGTGGCACGAAGATAATGATCAGCGGCGTGGCCCAGTCCAATGCCCGTGTGTCGGCGTTCATGCGCAACCTCGATTCGTCCAACTGGTTCGCAAAGCCCGACCTGGATGTGATCAACGTTACGGCTCAGGGTCACGAGCGCGTGAGCAAGTTCACCTTGCACGTGATCGAGACCAACAAGGCCGCCCAGAAGGAAAAGTCGAAGTCATGACGCTCGACGACCTGAAAAACATAGATCCGAACAACATCGGCTCGTGGCCGTACCCGGTCAAAATCGGCGCCATCGCGCTGGTGTGCATGCTGATCCTTTTCCTCGGCTACTGGTTTGTCATCTCGGATGAAATCGATCAGCTCAGTCAGGCGCAGAAGCAGGAACAAAGCCTCAAGCAGACCTTTCTGGAGAAAAAGGCGCTTGCCCTTAATCTGCCGGCATACAAGCAGCAAATGCTGACGATGAATCAGGCTTTTGGGACTCTGCTGCGCCAGCTGCCCGACAAGACAGAAGTTCCCAACCTGCTGGTCGACATCACCCAAGCGGGCTTGGGAAGAGGCTTGCAGTTTGTGTTGTTCAAGCCCGAAGCGGAAAAGCCGCTGGACTTCTATGCCGAATTGCCGGTCAGCATCAAGGTCACGGGCACTTACCATGAACTGGGCGAGTTCGTGAGCGATCTGGCGGCGCTGCCGCGCATCGTCACCCTCAGTCAGATTGACATCGCCAGCAAAGCCGGGACCAACCACCTGACGATGACCACCCTGGCCAAGACCTACCGCTATCTGGAGCCCGATGAGATTTCCCGCCTGACCGCCAAGAAGCCGCCATTTAAAAGGCCGCCGTTCAGACCCGGGGTCGTGAAATGAAACTCCATAACGCACTGCTTCTTGCGATCATCGCGGCGAGTCTGGCTGGCTGCGGTGGTCATAACATGTCCGATCTGCGCGGCTTCGTGAAGAACTCCTATGCCAACCGCAGGCCGAAGGTGCAGCCCATCCCCCAGGTCAAGCCCGCCGCGACTTTCGCTTATTCGGCAAGCACTCTGCCCGATCCGTTTTCGCCCGCGAATTTGAAACCCGCGACGGCGCAGTTAGGGACACGGCCGGATCTGAACCGACGCAAGGGGCCGCTGGAGCAGTATCCACTGGATTCGCTGAAAATGGTCGGAACCATTGCGCGCGGCAAGCAGGTCTGGGCGATCGTAGTGGCGCCTGACGGAGCAGTACACCGCGTCAGAGTCGGCACCCATATCGGACAGAATTACGGCCTTGTCACCAGAATTACTGAGGATAAAGTCCGGATTACAGAGCTCATCCAGGGTCCGACGGGGCAATGGGTGCAACGCGAGGCGAGCCTCGCTCTTGCGGAGTAAATTAACGGTGTGAGCCTATGAAAAGAACTATCTCAAACCAACAGGGAGCAGGCAGCACAAGGTTTCTCAACCTTGTCAGGCTGCTGTTTATAACCGCCTCGATGTGTCTGGCCGGCGCTGTCACTGCCGCTGAGATCTCGGCGATAAGCTGGGTATCGAGCGGATCATCGCCCGTGCTGCAGGTGCGAACTCAGGGCAAATCGTCCTACGAGGTGTCTACGCACGAGGACGGTCAGCGTCTGCGGGTGAGCTTCCCACATGCCAAACTCGGACCCGCGGTAAGCGACCTGAATGGTCGTGGACCGGTTAAAGGCGTCTTTCCCTATCTTGCGCACGACGGTAGCGCGGTCCACGTGGACCTCCTGATGACCGCACCTGGACATCTCAAGGTGGTGCCGACCAGTTTTGGCTACTGGATCATGGCCTCTACCACAAGTGCCCCGCCATCCGCACCAGCGCCTGTGGCCGCCGCTGTGGCGCCGACCCCTGTGGCAGCAGATGGCAGTGCCGGCAAGAACGTGATCCAGAAGGTTGATTATCTGAAACTTCCCGGTGACCTGATGCAGATCCGCCTGCAGATGGCACGGCCACCACAGGCGCCGGCCGCTTTTACCATCGATAATCCCCCTAGCATTTCGTTTGATTTTGCCAACACCCGGCTGGACCTCGCTCAGAGCACCGTTCATATAAGTGAAGGGGCAGTCTCGGACGTAATCGCGATCCAGGCTAGGCATCGCTCGCGGGTGGTGCTGAGTCTTCTAACAGTGGCGCGCTATACGACCGCTGTGTCCGGCAACGACTTTATCATCACGGTTGCGAACCCGACCGGAACCACCGCGCCAACGCACACCGCAGTCACGCATTTTGCCACCGCCGTAGGGACGCACAGGCACGGTCTCGCGAACATCGACTTTCGCCGCGGCCCCGAGGACGATGGCCGGGTGATCGTCAAGCTGTCGGACAGTGGGGTGGGCATCAACCTGCGCCATGAGCCGGGCCGAATCACCGTCGATTTTCTCAACACCTATCTGACACCCGCCCTTCAGCGCCGGCTCGACGTCACGGACTTCTCGACCCCGGTTCGCTATATCGATACCTATCAGCGCGGGCGCGACGTGCGCATGGTGATCCGGTCTGCGGGCAAATATGACCATATCGCCTACCAGACCGACGACGACTTCACCGTCGACATCAAGCCGCTGGTTACCAAGCCAGGGGCCGAGCAAGCCGCCGGACATGCCCTTTATACGGGCAAGAGGCTGTCGCTCAATTTCCAGAACATCGATGTTCGCGCCGCACTGCAGGTGCTGGCGGATTTCACTGGATTGAACTTCGTCGCCAGCAACAACGTGAAGGGCAGCCTGACCCTGCGCCTCAACAACGTGCCCTGGGACCAGGCGCTGGCTGTGATCCTCAACGCCAAAGGGCTGGCAATGAGCCGCAGCGGCAACGTCATTACGGTCGAAACCGAGCCCGAGATGGCGGCACAGCAAAAGATGAAGCTTGAGGCGGCCGAGCAGAAGCAGAAATTGGAGCCGCTCACGACGGCGCTGATCCCCATCAATTATGCCAAAGCCGACGATATCGCGAAGCTTCTGAAATCCATCAAGGCCGTGAGCCCCGCCGGCCAACAGGGATATCCAGCCGCCGGTAACGTCACCTACCAGAAGCTCCAGACCGAGTCGAACACGCTACTGTCCCCGCGTGGGCAGGTCAGCGTCGACAAACGTACCAACTCGCTGCTGATCCAGGACATTCCGGAGAAGATCCGTCAGGTGCGCAAGCTGATTGAAAAGCTGGACAAGCCGGTACGTCAGGTGATGATCCAGACGCGCATCGTCGACGCCAGCGACAATTTCTCCAGGAACCTCGGCGTGCGTCTGGGCGTACAAAGCCAGACCAGCACCGCGGTGGCCTGCGGTTCTCTGGACTGCAATGCGCAGCTCCTTACCCCAGCTTCGGCGCTCAATCTCACCGGCAATGCGCTCAGCGTGAACATGGCCGCCAACGAGATCAACAGCGTTACCCCGGGGTCGCTGGCGCTTACCTTCATGGGCCTGCCGAACGGCAACCTGCTCGATCTGGAACTTTCGGCGCTGCAGCAGGAGGGCAAGGGCAAGATCATTTCGAGCCCGCGCATCATCACGGCCAACGAAAAGAAGGCGGTTATCGAGCAAGGGCAGGAAAGAACGTTCCTCGCCCAGGGCGGCGGGCTGGGAACACAGTCGTTTCTCACGAAGAATGCGGTGCTCAGGCTGGAAGTGACGCCGCAGATCACACCGGATAACCGCGTAATCCTGGACGTGCGGATCACCAATGACAGCTTCAATTCGGCATCGCCCTCGGATAGCACGATGAACAAGAAGCGCATCACTACCCAGGTCCTGCTGGACAACGGCGAAACCGTTGTGATAGGGGGAATCTACGATCAGACGAAGAACACGACCATCAGCAAAGTGCCGTTCTTCGGCGATCTTCCGCTCATCGGCTGGGCATTCAGAAGCACGGACGTGCAGAACGACCGGGATGAACTGCTGGTGTTCCTGACCCCGCGGATCCTTTCCAGCAAACTTACCATGCGGTGAGGCCCGGCCCCGGCGGGTTTCCCGCCCGGGCTGTGGCCAGATCCGAGGCAGCGCTATTGATTTCTTTTCACATTGCTGGCATATGCCAGCAATGACCGGCCGCGATCCCCAATCGGAAAATGCCAAAGACGCGCACCTGCATGCGCCCTCTTCACGCATATTCCTCATCGGGCCGATGGGTGCCGGCAAGACCACCATCGGCCGCCACCTGGCAGCAATGCTTGCCATGGATTTCAGTGACTCGGACCATGAGATCGAGACCCGCACTGGTGCCAGCATACCGCTGATCTTCGAGATTGAAGGCGAGACCGGTTTTCGGCGGCGCGAATCGGCGGCGATCGCCGATCTCGTTACCCGCCCAAACCTCGTGTTGGCCACGGGCGGTGGAGTGATCCTGAGCGAAGCAAGCCGGGAGGCTCTGCGACAGAACGGCACCGTGGTCTATCTGCGCGCCGCCACCGATATTTTGGTAGAACGCACCCGCCGGGATCGCAGCCGACCTTTGCTGCAAACCGACGATCCTCGTGGCAAAATCGAGGAACTTATGCGAGTACGCGATCCCCTCTACCGAAGCACCGCTCACGTGATTGTTGACACGGATCGCAGGAGTCCGGCGGCCGTGGCGCGCGATGTGATAGCCAGGCTGAAGTCAGAGGCGCGCGATGAAGACGCTGGTCGTTGAACTGGGCACGCGCAGCTACCCCATCTATATAGGTGGCGGTCTGCTGGAAAGCGAAGAACCCCTGGCTCGGCACGTCGCCGGACGCCGGGTGTTGATCGTCACCAACGATACGATTGCACCACTGTATCTCGACAAGGTGGCCGGTCGTCTGGGCAGATTCGCGCCGGCAACGGTCGTTCTCCCGGACGGTGAGCAGTACAAGACGCTCGCCGATTTGAACCGCATTTTCGATGCCCTGCTGACGCAGCGGTGCGATCGGCGTACGACGCTGGTGGCGTTGGGCGGGGGGGTTGTTGGTGACATGACAGGGTTCGCCGCGGCGGTATACCAACGGGGTGTACCCTTTATTCAGATCCCCACGACCCTGCTGGCACAAGTCGACTCTTCGGTCGGAGGCAAAACCGGCGTCAATCACCCGTTGGGCAAGAATATGATTGGTGCCTTCCATCAGCCGCGCTGTGTCGTTATCGACACCGATACCCTGGGTACCCTGCCGGACAAGGAACTTTCTGCAGGCATCGCCGAGGTGATCAAATACGGTCTGATCCGCGATGCGCAGTTTCTTGCCTGGTTGGAAGGCAACGTCGACAGTTTGCTCGCGCGTGATCCCGAAGCTTTGGGTTTTGCCATAGAGCGTTCCTGCCGAAGCAAGGCTGCAGTGGTTGCGACCGATGAAATGGAACGCGGGCAGCGCGCGCTGCTCAATCTGGGCCATACTTTTGGCCACGCCATCGAAACTGGCATGGGCTACGGACGCTGGCTGCATGGTGAAGCGGTCGCGGTGGGCATGGTGGTTGCCGCGGAACTGTCGCGCCGTCTTGGCTGGCTCGGTGCCCAAGACGCCGCGCGCGTGCGCACGCAGGTTCCGACAGAGCTCGACGTCAACAAAATGAGGGAGCTGATGTCCGTGGATAAGAAGGTCGAGGATGGCCAGTTGCGCCTGATCCTGCTCAAGGGGATCGGCAACGCAGTGATTAGTTCGGACGTGCCGCGAGCAGTGCTGGTAGAAACGCTTAAAGATTGCGGTGCCGGCACGTGAGCCTGGGGGTAAAGCTCGCGCCGTACGCCGCCAGCGATGAAGCTTCACGTGGACGCCAGTACCGCGAACCATCACCCTCCTACCGGAGCGAGTTCCAGCGCGACCGCGACCGCATCGTGCATTGTGCGGCATTCCGGCGCCTGGAATACAAAACCCAGGTTTTCGTCAATCATGAGGGTGACCTGTTTCGCACCCGTCTCACGCATTCCATAGAGGTCGCCCAGATAGGCCGGTCCGTTGCACGCGCCATGAATCTTAATGAGGACCTCACCGAAGCGATCTCGCTGGCACATGACCTTGGGCACACGCCGTTCGGACATTCCGGCCAGGACGCATTGAATGCCTGCATGCGCGAGTATGGAGGTTTCGAGCACAACCTGCAGTCATTGCGCGTTGTGGATCTCCTGGAGGAAAAATATGCGGACTTCCCGGGACTCAATCTGACCTTCGAGACGCGCGAAGGGATACTGAAGCATTGTTCGCCGAAAAACGCGGCGGAGCTGGGCGAGCTGGGGCGGCGTTTCATCGAAAGGAAACAGCCTAGTCTGGAAGCGCAGGTCGCGAACGTGGCGGACGAAATCGCATACAATAATCACGATGTCGACGATGGACTTCGCTCGGGCCTGATCACCATGGAACAGCTGAGCGCAATCGAGCTGTTCGGTGAGCAGCATGCGCAGGTGTGCAAAAGTCATCCGGGCATCAGCGAGCGCGTCCA
This sequence comes from Pseudomonadota bacterium, assembly GCA_027364845.1. Classification (GTDB taxonomy): domain Bacteria; phylum Pseudomonadota; class Gammaproteobacteria; order Acidiferrobacterales; family UBA6901; genus JAJYCY01. Next base: position 57,918 of record DAHXOO010000007.1, on the reverse strand, counting down.
GGTGCACGAGATCGTCCGTCGCATGATCAACCGACTGGTTGTGGACCTGATCGACAACAGTGCCCTGCTGCTTAGAGAATCCGCAGCCATGTCCGTCGATGACGTTCGCAGTGCCGCAAGTCCGTTAATTGCGAATAGCGAAGCCGTTCGCAATCAGAGCCTGGAGCTCAAACAGTTTCTGCGCGAGCAGCTTTATGCGCATTACCGCGTGCGGCGCATGACCCTCAAGGCGCACAAAGTCATCGAGTCGCTTTTCGGGGCATTCATGGACGATGCACGCTTGTTGCCACCCCAATACCAGAAGAAGGTCGGGGAGGCGCAAGGTGCGGCGCAGCCCTCGGTCCGAGCCCGCATTGTCGCGGACTATATCGCGGGAATGACCGATCGCTATGCCATCCAGGAGCACCAGCGCCTGTTCGATCCCGGCGCATTGACTTGAGGGCTGGCGCCGCCATGTCGCGCGGCGCCAAATTCCCCTTAAGGCCCCGTTGAAGGGGGCGTGCGTAAAAGGTAGACTTAAGCGCTTTTCGCTTGAAATTCTCCGGAATTTGCGCATTTTTTTGGTGCGCCCGGTCCAGCACGCGCCATTTGTGGAACGAGGTACAACGTGAGTCACCCGGGGCTGCCTTCGCGGCAAGGCTTGTATGATCCGAGTCACGAGCATGACGCTTGTGGTGTTGGTTTCATCGCCCACATCAAAGGACAGAAGAGCCATGCCATCGTCGGGCAAGGGCTTCAGATCCTGAAAAACCTCAGTCATCGTGGGGCCACTGGCGCGGATCCCCTGGCTGGCGATGGCGCCGGAATTCTCATCCAGCTTCCCGATACCTTTCTCCGTCGGGAGTTTCAGCGCTCTGGAGTGTCTTTAACTGCCCCTGGTTCCTACGGTATCGGCATGCTGTTTTTGCCGCGGCAGGCGGAGGCGCGCGCCGCCTGCGAGCAAGTCGTGGCGCAAACCGTGGCCGCGGAGGGCATGGAGGTGCTCGGCTGGCGCGACGTGCCGACCAACAATCTGCGGCTTGGCAAGGGCGTCCGTGCTGTCGAACCGGTGATCAGACAGGTAGCGGTCGCGCGTGGCGCAGTCGCCGCAGGGGACGGTTTCGAACGCAAGCTCTTCGTCCTGCGCAAGCGTATCGAGCACGCCGTTCGGATGCTTAAGGGCGCAGAAGGTTTTTACGTTCCATCGCTTTCCAGCCGCACGCTGGTATACAAGGGCATGCTGCTGGCCGACCAGGTGGCGGAATATTATCCCGATCTCGGGGATCCGGATCTGGTGACGGCGCTTGCACTCGTACACCAGCGGTTCTCGACCAACACCTTCCCTACCTGGGATCTGGCGCACCCGTTTCGAATGATCGCCCATAACGGTGAGATCAATACGCTGCGCGGCAATGTGAACTGGATGGCGGCGCGTCGCGCCACCATGTCATCCCGGCTTCTGGGCGACGATCTCGATAAGCTTTGGCCTTTGATTGTCGAAGGCCAGTCCGACTCGGCGTGCTTCGACAATGCGCTCGAGCTGCTGGTAGCGGGCGGTTATTCGCTGGCTCACGCCATGATGCTGCTTATTCCGGAAGCATGGGCTGGAAATCCTTTGATGGACGAGAAGCGGCGTGCCTTCTACGAATATCACGCCTCGCTCATGGAGGCGTGGGACGGTCCGGCGGCGGTTGCGTTTACCGATGGACGCCAGATCGGCGCGACTCTGGACCGAAACGGTCTGCGGCCCGCGCGCTACCTGATCACCGACGATGACATCGTAGTCATGGCATCAGAGACGGGTGTACTGGACATACCCGAGCCCAGGATCATCAAAAAGTGGCGGCTGCAGCCGGGAAGGATGTTGCTCATCGACCTGGAAGCCGGACGCATCATAGATGATGCCGAACTCAAGGCTGGGCTCGCTGCGTTGCGCCCCTACCGCGCCTGGCTGGATAGGACCCAGCTGGTGCTCGAGAAGCTTGCGCCCGTACCGATGCCGGAATGCGGGGCGGGCGCCCTGCTTGACCGCCAGCAGGCCTTCGGCTACACGCAGGAGGACATCAAGTTCATCCTGGCGCCAATGGCAATCAGCGGCCAGGAGGCCGTCGGCTCGATGGGCAACGATACGCCGCTGGCGGTATTGTCGAATCGGCCGAAGCTCCTGTACAGCTATTTCAAGCAGCTGTTTGCCCAGGTGACCAATCCGCCCATAGATCCGATCCGCGAAGAGCTGGTCATGTCCCTGGTGTCGTTCATCGGACCGCGTCCGAATCTTCTGGGCCTCGACCAGGCTGAGCCCAACCGCCGCCTGGAAGTCATGCAGCCGGTACTTAGCGGCGAGGACATGGCTAAGATCCGCCGCATCCAGGAATGCACCGACGGAAGTTTCAACGCCACGACCTTGAGCATGTGCTACCCGGCGGACCAGGGCGCTGACGGCATGGAAGCGGCGCTCGACACTCTGTGTGCCCGGGCCGAGGAGGCGGTCAGAGGCGGTCACAACGTTCTGATATTGTCGGACCGTGACACTGATGCATCGCGCATACCGGTCCCGGCGCTGCTTGCGACCTCGGCGGTGCACCATCACCTGATCCGCGAGGGGCTGCGCACCAAAGTAGGGCTTGTGGTGGAATCCGGCTCCGCGCGCGAGGTGCACCACTTTGCCATGCTCGCCGGCTACGGTGCCGAGGCTGTTCATCCTTATCTCGCGTTTGAGACCCTTGCCGGTATGGCCGAGGTGCTGCCGGCCGATCTCAAGCCCTCGGAAGCCTGCAAGCGTTATATCAAGGCCGTAGATAAAGGGCTGCTCAAGGTCATGTCCAAAATGGGCATATCGACCTACCAGTCCTATTGCGGCGCGCAGATTTTCGAGGCGGTTGGCCTGAACAGCGCATTCGTGGACCGCTACTTTACCGGCACCGCCTCGAAGGTCGAGGGCATAGGACTCGCTGCGATCGCCGAAGAGGCGGTGCGCTGGCATCGGCTTGCCTATGGCGACGCACCCCTTTATAGCGGCGCCCTCGATGCCGGGGGAGAGTATGCGTACCGGACCCGCGGCGAGGCGCACATGTGGACGCCGGAAAGCATCTCCCGGCTGCAGCATGCGACGCGTGCAAACAGCTACGCCACCTATAAAGAGTACGCACGCCTTATCAACGACCAGAGCCAGCGCCTTATGACGCTGCGCGGCCTTTTCGAGATCAAGGAGGCCGCCAATCCTGTCCCCCTGGACGAGGTAGAGCCGGCCCGGGAGATCGTTAAGCGCTTTGCCACTGGCGCCATGTCGCTTGGTTCTATCTCCACCGAAGCGCACACCACTCTGGCGATCGCCATGAATCGCATCGGCGCAAAGTCCAACACCGGCGAGGGCGGCGAGGATGCGCGCCGATATCCGGAGGTCAGGGAGGGTGAATCGCTGCGTTCCCGTATTCCAAGCGTGGTCCGCGACATCGCGCTGCAGCCCGGCGATTCCCTGCGCTCCCGGATAAAACAGGTTGCTGCCGGGCGCTTCGGAGTGACGACTGAGTACCTCGCCAGCGCCGATCAGATCCAGATCAAGATGGCCCAGGGCGCAAAGCCGGGCGAAGGCGGGCAGCTTCCGGGACACAAGGTAAGTGAGTACATCGCGCAGCTGCGCTTTTCGGTACCGGGTGTCGGTTTGATCTCGCCGCCACCCCATCACGATATCTATTCAATAGAGGACTTGGCGCAGCTAATACATGACCTGAAGAACGTCAATCCGCGCGCTTCGATCAGCGTCAAGCTGGTGTCGGAGGTCGGAGTCGGAACGGTTGCGGCGGGTGTGTCCAAGGCGCATTCCGATCATGTCACCATTTCCGGGCACGATGGTGGCACTGGCGCCAGTCCGCTTTCGTCCATCATGTACGCCGGCAGCCCGTGGGAGCTGGGCCTGACGGAAACTCAACAGACGCTGGTCCTGAATCAGCTGCGCGGCCGCATAGCCGTGCAGGTGGACGGGCAGATGAAAACCGGGCGCGACGTGGTGGTAGGCGCGCTGCTCGGCGCGGACGAATTCGGTTTTGCCACTGCGCCGCTCGTGGTGGAAGGATGCATCATGATGCGCAAGTGCCACCTGAATACCTGTCCGGTGGGCGTGGCCACGCAGGATCCGGTCTTGCGCAAAAGGTTCACCGGACAGCCCGAGCACGTGATCAACTTTTTCTTCTTCGTGGCTGAAGAGGTGCGCGAATACATGGCGCGGATGGGATTTCGCACCTTTGACGAGATGATCGGCCGGAGCGAGATGCTCGACATGCGCACCGGCATCTCCCACTGGAAGGCCAAGGGGCTGGATTTCTCCCGCATTCTGCACCAGCCCGTTACCGTGCCTGGCGCGGCGATTTACCACTGTGAGTTGCAGAACCACGGTTTGGAGCGTGCCCTGGATCACGAGCTCATACGCAAGGCACGCCCGGCGCTGGAGTCGCGGACGCCAGTCGAGATCGATCTGCCGGTGCGGAACATCAATCGCACAATAGGCGCGATGCTGTCGGGAGAGGTGGCAAGGCGTTTCGGTCATGCCGGGTTGCCGGATGACACGATTGTGATCCGGGCACACGGCACCGCCGGCCAGAGCTTTGGCGCGTGGCTGGCGCATGGGATCACGCTGGAGTTGCGTGGTGATGCCAATGACTATGTAGGCAAGGGATTGTCCGGTGGACGTCTGGTTATCTACCCGCAGGCGGACAGCCGCATCCTCGCGGAGGAGAACATCATCGTCGGCAACACTGTGTTGTACGGGGCAATCGACGGGGAATGCTATTTTCGCGGCGTGGCCGGTGAGCGCTTTGCCGTACGCAACTCCGGTGCGGTGGCAGTGGTCGAGGGTGTTGGCGATCACGGGTGCGAGTACATGACCGGTGGCACGGTGGTGGTCCTGGGTGTGGCTGGACGCAACTTCGCGGCTGGTATGAGCGGTGGCATCGCTTTTGTCCTGGACGAGGCTGGCGATTTCACCAAGCGCTGCAATCTTTCCATGGTCGAGCTGGCACCGGTGCCAGAAGAGGACGAGGCAATCGGTGAGCACGAGGCCCAGGAAGGCGAGCTTGAGTCCCACGGGGTTGTCAATATCAACCACCTGGAACACGGCGATGCAGCCATATTGCGCCATCTGATCCAGAATCACTTACGCTATACGGGCAGCCCTCGTGCGCGGACGATCCTTGACGATTTCGACGTGTACCTGCCGAAATTTGTGAAAGTCATGCCGGTAGAGTATCGCCGCGCGCTTGCCGAGATGGCCGCGGCCCAATCCCGGGCGCAACAGCCGGAGAGTTTGGTGAAGCATGGGTAAGCCGACCGGATTTCTGGAAATCAACCGGCAAGATCCTGCGAATCTCCCAGTCAAGGAGCGCATCCGGTTCTACAAGGAATTCACGCTGCCTTTGGAAGAGCAGGAGGTTTCCAGGCAAGGCGCGCGCTGCATGGATTGCGGCATTCCGTTTTGCCAGACGGGCTGTCCGATCAACAACATCATTCCGGATTGGAACGACTTGGTCTATCGCGGGCGCTGGAAGGAGGCGCTCGCAGTGTTGCACTCAACCAACAATTTCCCCGAATTCACCGGCAGGGTCTGTCCGGCTCCGTGCGAGGAAGCCTGCACTTTGAACATCAACAACGATCCGGTCACTATCAAGAATATTGAGCACGCGATCGTCGATAAGGGATGGGAGGAGGGCTGGATTCAGCCGCAGCCGCCCCAGCGCAGGAGTGGCAGGCAAGTGGCGGTCGTGGGTTCCGGGCCTGCGGGCCTAGCCTGTGCTCAGCAGCTGGCCCGATCCGGCCACGCAGTGACGATATTTGAAAAAAGCGACCGTCCCGGCGGTTTGCTGCGCTATGGCATCCCTGATTTCAAGCTGGAGAAAAGCCATATCGAGCGGCGTATCGGACAGATGGTCGCCGAGGGTGTAGAGTTTCGTCTGAATCAACACGTCGGCATGAACATACCCGCCAGGATGCTGCTCGACGACTACGATGCGGTGGTGCTTACCGGTGGTTCCGAGCACCCACGTGACCTGCAGGTGCCGGGCCGAGAATTGAAGGGCGTACACTTCGCGATGGAGTTCCTGCCTCAGCAGAACAGGCGCATCGCGGGCAGCCATATACCGGAACAGGCCGCGATCACTGCCACCGGCAAGCACGTGGTAGTCATTGGCGGCGGTGATACCGGCTCCGACTGCGTCGGTACGTCGATTCGGCAGGGCGCGCTGTCCGTGACGCAGATCGAACTGCTGCCGCGACCGCCGGATGGGGTGGACCGGCTGGCTACATGGCCCGACTGGCCGGCAAAGCTGCGTACCTCGACGTCCCAACAGGAGGGTGCGACGCGCGATTGGGGTGTCGGCACCAAGGAGTTCACTGGCTACAACGGCCGTGTCAGTACGTTGCGTGCTATCCGGTTGGACTGGCGCAAAGACGGCCGGGGGGCGCCGACCATGCATGAGGTGCCAGGGAGCGAATTCGAGCTCCAGGCGGAGCTGGTACTGCTGGCCTTGGGCTACCTCCATCCCGTGCATGATGGCATGCTCAAGGATCTCGGTCTGAGGCTGGATGGACGCGGCAACGTCGCCGCCGACGACACCAGCTACCGGGCCTCGGCGGCCAAAGTATTTGCTGCGGGCGACATGCGTCGCGGGCAGTCGCTGGTTGTATGGGCGATACGCGAGGGACGTCAGGCTGCACGCGCGGTCGATGAATTTCTTATGGGCAGCTCGGATCTTCCGCGCTGACCGGTCACGCCCGCAATGGCCATGTGCGATGAATATTCACGCAGCGTCAACTGACAGCCGCGTCCCGCCTGAGAACAACCGCCTGCTGCGCGCACTGCTGCGTCAGCCGGTCGACGCGACCCCGGTCTGGGCGATGCGCCAGGCGGGTCGATACCTCCCCGAATACCGCAAGGTGCGCGAGCGCGCTGGTTCGTTCATGCAGCTTTGCATGACCCCGGAGCTTGCTTGCGAAGTCACCCTGCAGCCGCTGCGACGATTCCGGCTCGATGCTGCCATATTGTTCTCGGACATTCTCACCGTTCCGGACGCCATGGGCCTCGGTCTGCGGATGAATGACGGCGAAGGTCCGCAGTTCGAGCGTCCGCTGCGCACGGCCGCCGATGTGGGACGGCTCGCTGTGCCGGATCCGGAAGATCGTCTGCGCTACGTGCTCGATGCAGTGCGGCTGGTCCGCCGCGAGCTTGCCGGAAGCGCTCCGCTTATCGGCTTCGCCGGCTCCCCTTGGACGCTCGCGACCTACATGGTCGAAGGCGGATCGAGCAAGGAATATGCGCGCGTCAAAGGCATGATGTTCCAGGATGCGGTCACCATGCACCGGCTTCTGGATATCAATGCACGGGCCGTCACCATGTATCTCAATGCTCAGATTGACGCCGGTGCTCAGGCTGTCATGGTCTTCGATACCTGGGGCGGTGTACTGACACCGCGTGATTACCGCGAATTTTCCTTGAGGTACATGCGTCAGGTTGTCGCAGGACTGAAGCGCGAGTCCGATGGTCGGCGTGTTCCGGTTATTCTGTTCACCAAGGCCGGTGGATCTTGGCTCGAAGACCTAGCTGCCAGTGGCTGCGATGCTGTGGGCGTGGACTGGACTACGGATATGGCGGAAGCGCGCAAACGTGTCGCCGGGCGTGTCGCTCTGCAGGGAAACATGGACCCGTCGATCCTTTATGCGTCGCCGGGCCGGATACGTCAGGAAGTGCAGATCATCCTCGACAGCTATGGTCCTGGGCCGGGGCATGTGTTCAACCTGGGCCATGGGGTGCACCAGCAGACCGACCCTGACCGTCTTGGCATCATGGTCGATGCGGTGCACGAGCTGAGTGCGAAATTCCATTCACCCGCCGGTGCAGCGGCCCCCATCCAGTCCGGCTGATATTCGCCCTTGGACCTGCTCCGGGCTTTACCGGCGCATGACCGTCCGTTTCGTCGGTTTTGGCTCAGCAGATCACACTACTGAGGAGTGACGCGAGCATGCGTTCGGCCTGTGCCAAATAACCGCCGCCGAACAGATTCAGGTGGTTGAGCACGTGGTAAAGATTGTAGAGGTTTTTGCGTATCCGGTAGCCGCCGTCGAGTGGCAGCGTCTCCCGATAGGCTGCGTAAAATCGCGGAGGGAACCCGCCAAACAATTCAGTCATCGCCAGATCCGCTTCACGATCCCCGAAATACACTGCGGGATCGAAGATCACTGGCTTGCCGTTCGGATCGGCGCCGTAGTTCCCTCCCCACAAGTCGCCATGCAGCAGCGAAGGTGCCGGGCGATGGCCATCCAACAGCGCCGGCAGGGCGGCGAGCAGGCGTTCACCATTGTGTTGCAGTGCGCCGCCATATCCATTGTGGGCCGCAAGTTCCAGCTGGTAGCCCAGACGCCGTTGGCCCCAAAATTCAGCCCAATCCGCTGACGGCGTATTGATCTGGGGTGTGGTTCCGATCGTATTGTCGCGATTCCAGCCGAAGTGGTTGCCATGGATCTGATGCAACCGCGCAAGGCCTTGCCCCAGTTCCTCGGCGGTACGTGCGTTTGCCGTACCAAGCTCCAGGTACTCCAATACCAGGAAAGAATGCCCTTCCGCCATACCCCAACATATGGGTTCTGGCACGCGGATCGCTTGAGGTCGTTCGAGTTCACGCAGTCCCGCTGCTTCCGATTCAAACATGCTCAAGCAGCTGGCATGGTTCAGCTTCAGAAAATAGCGTTCGCCTCGGCCTTCAAGAATTGCGGTCTTGTTGATACAGCCGCCGCCGACTGCGAAACTGGTTAACGGCAGGAAATGCTTCCCGCTGGCTCGTGATATTTCCTCGGCGATCGCTGAAATGAGTGTCATTCTATGACTGTACATTGCCAGCACAATGCTGCCGTACCTTCCGGGCCTGCAAATTCGACAGTATAACCAGGGAACCCCGGTGTAGAATCTGTGTGCGGACAGGGTTCTCGGGAGACTGGATCCGGACGGTGCCAGGGCCGAAGACATCGGTTCGGATCACCAGTCTGTTTCCGGCGTATTGGGATTTCTTCGGCGCGTCGGCTCGACCTTCCGGCGAGTTTGAGGTAGCAGCCAGCTTGCTGCCGGTGGTCGATTCTTTACGCCGCGTTTCCAAAAATTCCCGATGCGTCAAGTAATTATTCACATAATGGCACTACCTCTCCGGCTGAAATAAACCTTGACGAAGCCACCCTGATTTTCTCGGCAATTTGTCGTTAACACATTGTTCATTAATGTATTTTTTTTGCCTAATTTTTGATCAGTTGAGCATCCGGTGCCAAGATCCCCTTGTCCATCTGGGCAGCTGGTGATCGATCATCAACAGGGTTATCCACAGGCATCGTGCAAAAACCTAGAGCCGTTTAGCCACAATCAGTTAGCAGCGGTTTTAAATGTCATCAGTTTCCGTGGATCGAAATATGTTTCACGGAGAGGTCATCGCGGGTGTGGTACAGTGCATCCATGTCTTCGGCACAGCGCATCGTTCAAGTCGCCGTTCCCTCCCCTCTGCCTCGCACTTTCGACTACCTGCCACCGAAATCTGGTCCCTTGCCCTGCCCTGGTGCACGCGTCCGGGTACCCTTCGGCCGGCGTTCCGTCGTCGGCGTCGTAATCGGCATCGTTGAACATAGCTCGCTGCCGGCGGCACGCTTGAAAACAGTGCAGGATGTGCTCGATCCGGAACCTTTGCTGCCCCCAGACCTTCTGAGCCTGCTGCAGTGGGCTTCTGAATATTATCACCACCCCGTCGGTGAGGTGATCTGTTCCGCCCTTCCACAGGCCCTGATGCAGGGCCGGCCCGCTATTGTCAGCGACAACGATGGCTGGGTCATTACCGACTCGGGGCGTGCCCGTCTTGGTACCGCCCCTACGCTGCGGCGCGCACCTGCTGTTGTTCTCCGCGCTCTGGCTGGGCACGCGGCGGCCGCCGACGAAGCCTCCCTGGCACCCCTGTCGGCACGCTGGCGCTCGGCGGTCCGGTCACTGGTGGCGCGCGGGTGGGTGGCCACAGTCCCGCGCAACTGCCTGTCGCAGCCGCTGTTGCGGGTGGCGGATGCGCCTGAGGCCAGCGAGGCGCAGACGGCGGCGATTGCCGCGATAACGGGGGGAGCACCGGGATTCCATTGCTACCTGTTGCACGGGGTGACCGGAAGCGGCAAGACCGAAGTCTATCTTCGCGTCATAGCTCGGGTCCTAGAAACCATGGCGCAAGTGCTGGTGCTCGTGCCAGAGATTGGATTGACCCCGCAGCTGGTGGATAGTTTTCGCCAGCGCTTTTCCGTCGGCATTGCCGTGATTCACTCTGGCCTCAATGATTCGGAACGCCTGTGCGCTTGGCTTAAGGCCCGTGACGGGTCGGCGCGCATCGTGCTTGGCACCCGCTCTGCGGTGTTTGTTCCGATGAAGGCACTGCGTCTGATTGTCGTCGATGAAGAACATGACGGATCTTACAAGCAGCAGGACGGCTTCCGGTATTCGGCGCGAGATATTGCCATCCGCCGCGGCCAGCGCGAAGGGGTACCGGTGGTGCTTGGTTCCGCCACGCCCTCGCTCGAGAGCCTGCAAAACGCACGTCAGGCGCGCTACGCGCTCCTGCAGCTGCCTGAACGCGTCGGTCGGGCACAGCTGCCGCCGGTCCGTCTTCTTGACCTGCGCAGGCTTGCGCGCCGGGATGGCCTCGCTCCTCCGCTGATCGAGGCCGTGCACAACCGACTTGCGCGCAGGGAGCAGAGCCTCCTGTTCATCAACCGCCGTGGGTTCGCGCCGGTGCTGATGTGTCATGACTGCGGTTGGTTTGCGCCGTGCCCGCGCTGCGATGCCCGCCTGACCTTGCACAAAGCAGCCGGCCGGCTCCGCTGCCACCATTGCGGCAGTGACACGGACGTGCCATCTGCATGTCCGGATTGTCAGGGGGAGAATCTGCGCGGTCTCGGCGAAGGTACCGAACGCGTGGAAGCTGCCCTCGCCCGCCTGTTCCCCGAGGCCAGCATCGAACGAATCGATCGCGACAGTACTCGTCGAAAGGGTGCATTGGAAGAAAAGCTCGGACGTGTGCGCACCGGTGCCGCGGATATTCTGGTCGGAACCCAGATGCTGGCCAAAGGGCACGATTTTCCAAATCTTACTTTGGTTGGTGTGCTCAATGCAGATCAAGGCCTGTACGGGTACGATTTCCGCTCGGGCGAGCAGCTATTCCAGCGCATCATGCAAGTCGCCGGCCGTGCAGGCCGCGCCGACAAGCCGGGCGAAGTGCTGATACAGACCTTCCATCCTGAACATCCCCTTTTTCTCGCGCTGCGCCAACACGACTATTCCGGTTTCGCGGATTACGCGCTGCAGGAACGCCGGGAAGCCCAGTTTCCGCCTTACTGCCACCTGGCGCTGCTGCGGGCGGAGACATCCGAACGTGGCAATGCGCTGGCGTTTCTGGAGCGGGCACGCGCAATTGCCGACGCACTGGAGCCCGTGCCTGGGGTGACGGTCATGGATCCTGTGCCTTCTCCCATGGAACGCCGCTCAGGACGCTATCGGGCACAGTTGCTCATCCACGCTACACAGCGACCTGCTCTGCACCGTTTTCTCGTCCAGTGGCTTGCCCAGATCACAGGAACGCCGTTTGCACGCAAAGCGCGCTGGGCATTGGACGTCGATCCCATCGACATGCACTGACCGCAGGTGCCGTTCAAAGCCCCGTAGGCATATTTTGGGTATGCGTCGACTTGCGTGAGCACAACAGTGGCGGAAAATGTTTCCGATATTCCTCAGGCAGGTCGAACAAGGTCTGTTTAAACGCGTCCGGATACCACAGAGGCCTGTTCGAACAGCCCGGTAGCATCCGCCGGCGGATGCGACTTTGGCGTGATGGGTGGCGGAAAAGTTCAGTCGAACCAGGGAATTAATGGTTCTGGACGCGAAGCGCCAACCCCATGCAAAACTTAAGCGTCGGTGGGTCAGGTGCTGCCAGCGCGGTGGTGGAGGGTCCGATCGCCGGAGCTTCGAGCAGCCGCGAGCGTCTGTTGAGGGTATCGCGGCAGCGTTGCACGGCTCCCTCCGCTTGTATAATGCCAGCCTTCCCTGGACATCCGAGCCTCGCTCTTATGCTGACTTGGTGAGCAAGCCTGCTACAGCCAGCCACCCGATTCTAAGCGAGTCACAGAGCCGCTGACATTACCGGCCGTTGCGGTGCCATGTCCCCGGGCCAGCCACGCCGGGTGCCACCGCAGGGTTCTCGGTTTGCCCCGGGGTGCGGGTGGACCGATTATGCGTTGCCGGACGCGGTCTTGGCTTCCTGCCGCCGCTCGTACATATAGTACACGAGGGGAATGACGAACAGCGTCAACACGGTCGAGGCAAAGGTGCCTGAAATGAGCGAGACGGCCAGACCTCCGAAGACCGGGTCTGTCACCATGGCTGCCGTACCCAGGATGATCGCGAGCGCAGTCAGCAAAATCGGCCGCATCCGAGTGATGCCGGCCTGAAGCACAGCTTCGCGCAGACCGTGCCCGGCACGGCGGAAGTCCAGGATGAAATCGATAAGCAGCAGCGAATTGCGCACGACAATGCCGGCAAGTGCGATTACCCCGATCATGGACGTGGCGGTGAAGTAATAGTGCCCTTCAATCAGATCCATGATCGCATGTCCCGGAAACACGCCAATGATCGTCAGCGGTATCGCGCCCATCACGATGAGCGGCGTCGCAAACGAGCGATAGTAGGCGACGAGAATGACGTAGATCAGAATGATCGCCACCGCAAATGCCCCGCCCAGATCGCGAAACACGTCCAGCGTAAGGCGCATCTCTCCGCCCCAGCGAAGACCGTAGCTGGTCGTCGCTGGATAGGACATGAAGTCCTGCTTAAGTTTCACTCCGTCCGCAAGACGGTGGGTGCGCAGATACTGCCACATGTGCAAAACCGCATACACCGGACTGCCGGTCCCCATCTCTCCCGTCACATACACGACTGGGCGCTGATCCTGGAAAAGGATCGGCTTGGGCGCCTGTACTGGCCGGATCTGCGCGATATTACCCAACGAAATCTCATTGCCTGCCGGGTTGGTAAAAAAGATGTTGCGAAGATCGGACGGCAAGACCCGGTCCGGGACCGGGATCTGGAAATGAATAAGGACCGGCTCCTTTTCCTTGGCGATATGCACCGCGCCGGCGTTGTAACCACCAAGAAACGCCTGCAGCGTTTGCGCGACCTCCACGGGTAGAATGCCTGCGAGCGCCGCCTTCCTGTGATCGACCACGATGCGGTACTGCATTGTATCCGCGGTGTTGCTGTCATCGATATCGACCACATCCTTGGTCTTGGCAAACACGTCATAGCGCACTTCCTTAGCGATCTGCCTTAGTTTGCGGTAACTGGGCCCATAGATTTCCGCCAATATCGTGGCGCGCACCGGCGGTCCCGGCGGCTCCTCAACCAGCTTGATGTTGGCTCCGGTCCTCGCTTCCAGCCTGGAGATTGCCGGCCGCAACGAATGAACGATTTCAACCGAGGTTTCGCTGCGCGCACGCTTGTCCTTCAGGTTGACGCGCACCTCGGCATACTGCGGGCCTTTCTTGACGCTCGAGCCACGCAGCAGGCCGTTGAAGTCAATGACTCCAGGCCTTCCCACCGTCGATTCGTAGTTTGTGACGTCAGGTACCGTGCGCAGAATGTCACCGATTCTCCGCACCACACGATCGGTCGGTTCCAACGCTGTCCCGGCCGGCATGTCGACCGTTATATTGAATGTGTCGGTGTTGTTATTGGGGAGCATCTTGAACAGCACCAGTTTGAACGCCGGCATGGCCAGCACCAGCGCCATGAGAAGCGTGATGCCCAAAAAAAACCCGAGGCGCAGCCGGCGGCTGGCAAGCAGCCTGCCCATCACTGTCGCGTAGCCGCGTTCCAACCATCCCGGCACGTGCTCCTCGACGTGCTGCAGGGGTCTGAGGCGCAGCCAGCGGTATGCTGCCCATGGCGCCACCGAGTAGGCGATGGCCAGCGACGTGATCATAGCAACGGGAACATTGAACGGAATGGGCGCCATGTATGGTCCCATCATTCCTTGGACCCAAAACATCGGCAGAAAGGCGAGTATCACCGTGAACGTCGCCAGATTGGTGGGGCGCCCTATCTCGTTGACGGCGCTCACCGCTCCGGTGAGGCGGTCGGCGCCCTTCTTACTATAGTGTCGGAATATGTTCTCGATGACCACGATCGAGTCGTCCACCATCAGGCCGAGTGACAGAATCAGGGCAAACAGCGTGATGCGGTTGATGCTCTGTCCGACAGCCATGCCGACCGCCAGCGTGATGAACAAGATCAAGGGAATAGTGATGGTGACGATGCTCGCGGCGCGCCACCCGAGAAACACGACGAGCAATAGCACGACCGTCACAATTGCAATCGTCAGATGCTCAATCAGGGTATTGACCGCCTCATCTGCACGCCTGCCATCGTCGCGAGTGATATCTACATGGACGCCGGGAGGGATAAGCAGCGGGCGTATATGGTGAAGTTCGGCCAAAACGCCGGCAGCCACCGTCACGGCATTGGTACCCTTACGCTTGGCGATCGCGATCGTGACCGCAGGCTCCTCAAAGTCCGGACTGCGCACGCCGGTGTAAGACGGCCCATATCCGATGCGGTGCACGTACTTGATGTCGCCGGGACCATCGGTGATAGTCGCAATATCCTTGAGATAAACCGGTCTATGGGCATAAAGCGACACGACCAGGTTGCGCACCTCGGAGGCATTGCGCAGCATGCCACCGGCGATGACCGTGCTCACCGTGCCATTGTTAACCAGTGCGCCGGATGGAATGTCGACATTGGTTGCTTCGAGCACTCGCCGGATGTCGAGCAGGCTGACGTTGTAGTGATGCATGCGGCCCAGATCGAAATTGACATTGATCTGCCGGCTGCGCCCACCGAGAAGGTACGTCAGCGAAGTCCCCTTGACTCGCCGCAGGTGTTCGAGCACATCATCGGCAACGCGCCGCAGGTGGTAGTCGTCCATGGTGGCAGACGAAAGCGTAACGGTCATTATCGGCACGTTGTCCACATTCACGGGCTTGACCAGCGGCAGGTTGGTGCCGGGTGGCATGCGGTCGAGATTGCTCATTATCCGGTCGTAAAGTCTGACCATCGAGGCTTCGCGGTTCTGCCCGACGTAGAATCGGACTGTCACAATGCCCATGGAATCCATCGCGATGCCGTAGGTGCGGTCAACGCCGGTAAGGCCATGAAGGATCGACTCCAACGGCTTGATGATCAGCTGCTCGACCTCTTTGGGGGAGGCGCCGGGCTTGGTGACGATGATGTTGGCCGCCGGAACGACAATCTGCGGATTCTCCTCGCGCGGGGTCACGTAGAGTGCCAGGATGCCGGCAAGCACGGCAACGACGAAAATGAGGATAGTCACTTTGCTGTCGACGAAGTAACTCGTGATGCGTCCGGCGACGTTCATTCGGCGCGGTTCGTCTCCCTGCCTATTCTGATTCGTCGGTTCGGCCACGATTCCCCCTTCTCATGATCTACTTTTGGAGCACCGTGATCGGACTGCCATCATGCACATCCGAGAGATTCCCTAGGATCAGGGTCTCGTTGCCTGACAGGCCGCTCAGCATCTGAAGACGATCGCCACGGGGCTTCCCGATCTTGACCATGCGGAAACGTGCGAGGCCATCGCGCAGGACAAAAACCCCGGGAAGGCCGCCAAAGACGACTGCTGCGGCAGCCGGAATCAATACCGGGGTCGCGGCGGAAGGCGAGTGCTGTAGCCTGATGACCGGGCGCTCCAGCGGCGGCAGCACCAACGGTGGCGTCGGCAACGGCGGTTTCCCGCCACAGGCGCCGAGCATCAGCAAAAACAGCAGCACCGATGCTGTCCTTGGCCGCGTGGTTCTATGCCCCATTGTCAGGCTCCTATGGCGTGATCATTGCGGCGGGGCTAGAGTGCCCTCGGCCAGCCGCAGGGCGGTCTGGTTTGTTGCCAGATCCAGCGACGAGGCGAGTTTTTCGTTGCGAGCCGATACCAGTAGCTGCTCCGCGCTAAGCACGTCAAGCAGAATCGTGCGACCCTCGCCATAGCGCTCCTTGACTAGACGCACTGTCGCACGCGCCCTGGAGACGTTTGCCATCGCGATCTTGCGCCGCGCCATAGCCTCTTTGAGGTTGTAGTAGGCGGCGCGTACCTGGTTGAGGATCACCTGCTCCAGGCCCATCACGCGCAGTTCCGATTCGGTTTCCCGATTACGCGCCGCGGCCAGCTCATGGGTGTCGCGGTTGCCGCTGAACAGGTTCATGCTAACTACGCCCATGATGCTCTGGGAATTGGCGGCGAAGCCGAAGTGGCGGCTGTACCAGTCGCTGCTGGCAATGAGACTGACCTGAGGTTTGAATGCAGCGTGCGCCTCGTCGATGCCGGCGCGGCCGGCGGAAGTCATGGAGCGCGCTGCCGCGAGGTCCGTGCGTGTGGCGAGTGCCCGCTGTTCCAGCACCGACAGCGGATCCAGGGGCCGGACAACAACTTCTTGCCACGGAGGGAGATCGATATGTTCGTCGACTGACATGCCCATGGCCAGCTTCAACTGGTCCAGTGCCAAGCGTGCACGATTGATAGCCTGTTCGCTCGCGCTCTCGACGGCTGCGAGATTGAGCTCCGCGGTCATGCGATCAGACACCACGATGCGGCCTTCACGCACCAGCCGCCGGGTGGTTTCGACATGCTCGCGGGCGGCGGCCACCGCGTCGGCGGCTATTTGCCCGCCATGGATGGCAGCCTGCGCCACGTAGTAGGCGCGCATTATCCGGAATACGGTCTGCTGGCGCATGCGGTCCAAGTTTAAGTCTGCGGCCTGCTCGTGATACCGCGCACCGCGGATTGCGGCGCTGAGCTTGCCGCCGGTATAGATCGGCAGCTGCACTGCTATCTCGGTGGCATTCACGGTACTGGCGCCGGGGTCGTTCAAAGCGCTGGCGCTGAAATCCGTAGCCGGGTTTACCGAGCGGGTGTTCAGCTTGTCGGCAAACGCATTCAGCGGATTGTCGCTGCGCTGTACGAGGTAACGCGCATTGAGTTGCGGAAAGCGGCCTGCCCGGGCGACGCCGAGCCGGGCACGTGCGCTGCGCGCCTGTTCGCCGCTTGCCTTGAGCTCGAGATTGTGACGCAGGCCATAACGGACAGCCTGATCAAGAGTAGTCACGCCTTCCGCTGTGGCAACGCTGAGGCTACAGGTCGCAAGCACCAAGGACAGAGCCAGTTTGATTTGCATTACCCTCTCCTGAGTCGACAGCCTCATCCATCCCTGTAGACCAGTTATTATTATTTATTCGCAGTATTCGACGTTTAAATTTGGAGCCGTTCAGCGCCAAATTCAATAGCGGTATGGCGTGGGTCAGATCGGCTTAACCACCACCAGGATGACCACCGCAACCAGAATCAACGCCGGAAGCTCATTGAGCCACCGGTAAAATACATGTCCGTGACGGTTACGGTCATGACGAAAATCAACAAGCAGCTTACCGCAATAGATATGGAACCCAACGAGAATGGCGACCAGGGTGATCTTGATATCAAGCCATAGCCCATGGAACCCATAGCCCAGCCACATCCACATCCCGAACAGGATGGTCAATACTGCTCCGGGCGTCATGATCCCGTAGTAGAGCTTGCGTTCCATGATCTTGAAGCGCTCGCGGCTGGTGGTGTCGTCAGCCATCGCGTGGTAAACAAAAAGCCTGGGCAGATAAAAAAGACCTGCAAACCAGGTCACCATGAAGATGATGTGCAGGGCCTTAAGCCACAGCATCGTGATCCCCCGTCTTGGGCAACAACGTCGTACCTTGAATCCGTGCTTTAGGCGCCCGAGTGAAATGCGGCCCATGCGCGTCTTGAGCCATCCCCGGATTGCAGGGCGGCGTGGTCCGTGCCAACCCGGCCAGTGGTCCGATCGCGTGGTGTCTGCGGCCACTGCCCAGCACTGTAGCTGAGGACCAGTACAGAACTGGTCACGGTGACCATTTCCGGATCGAAGTATTGTAACTGGATTCGCCAACCCATGCAGCCGCAGGCTAATTCCAGGCGCCAGTTTTCGCATTTCCCGTAGCCGCAGGAGGCGAGACGGTTCACCGAGTAGAGGTGGCGCGAGCAGCTGCGCCACCTACATACGCGTCAGATTTTGGCAATGTGTGGGGCCGGCAGACTACGACGAACCGCAGCCCAGTGTTCAGGAGTCTTAAAGGGGGTGACGCGAATGAGGAACACAAACCCTGGAGCCGTTGGCGCGAACCGGATGTTGTTGGCCAAGCCGCTTGTCCAGCTTGCGCCGTTGGTGTGTTGAATTGCGTGCAATCCGAAAGCGGGCGGGAAGATTTCTGCGCATCATGGATGACACAACGGCGCAGTCATTGCATTCGGCGTATCGCTTCGACGTTACCGGGATCGGCCGAGAGATCAATTCGGCAGCCAGTCGCTACCCCCGTGTGGTCCTGCCTGCTGCTTCGCGTGGCGTCTGTGCACCATCGGAGGCGGCGGGAAGAAACAGAGCGACCAGATCATTGAGGAAGCGCCGGCCCAACTCAGTCGGACACAAGGAGTCGCCGGACCGGCGGATCAAGCCCTTATCTTCGGCTTCGCGCAGGGGTTTCTCGACTGCAGAAAGCGGCAGACCCGTATGTTCCGTGAACAGCGCGCCCTGAATGCCGCCCTGCAGTCGCAGCGCGTTAAGCATGAATTCGAAGGCGCTTTCCTCGGGCGAGAGGCGCTGCTCGCCGCCTATGGCCGCTGGCGTTCCGGCGCCCCGAATGTAATCGTCAGGGTGCTTCACTTTCCACAGGCGCCCAATGCCGGCCGCGTCAGTGATCTTGGCGTGCGCTCCTGCCCCAATGCCTAGGTAGTCCCCGAAGCGCCAGTAGTTGAGGTTATGGCGACACTCGTGCCCCACGAGGGCATAAGCGGAAACCTCGTAATGACAGTAACCTTCATCGTAAACGCGCATCTGTAACGCCTGTTGCATGGCAGCGATTTCGTCTTCGTCGGGAAGTTGCGGCGGGTTTGCGTGGAATAGCGTGTTGGGCTCAATGGTCAGCTGGTAAATTGACAGATGCGCGGGCCGCAGGGCAAGAGCGGTATCCGTATCGCACAGTGCCGATTCGACACTCTGTCCCGGCAAGCCGTACATCAGGTCCAGGTTGAGGTTGTCGAAACCGCCTTGGCGTGCCGCTTCGACCGCGCGCAGCGCTTCGTCGCAGCCGTGAATCCGGCCCAACGCGCGTAGTAGAACGGGATCGAAGCTCTGAATGCCGAGTGACAAGCGATTTACACCGGCGGTGCGGTATCCAGCAAAATGCCGTTCCTCGATGGCGCCGGGATTTGCCTCCAGGGTGATTTCCGCCTCTGGAAGCAGTGGCAGGCGTGCACGTATCCCGGCGAGCAGACGGTCGATGGCGCTCGGTGAAAACAGGCTTGGGGTGCCACCGCCGATGAAAATGCTGCGAACCGTGCGTCCCGATACCCTGTGCAGGTCATGATCAAGGTCGGCGATCAACGCCTCGATATAGCGGTCTTCCGGGACGTGGTTGTACTTGCCGGTGGTCGTGCCCAGGCTGTGCGAGTTGAAGTCGCAATATGGGCACTTTTTCACGCACCAAGGTAGGTGGACGTAAAGCGACAGCGGCGGCACGGAAATGCGCAATATCGATAACCTTTCGAATGAACGACGGTGGAAATTGTACCACCGCGTTTCTGCGGCAGCTTAATTCGGTAACCTCACAGAGGCTTGCTGTAAGCAGCTTTTTGCCGGGATCTGCCCAGGGTATGACGTGCCAAGGTCCGCATCGCCGTCATCGATGTGGCACCAGGCTTGGTAGTGGCCGGTGTCAGGCCGCCACTGCTGGTCTGGCGGTACTTACGAGCAACACCGCGCATAGGATAATGACCATCCCGGCGACCTGATAGGGTCCGAGCGATTCGTTGAGTATCCACCAGCCGAGAACCGCCGCCACCGCCGGATTGACATACGCATAGGTGCTTAGCGCTGCGGGGCTAACGGTATGCAGCAGCCACATGTAGGCGGCGTAGGCAAAACAGGAGCCGAAAACGACCAGATAAGCCAATGCCAGGGCTGCCTTTGCGTTCCACGTCCATCCTCCGGCCTCGCCCAGCAGCAAAGCTGCCGCGCACAGTAGGGTACCTGCGGCCAGGGACTGCAGGGCGGCAGACATCAACGGTGGCGTGGCGGGCTTCCTGCGCTTCATATAGATGGACCCACTTGCCCACGAGAGTCCTGCAACCAAGATGGCAAGCTGGCCTGAAAACCGGTCCGGCACAAAACCGCTGCGTGGTGCGAGCAGCAGTATGACGCCGCCGAAACCGACCGCCAGGCCGAAAGCGGAACGCAATCCCAGGCGTTGTCCTCCAGCTCCAAGTGCACCCAGACCGGAAAGCCACAATGCCGTGGTAGCGGCGATCAACGCTGCCTGGTTGGATGGAACCCATTGTTCTCCCCAGGCGACGAGTCCGTTTGCGCAGGCCAGCAGCAAGATCCCCACCACGAAAACAGTGCGCCATTCACCCGGAGCCCGCGGAAAGTTCTGGCCGCTGAGACGTGCAAAGACAGCCAGGATGACTCCCGCAACCAGAAACCTGATGCCGGCGAACAACAGCGGTGGCAGGGTTTCCACCCCGATGCGGATAGCAAGATAGGTCGAACCCCACACTAGGTAGACGACTGCAAAGGCGAGGGCGACCTTCAGACGCCAGCGAAAACCATGATGCATAAATTCAGTCCGCGGCTGCCGCCGGTGCCACGGCCTCCCGCGGTCGTGCCGTCAACCGATACATCATTGCGTCTGGGTGGCGCATTCAATTCGGACACGGTTGAGCGCCGCCAGCAATTGCCGCAGCGCCTGTCCGCGATGGCTCAATGCATTTTTGACTTCGGGCGGGAGCTCGGCTGCCGAGCAGCCGTGGGTGGGGACGTAAAACACTGGGTCGTAACCGAAACCGCTGCTTCCTCGAGCCTGTTGCAGGATGCGTCCTTCCCATGTTCCATGACAGATCAGCGGCATTGGATCGCGTTCATGTCGCAGGAATACAAGCACGCACTGGAAACGAGCAGTGCGTTGCGGTTCCGCAACCCCCGCCAGGTCGGCCAGCAGCTTCTCGAGATTGCGGCGGTCGTTCGATACAGGCCCGGCGTAGCGCGCCGAGTAGATGCCTGGGGCGCCTCCCAGGACGTCTACCTCAAGGCCTGAGTCGTCGGCGATCGCCGGCAAAGCGCTGTGCTTCGCGGCGTTGCGCGCCTTGATAAGCGCGTTTTCAACAAAAGTCAGGCCGGTTTCCTCGGCCTCCGGAACCCCAAATTGGGTCTGGGGCAGAATCTCGTAATGCAAATCTGAGAGCAGCCCAGAGAATTCCCGTACTTTGCCGGGATTATTGCTGGCCAGCACGATCCTGTGCATGGGTCGGTGGTTCACGCAGGCAATCCGAGCACGGTACGTTGAAGTTCAATCAGTTGCCGTATGCCGCGCGCGGCAAGTTCGGTCATGGTGAGAAGTTCGTCGCGACTGAAAGCCTCGCCCTCGGCTGTGCCCTGGACCTCAATGAACTGTCCGGTATCATTCATGACAACATTCATGTCGGTCGCAGCTGAGGAGTCTTCCGCATAGTCGAGATCAAGCACCGCATGGCCTCCATGGATGCCGACCGAAACGGAAGCGACGAGGTGGAGGATCGGGTTTCCCTGCAGGACACCTTTCGCGCGTAGGCGCGCGACCGCATCATGCAGAGCGACGCAGGCGCCTGTTATCGACGCTGTGCGTGTTCCGCCGTCTGCCTGAATCACGTCGCAGTCCACAGTCAGGGTGCGATCACCAAGCTGTCTGAGATCGACCGCAGCGCGCAGCGAGCGACCGATTAGGCGCTGGATCTCCTGCGTGCGTCCACCCTGCCGGCCTTGCGCCGCCTCGCGTGCCATGCGACTACCGGTTGAGCGCGGCAGCATTCCGTACTCGGCGGTGATCCAGCCCTGTCCCTTTCCCTTTAGGAAGGCCGGCACTTTCTCGTCGACGCTTACATTGCAGATGACCTTGGTGTCACCGAACTCGACCAGCACCGAGCCTTCCGCATGGCGCGTATATTGGCGGGTAAATCGAATATTGCGGAGTTCGTGTGGTGCGCGGCCGCTAGGTCTCATGAGCTCGAAGGGATCGTTGTTTTTCGGATGCGCATTGTACAGGAATCGGCGTGCTGCCAGGCAACTGGTTGCGTAGGGAGGTGCGACTCAACGGTCCCGGCCGCGTTTGGGTTCGAATTGCTTGACAAAGTCTTCGAGTTCTTGAATCGCCACGTCGAGAGGCTTTCCTTTGCCGTGGGAAGGTGTAACCAGGTCTGCGGGCCTCCGCCTTTGGTCCACACTTTTCCGGCAGGCATCGTTCCACAACGCATCTTGGCTGGTTTCCTTCACTTTCACGGTCTGCAGTGGCAACTCGCTGGTCAGGTCTTCCTCCCAACGCAATCCGATGGCGCTCAGGTTGTCGCAGGCTTTCTTCATCTTGCCCTCCGCCGTTAGCAGCATTTCTTCGACGCCCTCATCCAGCGAATCGAACGCGAGGAAGCGCGCGAGTTCGTTGGGGCGCAACGCCTGCCACAGTCCATCGGAGCACAGCAAGAGCGTGTCGCCGGAATTGAGTGCGGTCTCTCCTCCGAGGCTGATCGTGGGCTTGCGTGGTCCACCTACGCATTTCAGCAAATGGCCCTTCTCTGGGTGCAGTCGCATTTCGTCCTCGCTCAGCAGACCGTCGAGATGCATCTGCTCGGTAGTGCTGTGGTCGAAGGTGCGCTGCAACAGATTGGTGTCGTGGAAATGATAGAGGCGACTGTCGCCCACGTGCGCCCAATAGGCGTAGCCACGCTGCACCAGACACACAACGCAGGTTGTGCGTGGCGATATGGGCGGAACATGGGCACGTCCACTTTTGAGGATTGCATTGTGCGCCTGCATGATTGCAAGGGCGAGAAAAGCGGACGGCTTGTCGATGACGGGTTGCCTGACCGACTGGAACGCACGCACGATGGACTGGGTGAGGATCTCCGCCGCCAGCGCCCCACCGTCATAACCGCCCAGCCCATCGGCCAGGACCATCAGCACGCCATTGTCGCGTTCGGCATAGGCGATGCGATCCTGGTTCGTCGGCCGCGATCCCTTGAGGCTGTGATGTGCCAACTGGAAGTGCATGGCGGCTAGCTTTTCCTCCAAGGCAAACGGAACGTCCAAAAAGTCTCGGCCGATTCCGGCCCAGCTTCGGCAGTCTTCATCGGGTTCAGGATGTCCAGCAACTCCTGGGCGCTTTGCGGGCGCTCCAGCTGGTTCATCTCCAGGCACCAGTCGATCGCCTCCAGCAGCTGAGGTGAATAAAGGCGAGCGAACGCACGCACGGCCGGCTTGTACGTGTCCTTGATCGCCCGCTGGGTAGACGCCAGTGGAGGCTTGCCACTGATGCATGCCCACATCGAAGCGCCAATAGCGTACATGTCGGTCCACGGGCCGAGGTGGCCACCCATGTGCTGTTCGATTGGGGCATAGCCCACGGTCAGGGTTTGTGGACCGCTCGGCTTGCTTCCGGCAACCGACGCCCGCGCTGCGCCGAAGTCGAGCAACAAAGGCTTGCCGCCAGGACGCAGGAAGATATTCGCCGGCTTGATGTCCAGGTGTAACAGGCGGTTGTTATGGAGTTCGCGCATGCCGAACAGCAGCTGTGGAAACACCGTTCGGATGAATCGCTCGCTGAGTTTTCCGGATTTGTGTTTGATGTACCAGCGCAGGTCTTTGCCGCGTTCATAACGCATGACCATATAGACGGTGTTGTTGGCGCGGAAAAAGTTCTCGACTCGCACGATGTTCGGATGGTTCACTTTGGCCAGCGCGCTCGCTTCGTCGAAAAAACGCTTGATTCCCTGTCGATAGGCGCCGGCAAGGCCTTCCGACAACGGCTCCACCCGCGAGTCCTCAACGCGCCTGGCCTGGGCGTTCGGCAGGTATTCCTTTACAGCAACACGCCGGCCATCCTCGAGAAAAGTGGCCAGATAGACAAGACTGAACCCGCCGCCGCCGATGGCTTTTTCAATGCGGTATCTGTTCAGGATGTACCCTTTGCCAAGGGTATTTTCCAATCGCTTCATCTTGATTTTCCGGGACTTGCCTCAGCGATGGTAACAAATCATGCGACCAAATGCGGCCTGTATGCCTTTTAATATAGCCGCTCCAGCGGTGGACGGTAGCGGGGCGGCCAGTTAACATCCCCACAACCTGTAACAGGATGTCGGACCGCCATGGCGCTGAGCATGACCGCATACGCACGCTGCGACCAGGATACGCAGTGGGGCAAACTCGTCTGGGAGCTGCGATCAGTGAACCACCGCTACCTCGAGGTCGCCGTGCGCCTGCCGGAGGAGTTGCGGGCTCTGGAACCCCAGGTGCGCGAGTCGCTGGGCAAGCGCCTGGGCCGCGGCAAGGTGGATTGCGTTCTGCGGTTCCAAGCGCACGAGACCTCGGCCGAACTCGCCCCGAATGATGCGCTTGTTTCCAAGCTAATTGGTGTGGGGCGCAAGTTGGAGCGCGTCGCTCAGGAGAACAGCACGAGCATCCGGCCGTTAGGTGTGATCGACATTTTGCATTGGCCGGGTGCGCTGCGTGGTGCGGGTCTTGATGCCGATGCGCTTGGAGGTGAGAGCCTACAGCTACTCGACCGGACGGTCAGCGAAATGATCGATACCCGTCGCCGCGAGGGGGCGCACCTCTCCGGAGTGATCGAGCAGAAGCTCGACGCGATGGATGGCATCGTGCAGGCGGTGCGCGGCTGGTTGCCGGAGGTGGTGCAGAAATTTCGCGACCGGCTGACTGCGCGTCTAGCCGATCTGCGCAAGGAGCTTGACGCCTCGCGGGTCGAGCAGGAAATTGTTCTTTTTGCCCAGCGGATCGATGTTGACGAAGAGCTCGACCGGATCGCGGCTCATCTTTCGGAGGCGCGGCGTGTGCTGGATCAGGGAGGGCAAATCGGACGGCGGCTGGATTTCCTGATGCAGGAATTCAACCGTGAAGCCAATACCCTGGGATCCAAGGCGGTGGACTTGCGGCTTACCAACGCTGCGGTGGACCTGAAAGTCTTGATTGAACAGATGCGGGAACAGGTCCAGAACATCGAGTAGCAATTCACTGCATTTCATAAAGCTCACCCACTCCGGAAAGCCGCAGAAAAACGCGGCTGCTATTATGCCCGTGCATTGCGCACGGTTTTATAAAGTCGCACACTAGGCCGGTAATCATTTGTGTGCCCATATGGCGGTTTGGTCAATTTTTATAAGTACGCACTTTTAGGAGACTTGTCGTGGGCCATAACAAAGGCAACTTGTCTGGTCGCCACCTGCCCTCGACGGCGCGCCAATTTCGGCTGACGATGCTCCTATTGTTGCTAGATTCGTAGGTCGCTTCATTTATGAACCCCGGAATACTTCTTATACTGTCCGCCCCCTCTGGGGCCGGCAAGTCGAGCCTGGCCAAGGCACTTGCAGCGAGCGTCCCGAACGTTGCAATTTCGGTGTCCCATACCACACGCGCGCCGCGCCCCGGGGAACAACACGGAGTGGACTATTATTTTGTTTCCGCGGACCAGTTTGCGGCCATGATCAAGGAAGACCGGTTCGTCGAGCATGCGCGGGTTTTTGGCAACTCTTACGGAACGGCACGGGAGTCCATCGAAAATCTCCTGGCTGCCGGCAAGAACGTGGTCTTGGACATAGACTGGCAGGGTGCCCGGCGCATCAAGGAACTCGTTCCGGATGCGGTCACGGTTTTTGTGCTTCCCCCTTCCCGGGAAGCGCTTCACGCGCGACTGGTCGGCCGTGGTCAGGACAGTCCCGAGACCATAGTGCGACGGATGCGGAATGCCGCATCGGAAATGCGCCATTACAAAGAGTTCGATCATGTCGTGGTAAACGATGATTTTGCCGCAGCACTGGCCGATATCCGGGCCATTCTGGACAACAATTTCGGCAATGTTCGGCCGGTAACCCTCGATATTCCTGCCCTTTTACGGGACGAATAGAAAAATACTCAAATTATCAGTAAGATGTCAGTTAAGTGTGGCTGTAACCTGGCGACCGTCACAGGGGAGCGGGCGTTGCGGCAGTCGGTCTGTTCCGGTTTCTCCCGGCATTATGAGCATGCACGCATGCCCTGTGCGCAGTCAGGGCGGGATGAGGTCGTCGTGCGACTTCCGGAATAGAAGGGTGATTCCATAGATAGAGGTGAAGCATGGCCAGAGTTACCGTAGAGGATTGTCTTGAGAATGTGGAAAACCGCTTCCAGCTGGTTCTGGTAGCTACAAAACGCGCCCGGCAGCTTGCGCTTGGTGCTGAGCCCTGTGTAAGCCGCGAAAACGACAAGCCTACCGTTGTGGCTCTGCGCGAGATTGCCGGTGGCTTCGTCACAAACGCTATCCTGGATGAGAAGGGTCCGGAGGCTGCATACGAACCTGATGACGACACTACGGCGCAGATCGCGACAGACGCGGTCGCGCCTGCTGCGCCTGCAGAAAAGGAAGGCGGCGCCAGTTCTCCCTGATCAAGCGTCCATAGTGACGAGGGGCGATAGGTTCCAGATCGGAGACCTATGTGTACTGCTGGAGACGTTTCTACCGGCCCCCGAAGTCGCTGATGTCTACCGGGCCTACCTGTTTGGCGCCCAGGCGCATGAAGGGCAGCGCCGACGTAGCGGTGAGCCGTACATTTTTCATCCCCTAGAAGTCGCCCGCATTCTGGCGTCGATGCATCTTGACAGCAGAAGCATCATCGCTGCCATTCTGCACGACGTGATCGAGGACACGCCTACCGCGAAGGAACAGGTTGCTGCGGATTTCGGCAAGGATGTCGCCGAACTGGTCGACGGAGTCAGTAAGATCGGCCAGATAGAATTCAAGACCAAGGAGGAAGAACAGGCCGAGAATTTTCGTAAGATGCTGCTCGCGATGTCACAAGACATCCGGGTGATTCTCATCAAGCTTGCCGACCGTCTGCACAACATGCGCACTCTGGGAGCCCTGCCGCCGGAGCGGCGGCGCGACATTGCGCACGAAACTCTGGACATCTACGCGCCCATTGCCAATCGTCTCGGCATGCACCAGTGGTCGCATGAGCTCGAAGACCTGGGGTTCGCCAACCTTTACCCGCTACGTTACCGAGTACTTGCTGAAGCCACACGCAAGCGGCACGGCAACCGCAAGACTCTTGTCGAAAAGGTTCGGGGCGCGATCCTGAACCAGCTGAAGCAGGAGGGTCTGGCGGCCGAGGTCTCGGGGCGCGAGAAGAATCTTTACAGCATCTACAAAAAGATGCGCCAGAAATCCCTGACTTTCGAGCAAGTCTACGACGTATATGCATTCCGCATCATCGTCGACAAGGTGGATGCCTGCTACCGAATGCTCGGCATCATCCATAACCTGTACAAACCCATACCCGGACGGTTCAAGGACTACATCGCGATTCCGAAGGCCAATGGTTACCAGTCGCTGCATACGGTGGTTTTCGGCCCTTTCGGTGTGTCGATTGAGGTGCAGATCCGGACGGAAGATATGCACCGGGTGGCGCAGGCGGGTGTTGCGGCGCACTGGCTTTACAAGAGTGGTGATCACAGTGCCCAGGTTCACAAGCATGCGCTGCAGTGGCTCAAGGATCTTCTCGAGATCCAGCAGCAGGCTGGAAACCCGAACGAGTTCCTGGAGCATCTGAAGGTCGATCTTTTTCCTGACGAAGTCTATGTATTTACTCCTAACGGCGATATCAGGAAGCTGCCGCGTGGCGCGACCGTCGTCGACTTTGCCTATGACGTCCACACCGATGTGGGCAACAACTGTGTCGGTGCAAAGATCAACCACGAACTGGTGCCGCTGCGCACCACGTTGCGCAATGGTGATCATGTCGAGATCATCACTTCTAAATGGAGCCGCCCAAATCCGATGTGGCTCGATTACGTCGTGACCGGCAAGGCGCGCGCCCATATTCGCAGTTATCTCAAGAATCTGCAGCGCGGCGAGTCGGTAAAGCTCGGTGAACGCCTGCTCAACAAGGCTTTGCAGGAGACTGGCGTCGAGCGGCCGGCCGTAGATGAAGCGCAGAGGGCTTCCCTGCTGAGGACACTAAAGACGCGCAGCTGGGACGATCTTCTCGCTGACATAGGGCTGGGGAACCGGCTTGCCGCGGTGGTGGCGCGCCAGTTGCTGCCGGCGTCGGCGGAAGCCAGGACGACGGCCGAGAAACTGCCCGGATTGGCGATCCGCGGCACCGAGGGAGTGGTTGTGACTTTCGCACGTTGTTGCCGCCCGATCCCGGGTGATCCCATTCTCGGCTTCCTGTCGGCGGGCCGTGGCATTGTCATTCACACCGAAGACTGTCCGAACGTGGTTAAGTACCGTAAGCATCCGGAGCAGTGGATTGACGTTCGCTGGGAGAACAATATCGAAACCGTTTTTCCGGTCAGTCTGCGTGTCGAGGTCAAGAACCAGCGCGGTGTTCTCGCCATGGTAGCGGCGGCGATCGCCGATATGGATGCGAACATCGATGCCGTGTCCATCGAGGAGCGTGACGGTTTCAATGCCTCCATTGACTTCACGGTCGAAGTGCACGACCGTGCGCATCTGGCCAAAATCATTCGCCGCATTCGTTCCCAGGAATCTGTCATACGCATCAACCGAATGAAAGGGTAGGGACTCGGGCAATCCATGGTGCCGACGTGCCTCGCGCGTGGACTGTTGTCCACGCCCTTGGCAATTTCCAATCGAGGTGACCAATGAAAAGAGAGACAATCCAGACCGATGACGCTCCGCAGGCCATCGGTACGTATTCGCAGGCAGTGAAAGCCGGTTCGACCGTTTACCTTTCAGGACAGATCCCTTTGCGCCCCGGCAGCGGTGATCTTGAGACTGGAAACATCCGTGGCCAGATCGTCCGGGTGTTTGAGAATCTGGCAGCGGTTGCCAGGGCTGCCGGTGGAGGGCTGGAGCAGGTTGTGAAGCTTAACGTCTATCTCACGGATCTCGCCAATTTTCCAGTCGTGAACGAAGTCATGGCCGATTACTTCCGCAAGCCCTATCCGGCCCGTGCCGCCGTGGGTGTTGCCGACCTGCCCAAAGGGGCACCGGTCGAGGTGGATGCGATTATGGTCCTCGAGGACCAATAGATACCGTCTCTTTCATCCAATGGACATCGAGCTGCAGCCGGTCTCGGCGCTCAAGGGAGTCGGACCTAGAGTTGCCGCGAAGCTGGGACGTCTGGGCCTACACACGGTGCAAGACGTGCTGTTTCACCTCCCACTCCGTTATCAGGACCGTACCCGGCTCACGCCGATCGGCAGCCTACGGGCTGGCCAGGAGGCGATGCTCTGCGGAAACATCGAGCTCGCAGACGTGGTCTACCGCGGACGCCGCAATCTGCTGTGCCACGTGGCTGATGGCAGCGGCAGCGTTCTGCTGCGGTTCTTTCACTTCTCCGGCGCCCAGCGCGATACCCTCCAGCGCGGCCGCACATTGCGCTGCTTTGGCGAGGTGCGGAGCGGGCCGATGGGGCTGGAACTAGTGCACCCAGAGTACGAGCTGCTACCCGAGGGCGTGAGGCCGGAACCGGAGACCCGCCTTACGCCCGTATACCCGGTGACGGAGGGCGTGCATCAGATTTCGCTGCGCCGGCTCATCACTGGAGTTCTTGATACGAGCCTGCAACGCATCCGCGAATGGTTGCCGCAAGAGGTGCTTGCGATGCTACAGCTGCCTACGCTGCAGGAGGCCCTGGACTATGTACATCGGCCACCCCCGCAGGCAGCGGTTGATCTGCTGATGCAAGGGCTCCATCCCGCACAGCAGCGTCTTGCCTTCGAGGAACTGCTGGCGCACTGCCTGAGCCTCAGGAATCTGCGGGAGCGGATCAGGCGGCATGCCGCACCTCCTATTGACGCGGGCGGCAGATTGTTCGATATGCTGCTTGCGCGTCTTCCGTTCGCGCTCACGGCAGCGCAACGGCGGGTGATAGAAGAAATCGCCCGCGACCTGCGCCAAAGGCAGCCAATGCAGCGCCTGGTCCAGGGTGACGTGGGATCGGGCAAAACTCTGGTCGCCGCCGCGGCCGCGCTCCACGCGGTCGAATGTGGATGGCAGGTAGCCATCATGGCCCCGACCGAGCTTCTAGCCGAGCAGCACTGGCGCAATTTCCGGGACTGGTTTGCGCCCATGAACATCGAGGTTGCCTGGCTGACCGGCAGGCTCAACGCCCACACACGCCGCTCGATGTCGGAACTCATTGCCTCGGGAGACGCGCCGGTTGTGGTCGGAACCCATGCGCTGTTCCAGCGCAACATCGAATTCAGCAGGCTCGGCCTTGTCGTCGTCGACGAGCAGCACCGCTTCGGCGTGCACCAGCGTTTGATGCTGCGCGAGAAGGGTGCCGCAGACGGTTGCTGGCCGCATCAGCTGATCATGACCGCGACACCGATACCGCGCACGCTGGCCCAGTCAGTCTATGCAGACCTCGATCTATCGACCATCGATGAGCTGCCCGCCGGACGCCACCCGGTTGAAACCGCGGTGATTCCCGACAGCCGGCGCCAGGATGTCGTGCAGCGCGTGCGCAGCGCCTGCCTTGAACGACGGCAGGCATATTGGGTTTGCCCCCTGATCGACGAGTCGGACGCGGTGCAGCTTCAGACCGTCACTGCGACAGAGGCTGTTTTGCGACAGGCTTTGCCGGAGCTGCAGATCCGGCTTGTCCATGGCCGTATGAAGCCAGCGGAAAAGGAGCAAGCGATGACCGCGTTCAAGCGCGGTGCCATCGATCTGTTGGTGGCCACAACCGTCATCGAAGTCGGCGTGGATGTACCGAATGCCAGCCTAATGATCATCGAAAACGCCGAACGTCTCGGATTATCCCAGCTGCACCAGTTGCGCGGCCGTGTGGGACGCGGTGCCGTCGCGAGCAGTTGCGTGCTGATGTATCGCGCGCCGCTTTCGGCGGCAGCCCGAGAACGGCTGGCAATCATGCGCGCCACCAACGACGGTTTCGAGATAGCGCGCAAGGATCTTGAGATGCGCGGGCCAGGTGAGGTCCTCGGCACGCGGCAGGCGGGAGAGCAGCAGTTCCATATCGCGGACCTTGTGCGGGACCAGTCGGCGCTGCCGCAAATCGAGCGGGTAGCCAGCCTATTGCTAAACCGCTATCCACAGAATGTCACGCCCATCGTGCGCCGATGGCTCGGTGTCCGCGACAGCTACGCCGAAGTGTAGTGGATATCTGGCCCGGATCTCGCCCGGACGGCATAATGCGCCCATGAACTTTTCTCAGTGCTGCCGAGGCGGCTCGGAATCGGTGACGCTCCGTCTGGCGCGTCCGACTGGCGCCGAGCGTTGAAAAAGGCATGATCATGCGCCTGGTTGAATCTCCCTGGCTTTATCGTTGCCGGATGGACGTCTCGGCGGCGCCGTCGGAGATTCGGAACTGGCTTCTCGATCCAGCTTCGCTGACAGGGAGACTGCGGGCAGTCTGCGCCGGAAGATTCAATGTCGAGGTCCTGGCACAACGCTGGTCTCTTCCGCGATCGTGCGAAGCGTTGGAGCTTGGCGTGCCACCTGGCAGATACGGCCTGGTGCGCCAGGTCTATCTGCGCTGCGACCGGCAGGCGTGGGTTTTCGCGCGCACCATTATCCCAGCGGCCACGCTGCGCGGGCCCGAGCGGCGGCTAGCACATCTGAAGGCGCGACCACTCGGCGGAGTGCTGTTCACGAATTCCACCTTGAAGCGCGTCCGCGTAACGATCGAGCGCCTTGTGCCAGGGGATTCCCTGTATGCGACGGCGACGCGTGGCACAGGATATTCGCCGCAGGTGATTTGGGGGCGGCGCTCGTTATTTCTAATCAACGGCAAGGTGCTCATGGTGAGCGAATATTTTCTTCCGGGCATTCCGCCATGCAAGCGGTGACCAATGTACGCGCGCGCCTGCGCGATTATGCAATGCTCATGCGCTGGCACCGCCCGATCGGAGCACTACTACTCCTTTGGCCGACGCTTTGGGCTTTGTGGATAGCTGGTGCTGGACGTCCTTCGCCACTGGTGGTGATCGTGTTTGTCGTCGGGGTCTTCGTCATGCGGTCTGCCGGCTGTGTCATCAATGATTTCGCCGACCGCAAGTTCGATCCGCACGTGGCACGTACTCGTGGACGGCCGATTGCCTCGGGGCGGGTAACGCCGCGCGAAGCAGTCGTTTTGTTTGTCGTGCTCTGCGTCGCCGGCTTCGCGCTCGTGTTACTGATGAACGCGTTGACCATCCTGCTGGCTTTCGTTGGCGCATTCCTGGCAGTCAGCTATCCCCTGACAAAGCGTTATACACAGCTGCCGCAATTTTATCTCGGACTCGCCTTCGGCTGGGGAATTCCTATGGCCTTCGCCGCCCAAACCGGCACCGTGCCTGCGGCCGCCTGGGTACTCCTGGGTGCGAATATTTTCTGGTCCGTGGCCTACGACACCGAGTACGCTATGGTTGACCGCGACGACGACGTGAAGATAGGTGTGAAATCCACCGCCATCCTGTTCGGGCGCTGGGATCGAGCGCTTGTCGGCGCATGTCACGCGCTGACGATCTCCTTTCTGGCTTGGGATGGCGCCCTAACCGGGCGCGGATTGCTGTATTATGCTGGTCTAACGGTGGCGGCCGTGATTGCCGTTTATCAGCAGATGCTGATCCGGACCCGTGACTGCGACCTATGCTTCCGTGCGTTCATGAACAACAATTACTTCGGGGCGGCGGTCTACGTCGGCCTGCTCTTGGATTACCACCGCTAGGAGGACCCAATGAAACTGTATGGATCGTTGACTTCACCCTATGTGCGCAAGGTACGGGTACTGTTGAAGGAGAAGGGAATAGCGTGCGATTTGGTCGTCGAAGGACCGTCTGATCCGGCGGGGCATGTGATTGCGCTCAATCCGTTGGGCAAGGTGCCGCTGTTGGTGCGTGACGACAACGAGGTGCTGTTCGATTCGCCACTGATCATTGAATACCTTGACAGTCTGGCAGGTGAACCTTTGATTCCGCGCAGTGGTGAGGCACGCTGGCAGGTTCTGCGCTGGCATGCGCTGGCGCAAGGTGTGCTGGATGCGGTGGTGGCCCGTCTGATGGAGGTTCGCCGGGCGCCGGAGAAGCAGTCGCCGGAGTTCATCACGCACCAGGAGACCAAGATCATTGCGGCGCTGAAGTATGCGGACAACGCTAAAAAGGGTCTGGCCTATCTAGTAGGCGACCGCTTCAGCGTTGCAGACCTGGCGTTGGGCATAGCGCTGGAATACATCGACTTCCGCTTTCCGCATGACTGGCGCGACCGGCATCCGCGCCTGGCCCACTGGCTCGCCGGCATCAGCACTCGTGGTTCGTTCGCCGAGACCGTGCCGCCCGGCATGGAAAGATCGCTTGATGCCCCGCACTAGGCTTGGATCCTGCACCAGCGTCGCGGCGGTTTGCTGCGATGTCTCCCACCTGAGGCGAAACGCTTGATTTATCGTGACCTGCGCCACTTCATCGCCGAGCTTGAACGCCGTGGCGAACTCAAGCGCATCGATATCGAAGTCGACCCGTTTCTCGAAATCACGGAAATCTGCGACCGTGTATTGCGCGCAGCCGGTCCGGCGCTGCTGTTCACGCATCCCAAAGGTCATGCAACGCCTGTTCTTGCCAACCTTTTTGGTACCCCTGGACGCGTGGCTTTGGGGATGGGAGCCGAATCGGTTGAGGAGCTGCGCGATGTGGGTCGACTACTAGCCTTCCTCAAGGAGCCGGAGCCGCCGAAAGGGTTCCGTGACCTGTGGGAGAAGCTGCCGACATTCAAGCAAGTGCTCAACATGCCGGCGCACGTCGTTAAAGACGCACCGTGTCAGGAATGCGTGATCGAAGCGGATGCCGTGGACCTCGCACGGCTCCCGGTTCAGACCTGTTGGCCGGATGACGCCGGCCCCTTGATCACCTGGGGGCTGACTGTGACACGCGGACCGAACAAAGAGCGCCAGAATCTGGGAATCTACAGGCAGCAGGTGATCGGGCGCAACAAGGTGATCATGCGCTGGCTTGCGCACCGCGGCGGTGCCCTGGACTTCCGGGATTGGTGCAGGGCACATCCCGGAGAGCACTTCCCCGTGGCTGTCGCGCTTGGCGCTGACCCCGCTACGATCCTGGCGGCAGTGACTCCAGTACCCGACACACTTTCCGAGTATCAGTTCGCCGGCCTGCTGCGCGGCGCGAAAACCGACGTGGTGAAGTGCATCACGAATAACCTGCAGGTTCCCGCCACCGCGGAATTCGTGCTCGAAGGGTATATCGCACCGCAGGAGGAGGCGGAGGAAGGGCCATTCGGAGATCACACTGGATATTACAATGAGGTCGAGCGCTTTCCTGTGTTTACGGTCGAGCGCATCACCCATCGCACGGACCCCATTTACCACAGCACCTACACTGGTCGGCCGCCGGACGAACCCTCCATCCTCGGGTTGGCGCTCAATGAGGTGTTCGTGCCGTTGTTGCAGAAACAGTTTCCCGAGATCGTGGATTTCTACCTGCCACCCGAGGGTTGTTCCTACCGCCTGGCGGTGGTAAGTATCCGAAAACAGTATCCCGGGCATGCCAAACGCATTTTATTTGGCGTCTGGTCTTTCCTGCGCCAGTTCATGTACACCAAGTTTGTCATCGTGACCGACGACGATATAAACGTGCGCGACTGGAAGGACGTCGTTTGGGCGGTAACCACGCGTGTCGATCCGGCGCGCGATACGGTCATTGTCGAGAACACGCCCATAGACTATCTCGATTTCGCCAGCCCGGTAGCGGGTCTTGGCGCCAAGATGGGCCTGGACGCGACGAGCAAATGGCCACCTGAAACCACACGCCAATGGGGCCGAACGATCTCAATGTCATCGTCCGTACGGCAGCATGTGGACCTGATTTGGGAGCAGCTTGGCATCGGCGGGATTCCGGCCAAAGACCGCCCATGACGCCCTCAGCTAGTTCCCGGACACGATGACAGTATTCTTCGCAGATCGAAAGGCCATACAGTAATCGTGGCAGCCGCGGCATGGCGGATGGCAGGAGCCCGGGACCGCTGTGTCCCGAGGCGCGGGGTCAAGTCAGACAATGCGGCGAGGCGAAAGGAACAACGATACTCGTCTCGGACGGATTTTTCGGATCTCGCAGGGCCCGCCGATACGGGGATCGCACTGGCGAAAGAGAATGGCGAGTCGCAATAAAGAGCTGTTTCCATGTGAATCCGGTCCGATCATCATTCAGGGTCCGGCGGGTCCGCTGGAAGCGTTGGTGACGTGTCCTAATTCGGAGTCAGAGAAACCGGTCCGGGCAGTTCTCTGCCATCCGCACCCGCTGCATGGCGGTAGCATGCAGAACAAGGTGGTCCATACGCTTGCCCGTACCTTTGCAGAATTGGGTGTGGGCACTGTGCGCTTTAACTTCCGCGGGGTTGGCCGCAGCGCCGGCCGCTATGACAGTGGAATCGGTGAAACCGACGATGTTGTGGCCGTGGCCGATTGGGCCCGTGGCCACTGTCCGGACGCCGAGACATGGTTCGCCGGATTTTCGTTTGGGGCTTACGTGGCGTTGCGCGCGGCGGCGCGGCAACCGGTATCTGGAATAGTGCTAGTAGCGCCACCGGTTAACCTCTACGACTTCAACGCGCTACCGTCACCCGGCAAAGCGGGCATCATTGTTCAGGGCGATCTGGATGAAGTCGTTCCGCTGCACGGTGTGCAGGATTGGGTAGCAGGCCTCGAACCCCCGCCAAGACTACAGATCATACGCGGCGCTGGTCATTTCTTTCACCAGCGCCTGAACGATTTGCGCACAGCCCTGCTTGATGTGCTTGCTTCGGATCTGGCCCGACACCCCGCTGTCTGACCAGGTGCGCAGCGTCGCAGGTCTGGTTGCCTCCTGGCCCTGGATGTCAGAGATGCCAGCGATGTGGTAGGCGCGGGCCGGACACGACCAGGGCACTGGGGCGCCCGAAGCGTAATGAACGTACTTGGAGGTTCGCGCATTTGTGCCCAGAATCTGGTATCAGGGCAGCGCCTCAAGGGTTTACCATGTTTGGGCGCCGCATAGGGTCGGCGGTGGGCTAAAAGATCCCGTGGGACAGTTCCCGCAACCCGCCATCGGGCGGAGCGCGGCGACGCAGGACGAACGATGCTTGATTCTGACAGGCTAGATTGCTATGCGGTGATGGGTAACCCCATTGGCCACAGCAAGTCGCCGATGATTCACCGGCTGTTCGCTGGCCAGTTCAAGGACAATATCGACTACACAGCGATTCAGGTTGACCCCGGTGGCTTTGCGCAGGCGGTCGAACAGTTCCGCGCGACTGGGGGTCTCGGATTGAACGTGACGGTACCGTTCAAACTGGAAGCGTACAGACTGGCCGACTTGCACACCGACTTGGCGGAGAAGGCGCAGGCGGCGAACACACTCAGATTCAGATCTGACGGACGGATCGAGGCGCATAACACAGATGGCCTTGGCCTGGTGCGTGACCTGGCCAGACTTCTTGACATCGAGTGGCATCCGCATGTGGAGCGATGCCCGGAGACGCTATTCCGCGGCAAGAGCGTTCTGATTCTCGGCGCTGGTGGGGCTGTGCGCGGGGTGCTGGCCCCGGTGCTGGATTGCGCGCCCGACTCTGTTGTTATCGCCAATCGCACTGTGGTTCGCGCGAAGGAACTGGAGCTGCTGTTCGGGGGTCCACCGGTCAGTGCCTGTGGTTTCCATGAACTCGTCGGACGACGCTTCGACATCGTCATCAACGGAACCAGTGCGAGCTTGCAGGGAGAACTGCCGCCGCTGCCCCATGATCTGTTCAACGCCGGCGCGTTTGCCTACGATATGATGTATGGTAGCCGGCCGACGCCGTTCATGGAGTGGGCGCAGCAAAACGGTGCAGCGCATACCTCCGATGGTCTCGGAATGCTGGTGGAACAGGCTGCGGAATCCTATTTTTTCTGGCGCGGCAAGCGCCCCGAGACCGCAGCAGTGCTTGCGGTTCTGCGTGCCCGGCAGTAGTACCATTAGGCGTTCGCCGGTGCGAGTCCACATCGCTTTTTCGCGCCAACGGCGGCCTCGCGCCGGCGATCAAGCCGGACGGCCGTCGTCGCGGGCCGTAATCATGCTTAAATCCAACAACATGCACTGCCGAACAAACGATCCACTTGCGATTCCGGTCACAGCCGAACAGATGTGCACCGCCGATACCTAGAAGTAACATACCGCAAATGGGTGCGTGACCCAGGCAAGTCAAAAAAAGGTGTTCGAATTCAGCGGAGGCGCGCTGCTCACATGGGTGAGCGTGTCGGAGTTGCAGCAGAAGTGACACACTAGCGGTATCGCAGACTTAGCCCCAGGACAGTGGCGCTTCGTCCAGCAGAGCCTGCTGCTCGCGAAGAGTGAGCACCTGTTCCTCCCAATAGCGCGTGGTGTTGAACCATGGAAAACTTCGTGGAAATGCCGGGTCGTCCCAGCGACGCGCCAGCCAGGCACTGTAGTGAATGAGTCTCAGCGTGCGGAGTGGCTCAATCAACGCGAGTTCGGTTGAGTCGAAGTCCATGAAGCCGGTATATCCCTCAAGTATATCGCCCAGCTGCTGCTGCATTGCGTCCCGATCCCCTGACAGCAGCATCCACAAATCCTGGATCGCGGGACCACTGCGGGAATCGTCGAAATCGACGATGTGCGGGCCGGTCTGTGTCCACAGCAGATTGCCGAGATGACAGTCGCCATGCAGCCGCAGCACGCGCGCGGACACAGCGGTCATGGTCCGGGCCACACGCTCGACCAGTTCTGACGCGAGCGAGCGATAAGCCTGGTCAAGGTAGCCGGGCAGGAACCCATGATCGAGCAGGTAGCGGACGGGTTCGCGGCCGAACGCTTCGATGGTCAATTGTGGGCGGCTGTGGAAGTGAGCGCTTGCGCCGACGCGATGAAGACGACCCAGAAAACGGCCAAGCATGCGCCGCTCTTCCGCCAAACCGAGTTCCGATGCGCGCCCGGGTTGCCATGGAAACAGCGCGTAGCGGAAGCCAGCGTAATGACACAGCGTCGACCCTTCGGGGCCGACCAGTGGTGTGACCACCGGAATCTCCTGTTCGGCAAGCTCCTGGGTAAAAGCATGCTCCTCCGCAATCTGTTCATCGGTCCACCGGCCCGGACGGTAGAATTTTACAGCCAGAGGACCGCAGGTCTCGGTGTCGACGCGATAGACGCGATTCTCGTAACTGTTGAGTGCCAGCAGACCGCCTGAACAGCGTACTGGCAGACGCTCGACTGCATCCAGGATTATCTCTGGAGTGAGTCCCTCATAAGGATGAGTGTGACTCACGTTCCGGGCCCGCGGGCGGATACTGTGTTTAGCCAATGCATGCTAGATTACGATGCTCCGGTCAACTATCGTGTTCCTAACCTACAATGACACAAGTGGCGAGCGAAGCGGATAATCCCCTGCTTGATCTGAGCGGCTTGCCGCGCTTCACGGCGATACTTCCCGAGCATGTCGAGCCGGCGCTGGACGCGATGCTGGCGCGCAACCGGGGGGAACGTGAACATTTGGTGACAGCAGGCAAGCAATACAGCTGGAACAGCTTTGCCCAGCCCATGGAAGACATGGAGGAGCGACTGGGCCGCCTCTGGTCACCGGTATCCCACCTCAATGCGGTCATGAACAGTGAACCGCTGCGCGCCGCCTACAATCGCTGTTTGCCCAAGCTCAGCGATTATCAGACCGATCTCGGCCAGGACGAGCGTGTGTATCGAGCCTACAAGGCTATCGCCGCTGATGCGTCATTTGCCGAATTGACCGCAGCCCAGCGGAAAATCGTTGAGCACACGCTGCGCGACTTCCGACTGTCCGGGGCGGAGCTGGGAGCTGCTGAAAAGAGCCGCTTCCGGGAAATTCAGCAGGAGCTTTCGATGCTGACGAGCCGGTTCGAGGAAAACGTACTCGACGCGACCAATGGTTGGGAATTGCTGATCACAGACGCGGCTGATCTGGAAGGGTTGCCAGAGTCCGCGCGTGCCGCCGCGCGCCAGGCTGCCGAGTGTGAAAGCAAGTCCGGATGGAAGTTCAGTCTACACGGACCCTCATATGTTGCTTTCATGTCTTACTCCGACAAGCGCGAATTGCGCCGGTGCGTATACGAGGCCTACGTCACCCGTGCCAGCGACCAGGGACCCCAGAGCGGACGTTGGGATAACGGCGAAGTCATCGAACGCCTGCTTAATTTGCGGGCCGAGGAAGCACACTTGCTCGGTTATCCGAACTACGCGGCGTTATCACTGGTGACGAAAATGGCGAAAAGCGCTGATGAGGTCCTGGCCTTCCTGCGGGGACTTGCGGAGCGTTCCCGCCCGGCGGCGCAGCGCGAGCTGGCGGAACTACGCGCTTTCGTGGTGTCCGAGTTCGGAGCCACGGACCTTGAGGCCTGGGACATTCCATACTATTCGGAAAAGTTGCGCCAGCGCCGTTATGCATTCTGCGATGAGGATTTGAGGGCATATTTTCCGGCGCCGCAGGTTATTGCCGGCATGTTCGGTGTTGTCAATCGGCTTTACGGCCTGGAGATCCATCAGACTGACAACCCCGAAGTCTGGCATCCCAATGTGCACTTTTATGAAATCCGAGACGCACGCGGCGAGGTTCGCGGACGTTTCTATATGGATCTTTATCCGAGGGCTGGAAAGCGCGGTGGGGCGTGGATGGATGACTGCATCAGCCGAAAGCGCACCGCCACCAGCGTACAGGTGCCGGTGGCTTACTTAGTCTGCAATTTCACCACACCGGTAGGCGACGATCCCGCGCTCCTCACCCATGACGAGGTCACTACCCTGTTTCACGAATTTGGCCATGGTCTGCATCATATGTTGACCCGCGTCGATTATGTCGGTGTTTCCGGCATCAACGGCGTCGCGTGGGATGCCGTCGAACTGCCAAGTCAGTTCATGGAGAACTGGTGCTGGGAGCGCCAGGCTCTGGACGGTCTGGCGCGCCACTACCAAACCGGCGCACCGCTGCCACAGGCTTTGTATGACAAGATGATTGCTGCCAGGAATTTCCAATCCGGCATGCAGATGGTGCGACAGCTGGAGTTCGCGCTGTTCGATATGCGTCTGCACGGCGACTTCGACCCGACCGCCCGGAAATCGGTGCAGGAACTTCTGGATGAGGTCCGCAAAGAGGTCGCGGTCGTGTTCCCGCCGGTGTTCAGCAGGTTTCAGAATAGCTTCTCGCACATTTTCGCGGGTGGCTATGCTGCAGGGTACTACAGCTACAAGTGGGCTGAGGTGCTGTCAGCCGATGCTTTCAGCAAATTTGAGGAAAACGGAGTTTTCGACCGACGAACCGGCGAGGATTTCCTGCACAACATCCTCGAGCAGGGCGGCGTATATGAGCCGATGGAGTTGTTCGTCAAGTTTCGTGGCCGAGAACCGAAGATCGATGCGCTGTTGCGTCACTCCGGTCTGACGAATTGAATCTGACAAGCAATGAGAACGCGTCTGTTCGCTAGCATCGCGTGGACACTGGTGCTGTTACCCGTGACCGGATTCGCCGACCAGGCCTATGTCACCGACCGTTTCGAGGTGCCAATGCGGGCGGCGCAGACAAGCAGTGCCCCCTTGGTCAAGAATCTTGTCAGTGGCACTGCTCTGGACCTTTTGGCACAGGACGGCAGCGAGGTTTTCGTGCGTGATCCACAGGGCAGTGAAGGGTGGGTAGATGCTGCGGCGATTACACGAAATGCGCCGGTGCGCTTGCAACTCCATGACCTGCGAGTTCAGCAGGCGACCCTCCAGGCGCAGCTCGCCAAAGCGCAGGCGGCCTTGACCCAGGAAACTGCCCAGGCGGCGGATCTTGCAATCCAGCTGCGTGCCGCGACAGTGGCCCAGGCAAACCGGCCTCCCCAGTCTCTACCGGTAACTGCTCCAGCTCCCGCACCGATGGCTCTCGGTGGAAGTGGGACTGCACGGCTTGCCGTAGGGTCTTGGGTAGCGATCTCAGTTGCTATGCTCATAGTAGGGTTTTTCGCCGGTGTCATCTGGCTGCGCGAAGCGAATCGTCGCAAGCTGGGTGGAATGCATCTGAGGATTTGAACATGAAAAACGTCGCAATTGCGATATTGCTGGTCATGTCAGTTGGGGTCAGCCCAACAAGCCATGCCACCGTCTACAGATGGGTCGACAAAAACGGAAACGTCGTTTACCAGGACCAGCCACCCCCGGCCGGTGCCGCGCAGGTTCAGGTCCGGAGCATGGATGAGGTCCCGGCCTCAGGCCGCGACGCCGCTTCCGGGGCTTCTGCCAAACACCCGGTTACGCTTTACACCGTGCCGCACTGCGATTCGTGCGACCTGGCGCGCGCCTATCTGAAGCAGCGTGGAGTTCCTTTCAGGGAAGTAAATGTCGCCACTGACCCCAAGGCTCAGCAGGAAATGCGCAAAGCGGCCGGCGATCTGTCTGTCCCGACAATCACGGTCGGCTCTAAAGTCATACAAGGGTTCGCGCAGACGCAGTTGTCCGCCGCACTGGACCATGTAGGCTACTCCAAGACAAAAAGCTCGAGCGACGGCGCATCACCGTAGCGTTCAGTTCCATAATTAAAGGCGGCACGAAGCTTGTCACGAAGCTTGTTAAGCGTACTGGGATTCGGCCGGCTCAGCGTCGGGCGGCCATGGCTGAGCATGTTATGCTTGCGCGTCAGAGCGGCCTGAACTCCTGCGATGGAATTCGCCGCAGGCGAACTTCCATCAGTGGTATGGAGGATGCTGCCCGCCGGAGTTAACGATGGCGCAACCCAGCTTGGGTTTGCCTATGGCTATATTACTTAGGGTAAATCAATGGGTTATCATCATTTTTAAGATTTCCACCTGGAACGTCAATTCGCTGTCTGTGCGCCTTGAACAGGTGTTGGCTTGGCTTGCAAGCGAACACCCTGACGTGCTCGCGTTGCAGGAGACAAAAATCACCGATGACAGGTTCCCGGTCGCCGCCATCAAGAGCGCCGGGTACCATGCGGTCTATTCAGGCCAGAAAACCTACAACGGCGTTGCGCTTCTCAGCCGCGTCCCTCCTTCCGATCTGATTTTCGACATTCCGGGCCTGCAGGATCCTCAAAGGCGCGTGCTCGGTGCAACTTGGGGAGAAATGCGCGTTTTGAACGTATATGTCCCGAACGGCGAAAGCGTAGGTTCGGACAAGTATGCCTACAAGCTTTCCTGGCTCGCGAAATTGGCTGCCTATATCGAACAGCAGATCGGTACCCACTCGCGCACGCTAGTTCTTGGTGATTTCAATATCGCGCCGGAAGAACGTGACGTACATGACCCACTGGTATGGGAAGGACGCATTCTGTTCAGTGACGCCGAGCGCGCCGCCTTCCGGCAGCTCATCGGCG
This sequence comes from Pseudomonadota bacterium, assembly GCA_027364845.1. Lineage (GTDB taxonomy): Bacteria > Pseudomonadota > Gammaproteobacteria > Acidiferrobacterales > UBA6901 > JAJYCY01. The sequence continues at coordinate 15,410 of DAHXOO010000007.1, read as the reverse complement.
ACCGGCTGTGCGATACCTTTCGGCTGTTTGAACAACCGGAAAAGCAGTTCAGTTGGTGGGATTACCGGATGGGCGCGTTCCGCCGCAATCATGGCATGCGCATAGACCATATTCTGGCCACTCACGAGCTATGCAGGTTGTGCAAGTCATGCCGCATCGACCGCGGTCCGCGCGCACTGGAGCGCCCATCCGACCACACGCCGGTTATTGCGGAGTTCGATATTGGCTAGCCGCCAGGTAGTGCTGCGCAATCACGGATTTGACGTCGTCTGCAGATCAAACCCCCAGATGTCTTTGAGAAGCCTGCCCAGACCCGCGTACTCCTGTGCAGTGGCGGGCACGAACCGGCCCGCTTTGAACTCGGCACGCAGCTTCCGTGTTGCTGCGTTACCTTGCGCGGACAGCAGTGCCGCAGCAATTTGCGTGCGCATTGCCAGTGGCACGCGCGGACCCGCGGAGAACGCCTGGTTCGGTAGTGGTTGGCTATGGTAGATCACCCTGGCCGCATGGAGTTTCGCATTGATGTGCCGATACAGCTTTGCCTGCATGATCGCTGCAACACACCTGCCAGAGGAAACGCCATGGTAAGCTTTGCCGAATGTCCGAACAGCAGTCAGGTGCGGCTGGCGTGCCGGATTAGTGAATTCGAACTGAATCGTGAGCGTGGCCAGGTTGGGAGGGGCGAAACCGCAGAGTGAATATCCCTCCAGGTCCTTGAGACTTTTTACGGCCGTGTTGCTTTTCCCGACGATAACCACGAAGCTCAGATTTCCGGGCAGTTTCACGAGCGGTGTCCACCCGAACTTTGCCATCCGCCAGCCGATGAACGCAGGTCCGTCGAACACAATGTCGTATTTCCCGTTGAGAATGTCGCTTTGATAGGACAACCAGTTGTCGACGTAACGGTAGGTGACCCGCTGTCCGGTGACTTGGGTAAGAAAGTTGGCGATCGGATCGTAGAGTGCATCGGCCTTGGCGACAGATTCCCGTGGTGGGGCGCCAAGCACCAGTTCGGCATATCCCGGCACACTGAATAGTCCACAAAACAGGAACAACGACACGCGTATTGATTTTTTAACTAGACCCATTTGAACCTCCCCCGAATTATCCTGCCGAAGACCCCGATAACCTCGAGGTTCACTTGAAAAATTATTGGAAACGCAGATGTGGTTTCCGCATAAGTTTAGTTCACGAAAAGCCCAGGGCAGGGCCTATGTTTCTTCTAACGGCCGTCTGTCGGCGCAAGTTCGCCGTCGGTACTCCCAACCTTCCCGGTCGTGCTTGCTGTTGCCCTTTATTGCGCCGACCAGCAAACCCGCGACAGTGTCTTGACGCCACGCACTAAGTCAGTCACGGACCTTTGATGTTTGCCGCTGCGCACTCGTGGATGTGCCCCTTGGCATGGCAGGGGGGCTGGGATATAGTTGCAGCCGCGATCAGAACCGCTGTGGGAGAGGCCCTGGAGAATGTATGCCGGGGCGCCGAAGGCGCAACCGCCCGGAAACGCTCAGGCAAAAGGACCGCAGTTTAGGCAGGATCGACTCTGGAGAGCGATTGGCCGTCCCTGTGCGGGGCGAGCGCATCCACCGAAGGGGCTCAAGCTCTCAGGTTACCGGACAGAGGGGCGATGGACATGACAGTCCATCGCCCTTTTTTCATTGAGCGAAAGACCTTATGGTGCATTCCCAAGCAAACTTGACTGCCAGTAGCGGTGGCGGAGTCCATTCCGCGCTGCCGTTCCGCTACCGGGCTGGGTCCGGCGCCTGCCGCTCCGGCAGTATCTGCGCCCGTCCCGCGTTCACTCTCCGGTCGTTGAGTTATGCGTATCCCAATACATTCGCCGGGTACGGGCGCATTGGACGTGGCCTTGGTTTCAATTGGATCAAGGTTGCGCCGTTGGTACGCAGCTCGCATCATGCCGACAAAATTCAGTATCCAAGTTAAATAAAGCGAGTTGATTAGATGGGCCATAGAACCCCCCTTTTTGATACCCACGTCAGAATGGGCGCCAAGATCGTCGATTTCGGTGGCTGGGACATGCCACTGCACTACGGTTCCCAGGTCGAGGAACACCACAAGGTCAGGCAAGATGCGGGCATGTTCGATGTTTCACACATGAATGTGGTCGATTTGAAGGGCGCAAACGTGCGTCCGTTTCTCAGCCTGCTCATGGCCAACAACGTCGAAAAGCTGAAGACTCCTGGCAAAGCCATGTATACCTGCATGCTTAATGCCAGGGGCGGGGTAATCGACGACCTGATCGTGTACTACATGAACGAAAATTGGTTCCGCTTGGTGATGAACGCAGGAACGCGCGCCAAGGATCTGGCGTGGCTGGACGCGACCGCGCGCGAGATGGGCGGGGTGAGTGTCCTGCAGCGACCCGATCTGAGCATTATCGCTGTGCAGGGCCCAAATGCGCGCGAAAAGGTGTACCAAGCTCTGGGTGAAGCGCTGCGTCCGGCGACCGCGAAACTCAAGCCTTTTTATGCGACCAACATCGGCGAGCTGTTCATTGCCACTACCGGTTATACGGGGGAGGACGGATTCGAGCTGATTCTCCCGGGCAAGGCCGCCCCTTACAGCTGGCAGGGGCTGGCCGAGGTTGGAGTTGCTCCAATCGGACTCGGGGCGCGCGACACCCTGCGTCTTGAGGCGGGCATGAATCTTTATGGCCACGACATGGACGAAACCACCACGCCGCTGGAATCCGGACTTGCCTGGACCGTTGGCTGGGATCCCGCGAGCCGCAACTTCGTCGGGCGCGATGTGCTTGAGCGGCAACGGGCCGAGAACGTGTCGCGCAAACTCGTCGGCTTGGTGCTTGAGGACAAGGGTGTCCTGCGAGATCATCAAAAAGTTGTCTGTGGTCCTGCCGGAGAAGGCGAAATCACCAGCGGCAGCTTTTCACCGACGCTGGGAAGGTCCATAGCCCTGGCGCGTGTGCCGGCCTCTGTCCCCGCAGGCAGCCGCTGTGAGGTCGAGGTGCGTGGCAAGCGGCTTGCGGCGCGCATGGTCAAGTACCCGTTCGTGCGAAACGGCAAGAGCTGTGTGGACTAATCGAGGAAAACTTCAATGAGTCAACCACCGAAAGATCTCAAGTACACCAGGACCCACGAATGGGTAAAAACCATGCCCGATGGTTCGGTCGCAGTCGGAATCACCGATCATGCGCAGCAGTTGCTGGGTGACATGGTGTTCATCGAGCTGCCTAAAGTGGGCGCAGAATACGCTGCCGGCAAGGAATGTGCGGTGGTCGAGTCAGTAAAGGCGGCCTCAGACGTTTACGCTCCAGTCAGCGGCAGGATAGTCGAGGTGAACGTACGCCTTGGCGATGCCCCCGAGACCGTCAACAAGAGCGCCTACGGAGATGGTTGGCTGTTCCGCGTGCAGCCCGGGAATCCGGAAGAGCTCAGGGCGCTGCTTGACGCCGCAGCCTATGAATCGCTGGTTGAGGCTGAGGGCCATTAGATTCTGGGGTGTACGCAGTTTTCCGCAACCTTCTGCCGGCCCTGTCTGCGATGACCGGGCCGGTCATCGCAGACAGGGTATTGCCAATGCCATTCATACCGCATACTGATGCCGACATAAGGGCCATGCTCGAGGCCATAGGTATCCAGGATATCGACGATCTGTTCGACGAAATCCCCGCGGCGCTGCGCGGCGCCAAGCTCATGGCGGTACCAGAGGCTATTACCGAAATGGAGGTGGCGCGCCTAATGCAAGAACGCGCCGAAGCCGATGGCCGTTACCTATGTTTCATCGGCGCCGGCGCCTATGAACACCATATCCCGGCCGCGGTATGGCAAATCACGACCCGCGGCGAATTCTATTCGGCGTATACGCCTTATCAGGCCGAAGCGAGCCAGGGTACGCTCCAGCTGCTGTACGAATACCAGACCATGATGGCGGGCCTCACCGGCATGGACGTATCCAATGCCTCGCTCTATGACGGCGCATCCGCCCTGGCGGAAGCGGTGCTGATGGCGATTCGGTCGCACAAGAAGGGGCGCAGTGTACTCATGCCGAAGACAGTTCATCCTGTCTACCGCAAAGTGGTCGAGGCGATCGTGTGTAACCAGCAGGTCGGCCTTATCGAGCCGGCCTACGATGTCAGGTCGGGGAACAACCCACTGGACGCGTTGGAGGCGAGTTACCGGGAAGACTGCGCCGCGCTCGTGATCCCGCAACCTAACTTTTTCGGGGTGCTGGAAGACGTTGACGCAATGACTGACTGGGCCCACGGACACGGCTTGCTTGTAATTGCCTGTGTCAACCCGATTTCGCTCGCGATGCTCAAAGCGCCAGGCGAATGGGGCAATTCCGGCGCTGATATTGTTGTCGGAGAGGGTCAGCCGCTGGGAGTGCCCTTGTCTTCCGGCGGGCCATATTTCGGGTTCATGGCCTGCAAGCAGGACTATGTTCGTCAGATGCCTGGACGCATTATCGGTCGTACCGTGGATCGCGACGGCCGACCAGGCTTCACGCTGACGCTGCAGGCACGTGAACAACATATTCGCCGTTCCAAGGCTACTTCCAACATCTGTACGAACCAGGGTCTTCTGGTTACCGCTGCGACTATATACATGTCCCTGCTGGGTCCCGAGGGACTCGAACGCGTGGCGGCCCAGTCACATTCCAACACCCTAGCGCTGCTTGAACGTCTGAAGGATGTTGCCGGTGTGGAGCCGGTATTCGACCGTCCTGTTTTCCACGAGGCCGTCTTGCGCCTGAATTCGCCAGTCGCCGACGTGCTGCGTGCCATGGAGGCACAGGGAATTCTAGCTGGTCTTGCGCTGACAGATGACTATCCAGAGCTAGGCCAGTGCCTGTTGGTCTGTGCCACCGAAACCAAGACGCTGGCCGACATGGATCGGTACGCAGAGCACTTGCGGCGTATACTGAGCAAACGCCGCTTGGATCCACCGTGTGCGCAGAAGATGTGATGGTGACATCCCGCCGACGCACCGTATTACCCAAGGAGGAAATGTTATGGCAACAGTCACCCTGAAGGGCAACCCCGTACACACGCTCGGTGATCTGCCCAAGGTTGGTAGCAAAGCCCCGGATTTCCGTCTGGCCGACTCGGAGTTGCGCGATGTTACGCTCGGCAGCTTCAAGGGCAAGAAGAAGCTTCTTAACATTGTGCCGAGTCTCGATACTCCGGTATGTGCGACGAGTACCAGGAAGTTCAATGATCACGCCAAAGGCCGGAGCGACGCCGTAATGCTGATTATCTCCGCCGATCTGCCGTTCGCGCAAAGCCGCTTCTGCGGTGCGGAAAACACCACGAACGTGCTGACACTGTCCATGATGCGCGATCGCCATTTTGCCAAGGACTATGGTGTTCTTATTGAGGACGGTCCGCTTGCTGGCATCACCGCGCGCGCGGTGGTAGTGCTTGATCAGAACGACACGGTTGTGTACGTGGAACTCGTGCCGGAAATCGGGCAGGAGCCAAACTACGAAAAGGCGATCGCGGCGCTGAAATGACCGGGTTCAGTCGGGGCGGTGCGTAGATCAACGCGGGCCAACCGCCGGATCCGTTCGTATCAGGATTATTTGCCCTGCATAGTTTGGGAACAAGAGCGTTAGTACAGGTGACAACATGCTGATCTTCGAGCTTTCCCGGCCAGGGCGCCGCAATCCGTCCCAGTTTCCATCCGCCGCCCCAGAAGTCAAAGACATTCCGCAGAGCTTTTTGCGCCAGCGGCGACCGCTTCTGCCGGAGGTGTCAGAGATGCAGGCAGTGCGTCATTACACCAGGTTATCGCAGAAAAACTTCTCAGTTGACACGCATTTCTATCCGCTCGGTTCGTGCACGATGAAATACAATCCGCGTGCGTGCAATACGCTTTCCATGCTGCCGCAGTTTCTTGCGCGGCATCCGCTTGCGCCACCAGCCACTGGCCAGGGGTTCCTTGCATGCCTGTTCGAGCTTCAGGAGATCCTGAAGGATGTAACCGGGATGAAGGCGGTGTCACTCACTCCCATGGCCGGAGCGCAGGGCGAGTTTGCCGGGGTGGCCATGATACGTGCCTACCACGAGTCGCGCGCTGACACGGCACGCACCGAAATCCTGGTGCCAGACGCTGCCCACGGGACCAACCCGGCGACCGCCGTAATGTGCGGTTACACAGTGCGTGAAATCCCCACGGATTCGCAAGGTGGCATCGATATCGGAAAACTTCGGGCCGCCGTCGGACCCCAGACCGCGGGCCTGATGCTTACTAATCCGTCGACGCTCGGCGTGTTCGAAAAGGATATCCAGGAAGTACAGGCGATCGTGCACAAGGCAGGTGGCCTGCTGTACTACGATGGCGCGAACCTGAACGCAATTCTGGGAAAGGTCAAACCCGGTGACATGGGTTTCGACGTGATCCACATGAATCTGCACAAGACTTTTTCAACGCCGCACGGCGGCGGCGGTCCCGGCGCCGGCCCGGTCGGCGTCAACGACCGGCTAGTGCCGTTCCTGCCAGTTCCGATTGTCGCCCAGGCCAAAGACGGTAGCTACGTAATGGAAACGGAAAGGGAACGTCCCCACTCCATAGGCCAACTTTCCGCGCATGCGGGTAATGCAGGAGTGTTGCTGCGCGCCTATGTTTACGCCCGCCTGCTTGGGCGCGAGGGCATGGGACGCGTTGCCGAGTTTGCAACGCTCAATGCGAACTACATGATGGTGCGCCTGAAGCAGCAGGGGTTCACCGCCGCATTTCCCGCGCGCCGGGCGACCCATGAGTTCATTCTTACGCTGAAGCCTCTTAAGGATGCCACCGGCGTAATTGCGATGGATGTCGCCAAGCGGTTGCTGGACAAGGGATTCCACGCCCCGACCACGTACTTCCCGATGCTCGTACCGGAGTGCTTTCTGATCGAGCCCACCGAAACCGAAAGCAAGGAGGATCTGGACCGTTTCATCGCGGCCATGAGCGAGATTGCCCATGAAGCGCGCACCAATCCCGAGCTGGTCAAGAACGCGCCGCATACTACCGTTGTGCGGCGTCTCGACGATGTGAAGGCGGCCCGCGAGCTTGATCTCAGATGGACAGCCCCCGCTTAGTGTCCTGGCGAACCGGGGGCGTACCAGCAACACTGTGACGGCTGGTATCGCAGTGGTCGCAGCGAAGCGGACGTAGATTCCACGGACGATGGCGAACCGCGCAACTCGGCAAGGATGGCGCACGATGCCCGCCGCACCTGCCACCGTCGTGTTCGACCGGACTTCGTGCTGGCCGGTGCCGTGAACTGTTTGAATTCTCGGACGCGGCAGCATGCCAGCAGTCTGTGGCGCCTGATAGGCCGGAGATGTTTTCGCCAGCGTGGCAGCCGGATAGGGAACCGTTCGCAGTCGGATCCAGTGCGCAGGCGGCATGGTTCTGCCGGGTGGTTCTCCCACTAGTCCCGGACCAGCCCCCCGCTTGACGAATCACGCGCCGCAGCATCTGTTCCAGCATGAAACCCGAAACCGTCGACTCTGCAGTTCGGCATCGTGTCCGTTCGCTGCAAGTTTCCGGTATACTGCGCGCCATTTAGCGCCGATGCCGGCATTTGCCCACGACATGCCAGGGTATTGGGGGCTTGGGCAGGCTGCACGCAACAGGGGGGGTCCATGACAGTACTGATCTGCGGTTCGTTCGCATTCGACACCATCATGCTGTTCCAGGGCCGATTCAAGCACCACATCCTGCCGGAACAGGTCCACATCCTGAATGTGTCGTTTCTGGTACCGGAAATGCGGCGCGAGTTCGGCGGATGTGCCGGCAATATCGCCTACAATCTGCACATGCTCGGCGCGGAAGCGCTGCCAATGGGCACGGTGGGGGAAGACTTCGATGCTTATGCAAATTGGATGGACCGTTGGGGCGTGCGGCGTGACCATATCACCGTCGTGCCGGGAACATTCACTGCGCAGGCTTTCATCACCACGGATCTTGACGACAACCAGATCACCGCCTTCCATCCGGGAGCGATGGGCTACTCACATCTCAACTCTGTGAGTCAAGCCGGATCGGTGGCTCTGGGCATTGTTTCTCCCGATGGCCGCGACGGCATGCTTCTGCACGCACAACAGTTCGCCAGCGCCGGAATACCTTTCATTTTCGACCCGGGCCAGGGAATGCCGATGTTCGACGGGTCTGAACTCGATGCCTTTCTCGAGCAGGCCACCTATCTGAGCGTCAATGATTACGAGTGTAAGTTGTTCCAGGAACGCACGGGAAAGTCGCTGCGGGAACTTGCAGCGCGCGTCGACGGATTATTTCTTACTAAGGGTGGAGAAGGCTCAGAGATCCATTCGAAGGGCAAGACGCATACGATTCCGGTGGCCAAGGCGCAGCGTATTGTCGACCCGACCGGTTGCGGTGACGCCTATCGCGCCGGTCTCCTCTATGGGATAGCGCGCGGCATGGACTGGGAGACCACTGGGCGCATCGCCGCCTTGATGGGCGCAATCAAGATCGAACATCATGGGACCCAGAATCACCGCATTGACCCAGCAGAGTTTGCCGAACGCTTCCGGCGCGAATTTGGTTACGCTTTCTGAATCGGAGCCCTAGTCTTGTATGACCGGGAAGTCCTCCGCCTCCCACAGAACGATACCTCCCGCCAGATTGTAGCTGTTGAATCCCATCTGGTTGAGCGTATCGGCTGCGAGCGCGCTGCGTGCTCCAGTGTCGCAGTAGACGACGATTGCGCGATCGCGCGCACTGCAAAGCGGTTCAACGCGATGCTTATTGCCGGCGTCGGCAGCGCTTTCAAGCGTACCGCGTGGCACAAGCAGCGATCCCGGGATATGGCCCTGCTGGTATTCCTCGAGCTCGCGCACGTCGACGATAAGCAGATCATCGTGGTTCTCGATCATCTCATCGAGCTCATCTGGATGAATCTCCTGAATGTGCGCACGTGCCTCACGAATGAAATCCTCCAGAGTTTTCGGCATAACGGATTCGTCCCCAGACCCAGGCGATAGCCAAGTGGCCGTCAGGCGCCTGCCTGGATTTCGCTGCCTGCAAGCAACGGTTCAAGGCTGGCCAGTTCCGTGACCGGTTCACTGCATGTGTGACCGGTGCAGACGTAGGCGGTGACACTGCCTCTGGCGATGCGGCTAGCAAGCGCGCCGGGCAATCCCTCGGCAGTGTCCGGTATGGCGAGTACGATGCGGCGCGGCGCATACCGGCGCTGGCAGCGCTCAACCCATGGCTTCAGCACATCCTCAGACCCGCGCAATACGATTGTCTGTGTCGGATACAGGTACTCCTCCACCGCCGCGAGCAGCGCATTGTGTCCCGAAGGGTAGCGGGCGATCTTGGGGTATAGTGCCCGGATGGCATTTTCCGCCGCTTCAAGGAAATGCGTTTCCCCGAGGATGTGGCCAAGGCGCAACAGCGCCAGTGCGGCTATGCCATTTCCCGATGGCGTGGCGTCATCGCTGGCGGGCTTGGGGCGGTGAATTAGCGACTCATGGTCATCCGCGGTGAAGAAAAAGGCGCCTTGACGCTTGTCTTCGTAGTGATCGAGGAGTGTCTCGGAAAGCTCGAGCGCAAACGCCAGGTCACCGTCGCGCCAGCGTGCCTGCGCCAGCTCAAGCGTGCCGTCGATTAGAAAGGCGTAGTCGTCTAAATAGGCGTTCAATCGTCCCCTGCCATCCTTGGAGACGGCGAGCAGACGGCCGTCTTTCCATTGGTGCGCCCGAACAAAATCGAGAGCCCGCTGTGCCGAATCGATGAAGTCGCTACGGCCGAGGAAGCGTCCGGCATGGGCCATGGCCTTGATTGTAAGCCCGTTCCAGGCCGTCAGGATTTTCTCGTCGCGCCCCGGGCGCACGCGCTGCTCGCGTGCAGCAAAAATCCTATGTCGGGCGCTTTCAATCAGGGTGTTGACCCGGTCTTCCTGGATCCCGAGCGTGCTGCTTATTTCGGCGCCTGTCTTGCAGACGTGCAGGTGCCAGAATTCGTTCTCGAAGTTGGCTTCACGGTCCAAGCCGAAATGCAGTGCGATTACGCGGTACTCGTCGTCGTTCAGGATTGCCTGCAGCGCTTCCTTGGTCCATACGTAGAACTTGCCCTCGTGACCTTGTGAATCGGCATCGATCGTCGAATAGTAACCACCCTCCACAGATTGCATTTCCCGCATAATCCATTCGGCGGTTTCTGTGGCGACGCGCCAAAAAAGGGTATCACCCGTGGCGATCGCAGCATCGCTGTAAAGAGTCAGCAACTGCGCGTTGTCGTAGAGCATTTTCTCGAAATGTGGGATCATCCAGTGTTCATCGACGGAATAGCGGCAGAAGCCTCCACCAATCTGGTCGTAGATACCTCCACAAGCCATGGCCTGTAATGTGTGTCGTGCCATGTCGAGTGCCCCGCGATCCATTGCGCCGGCGTTCACCGCCCAGTGACGCAGGCAGCGTTCGATGCTGGTCGGGTGCGGAAATTTCGGGGCGCCGCCCCAGCCCCCGTCGCGCGGGTCAAAATGTTCCTCGAGTTCGCGCCGGGCTGCCGCCAGCGGCTCCGGCCCTACGAGTAGTCCCGGCTCGGTGACGTCGGGCTCGATGCGCCGGAAAGCGTCGCGCACTGCAGCGTTTTGTGCCCCGATCTGGTCGCGATGCTCGCGGTAATACGACGCGACCCGCTGCAGTATGTCGGTGAACGCCGGCATGCCGTAGCGAGTTGTTCTTGGGAAATATGTCCCGCCGAAAAAGGGTGTGTGGTCATCGGGAGCCAGAAACATGTTGAGGGGCCAGCCACCCGGACGCTGCACCAGCATCTGATGTGCGAGCTGGTAGATCCTGTCGAGATCCGGGCGCTCTTCACGGTCCACCTTGATGCATACGTAAAGCGCATTCATCACGCCCGCAACTTCCTCGTCCTCGAATGACTCATGCTCCATGACGTGGCACCAGTGACAGGCCGAATAGCCGATTGACAGCAGAATGGGCTTGTCCTCGCGCCGCGCCTTCTCGAGTGCCTCGACGCACCACGGGAACCAGTCTACCGGGTTGTGTGCGTGCTGCAGCAGGTACGGGCTGGTTTCATCGATCAGCCGGTTGGTATGGGACGAGGAAACAGAAGACATCAGGGAAATTGTAGGCTCAGTAAAATCCGCACTATAGCGCGTTGTACGAAATCTGTCTTTGCCCGGATGTCCCTGCCCGCTTTCGGGTGATTTCGTACCGTGAAGGGAGTGGCATGTCCGGCAATTTCACTTGCGCCCCTTCGCTGCCCTTAAGATTCCCATTCCTTACGGTTTACCGTAAGCTTGCGCCCCCGTAATCTGACATGCTCACTATGGCCATTGCACCCCTGCGACTGAAAAAAAACGAAGACCGCCGCCTGCGGGCCGGCCACGTATGGGTGTACAGCAATGAAATCGACACGGCGGCGACGCCGCTGACGGAATTCGAGCCTGGCCAGCCGGTGGTCATCGAAGATCATTCCGGGCGGCCGTTTGGTTCCGGCTACGTCAACCCGCATACCCTCATCAGTGCTCGCCTCGTGAGCCGCGACAGTACCCAGGTTCTCAGCCAATCGCTCCTGGTTCACCGCCTCAATGTTTGCCGCAGCCTGCGCGAGAAGCTATTCGACAGACCTTACTACCGGCTCGCATTCGGCGATAGTGACGGACTTCCGGGGCTGGTGGTCGACCGTTACGACGATGTCATAGTGGTGCAGATCACTACCGCAGGCATGGAGCGCCTCAAGCTGGAGGTCGTAGCGGCCATCGACAAGGTTCTGCATCCGCGGGCCATACTCTTGCGCAATGATAGTGCCAGCCGCGAGACCGAGGGGTTGCAGAGCTATGTGGAGAGCGCGCTGGGGGAAGTGCCTGAGCGTGTTGCGATCGAGGAGAACGGTGTCCGTTTCGAGGTGCCGGTACTCGCAGGCCAGAAGACGGGCTGGTTTTACGACCAGCGCCTGAATCGTGCGCGTTTGCCAAACTATGTGGCCGGGAGTCGGGTTCTCGATGTGTTCAGCTATATTGGGGCCTGGGGAGTGCAGGCGGCTGCCGTCGGCGCAGCGAGCGTGCTATGCATCGAAAGCTCGGCGCGCGCCGCGGATTGGGCCCGGAGCAATGCCGCACTCAATGGAGTGGAAGGCAAGCTTGCAGTGATGCAGAACGACGCTTTCGAGGCACTGCGGTTGCTGCGCGCGGAACGTGAGCATTTCGACGTGGTAATCGTCGATCCTCCGGCCTTCATAAAGCGTAAGAAGGACGTCAAGGAGGGTATGCAGGCTTATCATCGTTTGAACCAGATGGCGATGCAGGTGCTTGCCAAGGACGGAATTTTGATTTCGGCATCTTGTTCCTATCACTTGGCGAGCTCCGATCTGCAGCAGATCCTGTTGCGCTCGAGCCGGCATCTGGACCGATTCCTGCAGCTGGTCGAGCAGGGTGGACAGGCGCCAGATCACCCGGTGCACCCGGCGATTCCCGAGACTAGCTATCTCAAGGTGTTTTTTTCACGCCTTTTGCCTAACTGAAGGGATAGAATCGGCGAACGCGCAATCCTAGATCACAGTCCACTCTCGGAGTCCTTGTCCATGCTTCATGCACCAAACATAAACCCCGTCGCGTTCGGACTTCCACCTTTCAATATTCTTGGCCACGCCATTCATATTGAGGTCCATTGGTACGGTCTGATGTACGTGTTTGGTTTTATCGGCCTGTGGTACTTCGCCAGCCGCCGCGCGCGTCGGCCGGGCTCGGGCTGGACCGTGGATCAGGTCGCTGATGCAATTTTCTACGGCGCGCTCGGTGTCATCCTGGGGGGGCGCACCGGCTACGTCCTGTTCTACAATCTCAATTACTACCTGTCGCGCCCGGCCGCGATATTTGAAGTGTGGGATGGGGGCATGTCATTTCACGGCGGGCTGCTCGGGGTGATCGCCGCGCTTTGGCTTTTCGGGCGAAAGCAAGGTAAGTCGGTGCTAGAGGTCACGGATTTCGTCGCCCCGTGGGTACCCCTGGGCCTCGGCGCAGGCCGCATCGGCAACTTTATCAACCAGGAGCTGTGGGGCAAAGTGACCACTTTGCCCTGGGGTATGGTGTTCCGCGGCGGCGGCCCGCTGCCGCGTCAGCCGTCACAGCTGTACGAGGCTGTACTTGAGGGTGTGGTGCTGCTCACCATTCTGGTGTTGTATTCGCGCAAACCGCGGCCGGTCGGCGCGGTGTCCGGGATGTTTCTCACGTTCTACGGCTCTTTTCGCTTTCTGGTGGAGTTCGTGCGCGTGCCGGATCCGCAACTCGGCTACCTCGCGTTTGGCTGGCTGACCATGGGACAGCTCCTCAGCGCACCCATGATCATCATTGGCGTCGGCCTGCTTGCCTGGAGCTACCAACGGCAGGCACGTAGCGGCAATGCGTGATTCGGTGGCCAGAGTACGGAATACGCCTTAGCCCAGGAGCAATTTAACGCTCATAACTACCAGGAAAACGGCGAAAAATCGCTTGAGCAGTTTCACTGGGAGCAGATGAGCCAGACGCGCGCCAAACTGTGCAAACAGCACGCTCGCGGCGGCTATGGCTAATACCGCTGGCCAGTACACCTGCCCGGTGGACCAGGCTGGCAGGCCGCTGTCGTGCCAGCCGCTCGCCATGAAGCCGAGGGTGCCCGACACAGCGATCGGAAATCCGCAGGCGGCGGAAGTCGCGACCGCCTGACGTACCTCGATGTTGCACCACAGCAGGAAAGGCACCGTCAGACTGCCGCCGCCAATCCCTGTGATGCCGGAGACCGCTCCTATGAACGAACCGGCACCGACCATCCCAAGTCGGCCGGGAAGTCGACAATGAGGCGCCGGGGGACGGTTCAGTACCAGCTGTATCGCGGCGATAAGCGCGAATAGGCCGAACACTGCGTGCAATATCCTGCCCGGCAGCACGTTTGCGACGGTTGAACCAACCAAAGCGCCAAAGATGATGCCGGGGGCCAGCAGCCGGAATACTGGCCATTGCACCGCCCGCCGCCGGTGATGTGCCAGCAACGAAGACAGTGAAGTCGGCACTATCGTTGCCAGCGAGGTCCCGATCGCGAGATGGGCCGCAAGGTCCGGGGCAAACCCCTGGTTGTGGAACACGAATATTAGCGCCGGAACGATAATAAATCCGCCGCCCACACCCAGCAGACCGGCGATGCTGCCGGCGGCGGCTCCGACCAGGACGTAGATGGTTACGATCTGCAGCATAGCCAATTTTCGACGCAATCCAGCCTGCACATCCCGCCACAGGGTTCGTACGGTCAGAATACGTAAGAACTAGAGGGCAGTTAATCAGGCGCAAGATCGAGCGGCGGCGCGCCCCAGCGCTCAACTCATTTTATCCACACGGTTTTCGCGTTGACAAATTCGCGTATACCCAGAGCCGAAAGCTCGCGCCCATAGCCGGAGGCCTTGATGCCACCGAAGGGAAGGCGCGCATCGCTCTTGACCATGCCGTTGACGAAAGCCACCCCAGACTGAAGGCGGCGGGCCATGTGCTCGCCTTTGCCCGCATCGCGAGTCCAGATGCTGCCGCCGAGCCCATAGCGGCTGTCGTTTGCGATGCGCAACGCGTCCTCGTCATCGGCCGCCCGGATCATAATGGCGACTGGGCCGAAGATTTCCTCTTCGTAGGCGCGCATGCCCGGTTGCACACGGTCAAGTATGGATATCGGGTAGAAGAAACCCGGACCGGTGGTCGGCTGACACCCCATTATCGGCACCGCACCGCTCTTGATCGAATCCTGTACCTGACGGTTCAGCTCGTCTCGCAGGTCTGCTCGGGCCATAGGGCCTACGTCGGTGCCCTCCTCTCCGGGATCGCCCAGTCTCAGGGCTCCTGCTCGGCGCTGGAACAGCTCCAGAAAGCGAACGGCAACAGATTCCACGAGAATGAATCGCTTGGCCGCGATGCAGCTCTGGCCACCGTTGAGATAACGCGATGTGACGCCCACGGCCGCGGCGAGTTCCAGGTCCGCGTCTGCCAGGACCATAAACGCATCCGACCCGCCCAATTCAAGCACTGTCTTCTTCAACGCGGCCCCGGCAGCGGCGGCGATTTTGCGGCCTGCGCCCTCGCTGCCGGTGACGGTTACCGCATGGACACGCGGGTCGGCGATAAGTGTTTCCACCTGTGTGCTGGGAATCAGAAGTGACCGAAATACCCCCGGCGGAAAGCCGGCGTCCTGGAATATGGCTTCGATCGCCTGGGCGCACTGCGGGACGTTCGATGCATGTTTCAGCAATATGGTGTTGCCGGCCATCAGTGCAGGGGCGGCAAACCGAAAAACCTGCCAGAATGGAAAGTTCCACGGCATAACGGCGAGTACCGTACCGAGCGGAAGGTATGCCACGTCTATCTATTACACACAAGTTTGAAGGACGACAAGTCAGAAGACAATGAACATCAGCGTGTTCGATCTATGCGTTACA
>DAHXOO010000079.1:268-9523 GCA_027364845.1 Pseudomonadota bacterium | reverse complement strand
GGTTTAAGCGTGCGCGGGTCCACCACCTCGGCCTCGATGCCCTCGCCGGCCAGTTGCTGGGCGTGGCCGTCGTCGATCACCTCGACGACGCGCTCTCGGCCGTGTACACATTTTACGATCCACAACAATCTGAACGCGGTCTAGGTACTTACGCCATACTCTGGGAAATAGAATTAGCTCTGCACTTGGGTCTGCCCTGGCTCTACCTCGGCTATTGGCTCCCGGAATGCTCGAAGATGTCCTATAAAGGTCGTTACCACCCCTTGCAGATCTGGCGCGACGGCCGCTGGATCTGGCGCGACGCCGCCCTACTGTAGCGATTCAAGACCAAGTGTATTCCAGCCGCTAAAGGTCTGAACGCCGAGATGCTCGGCGTGCGCCATCACCGAACATGCATTGGTCCAATCGCTGCCTATCCAGTGGTTACGCAGTCAAGCCGACCAGGAGCGCGCCATGCTGAGCTACATTTACCGGTTGGCCATGAATTTCGAGCAAGAACACGGCCTGCACCCCAATCTGCTCTATATCAACCCCGCGCATATGGCGCAACTGAAAGAAACCTTTCCCGATCCCGTCGATTTCGCTAACATACTGCGGCTGCTGGAGATGGAACTCATCATCGATCGCGAGATCGTCCATCCGCAAGTCGCCTGGGCATCGGCGGCACGCCAGCGCGCAGTCTGACCCGCGCTTCTCCCCGACCAGACGGCGTCCGGCAGGTCGCATGCGACTTGCGTGGCGCGGTTTTTTTCCGATAATGTCGCGCGCGTCCGCAATACACAGGTGTACTGTGGACATGTTGTGCCCGACACGAGTTAAGAGGCTTATGGCAAAAGAAGATCACATTGAAATGGAAGGCACGGTCATAGAGACATTGCCCAACACCATGTTTCGGGTACAGCTTGAGAACGGCCATGTCGTGACCGCGCATATTTCCGGCAAGATGCGCAAGCATTATATCCGCATCCTTACCGGCGACAAGGTCACTGTACAACTCACGCCCTATGATCTCAGCAAAGGCCGCATCTCATTCCGCGCGCGCTGATGGGCGCGTGCGGCATCGGCACTGTCCGCCACCCTGATCCATAGCATTTTCCTTCGTTTCACCGTCGCACGGATGGGCCGACCTGACACGCATCAGGCGCGGTCAATCGGGAATGCGATCACGTCCTGGATGGCCTGCGCATGCACCGCCAGCATCATTAGCCGATCCAGGCCCAAAGCAACTCCGGCGCAATCGGGCAAGCCATGCGCCAGGGCAGCGAGTAAGTGTTTATCAAGCGGAAGTTCCGGCAGCCCGCGCGCATGACGGGCAGCATTATCCTGCTCGAAGCGCCGCCGCTGTTCGGCGCTGTCGGCCAGTTCATGAAAACCGTTGGCCAGTTCCACACCCTGCACATACAACTCGAAACGCTCCGCCAGATCCGGCGTACCGGGACGGACCCGCGCCAGCGAAGCCTGATCAGCTGAATAGTCGTAGATAAAGCACAGGCAGTCCCGGCCGAGTTGAGTTTCGACCAAATGCGTCATTAGCAGGTCCAGCCAAGCAGTGCGATCGGCGTTCTCCACGCCGATGGCGGTGGTTATGCCATGGCGACGGGCGCAATCGGCCAGATCTGCAGTATCCGCCGTGTGCGGGTCGATACCGGCGTAGCGCAGGAACGCCTCACGATAGCTCAGCCGTTGCGTCTCGCGCAGGCTCAGGGGCTTCTGCAACACGCTGGCAACCAGCGCCTCGACCTCGTCCATCAGCCGTAGATGATCGAAGCCGGTGCGATACCATTCCAGCAGCGTGAATTCCGGATTGTGCCGACGACCGGCCTCTCCGTCGCGGAACACTTTGCTGATCTGGTAGATCGAACCGCTGCCCGCGGCGAGTAGCCGCTTCATAGGATATTCAGGGGACGTATGCAGGTAGAGACGGCCATCGGACGGTGCCGACGGACCGGAGTACTGGGTAGTGAAGCTGCACAGGTGCGGTTCCGTGCCGGCGGCACGCGACAGCACCGGCGTATCGACTTCCAGCACCGCACGATCCGCAAAGAAAGCCCGGATCAGCGCCAGCAGACGCGCCCGCTCTCGCAAGATTTCCAGCGTGGCGCTGGGGCGCCAGGACGATGGAGTATCAGTACCGTACACCAGCCGGGCTTATTCCTTGACCCGACCCACGTACTCGCCCGTGCGAGTGTCGACCTTGACCAGCTCCTCTCTGTCGATGAACAAGGGCACGCGCACCACCGCACCGGTTTCCAGCGTGGCCGGCTTGCCGCCACCGCCACTGGTATCGCCGCGCACACCGGGATCGGTCTCGACAACCTTCAGTGTCACGAAATTAGCCGGTGTGACCGCCAGTGGCGTGCCGTTCCACAAAGTGACGACGCAGAAATCCTGTTCTTTAAGCCATTTGAGCGCGTCCTCGACGGCATGCCTGTCAGCGGCATGTTGCTCAAAACTCTCCGGCACCATAAAGTGCCAGAACTCGCCATCGTAGTAGAGGTATTGCATGTCGGTGTCGACGACATCGGCGCCTTCCAGGCTGTCGCCGGACTTGAAGGTGCGTTCGATGACGCGGCCGGTCTTGAGATTGCGCAACCGGACGCGGTTGAAGGCTTGGCCTTTACCGGGTTTGACGTACTCGTTTTCCAGGATGGCGCAGGGATCGCCATCGAGCATCACTTTGAGTCCGCCCTTGAAATCATTCGTGCTGTATGTCGCCATGAGGTGTCGCCATTACCATTAACTGTGAGCTTGGGGCCGGTATGATAACCCGAAGTGTCGCGCCGCGGCAGCCGGCGGCGGCGTGGCAAATGGAACTGGCGAAGGCTGTATCCGATCCCCGGCAATTGCTGCAACTGCTGGGCCTGGAACAGGCCGGGATTGTCCTGCGCGCCTCGATCCGGCATTTCCCACTACGCGTACCGCGTGGATATGTGGCGCGCATGCGGCCGGGTGACCCCGCCGATCCGTTGTTGCGCCAGGTACTGCCACTGGATGTGGAAGATCAGTCGAGCCCCGGTTTCGGTCAAGATCCGGTCGGCGATCTGGCCGCACTGGCGAGCCCCGGGGTACTGCACAAATATCAGGGCCGCGCACTGGTGCTCACGACCGGCGCTTGCGCCATTCATTGCCGCTACTGCTTCCGCCGCCATTTCCCCTATGCCGAGGCACAGGAACGCGACGCGGACTGGGCGACGGTACTCGACTATCTGGCTAATGATGAGAGCATTGAAGAGGTGATACTGAGCGGCGGCGACCCGCTTGCTCTCAGTGACAAGCGGCTGGCCGCATTGAGCGCGGGACTGGACCGGATCACGCACCTGCAACGGCTGCGCATCCACACACGGCTGCCGATCGTGCTGCCGGAGCGCGTCGATGCCGCGCTACTCGCCTGGCTGGGAGCCACGCGTCTCAAGCCAGTGATGGTACTGCACGCCAACCACGCTCAGGAATTTGATACCCGGGTCGATGCCGCGTTGGTTCTGTTGCGTGAAGCTGGGGTCTGCCTGCTCAACCAATCGGTTTTGCTGCGCGGCGTGAACGACTCTGTCGCCGCCTTGCGCGCACTCAGTGAGCGACTGTTCGCAGCCGGCGTGCTACCTTATTATCTGCATCTTCTGGACCGCGTGCAGGGCGCAGCACATTTCGATGTGCATGCTGCACGGGCACGCGCGCTGCTGCTGGAACTGGCGACGCAATTGCCCGGGTATCTGCTACCGCGCCTGGTGCGCGAGCAGGCCGGCGCCGCGGCCAAACAGCTTGTCAACCTGAACTAAGGTCGGGACGATTGCCCGGACCCGCGGCCACTGGTACCTAAGTCGTATGGATTGACTCGCATCAATAGGATAGATTGGCAGCGAATTTCCAGCGTTCTCCCTGGGCAATGGGACCGCATAAAACGATAAACTTGATGAACCACCTAAGCAGGAGACGGGGCCATGCCCTCAAGCGAAAATCCAGTGGAACTGCAAACCCCAATCCGCCATGAACCGGTCACTGGGTCACGCGATATCCGTCCAAGAAAAATCGAAGAATGGATCAATGGCCTGCCGCTCGCCAATCTCGGCGAGACCGCGCGCCAAATCTACAATCTGCTGCTTGAAATCAATGCCCTGAACATTCCCAGCGAAGAGCGCAACAGGCTCCTCGAGCAATTGCGTCCAACCACGAGCTACGTGGTCGATGCCCTGAAAAAACATTACGTCGGCCATCCCTTCCCGCTTTCTCTCAAGAGCCGCAAAGTGGCGCGGCTGGCGCGCGAAATTCTCAACGAGATGGCCACGGGCTATAGAATCATCATCGTCGAAGCGGCCCCCGCCGGCGGCGGCACGCGCAATGACGGCAAGTCCCTGGTCACCGCCCTGCACCGCGCCGTGCGCTATCTCGGCGGTATTCTCCTCAAGACCTACCAGGTCTACGACCCCTACCCGGCGGGCGTGTGGGGCCAACTGCATGCACTTTATGAATTTGCCGAGCAGCGCGACCTGCATAAGATCCCCGTGACCGACAGCGAGTACACGCTGGTCCAGACCGGCTCCATCAGCGACGCCTACAAACAGATCCTGTTATTGGCGCTGTCCTGTCCTTACCGGTTACGGCAGGGAGAGGTCGAGCAGGTCGAGCGTGCGCTGGAACGCTGGGCAAGTTATGCCGAGCTGCAGACTCTGCAAGATCATGCAACCTCACGAGCCCTGTTCGTCACCAACCTGCGGCACGACGACCCGCCGACCTATCGTGTGTTGCACGATCAGAATGCGCTGGAAAGCTGCCGCCTGCTGGACACTCAGGGTCTGACAAAGATCCTGCGCGAAGAAATGGTCCAGGCGCCTGAAACAGCCAATAACCATCTGCAGCCCACTGCGCAGGACGTGTCGCCGGACATCATGCGCCGTCTCATGCTGGCCTGGGGCGTGATCCCGAAGCGGCGCTTCACGCGCACCAAGAAATTCGCGCAGGTGGAAGTGGGCATGGGCCTCAGCAACGCGCATTACCATATCAGCAACCAATGGTCATTCAACCCGGACAACGGCGGCGGCAGCAGTACACCCGCTGCCGAGTCGCCATTTCAGAATCGCGCCAACTACTCAAGCGCGCCGGTCAGCGCCAATACCGGGTGGATGACCGAGTCCTGGGATCTAGGCGCCGGCGGCACCATCGACTGGAAAACCACCGCTGAGACACCGGCACAGAGCGCTGCGGCCAGTGCTGCGCCCGCTCACCAGCACTGGAAAATGATCAATGTCAGTGCCGGCGGCTACTGCCTGCTGTGGGATAACGAGGAGGCAACCCAGGCCCAGGTCGGCGAATTGGTCTGTCTACAGGAAATCGACTCTCGCCAGATAAATGCCTGGGGCATGGGCGTGATCCGCTGGATGAAGTCAGCGGAACAGGACGGCCTGGAGCTGGGTGTGCAGATGCTGGCACCGAATGCCGTGGCCGTAGCCGCCAAAATCAGCCGGGACGGTCTGAATTTCAGCGTCTATCAGCGCTGTCTGCTGCTGCCGGAAATCAGCGCCATACAGCAGCCCGCCACCTTGCTGCTGCCGGCCATGACCAGTCAGGTCGGCGGCACGGTGATCGTCAACATTCATAACAAAGAGATCCAGGTCCGCTTGACCAAGATACTGGAAAACACCGGCACCTTCGGTCAGTTCCATTTCATGCCGATGGAACATGCACCGATCCGCAGCAAGGATGGCACGACGATACCGGCACCCGCGGATTTCGACTCGATCTGGTCATCGATCTGAAACCTGCCGCATTCAGAAGATCGCCGCGAACAAAGGCGGGTAGATGATTCTCCCGCCGGGTCGCAATACCCCCTCGATCAACTCCATGGCAGTGAGCATCTCGTCCGCCACCGGTGGTGTGCATTGCAACTGCCAGCGCGCACCCGGCAGGAACCCGAAGCGCGCGTAGTAATGCGGCTGGCCAATCACAACCACAGCGGCAAATCCCAGATCCCGCGCGCGCTGTACGGCTTCGTCCAGCAATGCCTTGCCGATGCCGCGATGCGATTGTGACGGCACCACCGACATCGGCGCCAGGGCCAAAATGTCCTGCTCCCCCTCGGCATGCCGGTAATGCACCTTACTGAGCAGCACGTGCCCGACGATCCGTCCATTGAATTCAGCGACCAGCGAAAGTTCCGGGACAAACCCCGGCGAGCCGCGCACCGCACCCACCAGCTGAGCCTCCGCCTCGCCTTCGAAGGCACTGAGATTGACGACATCAATGGCGCGGATGTCGCCCGCTGTTTCCGCTCGAACCGTGATTTTGCTCATGACGCTCCCATCCTAAAGCAATGACCCGGCAAGCACGCCGGCATTTGCGCATCAACAACCCTGATTGCATGCTAGCAGGAATCACCCACAGGGAGAATCGAACCCGGCGCGGGATTCATTGCCAAAGGCATATCTTGACTAAAGTTTTGCCGTTTCGAGCCGACTCAAGAGGCCTGAGATACAGTCGGTGAGAGCAAGTCCGTACTCTACCGACTCGGCAACCGCGCGATCCACGGCCGCGCCCGACCATGGCTGCACAGGAGCACCCGTGAATAAGGATGAAATTCTCCGTCTGCTCATCATCGATGACTCACGCAACGATGCCGAGCAACTGCTAAATACCCTGCGTGGGGCGGGTTTTTCCGTGCGCCCGACCCTGGTGGAAGACGCCGAGGACATGACCGAGGCGCTCAAACAACACGCTCTCGATCTGGTGCTGTGCGCAACCGGGCTGCAGGATTTTACCATCGCCCAGGCCTGCGCCGTACTTACCGCCAGCGGCAAGGAACTGCCGCTGATTGCCGTGGCCCGCCAACTCGACCTCCGGGTCGAAATCGAGTCCCTGCAGGCGGGGGCCCGCGACCTCGTACTGCGGACACCTCCCGAGCACCTGGCCCTGGTGGTGGAGCGCGAATTCGACTGCCTGCTGCAAGGTCGCGCCTTGCGGCACTACAAAAAGAGCTATCAGGAAAGCGAGCGCCGCGCCCGCGCCTTGATTGACAGCTCCCGTGACGCCATCACCTACGTGCATGACGGCATGCATGTGTACGCCAACTCGGTGTACCTGGGCATGTTCGGTTTCAATGAACTGGAAGAAGTCGAAGGTACGCCGATCATGGACATGGTGGCACCCGCCGACCACACCAGGCTCAAGGATTTTCTGCGCCGTTACAGCAAAGGCGAAAGTAGCGACACCACTCTGGACGTGCAGGGCTTGCGCCCGGACAGAACACAATTCAGCGCGCTGATGGAATTCACTCACGCCAGCATTGACGGCGAGGCCTGCACCCAGATCATCATCCGCGACCAGAGCACCAGCAAAGAACTGGAAAACAAGATCAAGCACCTCAGCAAGCAGGATCTGCTCACCGGCCTGTACAACCGCCAATATTTCCTCGAGGATCTGGAGTACAACCTGACGCATCCCCAGGAAGGCCGAGAAAATCAAGCCGTGCTCTACATATTGCTCGACAACTTCAAGACCATCAAGGAAAGCGTCGGCATTGCCGGCAGCGACCTGGTGCTGGGCGATATCGCCAAATTGCTCAAGGGCATGATCGACAAGAACGAAATTGCCGCGCGTTTCACCGACAACGCCTTCACGATTCTGGCGCAGGGCCGGAAGGATCTGAAAGATTTTTCCGACGTTATCCGGCGTGCCATCGAAGACCATATCTCGGAGGTCGCCGGCCAGTCCATCACCAGCACCGCGAGCATCGGCGTACATAACATCGGCGCTGACGACAACAGCGCCCAGGATGCCATCGCCCGCGCCGACCTGGCCTGCGAGATCGCACGCCAGGCCGGCGGCAATCGCGTCCATGTACACGATGCGATCAGCGATGCCAAAGCCGATCAGGAAAAAGGCCAGCACTGGACGACGCAGATCAAACATGCCGTGGAGCACGATCGCTTCCGTCTGGTGTACCAGCCCATTGTCAGCATGCAGGGCGAAACCGGCGAACGCTACGAGGTACTGCTGCGCATGCTCGGCCCTGAGAACGAATTAATTCCGCCCGGCCAGTTCATACCCGTCGCGGAACAGTCCACGCTGATTCTCGACGTAGATCGCTGGGTAATCGGCAATGCCATCCGAGTACTCGCCGAACATCAACGCAGCGCCGGCAAACAGGCATTGTTCTTCATAAAATTGTCCGGCGCTTCGCTGGGCGACCTTGAATTGCTGCCCTGGATCAGCGAACGCATGAAGTCGGCGCGTCTGCGCGGCGACAGCCTGGTATTCGAAGTGCACGAGAAAACCGCCTCCACGCATCTCAAGAATGCCAAGGTTTTCCTGCACGGCCTGAAGGAACTGCATTGCGGCTTCGCCATCGAACACTTCGGTGCGAATAATCATTCATTCAATCTGCTCAAGCACCTGCCGGCCGACTACCTCAAGATCGATGGGTCACTGATACACAAACTGGCGCAGAACCCGGAGCAGCAGGAAATCGTCAAGCGCATCGCCGCTCAGGCGCACGATCTGGGCAAATTGACCATTGCGGAATTCGTCGAAGATGCCAGCAGCCTGTCGGTGCTGTGGCAATGCGGTGTGAAATTCATCCAGGGCAACTTCCTGCAGGAACCGCATCCGCTGATGGATTACGAGTTCTCCGAGGAGGCGACGGTTTAAAACCTACCGAAGACGACGCTCCTCTCGCGGGATTCCGCATCTACGGCTCGAAATGCCATAACCGGCAGCCCGGAGCGTACCGGCCGTTACAAGGCTGACAAGGATAAAGAATGAGAACAGCGCGCCGTGTTTTTCTTTTCTTCTTCGTCGCCATCGTAGCTGTCTACTGCGGCATGTATAGCGCGAACCAACCACAATCGGTATGGACGCATCTTTTCAATCCTGATAGCGCAGCCGTAGTGCCGACGATTATTCCTACCAACTGGAGCTATTATCACGCATTTATCGCCGCTTTCTCTGCTGACCACGCAGCCGGATAGGCGAATTCAGTCAGACCACGCGCATTCGGGTTTCATCAGCCATGCGGCCGTGCCACCTGAAAATGGCAGGTAGTTTCGTAGCCGCGGCCTCAGTCAGATGAGTGTGAACGCTAAAACAGCTTTACATTCACGAATTCAATTTAATCCAGCACCTGCGACACCAACCCATCGGCGAGCTTGGGTTCGAACCAGGTGGATTTCGGCGGCATCACCTTCCCGGCATCCGCCACGGCCATCATCTGCTCCACCGTGGGAGGATAGAGCGAAAACGCCACGGCTAAACCGTCCCGGCCGACGAGTC
>DAHXOO010000079.1:0-258 GCA_027364845.1 Pseudomonadota bacterium | reverse complement strand
ATCAGGTCTTCCATCTGCGTCGGGTGCAGCGCAAAAGCAACCGCCATCTGCCCGCTGTTAACACGCTTTTCCAACTCGCCCAGCCCGCGAATACCGCCGACGAAATCGATGCGCGCATCACGGCGCGGATCGTTGATACCAAGGATAGGCTCGATGAGATAGTGCGCAAGCAGACTCACATCCAGACGCGCGACCGGATCATTGGCGGGAAGCAGTTCCGGCCTCAGCGTCAGCCGATACCATTGGCCGGGAAGATAC
>DAHXOO010000078.1 GCA_027364845.1 Pseudomonadota bacterium | reverse complement strand
CAACATCTCACGACACGAGCTGACGACAGCCATGCACCACCTGTGAACGGCCCCGAAGGACCCCATCTCTGGAGGATTTCCGTCCATGTCAAACCTTGGTAAGGTTCTTCGCGTTGCGTCGAATTAAGCAACATGCTCCGCCGCTTGTGCGGGCCCCCGTCAATTTCTTTGAGTTTTAGCCTTGCGGCCGTACTCCCCAGGCGGGGCGCTTAATGCGTTAGCTGCGGCACAGACCCGTGGAAGGGACCCACACCTAGCGCCCAACGTTTACGGCGTGGACTACCAGGGTATCTAATCCTGTTTGCTCCCCCAGCTTTCGAGTCTTAGCGTCAATAGAGGCCCAGGCAGCTGCCTTCGCCATAGGTGTTCCTCCCGATATCTGCGCATTTCACCGCTACACCGGGAATTCCGTTCTCCCCTGCCTGCCTCCAGCCTGCCCGTATCCACTGCACGCCCAGGGTTAAGCCCTGGGATTTCACAGCGGACGCGACAAGCCGCCTACGAGCTCTTTACGCCCAATAATTCCGGACAACGCTCGCGCCCTACGTATTACCGCGGCTGCTGGCACGTAGTTAGCCGGCGCTTCTTCTGGAGGTACCGTGTGAATTCGCTCCTGGTGAAAGGGGTTTACAACCCGAAGGCCTTCATCCCCCACGCGGCGTCGCTGCATCAGGCTTCCGCCCATTGTGCAATATTCCCCACTGCTGCCTCCCGTAGGAGTCTGGGCCGTGTCTCAGTCCCAGTGTGGCTGATCATCCTCTCAGACCAGCTACCGATCGTCGCCTTGGTAAGCCTTTACCTCACCAACTAGCTAATCCGACATCGGCCGCTCCATGAGCGCGAGGTCCTTGCGAATCCCCCGCTTTCTCCCTCAGGACGTATGCGGTATTAGCCTCGATTTCTCGAGGTTGTCCCCCACTCCTGGGTACGTTCCGATGTGTTACTCACCCGTTCGCCACTCTACTCGCAGGGTTGCCCCCACTTTCGCGTTCGACTTGCATGTGTAAGGCATGCCGCCAGCGTTCAATCTGAGCCAGGATCAAACTCTCCAATTAAAAATTGGCGTCCCATTCTGGTAATGGAACAAAACTTTTGGCGAAGACCTTCACTAGCCCGTAAGGGCAGATCGGGGCTCCGCCGGTCTTTCATTGGACCTCGGCTCGACAAAAGCGCCCACACAAATTACTTGATCTAAATTTTAAAAGAGCGGTCCTGCTACCCGGGGGTAACCGGACAGAGCGGCGCATTATACGCATCTGACCCGGTCCGTCAACGGGGTGTAACAAATAAATGTTAACCCGATCGTTCCTTCACCACCGAGGAGGGAAGACCCGCAATCATAGCACAAACCGGCGCGGGGTGGAAACTAAGTCAACTCCCGCTCCAGACCGCGGTGAATTATCGGACTCGTACCCGCACGAAGCGGCGCTTGCCCACCTGCAGCACATGGTTTGCGCCACGCCGGAACTCAAGATCCGGGTCCAGGGCCCGCTCCCCGTCGATACGGACACCACCTTGTTTGATGAGCCGCAGCGCTTCGGAGGTGCTGGCAGTGAGGCCCGCTTCTTTCAACAGACGCGGAAGGCCCAGAGCATCTCCGCTGTCCGCAATGAGATCAATTTCCGGAATCTGCTCAGGCGCACGTCGCTGGCTGAAGCGCAGCTCCCAGTCTGCCAGCGCTTCACTAGCGGCAGCCTTTCCGTGGAAACGCTCCACGATCTCCTGCGCCAGTTCCATCTTGAAGACCTTGGGATTGACTTCGCCTTGTTCCGCACTCGAGCGCATCTGCGTGATTTCGCCCATCGAACGGCGCAACGACAGCAGCTCGTAGTAACGCCACATCAGCTGATCGGAGACCGACATGATCTTGCCATACATCTCCCTGGGATCCTCGTTGATGCCAATGTAGTTGTTGAGCGACTTGGACATTTTCTGGACCCCGTCGGTGCCTTCCAGCAGCGGCATCGTCAGCACCACCTGGGGCGGCTGGCCGAAGTGCTTCTGCAACTCCCGGCCCATCAGCAGGTTGAACTTCTGGTCGGTCCCACCGAGCTCGACATCGGCTCTGAGTTCGACCGAGTCATAGCCTTGGATCAGGGGGTATAGAAACTCATGGATCGCGATCGGCTGGGCGCTAGTGTAGCGCTTGTGGAAATCGTCGCGCTCCAGCATGCGCGCCACCGTGTGGGTCGCAGCCAACTTGATGAGCTCACCCGCCTTCATCTCTCCCATCCAACTCGAATTGAATACGATCTGCGTTTTCTGGGGGTCGAGGATCCTGAAGATCTGCGTTTCGTAGGTGCGGGCGTTCTCGATCACCTGTTCGCGCGTCAGCGGCGGGCGCGTGGCGCTCTTGCCGGACGGGTCGCCAATCATGCCGGTGAAGTCGCCGATCAGAAACAGCACCTCGTGTCCCAGTTCCTGGAACTGGCACAGCTTGTTGATGAGGACTGTATGTCCGAGATGCAGATCCGGCGCGGTGGGATCGAACCCGGCCTTCACCCGCAGTCGTCGGCCCGAGCGCAACCGCTCGGCCAGCTCGGCCTCGATCAGGATCTCGTCCGCGCCGCGCTTCAATAGCCCTAGGGCCTCGTCAACCTGAGTCATGATCTAATATTGGATCGTCACAAGGTGGCAAAGGTTGGCAAGGGTACCACAGGGACGGACGGGTTTGAATTTGACGGACGGCGCGCGAGGTACGGCGCCCCGCGGCACGCTCGGCCACTTATCGGGTACACTTGTCGCACGCGTTACAGAACACGAGACATCATATGAACTATATAGGCCTGATGTCGGGCACCAGCGCTGACGGCATTGACGCCGTTGTGGTCGCGATCGAGGAGCCACGGGCGCTCAGACTGCTGGCCCACCACCATCAGCGCTATGACGATGAACTGCGGCCCTGGATCCAGTCATTGATGCATCCAGGCAGCAACGAACTGGAGCGCGCCGCCCTGGTAGACGTCATTCTGGGCGGGTGGTTCGCCAAAGCCGCCAATGCGGCACTGGCGAAGTCGGGTCTCGACAAAAGCCAGATCCGTGCCATTGGCAGCCATGGGCAGACGCTGCGCCATGGACCGCAAGCTGCCCCCCCTTTCACCGTACAGGTCGCAAATCCTGCGGTAATCGCTGAGCAGACTGGTATCACCACGGTCGCGGACTTCCGTTCCCGCGACATGGCAGCGGGTGGCCAGGGCGCACCTCTGGTTCCGGCGTTTCATCATTGGCTGTTCCTGCAGCCCGGGCTCAGACGGATCATTGTCAACATTGGAGGCATTGCCAACCTCACCGCGCTGCCATCAGACCCGTCTGCTGCCGTGATCGGCTTCGACACCGGGCCGGGCAACACCCTGCTGGATCGCTGGATCGGCAGTCACCGGGGAGAAAACTACGATGCCGGTGGAAGTTGGGCCGCTGCCGGGTCAGTGGACAACAAGCTGCTCGGACGCCTGCTTCAGGACCCCTACTTCACCCGCCAGCCGCCCAAGAGCACGGGGGTGGAGCACTTCGATCTCGCCTGGGTTGAATCGCATCTTGCGGACACGCGCGGCGGCCACGCCCCGCGCGATGTGCAGGCAACGCTGACCGCGCTCACTGCGCGTTCAATCGCGCTCGCGATCAACGGCCACGGCGGCGGTGCGGACGAGGTATTTGTGTGTGGCGGCGGCTCGCACAACAGCGAGCTCATGCGCCGTCTGCAGGCCGATCTCGGCGCCATCCCGTTGCGCAGCACCGTAGATCTGGGTCTACATCCCGATTGGGTCGAGGCCACTGCATTCGCCTGGCTGGCGCATCGGACGATTGAGCGGCTTCCCGGCAATCTGCCATCTGTCACCGGTGCGCGGCATGCAGCGGTGCTAGGGGCTGTCTATCCCGCCTAACGCAGCTCGCCGTCCTTAGGTTCAGCAACACCTGCCAACCCTGCGAGCAAACGCAGGGAGGAAAAATGGCCCCAGAAAGCGAGAGAAGTCCAGCTCATCACTCAAGCGGGATGTGCTAAAAGCAGCGCGCCCCTTGGCTTCACGTTAGAACTTTCCACGGACATGAACGATCTCACTAACCTTAACGAACCGAAATCCATTCAGGCTATTTGGACCGATTCTCGCGCCGCTGGTTTCACAATGGCGTCTGAACCTCTTACCTGTTCATTACTGCGAACCCTGGCAGTATCTAAGCCGGGCGGTCGATTTCTTGAGCTCGGCTCTGGGACCGGGCTGTCTACTGCGTGGCTTCTCGACGGCATGGATTCAAACTCGCGCCTCACTACCGTCGATAACGATGAACGGCTCCTGTCCATTCTCAGAAACAACCTCGGCGAAGATCCACGACTGACGGTCGTTTGCGCTGATGGGGATGAATTTCTCAGGTCACTTAGCGGCCAGTATTTCGACTTTATCTTCGCCGATACCTGGACTGGCAAATATCGCTTCCTTGAAGCAGCGTTGGCGCTCGTCAGTCCTTCCGGCCTGTATGTCATTGATGACATGCTGCCCCCAGCCGAATTGGCCAGAAGGGCACGCCGAAAAAGTCGCCCACCTTATTTCAACACTTGAGCATCGCAGCGACTTTCGCATCACAAAAATGTCTTGGGCAAGCGGGGTCATCCTTGCGTCCAGGCGCTAATCATCAGCGCACCAGCTTGCACGAAACACCACGTAGGCTTGTGAAATCAAACATTAGGCCAATCCGAGATTTTAGATTGATCCACTCCCGGAATCCCGGAGGCTCATTGGTTTGAGTCACACCATCAAGCCATACACCGCTATTTGCACATAGCGGCAGCTTCAGTCGGTGGTACATTGCTGAAAAAAGCACCAACGGGGCAATCTGATGAAACCGCCCCTCATGCCAGACAGGAATTTGCACCACTTGCCGAACGTAACCTACGGAGTTCTCCGAGCGCTAGAGGCTGGAAACCACACATCGACGGGGCGGGGCCAGGCTGATGAGCCGAGGAAGAGAAGAACCGTCGCCGACGTCTGTGAGTCTCAGGAACTCTCGCCGACCGGCATCCAAAACCGGGAGAACTTCTGGCAAGAAAAATCCCCGTAGACCGGAGTGATCTACAGGGATCTGGGAAGAGCCTTACGTCTTATTCAGGTCCCGACTAGATGGACCCCCGAAATTGCACCACGGCCTCATTCCCTGGCAGGCGTGCCGTCCTTCAGGCGCTGAAGGACGAACCGCAGCCACAGGTTGTCTTGGCATTGGGATTCTTGATGACGAACTGGGCGCCATCAATCCCCTCTTGATAATCGATTTCCGCGCCGGCCAGATACTGAAAGCTCATCGGATCGATCAGCAGGGTGACATCATTCTTCATGACCTTGGTGTCTCCCTCGGCTTCGTTCTCGTCGAACGTGAAACCGTACTGGAACCCCGAGCAGCCGCCGCCCGAAACGAAAACTCGCAGCATCAGCGCGGGGTTGTTCTCTTCCCGAATCAGTTCTTTCACCTTCATAGCTGCGTTATCGGTGAAATTGAGCGGGCTCGGCATCTCTGAGAGGGCGGCAGTCATCTAAATATACCTCCGGAAATTGGTACGACCTGACGAATAAGACCACAACATTGGTCAACATTATCCCCGCGTCACAGCCCCGCCGTCAATCGGTACACGTTCTGCGAAACCCTTATTTTTATACGTGTTTATTGGTTTCCGACCGCATACCGCCCGTTTCGGCCGGCTTTAGCCGCGCGACCACGGCGCCTTTGTCGGTCATATCGCGCTTCACTGCACCATTGATCACTGCCCCGGCGGCAATCTCAAGCACCTTGTATATGAGGTCGCCGGTAATCTCGGCCTTGGGCTGTACTTCGATGCGCCCGCTGGCATGGACGTTGCCGTTTACCTTGCCGTTGATGATCATGTGCGGCACGGTCACGTCGCCGGTGATCATCCCGTTCTCGCTCAGCACCAAGGTGCTGTTCTCTTCACCCGAGCTGGTGATATTGCCGCGGATTTTGCCGTCGACACGCAGACCACCCGAGAACACGATGTCTCCCTTCAGCTCCGTCCTGGCACCAACCAGAGTGTCGATGGTGTTGCAGGGTTTCTCATTCGATTTCTTTGCCAGCGATTCCAACATAGACTTATTGCCTCCGCCCGTGGGCCTGGGCCTCATACTCCGGGACTACCATGGGCCGGCCCCGGAGCGGGCCTACTACGATTAGGTATCTGTTCAATCCGGAAATGAAGTATAGACGTCCAATGCAGTTTTCATAGCTTCGGCCATGCATAGGACTGCTCGAGTTTCTGCCCGCCGGCGGTTACGCTGACCGTGACGTGCTGCGGCGTAAAGTTGCTGGCGAGTGTGATCTTCCCGTCGAGCTCCTGGAAATACTTGAAATTGACCACCAGCGGTTTGTCATTAGGGCCTGGGAAGGTCAGTACCGCATTCTGTCCTGCCGCAACGCCGCTGATCTGCAACGTGGCACGCCCATAGATCGTCTGCTGATGCTTCAGGGCCTGGATCAACATCAGCTGGTATTGATACTGGTTGGGACCTGCAAGACGCTCGATACGCAGGGTCTGAATCCGCGGCCCGGCGATGTTGTCGGCCGGCGAAATGATGTCCTGGTAAAACGCCACCCTTTCCCGCAGTTTCAGAATCTGGTTGGCCGAATCACTCAAGGATTTATCGAGCTGTTGGTAGGCGGCTTGATTCATTTGCACCGCACGCTGGGCCTCGGCCAATCCGGCGCGCAGCATCTGGTTCTCCGAACGCAGGTGCGTAAGTTCATCGCGCAGTGTCTGCTGCCGGTGAATGGCCGCCAGCCGATCGAATCCGGCCATGCTCATTCCGTGATTGTAGATGGCGCTACCGGCAATGATGAGTAGCGCGCCAGACAGCCCCGCCAGGAACAGCATCAGTTTCGACGAATAGCGCGGCCGAACTACCAGTTCGCCGGTCTTGTTTCGCCAGTTAATCTTGAACAGTTTGAGCTTATTGACCACTAGGCAACCCCAAGACAACCGATTCCTCTTCGCGCGCGCAGGTGCGCGGCCAGATTATAGCGGCCCGTTCGGGACGCACAAAACGCCGGACGACCGGCGGCAGCTTACGGCAGGACCGCAGGTGCGTTGAGGCCCGCAGTTTCTTCCAGCCCGAAGGCGATATTCATGTTCTGCACCGCCTGGCCAGCTGCACCCTTGACCAGATTGTCGATCACCGACAGTACGACTACGGTGTCTCCGCCCTGGGGGCGATGGACCGCAATGCGACAGACATTGGAAGCACGCACCGAGCGCGTATCCGGATGACTGCCCGCCGCCAGGACATCGACGAATGGCTCTGCCCGGTAACGCTCTTCGAACACCGCCTGCACATCGGCGCCGCGGTCCGTGAGCCGACAGTAGAGGGTGGCATGGATGCCCCGCACCATGGGTGTGAGGTGCGGTACAAAGGTAAGCCCAACAGGCCTGCCACTCACACACTCAAGCTCCTGGCAGATTTCGGGCCAGTGGCGGTGTCCTCCGACGGCATAGGCCTTGAAATTATCCGACACCTCAGCAAACAAGGTGTGCACTTCGGCCTTGCGGCCGGCACCGCTCACGCCCGATTTGGCGTCGGCGATGAGTTGCCCGGGATCAATGAGACCCTGCTCCAGGAGCGGTAGAAAACCCAGTTGGATTGCAGTGGGATAACAACCCGGGTTGGCGATGAGACGCGCTCCACGGATGCGCTTGCGGTTGATCTCGGGCAGACCGTATACAGCTTCGGATAGCAGGTCCGGGCAGGCGTGGGGCATGCGGTACCACTTCTCCCACAGCTTGGGGTCGCTCAGGCGGAAGTCCGCAGCAATGTCGATAAGCCGCACTCCGGCTTCAAGCAGCTTACGCGCGTGCGTCATGGCCACACCGTTTGGCGTGGCCGAAAAAACCACATCACAGCCGGCGAGAAGCTTGGGATCCGGTTCGCTGAAGGCAAGTTCCACGAACCCCCGCAGATTGGGAAAAAGGTCCGCAATCTTGCTGCCGGCCTCGGCGCGTGAAGTGATCACCTTGAGCTCTGCCTGCGGATGCACCGCCAGCAACCGCAGCAATTCCACACCGGTATAGCCGGTGCCACCGATGATGCCGACTTTGATCATGATGCGTATCCCGCCACGGAAAATCGGGATATTAGCAGATTAGCGCGCGTCTCTGCAGTGAGTCGCACGGTGGCCGGTGACAAAAGCGGTCCTAACGTATAATGCATTCGTGTCGGACCGGAACACCGCTTCGAGTACCCGAGATTGATCGCGGATTCGCGGCATTCACATCTCGGCATGTCTGGGGCCTTGACGTGGGCGGCCACGGGGCTGTCACGCACGTTAGGTACGCTTCGGATACGCACTCCGCGCGACAGCATGTTGCGTCGGGTTCCCTTCGCTTCCTACCGGGCAAACAG
The DNA here is from genome assembly GCA_027364845.1 of Pseudomonadota bacterium. Taxonomy (GTDB): domain Bacteria; phylum Pseudomonadota; class Gammaproteobacteria; order Acidiferrobacterales; family UBA6901; genus JAJYCY01. The sequence continues at coordinate 1,349 of DAHXOO010000078.1, read as the reverse complement.
AGGACGCCTCCCGGCCAAATCTTGTTCACCCGGGCAGGCACACCCGAAAATAAAGGGGCGCTTGCGCGCCCCTTTTTCACTTCACGACTTGAGACTCGGGATCAGAACGTATAGATCATGCCCAGCGATATGCCGTGCGGGTCCGAGCCATCCGACACGAGACCAGTGGTATTACCATGGCCACCGGCGAATGCATTGTAGGTCGCGGCGCTATCGTTGGTCGTCTTGGCATAGTCCAGGTAGGCCGAGGCATTCTTGCTGAAGGCATGGGTCAGACCAACCGCGAGCATATGGGCGCCGGTGTTGCTGGTACCGCCAACGTTGTTGGCATGGTAGTACTGGGCCTTGATCGCGTTGTCAGGGATGAAGGTGTAGGCAACACCCAAGCCCCAGACATTGAGCGAGGCGCTCCCCACGCCGGACAGGTCGGTGTCATGCTGGATCAGTGCGGTGACACGCACTGGGTCGAAATCGACCGAGCCGGCGGCACGCACTGCCGTTTCCGCATCGTGGGCGGCATACACCCCAGCACTGTGGTATTCGTAGGCAAGGCCTCCGAGCACTATTCCCTGGCTATACACCGCACTGACGCTCGACTCGCTGCCTTTACCGGCCGGGGTAGCGGTAGCTATCAATGATCCAGGAGGATTAGTTGTGTCGGTTACCGAGTTCTCCGCGGTATACGCTGCCTTCACGGTCACACCGCCAAAGTCGGGCGAGACATAGAAAAGCGTATGGCCGGGACGCTGGTCGAAACCATAAGACGGGCTGGGTCCGGAAATGATGTTACGGCTGTCGCCGATCTCATTGCCGAACAGGTCGACGGCGCGGCCAAGCTGCTTCATGGGCGAATCATTTTTGCCAGCGGCAATCGTGCCGAAACCGCCCTCAAGCCCTACGTAGGTGTTGCCATTACTAAATTGGTCAGCGGGGGTAATGGGGTTATTGTCCGAACCTAGGCTCAGGAAGGTCTGGGCCGAGAACAACGCCTTCAGGCCACCACCTAGGTCAGTATCGGCACCAATAACAAGATTCGTGGCGTTGCTCGAAATAAAGCTTCCGCTCTTGGCATTCGTCGCAGCGCCATTGTTCAGGCCGTCCACCGATGCATTCGCGTAACCGCTGATGGTGACACCTGCCGTCGCCGTCACAGGGAGGGCGAAAGGCACAAGGGCACCGGCGATTGCGAGGGTTAAAATCTTCTTGTTCATTTATTCCTCCTGCATGAGGTTGTCGTAAAAAATTCAGTTGTGAGCCGTCACATCTGGGTGCTGATATAGCATGGCATCCAAACTGGTGCAACTCACTTTGCAAAAAAGCAACATTTATAATAATTGTTGTATTTTTAC
>DAHXOO010000077.1 GCA_027364845.1 Pseudomonadota bacterium | reverse complement strand
ACCCAACAGAGCGCACGCACCGAACTCTACACCCGCGAACTGGAGCGTATGCGCCTTGAATTGGCACAGCTCGTCGGTGTCCCGGCCCGGTCCGGAACGGAAGTCATATTTGCTGCCTCCGGCACCGACATCCATCTGATTGCAGCCTGTCTGGCACGTGCAAGCCATCCACTGCCGCCATTGGTAATCATGATAGACGGAGCCGAAACCGGCGCCGGCGTCCAAGCAGCCGTCGGTTGCCGCCACTTCAGTACCCAAAGTGCCCGGGGCGGCAGCGTGGAGGAAGGCAGCCCAATCATTCCTGGTGCAGCGCTGCAGGTAATGAACATCGCCATCCGCCACCCGGACGGCACCCCACTGCCGCCGCAGGTCATCGATGCCGCGGTCCAAACGAGTGTGGTGCAGGCGACGACGCGTGGTCGCCGCGTTCTACTGATTCTCAACGATCTGAGCAAGACTGGAATGCTCGTGCCCAGCCCCGTATGCGTGTCAGCATTGCGCGCTGGCATGCCGGACAGCATCGATGTTCTCGTCGATGCCTGTCAGTTTCGCATGGCTGCGTCGACCGTGACCGCATATCTGGAACAGGGCTTCATGGTTGCGTTGACTGGATCGAAATTTCTCGGTGGACCGAGCTTTTCGGGTGCCTTGCTCGTCCCGCAATCCGCCGCGGAACGCTTTCGCCACCAGCCTCTCGGCCGGCTGCTGTCGGCCTACTCGGCACGTACCGACTGGCCCTGCAACTGGGACGGGGCTGCGTCTCTGGAGCGGACGGTCAATCTGGGACTGCTGCTACGCTGGGAAGCAGCACTGGCCGAATTGCGCGCCTTTCGCGCGGTGCCTGAGGCCGAGGTCCACGCTTTCCTGCGGAAGTTTGCCACGGCGGTTGCACGCCGACTGGCCGATGAACCCCTGTTCCGGACAGTGCCGGTGCCAAACATAGACCGCCGGCCGCTGGTCGGGGCAGCGGGCTGGGACAGCATCCCCACGATCTTCCCCTTCCTGCTTCGTTCCGACGCAGGCCAGGCTAATGTATTCCTGGGGCCAGAGGAAACGCTAGCAGTCTACCGGCTGCTCCAGATCAATTTGACCGATCATCCGGGCTTGCACTTATCCCGTGCGGAGGAAAAACCCATTGGGTTGCGATGCCAGCTTGGCCAGCCGGTCATATGCGGAAACGACAGTGGCGTGCCGTTGAGTGCATTGCGCCTGAGTGTCGGCGCCCGACAGATCGTCGAGGCGACGCTGGGAGGCAGGACTCGCGAGGTCATTGATGAAGCATTGGTGGCGCTGGACAAGACAGCGTGGCTGGTGGGTACCGGGCAGTTCCGCGACAATCCGCATACCCGCCCGCTGCCAACTCGACGCAGCGAACCGCTCACCACGCTCGGACGGCGACCGACAGGCCACGGCCCGGCCTGAGGCAGACGGATTGCCGCCGCTCAGGGCGTCATCGGCTGCAGCAATTGCTCGTCCGGCACCTTCGCGGCAGCAAACAGCCTGAAGAAGTTGCCTGTGGTGGTGTGACTGATCTGTTCCAGGCTCAAGTCGCGCAATGCAGCAAGCCGCTCGGCAACATAGCGCACATAGGCTGGTTCGTTCATCTGTCCGCGGTAAGGTACTGGGGCAAGATAAGGAGCATCGGTTTCGACCAGCAACCGATCCTGTGGTACGCGCACTGCAACCGCGCGCAATGCGTCGGCGTTCTTGAAGGTCAGTATGCCGGAAAACGAGATATAAAAACCCAGGTCCAGAGCGGCACTCGCCGTATCCCAATTCTCGGTGAAGCAATGCATGACGCCGCCAACGCGCTCTGCGCCTTCCTCCCGCATGATGCGCAGCGTGTCGGCCGCAGACTCGCGGGTGTGAATGATCAGCGGCTTGCCGCATTCGCGGGCGGCACGGATGTGCCGGCGGAATCGATCCTGTTGCTGCGCCAAGTTGCCGGCTGGCCGATGGTAGTCCAGCCCGGTTTCGCCGATCGCCACTACGCGCGCGTCAGCGGCCAGGGCAAGGAGCTGTTCGACCGTTGGATCCTGTCCTTCGACCTCGCTCGGGTGGACACCGACCGAAGCATAGACCTGCGGATGGTCACGGGCGACCTGCAGCACCTGCGGGAATCCTTCGAGATTTACCGATACGCACAGCAGACAGCCCACCGCGTTCGCGCGGGCCTTCTGCAGAATCCCGGGGAGCTGGCTGGCGAGCGGTTCGAAGGTGATGTGGCAGTGGGAGTCCGTCAGAAAAACCATCGACATCACATGGTGTGGGTCGGCTTGTCCGAGGAAAGCTGGCCGGCGAGAAGCGTCTCAATTTTGTTGCGCGCGGTACCCGAGTCCTTTTCGCTGAATTGAATGCCGATTCCGGCGGCGCGACTGCCCTGGGCTCCGGCTGGGGTGACCCATATCACATGACCCGCCACCGGGATCTTTTCCTTGCTGTCCATCAGGGTGAGCAGCATGAACACCTCGTCGCCGAGTTTATAGGGCTTGGTGCTCGGAATGAATATTCCCCCTCCCTTCACGTACGGCATGTAGGCAGCGTACAGGGCGCTCTTGTCCTTGATAGTCAGGGACAACACGCCGGGTCGCGCGATGGTAGAAACCGGTTTGATGTTTTCGGCCATAGATTATTTTTGCCGTGCCAGTCTGCTCCAGCGGATCAGCACATCCTCGAGCAGCAACAGTTCATCGGCGGGCCCATCCAGCAGATTCGTGCTGTCGGAAACCGCCTCAAGAAAACGGAATAACTGTTTCAAGTCTAACCGCTTTTTTAGCACATGCAACCGCTCCCCTGAATCCGAGTTCACCAGCATGGTGCCCCCGGGCGCCATGCTGATTTTGATCAGATCGATGACCCCGCCATGGAGCCATTCCAGGCAGCGGCGTGCCCCACGTGACTTCCAGCGCGCGGCGCAGGAAACTGGGTCAGCATTTCCGGTTCCGAGTGTCTCGATATCACCCAGCAGTTCGCCGCGAACCGCCAAAAAACCGTCCTGCTGCAGAGTCAGCGCCCGCAGCGGGGCGCCGCCGGCAAGGTCCAGCAGCGGCTCGGCCTGGTCACCGGGAAATCCCTCGACTGACCGCAGCCAGCTGAGTGCTTCGCTACGCGCGGGTTGGTCGAATTTGATGCGCTGGCAGCGACTGCGCACAGTAGCCGGCAGCCGCATCGGATCGGAGCTGACCAGGATCAGCAGACTGTCCGGCGGCGGTTCCTCAAGCAGCTTGAGCAGGCCATTCGCAGCGTTGATGTTCATCATCTCGGCCGGCGATATGACGATGATCTTGCGCTGTCCGATATACGGCCGCAGGTACAGGGATTGCGCCAACGCCCGGATCTGATCGATGGTGATGGTCTTTTTCTCCTCCGCCGGCCCCACCCATTGGATGTCCGGATGAGTGCCGGCCGCCAGCAAGCGACAGTTCTGGCAGGCGCCGCAGGACAAGGGTGTCGCTCTGTCCGGGTGGTCGCAAGACAGGACTTGTGCCATGTAGGCGGCAAATTCGGCCTTGCCCAGGCCACGCGGACCGGCGAGCAGCAGGGCATGTGGCAGACGCTCGGTGTCCTGCATGATCCGGCGCGCCTGGGTCAGCGTCCACGGATACAGCCGCGCGCCGCTGTTCATGGCAGGAATTCCTGAAGAATCACGCGGATCCGGTCCTGGACCTGGTCGGGCGTGAGTGCACCATCGATAACCCGGATGCGGCTGGGCTCGCACGCGGCAGCCGCCAGATAGTGCCGGCGTACGCGTTCGAAAAACTCCTGCTGCTCACGCTCGAAACGGTCCGGGGCGCTGCGCTTGCCAGCACGTGCGAGCCCCTGATCAACTGGAATATCGAACAGCAGCGTCAGATCTGGCCGCAACTCGCCCTGAACCCAGTTCTCGAGTATGCGGATACGTTCATCGGGCACACCGCGTCCTCCCCCCTGATAAGCATAGGTGGCGTCGGTAAAGCGGTCGCACACCACCCACGAGCCGTCCTCCAGTGCCGGACGGATCCGTTCATCTAGATGCTGGGCGCGCGCGGCAAACATCAGCAGCAGCTCGCTGTCCACGCAGATTCCGGTGCGGTTCCGGTGCAGCAGGATCTCGCGCAACGCCTCGCCGAGGTCAGTGCCCCCGGGTTCGCGCGTCACGAGATGCGGTATTCCAACGGACCGGAGTTGTCGCTGAATGAACTCCAGGCTCGTGCTCTTTCCGGCGCCCTCTATTCCCTCTAGTGTAATAAAGCGTCCAGCGCTCATGGTGCAGCGTTGCCCACATGCGGCCGGCGCGCACCGACGTGTCGCGTTTGCCCCATCGATCCCACCGTGCGCACCGGCGACGGGGGTCTACCGTGCAACTGGTACTCGATAACGGCCCGGTCCTGAGCTTTCAAAGTATCGGAGAATTCATGGGTACCATCGCCGCGCGCCACGAAGTAAAGCGCATTGGTAGAAGCCGGGTTGAGCGCCGCATGCAGTGCGCCCTCGCTCGGCATGGCGATCGGCGTTGGCGGCAAGCCGTATATCACGTAGGTATTGTACGGCGTCCGGCGACGCAGGTCCGCGGTCGTGATCTTGCCGTGGTAGCTGCGGCCCATGCCGTAGATAACCGTCGGGTCGGTCTGCAGCTTCATGCCCAACCGCAGCCGGTTGACGAAGACACCGGCGATGATGCTGCGTTCCGACGGCAGACTCGATTCCTTTTCGATGATGGAGGCAAGTATAACGGCTTGATCCGGTGTCTTCAGCGGGACCTTCCGGTCGCGCCCGGCCCATTCTCTCTGCAGCGTACGCTGCATCCTGAGGTAGGCACGCTGCAAGACCATCCGGTCAGACATTCCCGTCGCGTAGTAATAGGTGTCCGGGAAGAACTGCCCCTCGGGCGAAACGCCTGGATGTCCCAGGCTGGCCATAATCTGCGCGGGCGTCAGAGCGCCCAAGGTATGGAGCAGATGGGGCGCAGCATCGAGCTCTTGCATGACCTGATGGAAGGTCCAGCCATCGACGATGGTGAACGGATACTGCACCACCTGTCCGGCGATGACCTGCTCGAGGATTCCGAGCGACGTGATGCCTTGTCGAAAACGATACTCGCCAGCCTTCAGGCCACGGCTCTCTCCCCGGAGATAGGCAAGCCACACCAGGGTGCGTGAGTCCGGCAGGACGTGGTCATCATAGAGCTCGCGGCTGAAGGCACGCAGACTTGTGCCAGGTTCGACCACGTAAATCTTCGACTCCGGCGACAACGGGGTGAAGCTGAACCAGATTACATATGCCACCGCGCCCAGCACCAAGGCTGCTGCCGCGACAAGCCCGTACCTGCGCACCCTTGTGATTTTCCCCAAAGCCTGTTTCCTCATGCTGCAGAAGTGCAGATTTCTGGCGTCATCGCGGCTGCATCCGGTATCGTCGTACCGGGTAGATGCGTGCGCCACCGCAGACGGCTGATTGACCGCTGCGCCCGCCCGAGTTCAGGCCCTTGCGCCATGCGGTAACAAGGAACTGCGCGGCCACGCGGCATCTTATCCGGCGAGCGCCAGGTGCGGGCGGAAAAGACCCGTGAATGCCTTTTGTGGTGACCGTTCTGGCGGATACTAACTTCATAATCTAAGTCCATGAACTTAATGATACCGTCGGCTACAACGAACTGCGAGCGATCAAGCGCACCGGCGGTATCACTGCCGAAGCAGGTTAGGCGGAAATTCTTCCCGCGTTTTCTGAATTCCGATTGCTGAAGAGCCTTGAAATCCAGGGCCTTGAGGAGAGTTGCGCGTCTTTCAGTGGTGTAGAATGCATCCATGTAAATGACTGATAAGGATTTTTCTGCGCGTCGGGTAATGGCATCACTCATGCCATGCATATCGATGACATACCGAATCGCACCTAACGTCCAACGTACCTGCTGCGCGAGTAGTATCGCAAGGGCAAGAACGTGAGTAAGCGCACGCTGGTCAAACTTTACGTGCTGTCGGATGAGCAAATCAAGTCGATCCGCGCGGTCCTTTGGGGTGCGCGGTGAGACATATGAAGCCGTGAATCAGCGGCGTGACAACCTGCTTCCTTCGCATGCTGGCATGCAACTTCGGGTAAGGATAACGTCAACCAATGCGGAATTGGCAACCCTATAGGCACTCATGCCGCCTTGTGCATACGCAGACTCCGCCTGCGCCACTGAATCGTTGTGGCGACACATTGCCTGGATCGTTGCATCACGATGCATCGTTTTCCTTGCCTGAGTCATCGACCCCCGCGCAACCCAGTGTACCTCTTGTACCATATCCTGAGTAGAACCTGACATATAAGGTTCTTGTTTTTGTGGACGGACTGTGGCACAAGGTATCCAATAAAAAACAACATACACCACCAGAAAAAAGTTCGTGGTGCCGTTCCAACTGTATGGATAACAGTCGCCCTGAGGGCGTTGGAGCAAGGGATAACATGCACATTCGTCTGCCAGCATCCTACCGTATCCTGATTGTCTTCGCCTACGCCGCACTCCTTGGCGCCTGCGCAAGCGCCGGTCTGGCCGCCCGTGCCTCCGTGCCACTGGTGAATGCCGGTGCTGAGTCGATGAACCGAGAAACCGATCCTACCCTCGCCAGAGAAGCCATTCCCTCCCAGCTCGAGATGATCGACACTCTGGTTGCCCAGCTACCGGACAACGCCAACCTGCGCCTGCGCGCCGCCCAGGGGTTTTACAGCTATGCTTTCGGGTTTGTCGAGAACAGAAGCCGCGCGCAGGCTTCGGCGCTCTATCACCGTGCCTTCGAGAACGCGCGCGTCGCCCTTGCGCTTTCCGGATTTTCCGGAGACCTCGATACGATGAACGACCGACAGTTGCGCCAGACGCTGCAAGGGCTTAACCGCCGCGCCGTCCCAGCCATGTTCTGGACCGCTTCGTGCCTGGCCAAGTGGATAGACATGAATCGCGACCACCCGGCGCTCCTCGCCGATATGAGCAAGGCGGTCTTGTTGATGAGGCGGGTGGAGACATTGGACGGTCGTTATTACTTCGGCGGACCCTATCTTTTCTTCGGCGTCTACTATGGCAGCCGCCCGCCGATGTTCGGCGGGAACCCGGAACGGGCGCGGAAGGAATTCGCCAAAGCATGGGCAGTGACGCACGGTAAGCTGTTGCTCGTCGATGTGCTCAAGGCACGCTACCTGGAGCGGCAGACTCGCAACCGGATGGCGTTTCATAAGCTCCTAACCGAAGTACGCGACGCACCGCCCAACCTCTTTCCGCAGATGGCCTTGGCCAATGCCATCGCGAAGCAGATGGCCAAACGGCTGTTGTCCCAAGAGGAGGAATTGTTCTGATGAAGACGCGGGTGCAAATAGGAGTTGCAGCGATTCTATTCATGCTGGGTATTATCTCGGTCGCCGCCAGTCCCCGCTACGTTCTGAAGTTTGCAACACTCGCCCCTCAAGGCACGGCATGGATGAATGTCATCAATGCCTGGGCGGCGCAGGTCGCCAAGGACAGTGACGGGCAGCTGACATTCAAACTCTACCCGGGCGGCGTCTTCGGGGACGAGCCCGACATGCTGCGCGAGATCCGTTTCGGCGAGCTTCAGGGAGGAGCCTTTACCGGACATGGCGTGGGAGATATCTATTCGCCGGCGAGGGTGCTCGAGATCCCATTCCTGTTTCACCATTACGCCGAATGGAACTTCGTGCGCGCGAAGCTCATGCCACAGATCCGCGACGGTTTCAGCCGTCACGGCTACGTGCTCCTCGGTTTCATGGACACGGGCTTCATCCGACTGTTCTCGCGCGTGCCGATCCGAAGCCTCGCGCAACTCAGGACCCACCGTGTATGGCTGTGGCAGGGTGATCCCCTGGTCCAGGCTTTCTTCGACGCTACCGGGATACCGCCCGTGCCGCTGGCCTTTCCTGATGTTTATTTGAGTCTCTCCACCGGACTTATCGACACCGTCGCCGCCCCGCCGCTAGCCGCCATCGCCCTGCAGTGGTTCACCAAGACCCCGTACATGACCACCATGCGGATCAGCAACGGGGTGGGAGCACTCGTCGTGCCGCGTCAATTCTTCGATACCCTGCCGCCCGACCTGCAGGCGCTCCTGGTCCGTACGGGCAAGACGGCGGGGAAGGCACTGCGCGCCGCCACGCGTGCCCAGAGTCACCGGTCGCTCGCTGCGCTCAAGAGTCACGGAGTAACCTTCCTGCCGGCGTGGACCGATGAAAGTCCAGCCGAGCTGGTGGCGATTCGGGACCGGGCGGCGGCGGCGCTGGCCAAGACCGGTTATATCCCGGCAGCCACCTATGCGGAAGCGCAACAAGCGCTGTCAGCGTTTCGTGATCACAAGGAGGCAAAACGGTGAAGACGGCGGAATCGCTTGCCGTTCATTGTGAGACCTGGGTCGCCGGTTTCGAGCGACGGCTGCAATGCGCCGAAGCGCTCATCGCGGTTTTAAGCTTGACCCTACTGCTCGTCCTCTCCGTCGGCGAAATCATCGCACGCGATGCCTTCCAGCGTGTGCTCCCCGGGGTGGATACACTCACCCGTTATCTTGTCCTCTTGGTCGGCTTCCTGGGTGCGGTTTTGGCGGGGCATGATCGGCACCTCAAGGTTGATCTGGCATCGCTCTGGCTGTCGGACCGCGCGCGCGATCGTCTTACGCGACCGGTCGCCGGGATTTCGGCGCTTGTTTGTGGTGCCCTCAGCGTGGCCGCTTGGCGCTTCTGGCGAGAGGAGTGGCGGTACGCCGTTGGTCCTGGGCGTGAAACCGCACTTCTTGAAATCATCATCCCTGCCGGACTGTTGTTGTTGTCGCTACACTTTTCCTTGAGGTTGCTGGCTCCGCGCACGCTGCCAAGACCGTGATGCTTGCATTCTTCGCGTTGACCGCCGTTGCGTTGGCTGGCGTGCCCGTATTCATCGTCCTCGGCGCATTCGGATTGGTGTATGCCTGGCACAGCGGTGTCGACCCGGCGGTATTGCCGTCGCAGATCGTGCGGCTCGCTGAATCGTCTTACCTTATGGCGATTCCTCTGTTCACGCTCACCGGGGTCATTCTATCGCGCGGCGGAGCGCCGGAGCGGTTGCTGCGGCTACTCAATGCCGGCTTCGGCTGGATACGCGGGGGATTGGCGATGGCCGCGGTCCTCTCCTGCGCCTTCTTTACCGCCTTCTCGGGGGCCTCAGGGGTGACCATTTTGGCCCTCGGCGGCCTGCTCTATCCGATGCTCCTCAAGGAGCGTTATCCCAAGCATTTTGTGCTCGGGCTCCTGACGGCATCCGGATCCTCCGGGCTCCTGTTTCCCCCGAGCCTGGTCGTGCTCCTCTACGGTGTCGTCGCCGGGGTCGGGATCAAACAACTTTTCATGGCCGGAATCCTCCCCGGGGTGATGCTGGTGACGCTACTGTCCCTGTACAGCCTGTGGGCGGCGCGCCGTAGCGGCCTGGCGAGAGCACCTTTCCGACTTCCCGTTCTGATTACCGCGCTGAAGTCCGCTGCATGGGACCTGCTTCTTCCCTTAAGCCTCCTCGTCGGGTTGTTTGGAGGCTACGTGACGGCGACCGAGGCGGCCAGCCTGGCCGCGACTTATGCCTTGCTGCTCGAAACCGTCATCCACAGGCGCCTGGGCGCAGGCATGTTCTATGCGGTATTTCGGGAAACTGCGGTGCTCACAGGCACTCTGCTCGTCATCCTGTTCATGGCCATCGGCCTAACCAATCTGCTGATCAACGCACAGGTGCCGATGCAGATCCTCGCGTGGCTGCAGCAGTCGCTGAGCG
>DAHXOO010000076.1 GCA_027364845.1 Pseudomonadota bacterium | reverse complement strand
AAACATCAACGGCTTAGCCTCGGCGACTACGCCGAAAGAGTGTACATTGGCGTGGAAAATGTTAAAGACAGGTTAAGGTTCCGGGTGGTAAGCTGATCCGGCGCGTCAGCACCGACGAGAAAGACCGCAAGCTCCCGGCCCGTGCACTGATCTTAAAACACATCTGATGATACCGATGGATCCCTATGGCGTCATGCGCGTAATGAACAAGACCATGCGCTCTACGACTCGGTGTGCCGGCAGCTAGATCAGCTCCTGACCGGTACCAAGAACTAAATTACACCCACTAATTCCCCTGAAGAACAAAAATTTATGACCGACAACCAAACGAAACAAATTGAAGAGCGTCTGATCCGTATCATAATCGGTTCGCGCAAGATCGACCCCACCAGCGTCACTTCTGATACGTCACTGGGAAAATTGGGTGTGGAATCTCTCGATGCAGTTGCGATAGTTTTCGATATTGAGGCTGAGTTTAAGGTCACTATTCCAGACAGCGAGGTCTACCAACTTAAAACTGTCGGCGACGTTTTCACCACCGTCACCCAGTTGTTACAAGCACAGAAAGGATCAGAAAACCCGTGAAGCGAGTGGTTGTCACCGGACTCGGTTGCCTATGCGCATTAGGCAATAATGTGCCGCAATACTTGGAATCGTTGATCGCGGGCCGCAGCGGCATCGGTCCACTGGCAACTCTGCCCACCGACGGCCTTAGGATAAAAATCGGTGCGGAAGTCAAACAATATGATCCAACCGCTTTTTTTGATGCTCCCCATCTGGAATTGCTCGATCGTAACGCACAGTTCGCAGTCTTGGCGGCTCGCGAAGCGGTCGCTGATGCCGAGGAACTTTTTTCGTCGACATTTGAAGGCGCGGTAATTCTTGGCGCGTCGATTGGCGGCAAAATCAGCGATGATATGGCATCTGACAGACTCTATTGCGGCGACGGTAGAGTGCACCCGCATACCATTGTGCGCGTTATGGCTAGCGCCGCCGTGAGCCATATCACCATGGATCTCGGCATCACTGGACCAGCGTTTTCCGTGACGAGCGCTTGCTCTTCCTCCAATCATGCGATCGGAGAAGCCATGAGACTGGTGCGGGCTGGAGTCGTGCCCTGGGCCGTTACCGGCGGCACCGATGCGTGCTTTACGTACGGGTTACACAAAGCCTGGGAAGCGATGCGGATCCTGGCGCCTGACACGTGCCGCCCCTTCAGCGCCGATCGCCGCGGGCTCGTTCTGGGAGAAGGAGCGGGCGTGGTGGTTCTTGAATCGCTTGAGCACGCCCAGGCACGCGGCGCAAGCATCTACGCCGAGGTCATTGGATACGGCGCCAGCTCTGACGCTGGTCATATTACCCATCCCTCTGTTACAGGGGCGGCTCAAGCTATGCGGATGGCATTGCGGGACGGCGGGATAGCTCCCGAAGACGTTGATTACATCAACGCACATGGTACCGGCACGCCAACCAATGACGTTACCGAGACTCGCGCCATCAAAGAGGTATTCGGCGAACACGCCAATCGCCTGGCAATATCATCTACGAAGTCGATGCACGGGCATGCCCTCGGTGCCGCCGGTGGTATCGAACTCGTTGCGACGATTCTTGCGCTTTACCACGACTTTCTTCCGCCAACCATGAACTACACCGCCCTAGATCCAGGATGTGATTTGGATTACGTTCCTAATAAGGCACGGGAACAACAGATTAACGTAGCACTTTCCAACTCATTTGCTTTCGGAGGACTGAACGCCGTGCTTGCCGTACGGCGTTGGCCCCACGCCCCGCCGCGGAGTAATTTATAGTGCATTGATTCAATGGGTCTAATTCCAACACCTGCTATGGTCAGCACTATTCCATCCCGTTTTCGGCTGGGTGGACTAGACTTAAACATAAAACACCTCAAAGTAATTACCTAGCTGGTGGGATTGTTGCCATGTTGGATTGGCTTCGCGCACGGCGCGAGATGCTTTCGCTTTTGCCCGGAAAGGAACATGAACAGGCGCTTTTGCGGCTGATTCTTGTTCCCGCCTGCTGTGCTGTTCTTTATGTACGATACGCCTCACAAGGCACGGCATCAGTCCGCGTTGTCGGACTAGTATCCGCGATTGTTTCTGTCCTGATCGCCATGGCGATCATGCTCGATGTGATCTTGCGGCCAAGGCCAATAATCTGGCGGCGCATCCTGGTTATGCTGTTCGATCTAACGGCCATCTCGTACGGGATGTGGTTCACGGGACAGGTGGGCGCGCTCCTTTACCCATTTCTTCTTTGGGTTGTGGTTGGCTACGGATTCCGGTACGGCCCCCGCTACCTGTATTTAAGCACCGCGATGGCGGTGGTCGGCTTTACGACCGTTTGGGTCTTCACCGCCTACTGGAGGAATAATTCAGATGTCTCGACCGGCCTTTTGATCGGCCTGCTCTTGATACCGATGTATACGTCCACGCTTTTGAAACGACTTCATGATGCACGGCGGCAGGCGGAGGATGCCAACATTGCCAAGAGCCGGTTTCTGGCCAACATGAGCCATGAGCTGCGCACCCCACTGAACGGCATATTGGGAATGAGCGACCTGCTACTTACGACCCGGATGACCGACGAGCAACGTGATATGGCAGGGGTTGTTAGCAGGTCTGTTCACTTGATGTTGACACAGATCGAGCGAATTCTGGATTTTTCAAAAATCGAGGCAGGGCGCATGATAATCGAGAAGACGCCGTTCGATTTGCATGAATTAGTTCACAGTACCGTTCAGATGCTTTCGCATCAAGCGCAGCGCAAGGGACTCTGGTTGCGCGTTCATTTTTCACCCGAAGTGCCGTTCGGATTGATCGGTGACCCCCATCATTTGCGACAGGTACTTCTGAACTTGCTCGGTAATGCCATCAAGTTCACCGAAAATGGCGGGGTCGATATCAGAATGACGCGCCGGACATCCGAAGATAGAGCCAGGATTAGATTCGACATCATTGATACCGGGATCGGCATTGCCAGCGATTCACTCGGTAAAGTTTTTGATATTTTTACTCAGGCCGATGAATCCACGACCCGTCGTTACGGCGGAACGGGTCTCGGCACCACGATTTCAAAACATTTGGTAGAACTCATGGGAGGCATTATCGAAGCTCAGAGTACCCCTGATGTAGGAAGCACCTTCTGGTTCGAGCTTCCTTTCGCGATCGTCGCAGGATCGACGAGCGATAACACGCTGAGCCAAATGCGCATACTGGTGCTGGCACGAGATGATAGAAATAAACATGATCTGCTGACGCATATTGCAACGTGGGGTCTGCGTGCGACGGTGGTCAACAACGCCACATCTGCTTTCAGCGCCGTCGAAAGAGCCTATCGCGATAACGTGCCATATCAGGCTGTGATCGTGGATTTTCCGCTCATGGAGATTGATCTCGCCCGGTTCACCAGCGCCACCCGGCGCGATGCGAATAAAATTAATATCGAGCTTATTTATATCGCTCACGACGATAAGATCGCATTGCACGATCAAACCCTAACGGATTACTGTGTCTTGCGCTCGCCCATAGAGACGCCCCTTCTCTTCAACGCGCTTCATGCCGGCTTGTCCGTCCAACGACGCGACGATGACGTTATTCTTTTCGCCGAGCACTTTCAACGGATCCGCGATAAGCACGTACGCAGAAATATTCTAATAGCGGAAGATAACGAGACCAACCAACTGGTAATTCGGAAAATTCTCGAGAGCGCCGGTCATCAGGTCGACATCGTTGTCAACGGTGAAGAAGCGCTGAACCGCCTGGATAGCAAAAACTATGATGCGGTGATTATGGATCTGCAGATGCCGGTCATGGGCGGGCTCGATGCTATAAAAATGTACCGTTTTACACACAACTCCAGTGAAGGCCCGCCATTCATCATTGTGACCGGGGATGCCAACATAGAGACTTTGAAAGCTTGCAATGCCGTCGGAGTAGATACCTGCCTGACTAAACCGATTGAAACGCTTCGTTTGCTCGAGGTAATTGAGGATCTGACTCGGGAAGCGAACAAAGATAAACAGTCACCTGAAAATCATTCGCGCCGTGTTAACGACAAATCCGCCTCATCCTCCGACCTAACACCTGACGCTGACACAGTATTTGATCCGGATGTGCTGGGCGAAATTGCCAATTTGACTACGAACCCCACGTTTTTGGAACAAATACAGGAGACGTTCAAACGCGACGCCACACGGTTACTGTCATCTCTCGAAAAAAGCCTGGTGTCGAAAAGCCTAGGGGCTTTTGACGAAGCCGCTCATGCATTGAAGGGCATCTCCGGCGACGTGGGAGCGCGGGCACTTATGCATCGTTGCGCTGCCGCGTCACGGGCTGCTCGGCGATCAGACTACCAAGACTGTGTGGAATTGACCAAAAAGATTCGACGGGATCTCCCGTCTGCTATTGAATCCTTGTATGAGTTCACACAAAAGCGGCACACAAATAGCAAAAGATGATTCTTTTAAGCGATTTCGGATTCCTACTGGAATCGATTCTCCGTGGATAACGTAACGATCTCGGCTTGCCCGGCACGGTTGAGACTGGTGCTGTCTTGATAGGCAATCAGCCGCTCCATGTTGTGCAACTCCGCATCTGACAAGCTCATGGCTGCTTCGACCCACATCATAGTAATGTCGATCATTTCAGAATATGAGACTGGCTCGCCGCGTGATCGGAACTTCAACAACAGATGCGCGACAACCCGTTGACGCTGATTTTTATACATGTAATCTCGCGCAGCCTGCTCGCCTTCGCCACGAGGCACAACCAGATCGACAACTCCGAGCTCATGGAGTTCTTCGGCCGTGTAATATAAGCCGCTCATTAGCAGGCGTTCAGTGGTCTTAAACCCAACACGACGCCTGAGAAGTGTATAGCCTCCCATTCCTGGCAACAGATTGACCAGAATTTCCGGAAACCCCATTCGAACACCACTTTCCGCAATAATGACATTGCAGGACAACACGGCTTCGAATCCACCCCCCAAGGCATCACCGTGCACCACAGCAATGGTCGTCAATGGCAGTCCGAGATTTGTGGCGTTACCGTAGAGCACATCAACACAGTCATGGGCGTATGCCGTCAATAATTTTTGATCACGTTCGATAATAAGCTTGTGAAACAGCGCCAGATCGCCGCCGAGACTGAAGAACCGCGGGTGGGAGGAGCATATAACGAGGTATTCGATGGGGATTTGGTCAGATATCGCCGGATCACGAGCCACGGTGTAGAGATTGGCCTGAGCTGCCTTTAGGTCCTTTAGGAGCTGCGACGTCATGCACGGTCGTGGCTGCGGTTTAAAGAAAGACCATATGGCGCGCGAGGCAGCATCGTACTCAACGTGCAGCTGTTCGTAGGCAGGAAACAGCGTACTCGCCCCAGTTAAATGAGTAACTGACATCCCCGAGCCCCTGTCCTCATCTTGAATAATAATCTCTTACGCCAGTCACTGGATCCATTGTCTGCTGGCGTTTTTTTCGGTGCGTCCTAGTATGTGGATAGCATTGGCCAGTGTCAACCGGGAGCCTTGTCCAGTATGAGAATAGCTTCCAAGTATAATCAATCGGGTATCACGGAGTCGCAAAGGTCAATGGTGTTACTCGTGGGGCGGATCCTGCAGCGTTTGTCGAATGGTTATTATAAGTTCAATTTCCTGTTCGAAGGCCTCCACACAATTCGGATCAAAGTGCTTGCCCTTCTGAGATTTAATATATTGCACCGCCTCGGCGATGGGCCAGGCATTTTTATAAGGCCGTTCCGAAGTCAGTGCGTCGAAAACATCGGCGACAGCGACGACGCGAGCCGCCAAGGGAATACTTTCACCGGCAAGTCCGTTTGGGTAGCCCGTTCCATCGAATCTTTCATGATGCCCCAATGCAATAACGGCGCCGGTTTGAAGGTACTTCGAGGGACTGTCCCTGAGAATTTCGTGGCCAATCGCTGCATGTGCTTTCATGATTTCGAATTCGCTCGAATCTAGCTTTCCCGCTTTGCGCAAAATATGATCTGGAATTCCGATCTTGCCAAGATCATGCATTGGTGCTGCAATTTCAACGAGACGCGCGTCGCTCTCCGTGAGCCCTAAGCGTCGAGCAATAAAAAATGAGTACTTGGCCATCCGCACCACATGAAAACCAGTTTCTTCGTCTCGGTATTCACCGGCTTTCGCCAAGCGCATCAGCGTTTCAAGCTCGCGTTGGCTTATCTCAATCGTGGCGGCGCCCACCCTTTCCTCCAGCCACTTGGCGCGTCCCTTGATCACGAGATGCAGTTTACGTAGCGTCAATAGATTGCGGCAACGCGCTCGGCACTCATGATGATCAATCGGCTTGGATAAATAGTCGTTGGCTCCCGCATTCAGGGCATCGTACAGCACGTGCTTATCTTCAGCGCCGGTAATCATCATCAGCGGAATGTCTTTATATATCCGCCTGAAGCGGCGTGTGAAGTCCACGCCATCCATGTGTGGCATTTTAAAATCTGCCAACACCAAGTCCGGTTCATGAATTTGCACATATTCGAGCGCCTTGGTTGGCTCGGAAAATGTTTGTACCTGCATCTCACTTTCCAGAGAGAACATCAGCTGTTCGAGAATCATTCGGCTGGTCTTTTGGTCATCGATTATCACGGTCGTCGGCATATCGGGTGCTCCCTATATCTTCCAGTATTGGAGCTCATGCACCATCAAAATCGGAGGCGTCTATTCCGATCTGCTCTGCTAGAGTTTGTGTCGTCGATAACCTGCTGCTTCTAATTTAGCCTGCCAGGAATAGTGTGGATAGTAATTGTTGCCAATATTTTCTAATTCTAGCTGACCTTCGTTGCTAATATGCTGATATTAAGTAAGCTTTCTTCATTAACTATCACCGGGCGCGCGGCAATTCCAAAACGCCACCAAAGTGCACGATATTGAAGGAATCGGACAGTCGCGGGTATAGAAATGAACCCGCACTGCCAACGGTTAGCACTTTACAGGGGAAAGTGCGTTAATTCTTGCATCCGTTGATCCGCGTTTCGGCAACACACGTACACATTTTCGACACGTCCGCGTACGCAGGGTTTCCTGGCAGCTCCTCGTAACTTATATCCATGCGCTGACTGCCTGCAACGTCCTGGCTCTGGCTCACTAACCCGGCGGTCGGCTGAAATGCTCTGTTGCCGACGATAATGAAGCGGTTGCCCATCTCGCAAGATGGATGTAGATGAACAACTTATGATAGATGACAACGCATCAATAACAGACGACGTCCGGCTTTAACGAGACGTCTCCTCTCGGATCGATTATCACGGGCGCAACGAGTACTCCCATTCGGACTTGATCACTGACGAACAGATATTTAACTGCCATTGCGCGTTAGGGCGGCAGTTGCGTATCGCTGGACGGACCAGTCACCGCAATCCCTGACTCGCGCGATCCGGAAACTTCCCTTTGCCAGATGACCGGCGGGCATCGTGATCCGGCTGGGCCGGACGGGCGACACACTGCATCTGCCCAAGCACAGTTGCGGCACGGCCAGGATACACTCGGCACTACCGGACAGCCGGCGCTGCTATAATAAATAACGCAGGCACCGTCGTTGACATGGTCGCTGGCCAGTGCGCTAATCGGGCGTCGCCATGGAGTGCTTCAGCCGGGGAATCCACGGTTCCAGGCACGAACGTTGTCGTGCTGCCGTTGGCGCATGTCAGACAGGAGATCAAGGATGTACAGAAAGGCACGGCCGCTTGGGCTCATGATGGCGCTATTGCTGGTGCTCGGTACTGCAGCTGCAGCAGATCTGGCCGGGGTACACCTGAGCAATACCATGACCGTAGGCAATGCCCGACTCAGACTGAACGGGATCGGCGTGCGCACGAAGTATTATTTCAAGATCTACGTCGGCGGCCTTTATCTGGGGCAGCCGAGCACCGACCCCGCCGCCATAGTCAAGGCCAACGCACCCAAGGCATTGGTCATGCAGTTCGTGCGCGACATCAACCGAGACAAACTGGTGGAAGCCTACCGCGAAGCCTTTGCCAAAAACGCACCCGTGCTTGCAACGAAACTACGATCGGCGGTTGACCGGTTCCTGGCATTTCTTCCGGATGTCAAAAACGGTGAGCGGATGGTGTTCATCTATGAACCGGGCAAGGGGTCAACCTTCGTTGCCGGAAAGTCGAAAACCCTCGTTATCCCAGGCAAGGAATTCGCTGATCTTTATCTCCTTGTCTTCATAGGACCTAGGCCACCCACAGCCGCACTCAAGAATGGGCTGCTTGGAATGGATGGGTCCTAGGTCGTACCTATCGGATTCAGGAACATTGAGGGCTGGATGCTGGACACCGAATCGGTGCGCGACGGCTGGTGCGCTACAGGATTGCTGCTGGAAAAGGCAGTGTCTGGTGTGGTACAAACTGCGAATGGGCGGCCTGGTACCTACCAGGTTTGGCGGCAAACCATCACCCAGCGCGGATAGAATCCCCGGGTTTTCACCGCGGTGAGGCTCAGCACCGTAGCCGGATCTCTGCATCGGAACACTGCCCGAACCCATGTTTGCCAACCTCGATTCCGGAATCCTCGACGCGGTCGCAGCGGCTGTGCTGTTTGGAGCCAGCGTGCCACTCGCGAAGCTGCTAACCGGGGAAATCGGCCCAGTTCTGCTTGCCGGTCTGCTTTATCTTGGCTCCGGAGCAGCGCTGCTAGGCATTCATGCGCTCCGTCGGACCTTATTCAATCGGCACACTCGCCGCGAGGCCGGCATCGCCCTTTCCGATCTGCCGGCGTTGGCGGCGGCAATCGCATCTTGCGGGATCGTGGCACCGGTGCTGTTTGTCATCGGACTCCACCTGGCGAGTGGCACTGCCGCATCACTGCTGCTGAACTTCGAGAACGTCTTCACGGCGCTGCTCGCGTGGTTCGTGTTCAAGGAAAATTTCGACAGGCGCATCGCCCTCGGCATGGGTGCGATCCTGATCGCCGGTGCGCTGCTGGCATGGCCCACCAGCCGAACGGGTGGCAGCGCACTGGGCATGCTTGCGGTCGTTGGCGCATGCCTGGCGTGGGCGCTTGATAACAATCTGACGCGCAAGATTTCGGCGCGCGACCCGGTGCAGATCGCTGGCGCCAAAGGGTTGGTCGCGGGTACCGTGAATATCGGCATCGGGCTGCTCGGCGGCGGTACGCTGCCACCCTACATCGGAATCGCTGGCGCTGTCGTTATTGGAGTTGCCGGTTACGGGTTTAGCCTCATGCTGTACGTGCTGGCGCTGCGCCGGATCGGCGCAGCCCGCACTGGTGCATACTTCGCGCTTGCGCCCTTTGTCGGCGCCGGTTCTGCCATTGTAGTTCTGCGAGAGTACCCAGGCGTGCTGTTCTGGCTCGCAGCCGGCCTCATGGCGCTCGGAGTCTGGCTGCACATCAGCGAGCACCACGAGCATGCCCACCAACATGATTCCGTCACACACGACCATAGCCACAGGCACGACGAACACCACCAGCACACGCATAATTTTCCCTGGGACGGACGCGAGCCACACGCGCACCCGCATTATCACCCTCTGCTATCGCACAGCCACCGGCATTACCCGGACCTTCATCATCGGCATCGGCACTGATTACGATGGCAACTCTAGTCGGCTCGAAACATTTTCCATCCCGCCAAGACCGGCCGCCGCGCGAACCCACCAGCCGCACAGGCGTGACTTGCTAAGTACTCTGACCCATAAGTTCGGTGACGTATTCCACTCAGGCCGCCTTGCGGAAGGTTTTCTCATGCGCGTGGATCTTGGCGAGCAA
>DAHXOO010000075.1 GCA_027364845.1 Pseudomonadota bacterium | reverse complement strand
GCCATCAGCAGGCCCAACCCGACGACGACCACTGCGTCGAGCAGGTACGCCAGCCGGCGCTCCTGCGCGCGTTGCGCAGAGATGTCAATCAGTGCGGCCATGCGGTGCCCCTGCACATCCTGCACCAGCACCGCATAGGGGAGGTTCTCCGGGTCGACGTCGTCGTACAGGCCCGGACCGAGGCGGCGCACCTCCGGCGGCAGGCTCGCCGCGGAGGGCGAATCGAGGTCAACCAGGCGCACCTTGGGCGGATTCACATTGCCGGCCGGAAGGTGCGCGGTTTCCAAATCACGCACCATCACGTCGCCGAGCAGGCTCATCCACACCAGGCGCTCGTGGCGGTCGTTCAGGAACGTTCCCACCGCGATCACCGCCGCGCTCAGGACCGCCGCGTACAGCAGCAGTCCGACGGTGATGCGGGCGCGCAGGCTATTCGTCTTCACGCTCGTCGGCGTCCGATGTCGCAGCGAGCCGATAGCCGACCCGCGGCACCGTGTGCAGCAGTTTGCGCGCGAAGGGCGCGTCGATCGCCCGGCGCAACACGTGCATCTGCGAGCGCAGCAGGTCGCGGTTTGGCGGATCGTTGCCCCAGAGCAATTCCTCCAGCCGCTCCCGCGGCACCAGCGCTGGCGACGCCCGCATGAGCATCTCCAGCAGGCGGCGGCTGGCCGGCTGCAGAGCGATCGGCTGCCCGGCCCGCAATACTTCGGCCGTGCTCAGGTCCAGCACGAGGTCGCAGACCTGCAGACGGGCATCGGTCACCTGGCCGCGGGCGCGGCGGACGTGCGCGAGCAGCCGCGCCTCCAGCTCGGCGAGATCGAACGGCTTGACCAGGTAATCGTCGGCGCCCGTGCGCAGCGCCTCGATCTTGTCGCCGGTTTCGCCTTTCGCGGTGAGCATCAGCACGGGAACATCCTTGCGCACGCTCTGGCGCAGCGCCTGCAGGAAGCGCACGCCGTCCATGCGGGGCAGCATCCAATCCAGCACGATCGCGTCGTAGTGGTTATCCGCGGCAAGCCGCAGCCCAGTGACGCCGTCGGGCGCGGCGTCCAGGACGTGGCCGCGCGCCTCGAAGTAGGCGAACAGGTTGGCAACCAGTTGGTGGTTGTCCTCGACGACGAGAAGTTTCACGGGTAGTCGACAGTAGGAAATTCTGCCTTATTGAGGCATCTTCGGGACTTCGTGAGTAGTTTCACCGGGCCTCGCCCCTCATGGCCGGTCTTGGTTGCTATGGGTGCTGCTGAGGTAACGGCTCAGCCTGCTGCGCTAGGCGATGGAGCGCTAGGTCGTCCGGCTTGAGGCAGCGGAATTCCACCTCGCCGGCAGCAATCTTGCCGAATCCGCCAGCCGTTTCGTTCGCGTGTACGGGTATGGGTACATGACACAATAGCATAAATCCACAGGAGGGCCCCGCGCTGGCGCCCTACGCCAAAGGGCGGGAGGTACCTGTGGAGTTATGCGACCCTCCAAGCAGCGTTTCATTTTTCGAACGGGCGACCTGTCTCCCTTCGCTCCGGACGCCATCCCGAAGAACGGCGGGATGTTTGACTTCGACAGGGAACGCTGTGACCTCACCATGTTTCTCGAAACTCCGTCCGAGATTGAAATCTACAACTTCACGCAGGCGCGTGCGCACTTCGGACTGTACCTGCACGGACCCGTCGTTTTCCTGCTGTCAAGGTTTGGATGCCTTCCGATGTGCGCCGCGCCGTACACCATGCGACTCGTAAGTCGAGACCTGCGAGGGTTGCCGCAAGACTACGAGCCGGGCAAAGAGTTCCGGCTCCAATTTCTGCTGGTTGATTCAGCCTCGAACATCATCGAGGGCCTTCGCGTCATGGCGCTCGGTCCGGAGTTCAGCCAAGCATTGGCCAAGGCTGTCGCCAGGCAGATGAACAAGCCATGTCCTCGTTCCGAATACGAGCAGGCCATAGCGAATGCCTACGCGCAGCACCCGACGGCCGAATCCATGCTCGAGCAGGCCCTCCCCCTTTACCGCTGACGGACTACTGCTTACAAGGCGCGCCCGCAGGAGGAGCGACGATCGGACATGCCCGCGCCTCTAGGGAAAATATTTCCACATATTGTGGTCCCAGAACAGGTCATTTTTTGTTCGGCCCCACCGCACTCAAACTAATTGTCGCTGCAGGCAAGAAAAAAAGGGGGCGAAGTCTGCCCCCTTTGTGAAGTTTTGCCCGTTTTCCTCTCACACCAAATCGACTGTCCACCTGGTTGGCCGCGCCGCACTGGAGGTCACCTTGAACTGCAGCGTTACCTCCCCTTCGTCCAGCGTACTAGTATCGCTCGCCTGCGCAAATACCTGACCCAGAACCATTGTGACTTCGAAGAGCGTCACCAGGCGCGAGGATTTCTTGCGCACGACGATGCGAGGGAACACCCGACTCAAAACCGCGCGTGCCCATTCCGGCGGCGCACACGGCGACAGCAGTTTGGCGAGCCACTTACCGATATCGGCGTCGAGCTGCGCATGAATGCGCGCCGTGTCCCGTTGCGCTCTGCCCGCCTCCAGTTCGTCGACACGCTGCTGCAGCTGATGCCGCTCCGCAACCTTTTTGTCCAACTGGGACTCCAGGTATGGATTCTGACTGGAGAGCGCAGAGAACTTTCGCGTAAGCTCCCTGCACGCGAAGTTCGCCTGATTGAGCTCCGTCCTTAGCGCTGCCAGCCCCAGTTCCGTATCGGCCGACTGGCGCGTGCGCAGCCGAGCCCGAAATTCCTCGGCAAGACTGCCGGACACGACGTGGCCGAATGCATGCAAAAGAAGCGCGCGCACGCCAGCTGCCGAGATGTAGGGCGGTCCTTTCTTGATATACCGGGCGCGATATGCCTGCTGGCATCTCGCGCACCCGAGCCTTGCCTGGTCCGCCGGGTTCCCTTGCTGCTGCGAAACCGTGAGCGCCGCGCCGCAACGACCGCAGCTTATCAATCCCGCGAACGGGTGCTTGCCCCCTCCGCGCCGGGTGCGGCTGACCTGACCGGTGTTGCACACTGTCCAGGTTTCATCGTCGATGACGCGAAGATGCTCGCGCTTGAATTCCTCCGTCTTGAGCTCACGGTGCTCTTTTATGGCCTTCGCCCGTGCAAATGCACTACCGTTCCAGATGAACAAGCCCTTGTAAACCGCATTTCCCAGCAGTTGTCGCACCGTTGTTGCCCGCCAGAACCCGCCGAATTCGGTGTTTCTGGGTTTGCGCGGTATCGCCACACCCTTGGAGGTAAGCCACTCTGCGATTGCTGCGTACGACTTGCCGGCGCGGCGCATGGCGTACATGCTCTTGACCAGCGCGGCGCGTTCCTCGTTGATTCGCCATGCCGTGCCGATCTCCGCGCCCGCCGCATTTTTCTCGCGCACTGAGTCATAGCCAAATGGCGGGTACCCCACCATATAGCCGCGCACGAGCTGGCCGTGCATGCCTCGAATCGTACGGTGCCTCAGCTCTTTGAGATACGCCTTTCCGATGGCTCCCTTGATGTCATACACCAGCTCCCAGCCGTCGTGCATCGAGTCCTGCCCGTCGGCGGAGATGAACCGCACACCGCTGCGCTTGATTCTCTCCTGCAGCGCGTTGAGTTCCCCGCCGTCTCTTGCGAGTCGTGAGACCTCATCGACAATCAGAACGTCGAACCTGTGCTCATCCCAGGCCTTGAGCAGTGCGCTATACCCCGCCCGCTTGGCTATGCCCTCCGCTTTGCCGGTAATCGCGGCGTCAAAGAAGACAAGCGTTTCGTCGACCGCGTAGCCGTGTTTGGCGGCAATGTCGCGACAGCGGCGCAATTGGTCTTCAATCGAAGTTTCTTTCTGCTTGTCAATTGAGTACCTCGCGTACAGTCCTGCAATTTGCATTCGTTTTCTCCGCATAAATCGTGTTTTGTTGCGAGCTCGACCAACAGGTCGAGCAGGTCAGATAGTTCAGGTCGAACTTGCATCGTTGGCCTCGTTCCATGGTTTAAATGTCCTGGTCCTGCACTTGGTATAGCTATAAGCCTCCCGCGCTGAAAAATGCGGAAAAAACGGTCCGATCGGCATCTCGGCAGCCCCAGATCTGCAGGCCTATCCCGCATCGGAAGACCGCGCACCTCGCGCCGCCGATCCTGGCGGACGACCATTGGTGCCACGACCGGATCCGGTCCAATTGCGCTGGCCGCCGGCGGCGCACATTTCGCTTCACCGATGATGCGCAGGCGCGCCCAATTCCCGCGAAAAGAGCGGCCTCGAATCCGGACAAATGGGAGGTCGCTATACCTAAGTGCAGGACAACCTGCATAACTAGGAGAAATAGCGATGGATAAAGGGCAAGACAATCATGCGCGGAACGAGTTCGAAAGCAGTACAGAAACAAGGCAGCAGGGACCGCAAGCGAAGGGCAATCGGAAAAATGGGCGGCTGGGTCGACGCACGAAGCGGGGCAATGCATTACTGGACGCGCTTGTGCACACGGCGCATCAAGAGGGCATACCGCTTACGCAATTGGCCGGCATCCTGGGCGTGACCTACGGATACGTGGCCCAACTGCGCACGGGGTTTCGGAAGACCGAGCGTTTGAGCGAGCGGTTCGTGCAGGCGTGTGCGATTTACCTTAAGGTGCCCGCACTGACTGTCAAGGCGCTCGCCGGCATCATTACGGCGCGCGACTTCTTGAGTGCAGACGAGCTGCAAGCATCCGCTCTCCAGGCCGGGCTTAGGCGGCTGCAGCAGGACACCCTGCTTGGGGGCTTTTTCCCGTCGTCACTGTGGGAAGCAGACCCGGAGCTACAGGCGTTCGTTTTGTTGCTGTTTCAGGAAGCGACGGGCCTTTCGGAATTTACTTATCAACGCGTTCCGGCATTTATCGAAGCTGCGCAAGCGGCGGCAGCATTGAGCGCGGAACCAGGACGGAAGGCCATCCGGCGATAAGCAAGGTCATCGGTAGGTAATTCAGAGGGCGGGAGTAATCCCGCCCTCTTTCTTTGCCCCGACGCGTTACGGGGAGATGCCCACTCGATGCGCATCCGGCGCATCTGATTTCCAGATGGCGCGACTACCGTCGATGGTTGATCGCCACGCGGCCCGTTCAAGATGAGGCGGCCAGCTGCGACCCAAAGTGACCCCAGTCCATAGGATTTACGTCCCCATTTTCACACACTCACCGTGGTGCCTATACGTAAGGCGAACTGGCGTATTCCGCGCCGGCATTCGCACTACAAAAGGACATTGGATATGGAAAGGCAAATACAGGAACGCTACGTGCTGTGCGGCGGAGAGCAAGACGTCGAGATGCGCGTCGCAAATATCGGCAGACTGGAAATGACGAACGTCGTAACACCCAGTGGACGGGCGCTTCACAGTCATCATGCGATGCGAATCGAGGCCTCCGAAGCGGTTGTGGCATCCGCTCGGCAATCGGGATGCCTGCGCCACCGAATCCTGGCGTATCGCCCGGGCTTGGCGGACTTGCGCCTCATCGCGATAGCGAGTGATAACGAGCTTGACATCGTGGTGCTTGACCCGAGCATGGCAGAAGCGCGGGCGTTGCTCGATGAAGGCCGGGAGCAAAAGTGCCTCACCATTGTCTTGGCAGCTGGAAATGGGGACAGGGTGCTGTATGTAGCAGATGCACCTGCAGACATCGGCTTTCTGCACGCTTCCCCGGGCACGACGGGCAACACGACGTCAGACCAGGTAATGATGGCGCTGTACGACGTGGCGTGTTCCTTTACATGCGACGAGATATACGTTGATTTGGAACTCGAGCGAGCGCAGTTGCGTGCGGTGCGCGTGCACCTGGCGATACCCGAGTCGCGCAGGGCGGATTTGCGCCAGAGCTTCATGCAGCGCTCGGCAACAACCCAGGACAAAAACATTCACTGATTCACCCCGGGCACGGCTACGTTCGTGCCCGGGTTTTCTTTTGGGCCGCTGGGAAGCTCGCGCGTGAATCGTGCCAAAAGGCCGACGAGCCTAGTCCCACGGTACCCGACTATCCGGTGCTGCCGATCGCGCTCCCACTCGCGATATTCACGTCCGGCGCCTGATCGCTATACGACTTGAGGCAATTCGCCTCATTTTGAGGACATGACAAATGAACGAAAGGAATTTAGCTCTCGGCCCTAGCGGTGGATTTCCCGTGCCGGTGGCAGCGAAGGTTGCCGAACTGGTGCACCTTCCATACTCACCTCTAGCCACAGGTCCTGGTAAGCCGACATCGACGTGCACGGCAGTTCGCCTTCGGGTGCCGCGAGATGTTACGGCAGCGGCCCGCACAGGGCAGCTTATGCAGCATCAGTTTGGCATGTATCAAGCACACGGCGTCGCGCTTGGGTTCCTGTTGCTGTTCGCACCGCAAGAGCTGCAGGTGCTGACACTGGAACTGGGCGCTCCCGAAGTCCGTGCGTTGCTCGAGGAAATCCAGGCCGCCCGCCACCTCGTGTTGATGCTAGCCGGCGCGGAGGATGCGGTCGGCGCAGTAGTCGCCACGCTTCCGAGTGCCATTGCCGAGTGGACTGCTGCGGCCAAGCAGGCGGGTCTGTCGGACGCCTTGCAGTTCTTCAGTGCATTTGCGTCGTTTTCGCACTACATCGCAGAGACTGTCGCCGCAAAAGAAATATCGGCAATACACGGCCGCTTCGCCGCCGTCAGGCTGCACTGTCTGATGACGCCATCGCGCCAGCGAGATATCTTCCGGCTTTATGGGAGGGAATGAGACTATAGGAAAACATTCAACACATCGTTGCACGACCATTGAGCCCTGCCATTGCAGGGCTCAATTTCTTGTAACGGCGCGGAGTGACGTTGGGGATCGAGGTACTGGGTCCGGATTGTTCACGATGGTACCCGCGATATGTTCTGGCAGTGTAGGTTCACCGTCTTGACTGTATATGCTCAACCATGCGAAATTTGATTTCGCTCGGCCGATCGCGAGCAGAACAGAGGGTACGTTATGCGCGTACAAACTCAAGCTATGATTGAGGGGGCGCCGAAAACAAAACTTGGACCATTATGCCGAAAAAACCCTTGAACACGAAAATGCCGCGCTCTTATTGCACAACGGAAAACTTCGGGAGAAAAGCATTGGTCGGGTGAGGACGTGCAGCGCGGAATCACGGACCTGGCGAGGGGCGTGGCTGCATGTGATAAGGCGCTTGAATAATGCGCGCATCCAAATAAGCGTGCTAACGCAATAGAGCGCAAGAAATAGGCTGTGGCCCCCACCCTCTTCCTCGATTTCGACGGTGTACTTCATCCCTACGACGTGTACCTCGTCAACGGGAAAGCCGTGCGGCCGGGCGGGGGGCTATTTGTATACGCTCCACTTGTGGTTGAGGCCCTTGCTCCGCACCCTACGGTTAAAATTGTCCTGAGCACATCGTGGGTGAGCGCCATTGGCTTCGAAGAGTCTCGCAGCCGGCTGCCTGTTGAACTGCAAAGGCGCGTAGTCGGGGCTACTGACCAAGCCACTGCGCGCACACGGCATAGCCAGATCGCCCACTATGTGCGGCAGCATGGGCTTATTAGGTGGCTTGCCGTTGACGACGACACCGAAGGATGGCCGGTAGAGCAGCGAAAGAACCTCGTGCGCACACCGCGTGCGATGGGCCTCGCCTATCCTGACGCGCAACGCGAGCTAGCGGACAAGCTCGCGCTGCTCACGACACAAGCCTGAAAAATGGCTTCTTCTTGGTCGTGTCCCCAGACCTGGCGTACAAGGGCAATGGTGGAGCGCTATGTCCATCTTGCGCCGGAACACCTGGCGCTAGCTGCTTCGCTGATCGGTCCGTTGTTGGCGGTCTACGCTCTGGCTACAGTCGGCCCAGAATGTTAACCGGTGATTCGCCTGCAAAAACCGCGTAGATAGCGGTAGTGTGGTCGCCATTGTATCCAACATATCCCTTACAACCCGTTCGCGAACTCGCGGAGATCGTGGGACTAGGGCTCCTGGTCTGGCTATCGATTCGATTCCCCTACCAACCTATCGAACAGCTTCCGGTGGAACCTGCCTGAAAATATAAATTCAGAAACGCCCTGAAAATATAAGAACGGGTTCTACAAGGTTGTAGCAGCAATCACGCTGCGCCACTGGAGCTACCCGCCATGCTTAACCCGACGAACCCTGTTTCACAGAATCAACCGCTCACCCCCGAGCAACTGCTCGAAAACGCCTTGGCCGATGCCATCTTAACCGCCCTGCGCGGAGAGATTGCGTATCAGCAGCAGTACGTTGGCTCCGTTGCCCAGCCATTCGGTGATGGCCTTGCCGCGATGACGGCCGACGTCCTGGCCGAGTCTATGTTTGGCGAGCCCGTTGGCTGCGACGAGTGCGAAGGCTGCACCGGCTGCGACGACGAAGAAATTGATGCCATTGACGACCCGGTTGGTACGGCACCGGCGAGTTACGCAGCCGCGTGGGATGCCCAAATAGCAGCGGTCGCTGTTTGCGAAGCCGCAATCCGGGATTGCTTCAGCGCTCAAGACGAAGGAACCCCGTTCGATGTGTGTGTCGCAGAGCTCGCCTACAACAATGCGTTGCATGCGCTACGCGAAGCGGAGGACGCGCGTGAGCAACTCGCGAGGAAACCGCAAGCCGCTCGCACTCGCCTTCATATGCGTGGGTAGGCGCCGGATGGGTCGATGTGCGCTGAACGGCCATCGACCGCCTGGGCTACGCCAATGGCGCACATATAAAACCACTTCTTATAGGGTAAGAGGCGCAGCCTGCGTCTCGCAATCCCTATAAGGAGATTTGTTATGCAAGAACGATGCGTGTTTTGTGACGCGCCGCTGCAGTTGCGGGTGCAGGCGGGTGACAGCGGGAATCCGGAAGACATCGAACTCGGCTACGCGTGCGCGTGCACCGTCGCCCGGCAATCGGGCGTATTGGTGCGCTGCGCACTCCAGCAGGCTCTGTACCTGGAACCCGATTTGATGGGCTGCTTGCACGCCGCGGCCACGCTGCCGGAGGCGTCCATATTTTCTTATCGCGGCGGAGACTTTCCCGGGATTGTGCCCAAAATGTTCCATGACTCCGGACTGTGGCTTGTTCGTCTGCCCGCGTTTCTCCAGCCGCGATTGGAGGAGCTTGCCATAACGCGCCTCGAAGCTACGGTGGTGCAGAGCGCAGACTTGTTGAGCGCACGCACCCACTTGGAATGGAAGTTGCCCGAGCTTGAAGTGCATTTCCCTTTATCAGGGTTCGACCACCTTTTGCCAGGGCATGAAGACAAGCCGTGCGTGCTGTTCCTTTTCCTGTGCGCCGGTTCGGCCCTGCTGACGGTGCACCCAGTCGACGAAGACTTCATCTTCTCGTTGCAGGCGTGTGGCATGGGCTCGGACGAAAACTACCGCCCCAATCGCGCCTGGACCGACGAAGATCTCGACAATGCGGCAGAGGAAGCGTCCTCCGGGGAGCCCGGGCTTTTTCAGATTTGGGACGACGGCACCCTCGACCTCGAACTCACAGGCTTCATTCCCCGACCGCACGAGGGTGGTGACATCGAACCCGATTGAGCAAAACGCGGCCTGTCCCAGGCCCGCCTTTGTTTGAACCGTTTCAGCGGTGGCGTTGGGCGGATGCCCCACGCCCCCGCTCATCCGCGGCACCGTAGGCCCGGGAGGCGGCGGTATCCGGTTTTCAACGCGCGGCAGCCTTCGCCGCCCCCGCGCCGAAGCGGCCCCGCCTCAGGCGACCTTCTTGCCCCACGGCCCGACCACGACGTTCGAGGCGGGCGCTTCGGCCGCCGGCGCCGGGTCAGCCGGGGCCGGCTGCGAAGCCGCCGCGCCCGTGGCGCCCGGCACCATCTGCGCGAGCGCGGGCGGCGGTGCGGCATGCTCGGTCTGCCGCAGCGCTTGCACTGCGTCATCGGTGCCGACGTTCACATAGCGGGCGAGCTGCGACAATGTCTTATGCCCGGTGACGAGTTGCAACAGAAAGATGTTCCCGCCGAGCCGCT
Source organism: Pseudomonadota bacterium (assembly GCA_027364845.1). Taxonomy (GTDB): domain Bacteria; phylum Pseudomonadota; class Gammaproteobacteria; order Acidiferrobacterales; family UBA6901; genus JAJYCY01. The sequence continues at coordinate 40 of DAHXOO010000075.1, read as the reverse complement.
TCGCGTGGCGCGTGGCGCCGGTATGGCGAAGGTCGTGGAT
>DAHXOO010000074.1 GCA_027364845.1 Pseudomonadota bacterium | reverse complement strand
GTCAGGGCTATCGGGCCGGCCATTACGAGAGGGCTCCTCACCCAAATTGGCAAGCTCGAGCTTTGGGTGCCGAGGGACCGTGCGGGGCAGTTCCAGGCAGCACTCTTTGAGCGCTATCAGCGCTCCGAGCCCGTATCCGTTCCCGGCCATCCCCATCGCATGACCACTGCTGGCTGACCTAAGATATTGTCTTGACCGATCTTGCCGCCATATTAACGCTGGTTTGGACCGCCATCGACACCACAAACGTCTCTGTCAAAAAACCCGGGCATCTGTCTCCGAGGCGCTGCACAAGTTCTACGCCTCTGAAGCATCATGGGCCTCGGTCTGCGCGGATGACCGCAATATCTATGTCCGCATCCTGCCCACGGTGAAAATCAGCTTTCCGTGCAGGCATCGAAAGTACCCCGGCATCCCATGTCAAAATCTGATCAACCTTTATTTGCGCGAGTGTACCCAGGCCGACAAAAAGGGTATCGATCAAGTGGGTTAGGAAATTGCCAGAAGAAATAATCTTGTATAAGGACTCGCAGAAAAGAGAAGGAGGCCATCGCTTTTCCGAAATCCGCTCAAGTTGGTGTCTCGGCTATGCGTGGCCATGGCGTCTGCGTCCCGTGGCATATTGTTTGCCATGGTATTACCCGCTGGTCAGAGCTGGAAGCCGATCCACAGCACCAGGCCTTCAACGAGATCGCGCCACAGGCCAGGCGGCTGTGCGTCATAGAGGTGGGCCGTGCGGCGCTCAAGCTCGAACCAGGCGGAAAAGCGGGTGATGTCGCTGGCGCCATGAAACGCTACCATGAGTTCGTAATTAAGAAACAGGCTGCGGCTGTCCAGGTTAGCGGAGCCCACCAGCGCCAGTGCATCGTCGATGATGGCAGCTTTGGCGTGCAACATATGTGGTGCAAGCCAGACGTGCGCGCCGGCAGCGGCAAGAGCACGCAACGAACGATGCCGCGCGATGTCAGCCAGGCGATGGTTGGATCGTTGTGGCAACAGCAAATTCACCTCCACACCCCGTCTTGCCGCCAGACACAGCGCCTTCAGCAAGGCGCTGTCAGGCAGGACATAGGGCGAGACGAACGCCATGCGTGTGCGTGCATGGTAACCCGCGCTGACGAGCAGCGCGTGCACAGTGTCGTCTTCTTGGTCAGGGCCCGAGGCGATAATCTGCGCAGTGGCTTCGCCGGGTGTGGCGATGTGGATGGACTTTGTGTCCGCCACCGTGATAGCGCCCATCGCCGGCGGGTCGTCCCCCACCGCGAACACCCAGTCGTGTCGGAACAGATCAGCGACCTGCCGAACAAGCGGGCCTTGCAGATCAAAGGTCAGGTCGCGCCACGCCGCGTGGCCGGTACGCGCTTCGAAATACTCCGCGGCCAGATTGCGTCCACCGCACCACAGCCGCTCCGCCTCGCGGCCAGCGTCGGCCACCGCGAACTTGCGGTGGTTTCGCAGATTCGTGCGACCATTGAGATTAAAGTGTGTCAAGGATGCAAAAAGCCCGACCCGGACACCCGCGTGTACTAGCGGAGACAGATCAGGCCACCCGCCCATCATGCGGCCCACCCCATCGAGCAACAGCCGCACCTGTACCCCGGAGTGTGCCTTGGCGGCCAGATGCGAGATCACTGCCTCGCCGATCGTATCTCGCCCGATCATGAAGCTGCACACATCAACAGTCTCCCGTGCACCGTCGATCAGCTCCAGAAGCGCGTGCAGCGATTCCGCGCCATCGGCGTGAATGCACAAGGCCCAGTAATTCGCAGGATGCGGCTGTCCGAGCGCAGCAGCCACCTCGGCTGACCAGACACTTTCATCAGCGTTGTGTGGAGTCGTTCGGGTAACCGCGTGTGACCGGCTGGCTCGGGGGAGCTTGCGTGTCCCGAACAGCAGATACAGCGGTAGCGCGGCGTAGGGAAACAGCAATATGAAGAATACCCAGCTGATTGCGGCGGATGGGTGCCGGCGTTGCTGAAGCGTGTGCGAGACCACCATATACACCAGCAGGCCGGTGACTGTAAAAAACCCATGCAGCGACAGCCAATGTGAAGGCGTCACGAAAGACAGCGCGTGTGGCGTGGAGAAGGATGAACCGTTTCTTTGACATCTTCGCCGGCATGAATGCCAAAGATTCCTACGGCGCCCATGCGTGGCATTGAGCCACCCCTGGGTCGCTTCGGTGGATTCCTGCTGCTGGCGGCTTTATCGCACTGCTCACTTCGCAGGCTAACCGGGCGTGTCCCGCACTTAGAACGTTGATCGCGCCAACCAGATCGTCGTTTTCCCCGAAACCATACTCCACGCACTCGAACTTGGCCTGAATCTTGCGACGGTCTTTCGATACATGGCTGCAGCACGGATAGGTACAGATCGGGCTGTGAGGTGGCACGGCGATAAGATGCCCGCCGTTCCACGCCAGCTTGTAGTCCAGCTGGCGGCGGAACTCGAACTAGCCTCGATCGAGGGTGGACTTGCTCAGGCGGGACTTGGTCCGAACGTTCTTGCCCGGATTTTTCCGTTGTGCCAGCTGCCGACCGGGACAGGTTAATCACCTGTAAGTCCTCGATGCACACCATCGCGTGGTTTTGCTTGATCGTGGATGAGCACTTGTTCAGGGTGTCACGGCGGGCATTGCCTATCCGGGCATGGATACGCTGGATGCGGGCTTTCTCCTTCTTCCAATTGTTGCTGAACTTGGGTTTGCGGCTCATCGTCTGCTGCGCCTGGCGCAATGCGGATTCTAATCGCTTGAATCTGTTAAACGGGGCGTAGTACGTGCAATCGATCAAGGTGGCGAAACGGGAAAGCCCGAAGTCGATGCCAACCGCCCCGCCTCGCAGAACGGGCTGCTCGACCTCCTGCTCGGTCTGGATCGACACGAACCACTTGCCGGACTCCCGGCTCACGTTGATGTTCGTCATCTCACTTAACGCATCCCGGCTGTTGCGATATCGCAGCCCGCCGAGCTTGGTCAGGGACAGGCGGCTGTTAACCTGTTCGAGCTTGGTTCGCTTCAGGTTTGGGTGGCGGAAGCGGTCGCTCTGGCCCTTCTTTCTGAAGCGTGGGAAGTCCGCTTGATTGGCGAGGAAGTTGGCGTAGGCCCGCTCCAAGTCCTGGAGCGTCTGTTGCAGTGGGTGGACGGGCGCGTCGGCTACCCACGCGGTTTGCGGGCGATTGCGCCACTCGGTGAGCGGCCTGCACATCCCAGTGTAGCCGGACTTCTTTTCGCCTTGCTCGTAGCGTTCCTTTTGCAATGCCAGCGCCCGATAGAACACGAATCGGCATGAATCAGCGAAGTGGCGCATATAGCGCTGTTGCTGGCCATTGGTCCGTAGCTCGAACTTGTCGGTTTGTAGGCGTTTCATGGTTCTAAGATACTCTTGCAGTATCAGCGATGACAACGATATCCCTGCTACCAGGATACCTGTTGCCTCTGATGTTTAACCTTTGGGGCGAGAATATGGCAGCGTATTCAATGGAACGCCGGGAAGCGGTCGTGCGCAGGATCCTTACCGGGGAGAGGTAGATCCCGGCATTGGCTAAAGACGCGAGCATTGCAGAGTGGGCGCTCTACCGCCGGCGCAATGAGGCAATGAATCACGTAGAAGCTGTGCGTAACGTAATGAAACACAATAAGATTCCTGCCGCCCGTAAGCTTACAGCGCTAGTTGAATCGGCCGCGCTCAACGAAGCGGAGCTTGCTGAGTACTGTCGCAAGCAGGGATTCCCCATCGAGGAGGTCAAGCGCTGCCGATAGAAGCACCTCGGACATGCTGCCCGCTGTTGTCACCAACCAAAAAAGCGACCAGCAACCGGCTAAGTGTGCTACAGCACGGAACATACCTGACCCTGCGCATAGCCTGATGTTCTGGCCGAAGTTATATTGTCGACGATATGTATTTCGTTGTGGCCAGAACCTGCCGGAACGAAATGGCGAACCGGATTTTGGAAAAATGCAAGCCAAGTAATGATCAGTGACCGTGAATTCAGATTCACAACCGCAGTGCGGTTGTCACGGCGTTCATGTCGCGTATGCACGCCGAACAGGTCGTGGCCGAACTGCGGAAGGCAAAATTCGACATAAAGCAGCTTTGGATTATTGCGCCTGATTATCACACCGGGAAGCACTTCGTCGACAATTGCAATTCCAGAATCCGGATGAAGCACCGGGACAAACCGGGGACATTTTGAGTTGGCATCTGGGGGTTGCTGTTCGGTTCGGCGTTCTTTTGGATTCCTGGCGGGGTCGCTTTCAGTTTCCTGCCTTGGCTTTCGCAATCGTGGGTGGCGTGGAAGGACCTCGATTGCTGATGGACTGAACCGCCCTGGACTTTCAACATTGGGATTCGGGAAAACATCCTGCTCGCTCACGAATCGGTAGGCCGGGGCAGGGAAATTCACATTGATCATGCGTGGAACGCCCGAACATGTCGCCAGCATAGCAAGGGCATCCGGAAGACCACTGAATTCAACGCAATCTTTCACCGCGGGTCAGCAGTCTGAACTGCAATTCCTGACGCCAGCCATCGGGGTTTTCCTGCTGTTTGCGCAGCTGGCGAAACTGTCAGATCGTTCCACTGTCTTAAACGTTAGTAACAGACAATCGGCCGCATGCAGAAAAACGCCAAGGAAAATCGTATGAGTCACGAGACTTCGACCACAACTACTGCTGCTTCCTTGGATGAGCTTAGCATTAACACCCTGCGTTTCCTTTCTGTTGATGCCATTCAAAAAGCAAATAGCGGGCATCCGGGGCTACCGCTGGGCGCTGCGGCGATGGCCTATGTGCTGTGGACGCGCTTCCTCAAACACCATCCGGCCAATCCAGACTGGTTCGACCGTGACCGTTTTGTCCTTTCCGCTGGCCACGGATCGATGCTGCTTTACAGCTTGCTCCATGTTACCGGCTATGCGTTGCCGCTGGAGCAGATCAAGCAGTTCCGTCAATGGGGCAGCTTAACACCCGGGCATCCGGAGCGCGGCCTCACGCCGGGTGTCGAGACCACGACCGGACCCCTGGGTCAAGGGTTCGGCAATGGTGTGGGTATGGCCATGGCGGAGGCTCACTTGGCTGCACACTACAATCGTCCAGGTTTCAGAGTTATCGATCATCATACCTACGGTATTGTCAGCGACGGCGACCTGATGGAGGGCATCGCGTCGGAAGCAGCCTCGCTCGCCGGTCATTTGCAACTCGGCAAACTGATTTATCTGTACGATAACAATCACATCACACTTTCCGCTGGCACCGCTATCACTTTCACCGAGGATTGCGTGCGTCGCTTCGAGGCATATGGCTGGCATGTACAAGCAGTGACGGACGGAAACGACCTGGCGGAGATTGAGCACGCACTGGAAAGCGCACGTTTTGAAACGCAGCGACCTTCGCTGATCCTGCTGCGCACCCATCTTGGGTTTGGATCGCCGCACAAACAGGACACGTTTGAAGCGCACGGTTCGCCGCTGGGTGCGGAAGAGGTGCGGTTGACGAAAGACAACCTGGGCTGGCCGACGGAGCCGCCGTTTTACATTCCTGAGACGGTACGGGCACATTTTCTTCGGGCGATCGAGCACGGCGAGCGGGCCGAAGCAGCGTGGAACGAAAAATTTTCCGCTTATGCGCGAGCCTTTCCCGAGCTTGCCCGGGAACTGCAAGAGCTCATGCGCGGCGAATTTCCTACTGGCTGGGATGCAGATATCCCCCGTTTCCCGGCCGACGCCAAAGGCATGGCCACCCGCGTCGCCTCGGGAAAGATCATGAACGCCATCGCGCCCCGCCTGCCAGCGCTGATCGGAGGTTCAGCGGATCTGGATCCATCAACCCTTACCGCGCTGAAGGGGCTGGGAGACTTCGAAGCGTCCGATGCGGGCATCAGCGACAAGCAGGGCTCCGACGTTGGCGGCTGGTCGTACGCTGGCCGCAATCTGCACTTCGGCGTGCGTGAGCACGCCATGGGTTCGATCATCAACGGCCTGGCTGCGCACGGTGGGACTGTACCGTTCGGTGCGACATTTCTGGTGTTTTCGGATTACATGCGGCCACCGATCCGCCTTGCCGCTTTGATGGGGTTGCACGTGATCTACGTGTTCACTCACGACAGCATTGCGCTGGGCGAGGATGGTTCCACGCATCAACCTGTCGAACAACTCGCCAGCCTGCGCGCAATTCCGCGCCTGATTGTCATTCGCCCTGGCGACGCCAATGAGACTGCTGTCGCCTGGCGCATTGCCTTGGCAACGCGCGAGCGACCGGTGGCACTGGTGTTGACGCGGCAAGCCGTGCCTACGCTTGACCGCGAACAGTTTTCGACCGCCGACGGCTTGCAGCATGGCGCATACATTCTGGCGGATGCCCCGAACGGCAAGCCTGATCTGATTCTCATGGCCAGCGGCTCTGAAATCGGACTGATTTTGGGAGCTCGACAGCAATTGTTGGAGAAAAAAGTCCGGGTGCGCATCGTCTCGATGCCAAGCTGGGAGCTGTTCGAGGCGCAGCAACAGGCATACCGTTACATGGTACTGCCGCCAGCGGTCAGCGCCAGACTCGCGGTCGAAGCCGGTGTGTCGCAAGGTTGGCATCGTTATGTCGGCAGCGGCGGTGATGTGCTCGCAGTGGACCGCTTTGGCGCATCGGCCCCCGGGGAGGTCGTGATGCGCGAGTATGGGTTCACTATCGAAAATGTATATCGGCGGGCCGTTTCTTTGCTGGAAACTCCGGCTTGATTCAGTCACCTTCTCTGTCGGACGGACGCAGCGCGTCCAGTTTTTCTCGAACGTTTGCATGAACCGCTGGGCCTTCCGACGCCATTTGGTACATGCGAAGATCAGAGGTATTTTGGCGAACCTGCGGCGCGAGCGTACCAGATTTTCCAGTTGGCCTGACGGGCTCCGGCTTGAGCCGCAGGAAAGCGGGTGGGCAAGGGAGCCAAGGCCGGCCCAGTGCGTTTGTGAAATGCCGTTGACCCGTAACTGGAGACCTTGGCCGAATAAGTATAATTTTAACGAGTTGTTTTATAGGAGGATTTTGTGCTGGTAACATTTACAACCGACACTTATGCCGACATCACGATGTTCGGGGATGTCGCGCTTACGCTGCTGAAAATGATGGGACACAGTGCAACCGTGCCCGGCGCCATTCTAGCAGCAGATGTTCCTGCAGCGTTGAATCGGTTAAAAGCCGCGATCGATGCAGAAAAATCCCGGCGGCCGGCCACGGATAATGACGCGACTGAGTCAGTCGTGAGCATCGCCAATCGAGCGCTGCCTCTGATTAATTTGCTTACTTTCGCAGCAAGGGCAGACAGCAACGTAATGTGGAAGTGAATTGCCATTTTTTTCTCCTAAAGAGAGCTCCTTGAGAAAATAGAACAACATGAATTGCGTGTATACCGCAGTCAAAGTGGCGCAGAAGTGGTGCAGATATGGGCAGGCTGGTTGACAAGCATCGCCCAATCTTCGATGGGGGTATACCGGAGATCGGCCAGGATGCCGCATGATTAGCCCGCCCTGGCGGCAATGCGCACAGCTTTGGACGATATTGCGGTGCCGGCAGATTTCGCCAGCGGCGGGTGTCAATGTAATTGTGTAATATCCACCGCTCCCGTCATCGGCTTTACCCTGTTAGGTCAAGGAGACTCAAGATGCAACTCGGCATGATCGGCTTAGGACGTATGGGTGCCAATCTGGTGCGACGCTTAGCAAAGGATGGCCACAATTGCGTTGTCTACGACGTGAGCCCAGCCGCAGTGAAGGAAATCGCGGGTCGTGGCATTGAGGGTACCGCTTCAATCGACGAGCTTGTTGCAAAGCTGACCAAACCACGTGCGGTCTGGATAATGGTTCCCGCCAGCGTAGCAGGCAAGACAGTCGATCAGCTTGCCGTGCGCATGGATACCGGTGACATCATTATCGACGGCGGTAATAGCTACTATCGTGATGATCTTCTGAGAGCGGAGGCGCTCAAGTCGAGAGGTATACATTACGTCGATTGCGGCACCAGCGGCGGGGTGTTCGGGTTGGAGCGCGGCTATTGCCTGATGATTGGCGGAGAGGGCCCGATCGTCAAGCACCTGGATCCAATTTTTAGGAGCATCGCACCCGGGGTCGAGGCAGCGCCGCGCACCCCTGGCAGAAAGGGTACCGCTAGTCCCGCTGAGCACGGTTACCTGCATTGTGGTCCGACCGGTGCGGGCCACTTCGTCAAGATGGTCCACAACGGCATTGAGTATGGCCTCATGGCGGCTTATGCCGAAGGACTGGATATCCTGCACAACGCCAACGCCGGAAAACGCACGCACGATAGCGATGCCGAGACCGCGCCGATGCGTAACCCAGAGTACTACGAGTATGAACTGGACCTGCCTGGGATTGCAGAGGTCTGGCGGCGTGGCAGCGTGGTGACGTCATGGCTCCTCGACCTGGCGGCCGCGGCGCTGGTTGAGGATGCCGAGCTCGCCGGGTACGCAGGGCGTGTGTCGGATTCTGGTGAGGGGCGCTGGACTGCACTGGCCGCTATCGACGAGGGTGTGCCAGCACCGGTAATCAACGCGGCGCTATTCGCGCGCTTCGCATCACGCGGCAACGGCGATTATGCCAACCGGATTTTGTCCGCAATGAGAAAACGGTTCGGCGGGCATGATGAAAGGAAAAATGGTACTGACATGGGCAAGATTACGTGACGGACGGCATACGGCAATCAGGAGGGATCGATGACAGGTGTACTCTGGAACGTCTTATTTTGGAAGGAGGTGATGCGCCGTATCGCTTCTCAAAGCGGCATGCTGGCGAAGGCTAAGCAGGCATAAGCAGCGCGAAACTGACTACTGGCTCGACCGTACCGGCTCAATGCCTGACAGAGCGCCCCGCGTGGAAGGCGCTTGCCGAACATTTCAAAACGGTCCGCGGCCTGCGTGAGCGTATAGCCGCGATGTTCCACAGCGAGCAGATCAACGTGACGGAGAAGCGAGCCGTTCTTCACGTTGCCCGGTGCGCACCCAAGACCGAGCGGATTATCGTCGATGGCGTCGGCGTCATATCAGAAGTACATGCTGTTCTCGAACGGATGGCCGAGTTCTCGCGCCAGGTTCGCGGCGAAGAGTGGCGGGGTACACCGAAAAGCGCATCCGCCATGTCATCAACATCGGGATCGGCGGCTTCGACCTCACCTCCGTGATGGTTTACAAGGCGCTGCGATATTACAGCTAGCGCGACATGACATTCCGTTTCGTCTCGAACGTGGACGGCATCGACTTCGAGGAAGCCACTCGCGATCTCATTCCCGAGGAAGCCCTGTTTGTCATATGTTCAAAGACCTTCACGACGATTGCGACCATGATGAACGCCCACACCGCCCATGCATGAGGCTTGCGCCAATTCAAGGACGAACGAGCCGTGCGCCGGCACTTTGTCGCCATATCGACCAACGCCGCAGGAGTGTCTCAATTCGGCATCGATATGGCGAATATGTTCGGCTTCTGGGATTGGGCGGGCGTTTCTCGATGGACTCGGCGATCGGCCTGTCGACCATGATCGCCATCGGGCCAGAGAGTTTCCGTGCGATGCTTGCGTGCTTTCATGCAATGTATGAGCACTTCTGCAGCGCCCCATTTGCGCAGAATCTACCTGTACTCATGGGGATGCTGACGGTATGGAACAGCGACTTTTTCAACGCGCAAACGGTCGCGGTGCTGCCTTATGATCAGAATTTCAATCGCTGCGAGCCATGGAGGCGCGAAGCGGTAGACGCCATACTTCTGAAACCGTGCCCGGTCATTTCGCCTACCGCGTAGCCAAGCCGACGAAGCCCCGCGTTGACGGTATTCTCGCTCATGTAGCGGTCGTTGCCACGCGCACCAGTAAACACGTAGCGCCCCGCGCCGGTCAGTGGGTGAAGTTCTCGCAGTATCAATACGGCTTGCGTTGACAGCGGGACGATATGAACGGCCTTCATCTTCATTTTGTGCGCCGGTATGCGCCACTCAGCCTTGTCCAGATCAAATTCGGACCACTCCGCCTTGCCGTATGTGCGCCGGCCCCTCGTGATGCGCGACAGGACATCCAAGTCTCTCTCGCGCACTCGGTTAGAGCCGGCGCAC
>DAHXOO010000073.1:9825-10146 GCA_027364845.1 Pseudomonadota bacterium | reverse complement strand
GCCCATGTTGATGTCGTCGCCTACTTGCTAAGCCAGAAACCAGATCAGCACGCAAAGAACTCGGCTCTACGATTCGCAGTTATTGGCGCGGACTATCACGATAAAAAGACACAGATTGACATCATTCGTCAGCTGATCGATGCGGGTGCGGACGTCAACTACACCGATCGAGCCACGCCGTATCCCCCACTGGCTCTTGCCCATCAAAGCGAGGTGGCGGAGTTTCTCATTCGCCACGGAGCCGTGGTATCAGGAAAATATCTGCCCAGCGAGGTCTGCAGCAGAATGAGTAAGCATCCCGTAGCTTTGGCAAGAACGATG
>DAHXOO010000073.1:0-9796 GCA_027364845.1 Pseudomonadota bacterium | reverse complement strand
ATCCACGGCGCCGATATCAATGCGCCGGGGATCGGTGGCGTGACCGCACTAGACTGCGCGGTTTCTCGAAACATGCGGAATCTCGTCGCCTATCTGGTCAGGCATGGTGCAACGGTCAACACCAAGGACAAGTTAGGGCGTACCCCGATCTTTGTGGCCATGAGTGCGCGAGTCCTCAAGACCATGTTGGCTCACGGTGCTTTACTTAATATCACGGACCAGCTCAGATTTACGCCCCTTGACGCGGCAATTTTCTATAGCCCCGATCGTCGATTGCCGTTGCTCCTGGCCGCGGGAGCGAACCCGAATGCCATCGACGCTAAAGGGGAAACCCCACTCTACTTCGCGGTTTCTCACAGTCGCCTCGCCGCGGCGAAGCTCTTGATCCACTATGGCGCGCAGGTCAATACGCCGGATCGTGCGGGTAATACGCCCTTGCATGTGGCGGCACGCAACCGCCGCCTCGACATCGCCCGTCTTCTGCTTAAGCACGGGGCGAACGTCAACGCCAAAGGATGGGATGGTTGGACGCCTCTGGAAGATGCCGCGGCGGCCAACGATTCGGCGATGGTCAATCTGCTCCTCGCCCATCATGCCGAGGTGAATACGCGCGACCATGTGGGGCTCACGGCGTGGCGCCGTGCAACCTCGTCCGACGTGCGCGTGATCCTGGCGGCGCATGCTGCCATCGTAGACCCTCCGAGCATGCGGCGCGACGACGCACGGACGTGCCAGGAGATAGTGCGTCTCGCCAATCGCGGGACCTTGGCTAGAATCTACACCGCCGAAACCGCTCCGCAAGGGGTGCAAATGGCGCAGAACCCTTGGGACGACTGGGATTACTACCGGTATGCCAATCCGCGGTTGGTTACCCTTGATGGCAAAAAGTATGTCCTCGGAGAGAATGTCGGTCCAGGATATGCACCCGAGTATTTAGCCAGAATCAGCGCGGACCACGTCGAACAGATCATCTGCGAGTTTGGCGCCTCTTCTTCGGTCAAGTCATCTTCCAGGATCCTTACCCCGTTTGAACGTTTAAAGCTTCACGCGGGCGATGCGCACGTCCGATTGAGCGAGGAGACGACTAAGTGGCCCGGCCTGGGAGGGGCGCGAGCTTTGATAAACTTCTTGCGGCATAGAACAGAACCGATCACCTCTGGCCAGGACTCGGAAACGACGATCCTGAACGATGCGATCAACGCGCATCGCACGGATCTGCTCGTTTACTACCTTAAACAGTGAATCCGGGGTAACTCGACGCCTTTGATTAACGCTTCTGCTCCGACTGCTGTGCCGTATGTGGACTGGGCTTCGCCAGTGTTTACGGCCGCCCGAGATGCGAACCACCACGCCCTTGTACTGCTCCTTGAGTATGGAGAAAACCCCAATTCTCGCGGCGGCGTCGACCCCAACCAAAAAAAACCGTCCTGGCGTGGGCCGTCGACCATGGCGCCGTGTCGACTGCCCGGATGCTGCTGTCGTACGGAGCAGATCCCGACTTACAATCCCCTGACTGGATTAGTTCTGACACTGTCCGCAAGATCAGCCAGGATGAGCCGGACAGTGAACACATCGCTTCGGCGGTGCATTTGCTATTGACGCGTGGAGCCGATCCCAATCCCTGGATCTACTATATGCTCATATCCGTTGCAAGAACGAAGGGGCTCGAGAACTTGCTGGGCTGGGTTTATAGCGCGCGCAATCTTGGCAGCATTCGCATGAAAACGAAGTGGGTGACGCAAGCTTTGGCCGCACCCGAAAAGAGCAACTCACGACTTGATCAACTGCTGCGCGAAGCCGTTGTCGTCCGGGATTCGTTTTCCTGCCCTGCGGATGCGTCGACGCAAACAATAGCATTGTGTTTGCCGAATGCGTTGAAAAACGCCGACGAGAAGATGATACGAGATTATGAATCACGCCTGCAGGCAGCTCCACGGTCGGCGCGGACCCTGAGGGACCAACAACGACAGTGGCTCCGGAACCGAGATGCGAAATGTGGGCTCGAGGAATTGCCGGGAATCAACAAGGCCGGATGGTACGCCTACATACTTTCTAACCGCGAGCGGGCGCAATGCACTTTGCGTGAGACAACAAAAAGAGCAACAGCGCTTTCAAACCAGAAGTGATTATCCGGACATGGCAATGTTCCATGACACTTCCACTAAAAACCCTCATGCGGTCTGTCTGGCGTACTCCCAGAGTTGCTGGAAGTCTTCCTTCAGCAAATACACCCGCACGCTCTTGAGGTTGAGCCGCAGCAGTTCCTTGAGGCGTCCTGCTTGGTGATCCGTCAGGTTCTCCTTTCGCTTTAGAATGCACCAGCGCGATGCCTTAAGAAGCGGCTCCTTGCCCTAGCCTGGCCTGGCGCGCCAGCCGCCCGGGCCTCCTCGGCACGCACGTCATCTAGCGCCTCGTTCATCTTGGCGATGATATGGAAGCGATCGAGAATATGAACGGCCTGTGCACAGCGCTCCCGGATCACCCGGATAGTGGGCCGCCACATATCCGAGCAGACGAACTCGACCCCCGCGCAGGCCTCCTTGCCCAACATGTCGAAGAACCCCTCGAAGGTCTTGATCGTGCGCTCTCTTCCCACCCACAGCAGGCGTACGAGGCCCGCTTTGATTTGGTATCGGACAGTGCCTATTTATTGGGCAGCGTAAGTGCTTGAAAAATGGCGCGCCCGGAGAGATTCGAACTCCCGACCACCTGGTTCGTAGCCGGTCTCCTACAAAACCCCTTTAATTCGCTGTATCAATGACATACGCAATAGGCCCTGTCCGATATTTTTCCGGGATCTGGGGCTCTATCACCGTGAAAAGACCGGATCCGCCCCTAAAATATCGGACAGGGGGACCGCGTGGGTCCGAACACGTACCGTGTTCTCATTGTGCTCATATTAATAAGGCGACTGGTGTTCGCAAGGTTTTTTGGGGACCGTTACGGCTGTGCGTGTTGTAAGCGTTATCCGCGACAGCATGGCGGTCCGCGGTTGCGGGCGCTTCACGGATTTCAGTGCAGACCTGCCAGTTCCTGCAGCCGCCGCCAGTTCTTCAAGCGGTCCTCCTGCGCCTTGAGCAGGGCGGGCGAAGGCGTGCCGTCAGGCGCGAAGTGTTTGGCGAAACGCACCTCGGTGCGCGCGAAGTGGATGAATTGGAACGAAAGCTGGATGAATTCAAGGTCTATTACAATGAATACCGAGTTCAAGCATCGATTGATGGTAAAACTCCAGAGCAAGTGAGCGGTGACCTGCCACCTACTCCGGCTAAACTTGATCGGTTCGCCTGGAGGTTACACTGTCGCGGGCTGTTTCAGACGCCGGCGGCGGCGTGATTTGCAATTCGCCACGGACAGGCGCTTGGCCACAATATCGAGAGAACCGTCCCGTTCCTGCTGCCAGTGCTGGCGCGGGGCTTCGTAGGGCGAGTTGATAATCAGGCTCTTTGGTGCAGTCATTTCACATTGCCCAATACGGCAGTCTCATGATCAATGACACATCGGCATTGAGTGATGTTCATTCAAAGAACCGCTCCCGGTGTTGCGCCAAATACGGCAAATGGCGCTTGTCAACTTTGCTCAGCTTGAAATCCTGGGACAAGCCCAATAACCGGCGAGTTACCGTATTCAGATTGTTCGAGATCAGGATGGTGCCGTCGTCCTTGAAGCTAATCATGTGGCGATCAAAAAGAGCATCGAGGTTAGGTGTCAAGAGCAGACCGTTGTACGGGTCGAGGCGCTGTTTGTTCGTGGCACCGGCCCACGGCACGATATGGGAAGCAATCAGCAAATCAATCTCGGCACAGCCCGTAACCGCACAGCCACGCCAATATCCAATCAGCTGGCTCCTGAATCGACCATGGCCCAGGCGTGCATCAACGAGTGCCTTGCGAGAGGTCGGGGATTCTCCTGCCAATTGGGGGTCGCTCTCGAGGATTCTTCGCCTCGCTGCCTCGGCAGTGATTCCAGTCCGGTTGTCGTCAACCCATCCTAATTCCTCGAGCGCACGGGCAACCTCCTTGCGTAATATCCATTGGCCATGCCCGTTCTTGTCCTTTTCAGTCGTCCACACCGCGATCGTCCAGCTGAGATCGCCAAGCGGCGTATGGCCAAGAGCCTTCGCGACCATGCCCGCGAGCTTTCCATATTGCAGGTTTGCTGCACTCCCGGCGGCATAACCACCCAACTTGGCCAGTCTATTCTCGGAGAGCCGGCGCGCAGGAGAAGCATAATGGCCAACAAGCATCGCGCGCTGCCTCGAACTCATGCGCGGCTCGATATCACGAAGCGCTCGCACATAATCCTTTACGGAGTACCATGCCTGCCGCACTAGCTGTCGCTGCGCTTCTTCTACGATCCTTCTTGGCGTTCGGCAAATCGCGTAGGGCCGAATAAAGTCATCGCTCAAACGTTCGCCTGTACTGTCGACCACCAGATCATGCAGCCGAATGCGTTCAGGCAAGGCGCGGAGTCCGTGGAATGAAACCAGCGTGCCGCCCTCTCCCATCAGCTCGATGGAATCGATAACCGCCCACCAGCGAACGCCATCCGTGGACGCAGCATCGCCAAGTAGAAGCGGCAGCAGCAAATCATTACTCTGCGCCTCAGCAAGCATTGCCTTGCCGGTCTTCCAGGCCTTTCCTTCGACAATACTGCCGCGGCCACTGTTTCCTCGACGGTAGTGCTCCAGGTCGGCAATAGATCCAATTGTATAGACGCACGTTTGATGCAGGCGGCTTTTACGTGCCTTCATGGGTTCCCCATTTTTCGTTGATCCTGCATATCTTCATGACCATCGCGGAGACCGCACACCTTCAGAGCTTCGCCAGCGAAATCACTTTGAGCGACTCAATCCCCCGATCATCCACAATCTTCACTGCCACCTTCCTGTTCCCACCAGCCTCGAACGGCAGCGACTTGGTGCCGCGGAATTTCTCCAACAGCCCTTCGTTTAGCTCGGCGCGGATGTCCTTCTTGAGCTTATCCCCGCCGTCGCCCTTGCCAGCCATGGGGAAGAACACCTGGCGCGGGAAGAGCGAGCGTTCGTCGTAGTCAGTATCCAGCAGCCACATGGCGATCTTGCCCTTGCCGCCGGAGACCAGCTCGCCCTTGGCGGTGTCGAAGTAGTCGAAGCCGTGCACTTCCACCACAAAGCGGCCGTCCTGCTGCGGGTGCACCTCCACGTCAGGCTGGCCCATGAGCCAGAAGCTCTGGTTGCTGGAGCGGCCCTTCTTGAGGTCGTCGGTCAACAGGTAGGCGTTCATCTTGGTTTTGAGCAGAGTCACGCCCGGCCATTTGGTTTCGTCGATGTCCTTGGCCGTCTCCGGGTCGAACTCAAAGCTCGCGAAGATGATGAACTTCGGCGCGGGCCGAAGCTTCTCGGCCTCGTTCAGCGCCATCGCCACTTGCCGCTGTTCCAGTGCTGCGTGCTCGGGGCCGAAGCTCACGACCACGCGCTCGCCACCATCCAGGTGCCCAGTCACATGGTGTCCTTCCGGTGAGCGTGCATGACTGGCGTCCGGTCGGGTTGATAGTGTGGTGCCCACACCGATTGACGGCGATGGGAGCAAGAGATGGCGAGACGAGCGAGTGGCGCGGCGGGGCAACCGCGGGATTTGATGCGGATGCGGCAGCGGCTGGATGAGTGGCGCGGGAGCCATGCGCGCGGGGTGGCGTTTCCCGACGCGCTGTGGTCCGCGGCGGGGCGCGTGGCGCAGCGGCGCGGTGTGTATGTGACGGCGCGCGCACTGGGCCTGGAATACAACAAGCTCAAACGGGCGAGTGGCGGGTTGGTCGCCCAGGGTCGCGATGAGGCGAGACGGCCGCCGAAAGCGAAGCCGATGAAGTTCATCGAGGTGACCGGGGTGTTGCCGGCGAGTCCGGGCGGATGCCGGCTGTCGCTGCAAGGCCCCGAGGGTCAGCGACTGCAACTGGAGATGGCGCCCGGCGCCGCCGCCGAGATGGTGCTGCAGTTGTGCCGGTCGGGTTGGGGCACCTTGTGATCCAGCTCAGCGCGCAGATGCGCATTTTGGTGGCGGTGGCGAGCATCGACTTTCGCGCCGGCATCGATGGCCTGGCGCGGATCTGCCGGGTACCGCTGCAGGTCGATCCATTCTGTGGCTGGCTCTTCGTGTTCTGCAATCGGCGGCGCACCGCCGTGAAAATTTTGACGTATGACGGTCAAGGGTTTTGGGTGTGCCACAAACGATTGTCGCAGGGGAAGTTCCCGTACTGGCCGACGGACGGTCCGATCCAGGAGCTGCAGGCCCATCAGCTGCAGGTGCTGCTGATGGGCGCGGATCCGCTTAAGGCGCGCGGAGTGTCGGCATGGCGGCCATTACCGCGGGGGGTCTGATCGAGCTCCAGGGCTTGCGTTCCATCGGCGGGGGTGATAACGTGTTCCCCCATGGAAACGCTGCTGCGCTATCGCGGTCGTTCCGTGACGCGGGACGACGTGCATCAGATCCGCGCCCTGGTCGCGGCCCACCCGGAACAAAGCCGCCGGGCGCTGTCGGAGACGCTCTGTAGCGCCTGGGACTGGCGCCAAGCGAACGGCGCGCCGCGCGCGATGGTGTGCCGCGGCTTGATGCTGGCGCTGTGGCGCGCTGGGCTCATCGAGCTGCCGGCGGTGCGCCGCCGTCCCCCGAATCCGTTGTGCGTTCGCGCGCGACCGGCGCCGGTGACGGTGGACACCGCGCCGCTGCGGGGACACTTGCGCGAGTTGGGCCCGCTCACGTTCGTCCCGGTGCGCCGCACACCCGCGGAGTCGCTCTTCAACAGCCTGATGCAGGCGCATCACTATCTCGGCTACGCCCAGCCCGTCGGCGAGCACCTGAAGTTCATGGCGTACGCTGGGACGCGACCGGTGGCACTGTTCGCGTGGAGCTCGGCGCCGCGGCATCTGGGGCCCCGCGATCGGTTCCTCGGGTGGTCGCCCGCAGTGCGCCGTCAGAACATCGCCGGCATCGCCTACAACACACGCTTCTTGATCTTGCCGTGGGTGGAGGTCGAGCACCTCGCCTCGCACCTGCTCGGGCGCATGACGCGCCTGCTCTCGGGGGAGTGGCAGCGGATCTATGGCCATCCGGTGTATTGGGCCGAGACCTTCATCGACCGCACGCGCTATCGCGGGACCTGCTACCGGGCGGCGAACTGGCGGTATCTGGGGCAAACCCAGGGGCGCGGCAAGGATGATCTGACGCATAGGGCGAATCGGACCCTCAAAGACATTCTTGGGCTTCCGCTGTGTCGGGACTTTCGTGAACGCCTGACCCGCCAGGCATGAGCCGGAAGAAGCAGCAACCGCCGCCCGAACGCATCGAGATGTCGGTGGAGGAAATCTCTGCCATCGTCGAGCGCACTCAAACCGGAGCGCTGAGCGCCGAGGATCATGCGAAGCTCAAGGCGGCGATCGATACCTTTGCCATCATCACGGCGCAGTTACAAACCAAGGACGCGTCGATCGAGCGGTTGCGGCAGATGATCTTCGGCGCCACGACCGAATCCACCCGTAACGTCCTCGGCGAGAGGCGCGGCGAGCCGCCTGCCGCGGCCTCGACGGACGAGGCGCCCGCCCCACGACCGAAGCCGCCCGGTCATGGGCGCAATGGCGCCGCCGCGTACACTGGCGCGAACCCGGTGACGGTGAGGCACCCCGATCTGCACAGTGGGGAGGCCTGTCCCGGCTGCATGAGCGGGAAACTGTATCCGCAGAGCGAGCCGGCGAAGTTGGTGCGCATCACCGGCATGGCGCCGCTCTCGGCGACCGTGTACGCCTGCGACCGTCTGCGCTGCAATCTGTGCGGCGAGGTGTTCACCGCCCCGGCGCCCGCGGGGGTCGGCACCGAGAAATACGATGCGACCGCCACCAGCATGGTGGGGCTGCTCAAATATGGGGCCGGGTTGCCGTTCAATCGCATCGAGAAACTACAGGACGGCATGGGTATCCCGCTGCCGGCCGCAACGCAATGGGATCTGGTGCAGGCGGCGGCAAAAACGCTGGCCCCCGCCCACGAGGAGCTGCTCAACCAGGCGGCCCAGGCCACCGTCCTCTACAACGACGATACCACCATGAAGGTGCTGCAGTTGACCCGCAAGCAGCGCGCCGCGGCGTTAGCCTCCGATGCGGACGGCGAGCGCACGGGCATCTTTACCTCCGGCATCGTCGCAACCCACACGGGACTTCAAATCGCGCTGTTCTTCACCGGCGTGCGTCACGCGGGCGAGAATCTGGCCGCGGTGCTCGCCCGCCGAAACACGGATCTACCCGCGCCGATCCAGATGTGCGACGGCCTCTCGCGCAATATCCCGAGCGACTTCGACACGATCCTGTCTCAGTGCCTGGCCCATGCCAGGCGAAAGTATGTGGAACTGACCGAGACGTTCCCGGCCGAAGTCCGCTTCGTCCTCGAGACCCTGCGTGAGGTCTATATCACCGATGCCCGTGCCCGTGACCGGGGCCTCGATCCCGCGCAACGGCTGCAACTGCACCAAGAGGAGAGTCAGCCGCGCATGGCGGCGCTCGAACGGTGGATGCAGCGCCAATTTACAGAACGCCTCATCGAGCCGAACTCTGCACTCGGCGCGGCGATCCTCTACATGCAAAAGCGCTGGTCGGAACTGACCCTGTTCCTGCGGGTGCCAGGGGCGCCCCTCGACAACAATACCTCCGAGCGAGCCTTGAAGAAGGCGATCTTGCATCGGAAAAATGCCTTGTTCTATCGGACTCTCGCCGGCGCCCACGTCGGGGACCTGTTCATGAGCCTGATCCACACCGCCGAGCTCAATCACATTGCTCCGTTCGAGTATCTGGTCGCCCTGCAGCGGCATGCCGCCGCACTCGCCGCGAACCCCGCGGCTTGGATGCCCTGGAACTATCAGGCCGCGCTCGCCAGTCGCCCTGCCGGTCCGGATCCGCCCGGGTAGACAAGTCGGCTGCGTGTCGGCGTCGATTGCGCTACGATCAGTCCTTCCTCACCGGGAGACACACTCATGCCAGCTCGCAAGCGCGCCGCCCCGAAGCTCTATGAACTATACGTCGAACTTGAAGATATCAAGCCACTTATATGGCGGCGGATCCTCGTCCCAGGCTCGATCAAGCTACCGAAGCTGCATGATCTGCTACAGCTCGTGATGGGCTGGTCCGACTCTCATTTGCACAGCTTCGAGTTCGGCAAAAAAACCTTCAGTCCAGCTCACGACGACATGGACGATCTGAATATATTGGACGAACGGAAATACACGCTCGGGGGCGTTCTCGGCGAGTCCGTTCGCGAGTTCGTTTACGAATACGACTTTGGAGACAGCTGGCGCCATCGTATCAAAGTCAAGCCCGTTCCCCAGCCAAATACGGACTGGTTTTATCCCCTGTGCATTGCCGGAGAACGGGCCGCACCACCCGATGATGTCGGTGGCGTAATGGGCTACCTGGAGTTCCTGTCCGCCATCCAAGATCCGAAGCACGGTGAGCATGACAGCATGCTCGCCTGGATCGGCGGCGCGTTCGATCCGGAGGGGTTCGATCTGAACGCGATCAATCGAGCGTTGCGATATGGCGGTGACTGAGCCGCCGCTATCCGGCGGCAGGTGGCCGGAGAATATGCTTGATACGGCGGTTAGGCCTTACGCACCGGCCGGGTCACCGGCGTCAAGCATCCGCACCGGAAGGACACGTCACATGCAAGTGCGGCGAATCCGGCAAGGTTTCGAGATCGGCGAACTTCAGCATCTGCCCACCCTTTCCGCGAATGCCGGTCGTCAGCAGCTCATCGCGCCACGAATGCTGGCGCGCCGATTCGCC
>DAHXOO010000072.1 GCA_027364845.1 Pseudomonadota bacterium | reverse complement strand
CCCCTGGATCGCGTTGCAGCAACCCTAGAGTCCCTGCCAAGCGCCGCAGCCCGGTGGCCAGCGACGCCGCGGCAGCGGGCTCGGCCACCTGCAGCCGATTGATTTCGCGGGCGATCTCGAACAGCACCGCCATTGCCACGGGGGTATTGAAGTCATCATCCATCGCAGCATAGAACTGCTCGGCATACCCGGCCACGGCCTGCGCGGCTGCAGCGTCGGTCGCTTCAGGCGCGAAAATATCCTTGAGCGACAGATACATCCGGGTAAGCGCTGCCTTGGCATTATCCAGCGACTCGTTGCTGTAGCTGAGCGGGCTGTGGTACTGGCTCGCCAGAATGAAGTAGCGCACAACCTCCGGGTCGTAGTTCTTCATCACCTCGCGCAGCGTGAAGAAATTGCCCAGAGACTTGGACATTTTTTCGTTGTCGACGCGTACGAAGCCGTTGTGCATCCAGACATTTACGAATTTCTCCCCTGTCGCCGCCTCACTTTGTGCAATCTCGTTCTCGTGGTGCGGAAACTGTAGATCGAGACCGCCCCCGTGGATGTCAAAGTGATGCCCTAGGCATGCCGTGGACATTGCCGAGCATTCGATGTGCCAGCCAGGGCGGCCCAGTCCCCAGGGCGAACTCCAGCTCGGCTCCCCGGGTTTGGCAGACTTCCACAGAACGAAGTCCAACGGGTCGTCCTTGGCCTCGTCAGCATCCACACGCGCACCGACCCGCAAATCCTCCAGCGATTTTCCGGACAGCTGACCGTAGGCGGGAAAGCGACGCACACGGTAGTAGACATCTTTGTTTGCAGCGACGTAGGCATAGCCGCGATCTATCAACGTCTGCACCATCGAGATTATCTGCGGCATGTAGATGGTCGCCCGCGGTTCGGCATCCGGCGAACCCACGCCGAGCGCGCTTGCGTCATCGTGCATCGCTTGTATGAAACGCTCCGTAAGCAAACCGATCGTCTCATTGTTCTGGTTGGCCCGGCGGATGATCTTGTCGTCGATGTCGGTAATATTGCGCACATAGGTTACGCGGTAGCCGCGTGCCCGCAGGTAACGCACGATCATGTCGAATACGACCAGTACCCGTCCGTGCCCCAGATGACAGTAGTCGTAAACAGTCATTCCGCACACGTACATGCGTACTTCGCCCGGAACGATCGGCTGGAACGGCTCTTTTTTTCTGGTCAGGCTGTTGTATATCTGCAGCATAGTCTCACATCCGGGCCGCGGCCCGGACCATAAAAGTTGGCGGTATCAGAGGCAAATGAACTCCTGCCATCAACCGGCACACAGCTGTCTTCGGCCGCGTGTTATCCCGTTCCAGCAAACCGTGCCGCTTCTTCCAGGCGCCGCTTGATGCGCGCAGGTCCAAGCAGACTCCACAGCCGCTCAAGCGCCGGCCCGTGCGGCCAGACCTTGCGCGACTTTGCATCATATACTGCTCCGGTCAACGCGGCACGCAGTGGCATGAAGAGCGACCTGCCCCGCGTTCCGGTAACGACCTCAAGCGTCCCGCTGAAACTCTTGAAATCAGATGCGTCGTCGCGCAGACAGTCGAGCGCGAACCTGAAAAATGGCTTGCCGGCGCGATCGATCACATCTGCCGCTTCATCATCATAGGCGCTGCCGGCGAACAGGTTGCCGGCCCAGACATACGCATCGAGCGGTGTCATTACATTTTCCCGAACAGT
Organism: Pseudomonadota bacterium; assembly: GCA_027364845.1. Taxonomy (GTDB): domain Bacteria; phylum Pseudomonadota; class Gammaproteobacteria; order Acidiferrobacterales; family UBA6901; genus JAJYCY01. The sequence continues at coordinate 9,111 of DAHXOO010000072.1, read as the reverse complement.
CTGAATGAACTGCCCAGTCAGGTCCGCAGGCACAAGATGCTCGATCCGGCCTCCATCCGGCATCGCGGCAGCACACATCCATTGCCACAGCTCGTCCTCCGCGGCATGCAAAACCGCCTCCTTTTGCCAGTGGAGAAGCTGCGTTTCATCGTAGTGCGCCGGTGCACGGTGAAGGCGATCGACGCTGAACGTATTCGCCAGACCATCAAGCGGCCGAAAACTATTGTCATCATAAGTATGGCCGAGCCGTGCGAGATAGTTGTTGATGGCAAGCGGAAGAAACCCGCCTTCGCGCAGTTCCTGCACACTGCGGCTGCCGGTACGCTTGGATAGCGGCGAACCGTCCGCGCCCACTACCAGCGCGATATGGGCATATTCCGGCAACGGCAGGTTCAGGGCCTGCAGGATAAGGATCTGTCGTGGCGTGTTCGTCAGATGGTCTTCGCCGCGCACCACCAGTGTGACGCCCATTATTGCGTCGTCGATGGCGTTACTGAAGAAAAATGACGGCGTGCCATCCGACCGGCGGATGACAAAATCCCCGATGTCCTCCGTGCGGAATAGCTGGCGGCCGCGTGCCCTATCGTCGAAGCTGACCACGGCGCTGGTGCCCACGTGAAAGCGCAACGTGGCCGAAGATCCGGCAGCCAGACGCTCTTGCACTTGATCTTTTGTCAGAAGACGGCAGCGGCCTGAGTAACGCGGTGGACGCCCGGCCGCAAGCTGCGAGCGGCGCTCGATCTCGAGCTCGTGCTCGGTGCAAAAGCACCGGTAGGCAAAGCCGCGCTCCAGCAGGAGCGCGAAATACTGCGCGTAAACATGCCCGCGCTGCGACTGCAGGTAAGGCCCATGCGTTCCACCCGCCTGCGGCCCCTCGTCCCAAGCCAGACCCAGCCACCGCAGGTCCTCCTGCAGCGCATGCTCATAGCGCTCGTGGCCACGCATGGCATCGGTGTCTTCAATCCGCAGCAGAAATACGCCTCCGCGGCTTCGCGCCAGCAGGAAATTGAAGAGGGCTGTGCGAACATTGCCCAGGTGGAGAAGCCCCGTTGGGCTGGGTGCGAACCGGGTCCTGAAGGAAGTGCTGTTCATGTCGGGAGGAATGGTAACCAAGCATTGACTGGATTAAAATACGCGCTCGTCGAAAGGGGGGCTTTTTCAAAAAATGGACAACCCCTTTCGGTCGTCCAGTTTTCTCATTCGAAAATACGCGAGTGGCAATTATAATATGAAACGGGTACGCATACTGACCAGCTATGGCGCAATCATCCTCGAACTCGATGAACAAAGAGCGCCAAAGACTGTGGAGAACTTCCTCGCCTATGTCCGCGAAGGATTTTTCGATGGCACCCTGGTTCATCGCGTCATCGACAACTTCATGATCCAGGGTGGTGGCTTCAAGCCCGGCATGGAGCAAAAAGCAACCCTCGCACCGATTGAGAACGAGGCCATGAACGGACTCCGCAACGAGCGCGGCACGGTTGCCATGGCACGCACGAGCGATCCGCATTCCGCTAGCAGTCAGTTCTTCGTCAACGTGGTCGACAACGATTTCCTGAACTACACCGCGCCCAGCCCTGCCGGCTGGGGCTATTGCGTATTCGGCAAGGTCACCGATGGCATGACCGTGGTTGACCGGATCAAGGGTGTTCCCACCGGCAGCCGGGGCGGCCACAAAAATGTTCCGCTCACCGAAGTCATCATCGAAAGCATATCCGAAATCGAATAGCGGCAGCCACCCGGTCGCCCCGGATCAGAACCCATGGCCACTCTGTTCATTTCCGACCTGCACCTGAGCGCAGAGCGGCCGGAAATCATGGAACTGTTCCTGCGATTTCTACGGGAACGCGGCGCGCACGCCGAGGCGTTGTATATCCTGGGTGACCTGTTCGAGTACTGGATCGGCGATGACGCTGCTGGGCACAGCGGCTATCTGCCCGTCATGGGGGGCCTGCGGGCGCTGACCAGTACCGGAACGCCGGTGTTCCTGATGCATGGCAACCGGGATTTCCTGCTGGATGGCGAATTCGAGCAAGCCACGGGTACACGGCTGCTCCCGGATCCGACGGTAATTGACCTGTACGGCGAGCCGGTGCTGCTCATGCACGGTGATACGTTATGCACCGACGATGTCGAATATCAGAGATTTCGAGCCGCCGTGCGCGATCCAGGATGGATCGCCCGGTTTCTTGCCAAGGGCCTGCCGGAACGCCAGACCATCGTCCAGGGTTTGCGCGAAACCAGCAAGACCGCGACCGCGGCAAAGAAGCCGGAGATCATGGATGTGAACCAGAGCGCAGTCGAATCGGTCATGGCCGCGCACCGCATCCGCAGGCTAATTCATGGGCATACCCACCGGCCAGCAATGCACGAGTTCCTGCTGAACGGCGGGACGGTGCGGCGCACCGTTCTGGGAGACTGGTACGACCACGGCAGCATACTGGTCTGCTCCCCAAGGACCTGTGTCCTCGAACAGCTGGGCTGAAGCCGGCCGTCGACAGATTTCCAGAGGTCCGCGGCGCGGTGACTCGCCCGAAGCCACCTTTGATCCGCGGTAGCCTCTTTGGAGACTTGCCCAAGGACCGGTGACACCAGCCACTTACTTGACGCTGTAACGACGGTAGCCGGACGGAAGCACGAAAAGGCTGGACGCCACTGGAACCGCGGTCTTGTAGTCCAGCAATTGCCGGGTCGTACCGGCATCATCTCTCTGTCTCACCGGGAACCCGTAGTCGAGATAGCGTGCCGGCCGGAATACGTAGTTCGCGAGGTCACAGACCGAACGCATCGACGGCGGCATCTTGGCTTCGGTGGCAGCCTGTTGACCCGCCAATGCCAACTGGTATTCACGCAATGCCGCCACTGCGTCCGGCAGCAAACCCGCAGCGGCATAGACGTCGAAACAGCGCCTACCGTTTGTAAAAAACGTATAGTGAACAACTTTTTTTCCTACGACCGCCGGAAAATCACCCTTGTCCTTCAAAACTTGTTGCCGGAATTCGGTCGGCCGCGGAAGCGGAATCTTTGTCGGCCTGATCACCAATATGGTCCGGTCCATCCGGCTTACACTGTAGACAGCGTTCGTCGCCCGGTCCAAAAGCACGAAGCCGCCGGCGTCTGACCCGTTATCCATGCGCAGATACTTCGGCGTGACCACCATACGCGCCTCATACGGCGCGGCGCCCTCATCCTGCTCGGAAAACTTCAAAATGGTCGCGGTCGGTACAGCGGACGCTGTGTGCATAATGCCGACGCCCAGCCCGATGGCGAGCGCCGCAGCATAGCTCCTGACAGTATGCCTCGGTAACATGAGCGAGTTCCTATTCTCGGGACGTCGATTTCAATCCCAGCACAAGGTCCATCACATTGGTTCCTGTCGGACCGGTATACAACAAGTCTGCGCTGACGTCGAGAAATCTACCGGCATCGGCATTTCTGATCGCCGCCTCCTCGTCCAGGCCGGCAGCGCGTCCCCGCTCCACGGTGCCGCCGTCGACTAACGCGCCGGCGTCGAAACCGGGGCCGTCGCTGCCATCAGTGCCGGCCGCAAGCAGAAACACATCGCTGTGCCCGCGCAGCAGCGTCGCTGCTGCCAGCGCCAGACTCTGATTACGCCCGCCGCGGCCCGGACATGCCGGCAGTCGCACGCTGGTCTCGCCACCCCAGATGTGAAGCGTCATGGCGGGGCCGCGCAGAAGTTCGTGCGCGATCCGGCGTCCGGTCTCGGCCGCATCGCCCTGGATCGCCGGAGCATGCACGAGCGGCTGGTAGTCTAGGTCGCGCGCCACCAGCGCAGCCGCCTGCATTGCATCCGCGAGCGTAGCCACGATGTGGAATCTGACGTTGCGGAACGCCGACAGCTCCGGATCCGCTGGCTGCTCGGCGCGATCGAGCATCGCGCGCAAGGATGATGGCAATTCCACCGGAAGCGCGGGCGCCGGACGCAAATCGCTTACAAGCGGCCCGGAGGCGATGGTCGCCGCCTCGTCATCTGGCACGTCCGAAATAGCGAGACACAGAACCGGCCGTGGCGCCAGGAGCGCGGCGAGCCTACCGCCCTTGATTTGGGACAGGCGCTTGCGCACAGCGTTCACTGCCGCGATATCGAGCCCCGCCGCAAGCAGCCACTCGTTTATCGCGCGCAGTTCGGCAAGGCCGATGCCGCGCACCGGATACTCTACCAGAGTCGACGCACCACCCGAGAGCAACACCAGCACATTTGCCGCGCGTGGAATGCGTGCTATGAAATCCACCAGACCCGCGCCAGCCTCGATGCTGCGGACATCAGGCAACGGGTGACCTGCCTCGAGCACCGGCCACGCCAGAGCTTCGGTATGACCCTGCTTGGTGACCACCCAGGCGTCGCCCATCCCCGCGCCCAGCACCTCACCGGCGGCGCGTGCCATGGGGCAAGCGGCCTTGCCCATGGCAATGACGTAAACGCTGCCGGACAGCGGATGCGCACGCAGGAACGCGCCGACCCGGCGGGCGCCATGGACCGCCGCCAACGCCGACTGGAATATGCGCAGCAAATGGTCGCGCGGATCACCGTTCGGGAACATGCTAACCATCGTCGAACCGCTGCAGTCTACGGACTGCGTGCGGTCCATGACACGTTGTCGCCACCCTGCTGATCTTCCATCAGCGCGGCAAGTGCGACTTCGCAATCAGACCCACGCTGCCGCAACTGGTCGATGACCTGCTGTCGATCCTGCTCCGGGCGGTTCTGGCTAAGTTTAAACTTGCCCTGCATTTCGGTTATCCTGATTTCGAAGCCGACGATCTCGGCGAGTATTAGATCGAGCTTGGTATCGGACAGGTCCGCCTTCCAGGGCTGTACGCGGCTCGATTCATGTTCGGCTGTGAGCCGTTCGAGCACGGCACGCACCGACGGTGCATGGTCAATTACCCGAGCCCCGCCGTATACATGGACCGCGACATAGTTCCATGTCGGCACGCCGGGAGACCGATACCACGACGGAGACACGTATGCATGCGGTCCCTGGAATATCACCAGGACCGGATTACCACTTTCAAAAGACCTCCACTGCGGATTGGCGCGCGCCATGTGCCCGAGCAGCCTGGCGTCGGCGTACCCGGAGACATCGAGCAAAAAGGGAAGATGGCTCGCGAATGGTACACCGTCGTGAACCGACACCAGCAGACCAAAACTGTGATCGCGAATGAGGTTGAGCAGACGTTCGCGCCTGCTTTCTCCGAAATGCGCTGGAATATACATAACGGCCCTCCGCCAACCCCGCAACCGGCCGGCCCTACCTGAGGCCGCGCTCCAAGTCCTGTTTGAGATCTTCCACATCCTCCAGCCCTACCGACATGCGCACCAGGCCCTCGCTGATACCGGCCTGGGCACGTTCCTCAGGCGTCAGCCGACCATGGGTCGTGGTCGCCGGATGGGTGATGGTGGACTTGGTGTCGCCAAGATTGGCGGTGATCGAAATGACGCGCAATGCGTCGATGAGATTCCATGCCGCCGGTTTTCCCCCTTCCAGTTCAAAGGAAATCAACCCGCCGAAATCCGATTGCTGACGACACGCCAAAGCATGCTGCGGATGCGATGAAAGGCCCGGGAAATGGACACGACCGACGCCGGCCTGGTGTGACAGCCACTGCGCGAGCGCCATCGCATTCGCGCTGTGCGCCTTCATCCGCAGACCCAAAGTCTCCAGGCCCTTGAGAAACACCCAGGCATTGAACGGACTCATGCTCGGACCGGCGGTGCGGAGAAAACCGAAGACATCCTTGCCGACGCGTTCGCGGTCTCCGACCACGGCACCGCCGATACACCGGCCTTGACCGTCGATATACTTGGTGGCCGAATGAACCACGATATCGGCGCCAAGCAGAAGCGGTCTTTGCAACGCTGGTGTGCAGCAGCAGTTGTCGACTACCAGCAGGCAGCCACGCGCATGCGCCAGCCGTGCCAGCTCGTCGATGTCGGCCAGCTCCGTGAGCGGATTGGACGGCGTCTCCAGGAACAGCAGACGGGTATTATTCCGGATCGCCCGTTCCCATTCCGTGGTGTCCGCAAGCGGCACGAAACTCGTCTCGACACCGAAGCGCCCGAGGTAGTTTCTGAACAGGACCACGCTGGTACCGAAGATGCTGCGCGAGGCAACGATATGATCACCCGCCTTGAGTAGTGCCATGCAGGTCGCCAAGATTGCCGACATGCCCGAGGCCGTGGCGACACACGCCTCACCGCCCTCAAGCGCCGCAAGGCGCTGCTCGAACATGCGTACTGTCGGATTGGTGAAGCGCGAATAGATATTTCCGGGACTTTCTCCGGAAAAGCGTGCCGCTGCCTCAGCCGCGCTAGCGAAGATGAAGCTCGAAGTCGGAAAAATCGGCTCGGACTGCTCGTCCTCGTTGGTATGCGTCTGGCCGGAACGCACGGCACGTGTATCGAACCGCCACTGCTCGCGATCATCCTGGGACATGCCCGCACCTCGTTTTCGTGTACTGCTGGGTCCGGCAACGGCGGGCAGGGAGCGGAAACAGAAAACCCGCTTGCACGCAGCTGAAGCGGGTTTGTCTCGCTTTAGCGGCATTTTTACCGCGCCCGCAAGCTGAAGCTCAAATCGGCGCCGTTACTGAACTAACCTTAACCCGGCGCCAGCGTCGCGTCAATCGGAGGGCTCTTCTTTCGCTTCAGACCAAGAGTACGCCGGTTGTAGCGCGCCAGCGGATCGCACCCGCTTTACGGGTAGGTATGCAGCTCCGGAGATGCAAGCGCAGTTGGCAGGTCCTTGGCACGCGTGGAGTCGCAGCGCATGCGTTCGAGCAGATCCAGGTAGTCCTGATTTACGTCTCCGGTGACATACTCGCCGCTGAAACACGACGTGTCGAATTGGGTAATTCGCGGATTCCCCTCGTGCGCGGCCGCAATAAGGTCCGCAATGTCCTGAAAGATCAGTCGGTCGGCACCGATGACAGCGGCGATCTGCGCTTCGTCACGTCCGTTTGCGACCAGTTCGTGTACCGACGGCATGTCGATTCCGTACACATTTGGATAGCGCACCGGTGGTGCAGCCGAGGCGAAGTACACCTTATTTGCGCCCGCATCGCGCGCCATCTGTATGATCTGTTTCGACGTTGTTCCGCGCACGATAGAATCGTCCACGAGCAGCACATTTTTGCCGCGGAACTCGAGATCGATCGCATTCAGCTTCTGGCGCACTGACTTTCTGCGCTGCGCCTGGCCTGGCATGATGAATGTCCGGCCGATATAGCGGTTCTTGATAAACCCCTCGCGGTACTTTAGATCCATTGCATAGGCCATCTGCAGCGCCGCCGTGCGACTGGTGTCAGGAATCGGTATCACGACGTCTATGTCATGGTTCGTCCACTCGCGCAGGATCTTGCGCGCCAATTTCTCCCCCATGCGCAATCGTGTTCGATAGACCGAGATCCCATCCATGATCGAATCCGGACGCGCCATGTAGACATGCTCGAATATGCATGGGACATGACGCGGGTTGTCAGCGCATTGCCGGGCGTGCACGTCCCCATTGAGATCAACGAAAAGCGCCTCGCCGGGCTCTATGTCGCGCACGAGATCATAACCCAACACGTTGAGCGCCACGCTTTCCGAGGCTATCAGGTGTTCCGGCCCCTGGTCTGTCTCGCGTTTCCCGTATACCAGCGGCCGGATTCCAAACGGGTCGCGGAACGCCAGGATGCCGTAACCTACGATCAGCAGGGTAACGGCGTAAGCGCCACGGCAGCGGCGGTGCACCGCGGCGACCGCGCGGAATATATGGTCCGGTGTGAGCTGAAGCTTGGCCTGCACCTTAAGCTCATGGGCGAAAACGTTGAGCAGGATCTCGGAGTCGGAGCCGGTATTGATATGCCGCAGATCCTCGCGGTACAACTCATCCTTGAGCTGGGCGGCATTCGTCAGGTTCCCGTTATGGGCAAGCGCCAGCCCGAATGGGGAGTTTACATAGAATGGCTGCGCCTCGGCGGCCGAGTCACGCCCGGCGGTGGGATAACGCACATGCCCGAGCCCGAGGTTACCTTTGAGTTCACGCATGTGATGCGCCTGGAAAACGTCCCGCACCAGACCGGTGTCCTTGCGCAGGTGGACACGTTGGCCATCACTGGTAAGGATCCCCGCTGCGTCCTGCCCACGGTGTTGCAACACCATGAGGCCGTCGTAGATTGACTGATTTACCGGGCTCTTCGCCAGGATGCCGATGATGCCGCACATAGGGAAATCCCTCCGACGCGTGAGCAGACCGAACCGTTGCCGCAGGACACAAACACAGCTGCGGCGGGGTCACCAGCGCCCGTCAGCAGGCCGGCGTCCGTGTGCGGACGATCAGCATAGCAGGTGCAATGCAAACGCGTATTCTGCGATTTCACGCGGGAAAAGTCCATTCAGCTTCGCGCACCAGTCAACTGAAGCGGAACTGGTGCGCGACTTTTTCCGGCAGCATATCACGCACCGCGATCGCTGCGGATTCGAAGTAGGTCACCAGACTGGAATCCCGCCACCAAGGTTTCTGAGGAAGCGACGTCAGTCCGGCAAGCAATACCAACACCAACACCACGGCCGCACCGCGAAATGCGCCGAGTATTCCGCCGGAGACGCGCCCGGTAATCCCTGGCAACGACGCAAAAAACAGCAGCCGCAACACCAGTGCGACGACCGTCACCACGGTGAACACGATCACGAACAGCAGCACGAATGCCGCCATGCGGCGAAGCGCCACATCACCGACCCACGTAAACCAGCCTGCTACGCTGGCAGAGAACAGCCACGCGACAGAAATTGAAGCCGCCCAGGCAAAAAGCGAAATGAACTCGCGCAAGCCGCCACGTAACGCCCCGATCCCGGCGAAACCCAGGACCATGATCACGATAACGAGATCAAGGCGGCTCATGGGAACAAAGTTGCCAGTACATCCGGATCAGGGATAGGCCAGCACCACACCCTTGATGCCTGTCTGACGGACGATGTGGGCCTCCAATATCCTCGCCTCGCTGCGGCTCCTGACCGGACCCACCATTACGCGTACGCCGCGCCCGTGCCCAATCCGCACCTCGTCCAGCTTCGCTCGGAATCCCTTGTGCTCCAGTCTTTCCCTG
>DAHXOO010000071.1:351-11107 GCA_027364845.1 Pseudomonadota bacterium | reverse complement strand
TGTAACGCATAGATCGAACACGCTGATGTTCATTGTCTTCTGACTTGTCGTCCTTCAAACTTGTGTGTAATAGATAGGGAATATCCACATCCCGGAAAACATGCCCCACGGTCCGTATGTCCACATAAGTATCCTACCTCCTTAAGATTTTGCCATCGCCACAGGGCGCCTGGCCGGTTGGTGACGCTGCTTGGCCTCGCTTGCGTCCGGGGTTTGGTGCATATCCAGCCACTGCTTCAGGTCGCGCAGGATGCGCAGCAATTCCGTATCAGCAAGACCGTAATAGATGAAAGAGCCACGACGCTCGGCCCGGACGAACCCCGCTTCACGCAGCACACGTAAGTGGAATGAGACATTGGTTTGCCTCAGACCGGTTGCGTGGATGATGTCCGTCACGGGGCGGCACTGCAGCCCCAGCCCACACAAGATGCGCAAACGACTCGGCTCCCTGAGCACCTTGAAGGCAGGGACGATCTGCTTTGGGTTATGGACGAAAAATCCCATGATCTATTAAAGAGTTTCCGGTCGCTTAGCAGCACGTTTCTCGGCTCTGCCAGCACAAAATCACTGCGCGAATGTGGCCATGTTTTCCACGGTCAAGACGGCAACACCTACTCGGCGTACCGCTCGATCGGAAAGCGAGATACGCCGCGCAGGTTGATGGCTGCGGTGCGCGTGGGCGCAATGATCTCCGATCCGTGCAGGCGATTATTCTCCGGGAAAATCTCACCTCCTGAAACGTTGCCTTGACGGGTACGTTTTCACCCGCCCCCTTGGTTAAGGTCAAAAAGGCAAAATTGTACTATTCAAACGAATATTATATCTTATTCCCAACGTCATTGTAAGGTGATACGGACGATGCGGATTGCGGCACATTTCATTAGCATTGCCACCGGTGTCCTGCCCGAGTTATTCAGGAGCGGCGGCGCGCTCATCGCAATGTCAGCATTGCGCATCCTACGATCAAGCGAAACGGGTGGTCGCGATGCGGTGACCCATATGCTTGCTGCTTCACGTGCTGCCGAAGGGCGCCATCGCCATGGGCCTACGTATCGTTACGGTGACCGCCGCGACTGCGGCGCTCGATCATGCACGGTGGAGAGCGATCAATCTGCGGCCAGCGGATTCCTGATTGTTCCCGCACTCGTCGTCCTCTGGGGCGTGCCGTTATACCGTGCGGTGGGTGCCTTGCCGGTCAACATCGCTGGCAATCCCTATACGGGGTTTGCGGGCTACGCCGGATCAGTAGTGATCCGCTACCCAATGATGGGCATATTCCCCATGATCGCTGTCACTGCTGCCATGGCCTTCGCCGGTACGGCCCTGCTCAACGGTTCTTCGGCAGAACCTATCAAGGCCGGGCTCGCCGGTGTTTCCGGCAGCCTTTGTCCCATTCCAGAATCCTCCGTAGGGGTGCAACGATGAGCGATAAACCGGGTCTTGCAACACGCTGCGTCCATGCGGGCGAATTGGCGAACGCTGCGGGATCGCCGCATACACCGCTTTACAACACGACGACCTTCGCGTTTTCGTCGACAGCGGATCTTCTAGATGTCGTTGAGGGTCGCCGCCATGGCAGTCTTTACACCCGCTACGGACTCAACCCGACGATCGAAAGCCTCGAGACCAAGCTCGCGGCCCTGGAAGGCGCGGAGACGGCACTCGCGTTCGCCTCCGGGATGGCTGCCGAATCCGCTGTATTCTTCGCCCATGGCCGTCGCGGCATCGTTTGTATCGGGGACGCCTACGGCGGAACGCTCAAACTCTTGTCCGGATTGCTGCCCACGCTGGGGATACACACGACATTCCTCCTCGGTACCGAGTATGACCATCTGGCAGAGATCCTAGCCCACGGAGTTGGGCTCGTCTTCTTCGAGACACCGAGCAACCCAGCCCTCGACGTCCTCGATATCCACCCAATCGCCGTACTCGCCCACCGACACCATGCACTGGTCGCCGTCGACAGTACCTTTGCTTCGCCTGTTAATCAGCAACCTCTGGCGCTGGGTGCCGATCTCGTCGTGCACAGCGCCACTAAGTACCTTGGTGGCCACAGCGACCTTACTGCGGGCGCGGTCATGGGATCGAAAACTCTGCTTGATCCGCTACGGATGTGGCGCACAGATCTTGGCCAGACGCCCGCCCCGGAGACGTGCGCGCTGCTCGCCCGCAGCCTGCGGACCCTGGTTGTCCGTGTCGAACGGCAAAACGCCACCGCGCTCGCCCTTGCGCAGGCACTCACCCGTCATCCACGCGTGCGGCGTGTGCGCTACCCGGGGCTGCCCGACGACCGCGCCCATCCCATCGCGCGCGTCCAGATGAACGGCTTTGGGGGTATGGTGACCCTAGAGATCAACGGTACCTGCGACGACACGGTTGCCGTCATGGACCGCCTGCGCCTCTTCGCGCTCGCTCCGAGTCTAGGCGGCGTCGAAAGCCTCGCGACCCAACCCGTCACGACCACCCATCATGGCCTGGATACCTCCGAACGGGCTCGCCGGGGCATCACCGATTCAATGATCCGCCTGTCGATCGGACTTGAAGACACGGCCGACCTTGAAGCCGACCTGGTACAGGCGCTCGCATGACCGGTCCTGTGTACCTGGACTACAACGCGACAACCCCAGTGGACGGAGTGGTGGCTGCGGCGATGACCATGGTCCTGATGAAGTTGTTCGGCAATCCCTCATCGGCCCATGTCTTCGGCCAGCGGTCCCGGGAAGCGGTCGCACGTGCTCGTGCCCAGGTGGCCGCCCTGATCGGCGCAACTTCCGATGAGATCGTTTTCACGGGCAGTGCCACCGAAGCCAACAACCTCGCGTTGCGGGGGGCCGCCTCGGCGTTGGCGGCGCGCGGACGGCATCTCATCACGAGCGCCATCGAACACCCATCGGTTGCCGAACCCTGCCGGCAGCTCGCAGAACAGGGCTTCAGCGTCACGGTGATTCCCGTGGACACGTGGGGGTGTGTCGATCCCGGGGCGATCGCCGCGGCCGTGCGGCCCGATACGGTGCTGATCTCCGTGATGCACGCCAACAACGAAGTGGGCACCCTGGAGCCGATCGCCGACATCGCGCGGATCGCGCGTGAGCGCGGCATCGTCTTCCATACGGATGCGGCGCAATCGGTGGGCAAGGTGCCGGTGCAGGTCGAGGATCTGGGCGTCGATCTGCTCACGCTCTCCGGTCATAAATTCTATGCTCCGAAAGGGATCGGTGCGCTTTATGTGCGTGCCGGCACACCGCTTAATCCCGTCCTATACGGTGGCGGACAGGAGCGGGGACTGCGGCCGGGGACCGAGAATGTGGTGGCTATCGTGGGGTTGGGCGAAGCAGCCCAACTCGCCCGCGCACGATGGCCGGCTGCCGGTGCGCGCCTCGAGCAGTTGCGCGCGCGTTTGTACGACGGTCTCAACGGCAGGATCCCCGGGCTGGTGGTGAACGTACACCCCACCGCCCGCCTACCCAACACGCTCAATGTGTCGTTCCCCGCCGTGGATGCGCAAGAACTGTTGTTGCGGGTAGCGGACCATGTGGCTGCCTCCACGGGCGTGGCCTGTCATGCCGGGCAGCCCGCGAGCGGTGTGCTTGCCGCCATGGGACTGGACGATGCGCGGATACGGGGGGCGGTACGGTTTTCGATCGGATGGCCCACGACCAAGGCCGAGATCGATGGGGCGATCGAACGGATCGGACAGGCGTGGAAAAGGCGGGTAGCCGGGCGCTGAGATCCCAGGAGGCTTAGTGATATACTATTCATAAGAATGTTGAATAAGTTGGAGATAATATGGCAAACACGGTGCAGCCGAAGAAGCTTGTGTTCGAGCAGTTGGCACGCGTTGCCAAGGCCCTCGGTCAGGCGAACCGCTTGGAATTGCTTGAGTTGCTTGGGCAGGGTGAGCGCAGCGTCGACGAACTCGCGCAACTGATCGGCATGTCGGTGGCGAATACTTCGCATCACCTGCAGATTCTACGGGAGGGTGGGTTTGTGACCTCGCGGAAGAGCGGGGTACAGGTTTTTTATCGCCTCACGGGCGACGAGGTGACGGTGCTCCTGTCGGCGCTTAAGGATATGGGTGAGCAGCACGTGGCAGAAATGGAGCAAATCGTGCGGGAACACTTCACAGCCAAAGATGAACTCACGCCCATCAGCCACAGGGAGCTCTTGAAGCTCCTGCGCACGGGCAAGGCCACCGTGATTGATGTGCGGCCGGAGCCCGAGTATCGCGCCGGACACGTCAAGGGCGCCCTCAATATCCCCTTGGAACACCTGTCCCGCCGGCTTGCGAAGCTACCCAAGGACCGGGAGATCGTTACGTATTGTCGGGGGCCGTACTGTTTGTTGGCGTTCGAGGCAGTGAAGGCACTGCGCAAGAGAGGTTTTCGTGCCCGCCGCCTCTACGACGGTTTTCCGGAATGGAAGGCCAATCGGCACCCTCTGGAGTTCGGCGAGGGCGGGTAACGCACTATGATGCACGGCAAGGATGTGAATCACGGCGGAGGGGCGGCGGATGTGTGAGCTGTTCGGTGTGAGCGCCAGTCGGGCGCCGGATGCGGCCCGCTGGTTGCGGCGCTTCCGGGCGCGTGGTGGCGAGACCGCCGACAACGACGATGGCTGGGGACTCGCCTCTCTCCAGAACGGTAGCTTCCAGCTTCACAAAGAACCGGTGACGGGTGCAACCAGCGCCCTGTTTGCTCACCTGTGCGCGGCGGTCCATTCGCCTCTGATCATAGGTCATGTGCGTCACGCCCGATACCCGCGCGTCAACAGCCTCGACAACACACATCCGTTCCTTCGTACCTGCTGCGGCCGTCAATGGGTGTTCGCTCACAACGGGTTGGTACCGGAGATCCTGCGGGAGCCGGACACTCGTCTCAAGGGCCTGTGTTCACCCCAGGGTCAAACCGACTCTGAATATGCGTTCTGTTACCTGTTGGAATATGTCGCCTTGCATTTCGAGCCCCATGCCTCTGGCGATCGCCTGCTCGAGTTCGACAACGTGGCGGTTGCAGCCGGATTGATCGCCACCCACGGCACGTTCAACTTTCTCATGTCGGACGGCGTGTCTCTGATCGCCTATGGCCACGACCGTCTGCATTATCTGGAGGCAAGCGGTGCCGACCCGCGCGCAACCGTGATTGCCACCGAGCCGCTGACCGACGACGCCTGGCAGGCCTTCCGGCCTAGCGAGTTGCGCATCTACCAGGCCGGTAACCTGATGGCTCAGTCGCAAACGCGATCCGAAGTGGGCGTTAGTCATGCGGTGACATAAACCCAAATCAGGCTGTGTCACCTCTAATCGCGAAGGAGAACAGGCCGTAAGAACTCTTAATGAGGTGTAAGGCAGCACCGTACGCGGCCAACAAGGTTCCCGCTGCGAGGGCGATGTCCACAGGATGTAACGTGCTAGCGTGTTGGTGACTGTGACCGCAACCGCCCGACGAATGATCGTGCATGCAGTCCGGCCGCGGGATTATGTGTAAACGGTATGCACACCAGATGCTGCAAACAGCATGCGGCAAGGTCTCGTAGCGGAAAGATTCTGGGGGAAGAAAAATACACTGAACTGCGTCCGCGTCCCCCAACGACGAGATGCAGGAGGGTAAAATCATGAAGAACGTGGCGGTCATGTGTTTTCACGACGAACTGTGCCAAGTATTCAACGCGCTGATGACAGCGTTGAGTTTGCTGCGTGAGGGCTCCAAGGTGACAATCTTTTTCGGCTCACGGGGCATCAATGCGGTACACCGCGATAAAATGAAGGATCTCAAGTGCATGCCGGATATGCCGAAGGAATTCGGCGATGCCGTGATGAGCAAGATGGACGAGCAGGGGCTCCCCTTGGTCGAAGACCTTTTTGTCATGTTGATCGCCGAAGGCGCCACAATCTTCGCTTGCCCCCTGAATCTCTCCCTATTCAACATGACGCCCCAAGACCTTGTGGACGGGGTGAAACCGGCTGATCCGGCGAAATACTACAAAGAGGTAGTAATCCGGGCGGATATGAATCTAACGTTCTAAGATTCCGGAGTTGATGTAAACACCGTTGGGAGATTGTCGAAGGTGAGGGGTCGTTGCAGGGCATCGCCGATCAGGAAGTCGCGTATCAGGCACCAGCGGTTCCCGGGCTTGCGCGACTGCGGCTCACGGTCACGCAGAGGGAGACGACCTGCAGCGCCGAGGCATTGGTGACAATTACCGACAGTCTCGAGGCCGCGATGAGCCCGGCCGTGGTGAGCACGCGTGGATTGCCGGGCTACACGTTCGAACGTGCGGCCGGGGAACTGTGGCGTTGCCGCTTCGATGCCGAGCGCAATATCATCGTCGTCAACAGCGGTCACCGCGACTTCGTGTTTGCCACGCGCAATCGCGCCCTGCAGCTGCGCTACCTGGTGCGCTTGTACGTGAAAGAGCTGGTGCTCAAGAACTTCGCGGGTTTAGCCGCCGATCAGCTGCTCGAGCGTATGATCGAGCTGTCGCTCTATGCCGAGGAAAAGCTCAAATCCGGCTAACGCAGGCCGGGGTGTGCCATTCTTTTCCTTTGCTGCCGATGCTTGGGGACGCGGGAGCGTTCATCGACCCCGAAAAAATCCTTCGCCGCACCGACACCAAGCCTGTGTAGCGCGCCGTTGAAACCAGCCGCGAGCGAACGTGTCCTTACCGCGGCGTCGCTTCGCCACACCTTTGAAGATCCCCGAGCAACTTTCGGTCCCGTGGCCGATCCGATCTCCGCACATACACCTGGGTGAGCCAAACTGCAGTCTGATTTTCGTAGCGTTTCTCAAAGCCCCCGGCCGTGACCCAGGTTTCGATGACACTCGGGTCGTGGACGTAACTGCGGAAGGGCGAACGGAAACCCCACAGCACCGCTGCCATGAACTCAACGCCGAGCCGTACCCACCAGCGCTTGCGCGGGAGCGTATAGGCGTAGACACGGCGGGTCTTGGCCAGCGACTTTTTTGCCAGCGCCTCGACATCGGGGTAGCAGCACAGGACCTTGTCGAGAATCGTGGCGTCGGCATCCTCGATGCTATCAGCGATCTCGTTGAAATCCCCCACGCGGTAGTCGGTGCGGTCGGCCAGACCGCGGGCCCGAGCCGTCTCGCGTGCCTGCCCGATCATCTTCTCGGCCAAGTCGATCCCGGTGGCGCGCGCGGCGCCCTGGTCAAGCAGGTGCTGGTGCAAGTAGCCCACACCGCAACCGATCTCGAGCAGCGCGGCACCGGTCATGCCCGCCTGCGCAAGGCCTTCGAGCAGCTGGCGCTGCGATTCAAGAAAGCCGTGCTTCTCGTAGCGCCGGCGTTGCCAGCGCGCCATGCGTGAGAACAAGCGTGCAGCGCCGATGTCGTGGGGACAACAATAATCCATGCTCTTCTCCAGCCATTCGATGGCGAGATGGTCACCCGGCGCGGGACCTTGACACGTTACCCCAGGGCACACACAACGTGCAACGCGGTCGACGAGACGAGCACATCATTCATATCGGTAGGCAACATCCTACTGTCACATCTTTGCGGTACGCTGGCTCTGCTTCGTTACCGCTCTCTACGGCCACGATCGGCACGCTCAGTCCATAGCGCAGCATCTCCGCGACCGCGGAGATGGCCTTCGACGTCACGCGTTTTTCCGTTGCTGATCTCCTTATGATCAATGAATTGTAATCGTGAACGGGCGCCCGAACGTACCGCCGTTACCGGGCGGCGGTGATCGTGGCGCATTCGGTCACTTTGATTTCAGAGGAAATCTTTCCGGATGCGCGATTATTTCAGCCGTGAGATCAATGTCCAGATCTGGCCAATAAAAGTGGCCAGGTTTTGGCTCCTCAACGTTGAGCACCTTACCTATAGGAACATCCCTGAACCATGGGAAATCGTCGTAGGACATAAGCAACTCCTGCTCACCGGCAAGAAGCCAGACCCCGTGACAAGAGATGTTTGTGACCTCAACCGAAGTGCTTTTTCCAAGCGCGTTTGATCTCATCGGAGTGCTCCTCGATTAACTGTTCGATCTCCTTCAATTGAGTGCGCGAAAGTCGATGGTTCCTTGCCAACTCGATATCCGGTTCCAACCAATACTACGTCTCACCATCAACGCAAAGTACATGCACATGCATTCGCGGCTCTTCGCGCGAGAAGAAAAAGAAGCGGTATCCTCTCTCCCGAAATATTGTTGGACTCATTTTCCAAGCAAGTCATTGATGTCGTGTCAATTATAACATGGGGCCAAAATTTCCAAAAAAGCGCTCTCCCAGCGATGCTGTTTTCCCCGAGCTTCGGCCGCCCCATTGCCAGGACGCCTGTCGCATCTGCCACGCTGACGAGGAGGGGTCCATCTTCTCCATTCTCACCCTTCCGAACTCTTACAAAAAGCGCGCCTTCTAGCTGATCAAAAACGTTCCTGATGTAGACAGCGACAGGAACTGCATTTTCAAGAAATTGACTTGAAACATAACGAAAAATTGCTTGGTGCTCGGAGGAATTTCAGCCTAAACCAACCCCTGCGATTGAACTGCTCAATAAACGTAACGGCGCATCGCGGTCGATGCTGTGGATTGCGATCGAGCGTATGCATCTTTTTTCTCCATGGTCACGGGCCTGACGCTGGCAGGCACCTGAGTCCTTAACGGACGTCCTCTTCGGCGTGCGCCAGAAGACGCAAGCGCCGCTTGCATGCCGTCGACAATTGACGAAACAATTGCCTGAGGGAACTCGGCAGGCAAGCCCTTGACCACGGCTTCTATTGCTCGATCGGCGTCGTGTGCAATCTCGTCCAAAATGCCTTGAACCAATGCCGCAGGTACAGCACAGCTCGCTGCAGTGTGCACGAAATGACGCGGCATGATCGAATCGATGACGTAGTGGTGCTGGTCACCGACAGCCATCGCGAGCTTCATACGGTTATGCCGGATTTGTCCGGCATCGACATTGGGCTGCGCCGACATGACGTCATAAAGCGGCGTCAGGCGAAACCGCCCACCAGGCAACAGAAAAATACTGAAGTTCTTCGCATGGCCGTCGGTCGTGCCGAGCAGCCAGAACATGATCTGTGCCTTGAGAAATAGCGTCTGGTCAGCTTCGGGCTCATCGCCGGCTTTCAGCAGTTCCAGAATGTCGCGAATGCCTGGACCGCCATCAGGTTCATACTTGTGGGGTGGCGGCACCGAGAGTGCCTGGCAGCAATCTTCCTGCGGAAGACGCAAAAATCGGCCATCACGTGTCCAGCGGCGATCAAAGCGTTCAACGACAAGAGCGCGCCTGCCACTGAATACCTGGATTTGTGTCCGAGCAGTTGGTAGCCCGAAAGCCGCCATTAACCGCATGCATAGATGTTCGTTCTCGATGCTCTGAGAGAGGTCGATCCCATTCGGCAGTCTGCCGATTTCTGGCTTAAGGATATGCGTCGTGGCCGTAGTGCCATGGGGCACCTGCCACTTGTCCTGCCAATACAGCAGCGCCGTCTTATCCTGAACCCCTGCCAGGGAGATGCGAAACTCTTCGCTCTCATCGACACCCAGCGGCGTGCGCTCGAGGTTATCGAGAATACCAGCGACTTCCTTGTCGCTGATCGGGCGCCCGGATATGCCGCCCGCCGGTCCGGGGTCCTCGCCGTCCGGCAGAAATTGAAGAGCGCCCACGCAGTCGCGCCCGACAGCGGCAAGGAGGCTATAGGCGTCATAGCCTTCCGCTCTGACCCGCTCAGCCAACCGTCGGCGGATTTGTTCGTTGTCTGGAAGCAGGTTGTCGAAGACGGCGATGACAGGATCTCCGACGAAGCGTTCTTCGCGCAGAGGTAGCGAAAGAGACACCGGAAAGGTGTGTTCCCACGCGAGCCAGGCATCATCGTAATCAAAATCGATCGCACCGCTCGCTTGCCGCCTAAGGCGGCCGACGAGACGTCCGTTCACAAAGACATTGAGCGGTATGCGTGTACGGCGACGCGCCATCAGAACAATTCCTCGATCTTGTCGTTTGAGGCTTTTGTGCGCGAACGGATCACCAACTCCATATTGAGCGCCGTGAGCACCGCAAAAAGCGTGCGTAGTCGGGTGCCCGGTTCTCCGGCTTCCAGTCCCGAGATCGTCGCTTGCCGCAATTGGGTCTTGTCCCCTAATTCCTTTTGCTTCAATCCTTGCGAGCGACGGTGTCGGCGTATTGCATCACCTACCTGCTTCGGGGTCCGGGCAATCTGGTTGGTCATCAGGGCCACTCCATCTTTTTCGAAAAGATACGATATAACGTATAATTGTAAATATACGCTGTAGCGTATTTAATGCAATATACTCTATAGCGTATGCCCACGTACGCTCCAATGTACACTCAGGGCATTGTGCCGGGTGTCACTTTAGCCGTCTGAAAGAATTCGCTGACGCCTGAGACCGGCTGAGCGATGGGGTAGTGTTCTCCGCCCATGGGGACCGCGCCCATCCGATGATGTTTCGCTACTTTGGCCGTGTCCTGACGGCGGCGGATATCACGAGCGTTCAACCTGATATGTATTGACCTGTCAACAACAACCGGCGTGGTTTTTTCTTTCGTCTTTTCTCTCCTTTTGATTCGTAAGTCTTTCAGTCAAGGCACGAGCGGCTGTTAACGACGGTCGATCACTCTGATATACGCGGGTTGGATACCGCCTGACTTCGCTTCGTCGTGGAGCTGCCTCGCTCTAAAATCGAGGGTCACCGGGTTGAACCAGGGCCTCATAGGTTGACCGAGGATTCTCCCACCGGCCCCTCATGCCTTGACTGAAAGACTCACTT
>DAHXOO010000071.1:0-341 GCA_027364845.1 Pseudomonadota bacterium | reverse complement strand
GTTTTCCCGACCTCAGTTTAATCCACGTCGTTTGAGGCCGGGCAGGTCAATACATGATGTCTAAAGGCGTGTATTACTCCGCCCTCCCACCAGCCGATTCGGCGGCGGTCTGAGCCAGTTCACCCCGGTCAATGTGGTCATCAAATACTCACGCGCCCGCACCCGGAGCCAATACACACCGTCAGCTGCAGCTTCGCCCGGCGATAGAAGCGGCCGCGTGCGGCGCCCTTACAGACCTCATCGGTCGTCGCCAGAATGTCGCTGTAGTCGATGGGTTTCTCAGGGCGCGCGGCCGGTGCCGCTAGTCCTTTACGTACCACTTCCGGTATCTCGCCCAAAGG
>DAHXOO010000070.1 GCA_027364845.1 Pseudomonadota bacterium | reverse complement strand
GG
The DNA here is from genome assembly GCA_027364845.1 of Pseudomonadota bacterium. Classification (GTDB taxonomy): domain Bacteria; phylum Pseudomonadota; class Gammaproteobacteria; order Acidiferrobacterales; family UBA6901; genus JAJYCY01. The sequence continues at coordinate 11,115 of DAHXOO010000070.1, read as the reverse complement.
GCACGTCCCTGCTGGTGCTGGTTGCCGCGGGGAGTGGGGTGGTCGCTGCCAGAAGCGGTGGGGCGTTGAACATGGGGATGGTTGTCGTGGCGCCCGGGCTCATGGTGATGGCGATCATTTACTTCATGGGCGCGGTGAGTGGAGCGCATCTGAACCCGGCTGTCACCCTGGCATTCGCTGCGCGTCGCAACTTTCCCTGGCGCCGCGTTCCGGGCTACATTCTGGCCCAGATGATCGGCGGCATTGCGGCAGCGCTTTTTCTGCGGGCTCTGTTCGGCACCGTCGGTGCACTAGGTGCGACAGTGCCGGGCAAGGGTATTGGTGTCGGGACAGCGTTGGTGATGGAGGTCGTGCTCACAGCCGGATTGGTGAATACGATCCTGGGAACGGCCTCGGGGGCACGCAATATTGGCACCAACGGCGCAATCGCGGTGGGCGGTTATATCGCCCTAGCGGGCCTGTGGGCGGCGCCAGTCAGCTGTGCCTCGATGAATCCGATACGGTCGTTCGCCCCGGATCTGGTGCGCGGCGATCTCAGTACGACCTGGATCTATGTGGTCGGGCCGGTTGTGGGTGCAGTGATAGGGGTCGCTTTTGAATGGATACTGAAGGGGAAACCCACGGTCGCTGGATCGATTGCGGCGCAAGGTTCCCTTGGTGTCAATAACTCGGAGACGCTGGACCGGTGAGGATGCTGGAACGGTTGCCGGATTCCCGGGCTGTCTCGCCCAAGTCAGCGTAGTCCGGCTCAAGTCGTCGGTGTAACTCGCCGCTTCCGCCCCCTTGCCGCAGTCCGCTACCTGGCGAGCTTGCGGTACTTGATGCGGTGCGGCTGGTCGGCGTCGGTGCCGAGCCGGCGGTGGCGGTCGGCCTCGTAGTCGGCATAGTTGCCCTCGAACCATACCACCTTGCTTTCGTCCTCGAAGGCGAGCATATGGGTTGCTATGCGGTCCAGGAACCAGCGGTCGTGGGAAATCACCACGGCGCAGCCGGCGAAGTCGAGCAGCGCTTCTTCAAGGGCGCGCAGGGTTTCGACGTCGAGGTCATTGGTCGGTTCGTCCAGCAGCAAAAGATTTCCGCCACTTTTGAGGAGTTTGGCCAGATGCACGCGATTGCGCTCTCCACCAGACAGATCCTTGACCATCTTCTGCTGATCCGACCCCTTGAAATTGAAGCGGCCGACGTAGGCGCGCGACGGAACCTCCACTTTGCCCAGGAGGATGTTGTCGTGGCCGCCTGAAATTTCCTGCCATACCGTCTTGCTGCCGTCGAGGGCGTCGCGAGATTGATCGACGTAGGCGAGCTGAACGGTCGGCCCGATGCGCAGCTCGCCGGAGTCAGGTTTTTCGTGGCCAGTGATCATGCGGAACAGGGTGGTCTTGCCGGCGCCGTTGGCGCCGATGATGCCGACGATGCCGCCGCGGGGCAGGTTGAAACTGAGATTGTCGATGAGCAGACGGTCACTGAAGCTCTTCCTGATGTTCTGCGCCTCGACCACCAGGTCTCCGAGGCGCGGGCCTGCGGGAATGAAGATCTCTTTGGTTTCGTTGCGCGCCTGTGATTCCTGGGACGCCAGTTCCTCGAACGCCGCCAAGCGCGCTTTGCTCTTGGCGTGGCGACCCTTCGGTGCGGTGCGCACCCATTCGAGCTCACGTTTCATCGCGCGCATGTGCGCGTTTTCCTGTTTCTCCTCGATCTCCAGGCGCTTTTCCTTCTGCTCGAGCCAGGACGAGTAGTTTCCCTGCCAGGGGATACCATGACCACGGTCGAGCTCGAGTATCCATCCGGCCACGTTGTCGAGGAAATACCGGTCATGCGTGACCGCAACCACCGTCCCGGCGTACTCCTTGAGGAAGCGCTCAAGCCAGGCTACGGACTCAGCGTCCAAGTGGTTCGTAGGCTCGTCCAGCAGCAACATGTCCGGTTGAGAGAGGAGCAACTGGCAAAGGGCCACACGGCGGCGTTCGCCACCAGATAGCCTGGTCACGTCCGCGTCCCAGGGCGGCAGGCGCAGTGCATCGGCCGCGATTTCAAGCTTGCGATCGAGCTCCCATGCTCCAGCGGCGTCAATCTGCTCCTGCAGCCTGGCTTGTTCGTCCATGAGCTTGTTCATCTGCTCATCGCTCATGGGCTCGGCGAACTTCATGGAAATTTCGTTGAATTTATCCAGCAGTGCCTTGGTTGCGGCGACCGCTACTTCGACATTGCCGCGTACGTTCTTTCCGGGATCGAGCTGCGGCTCCTGCGGCAGGTAGCCGACCTTTATATTAGACGCCGGGCGTGCTTCGCCGTTGAAGTCCTTGTCGACCCCCGCCATGATGCGCAGCAGCGTCGATTTCCCGGAACCGTTAAGACCGAGCACGCCGATCTTTGCCCCGGGGAAAAACGACAGCGAAATGTCCTTCAGGATTTCGCGTTTCGGCGGTACGACCCTGCCGACGCGGTGCATGGTGTAGATGTATTGCTGTGACATGACGCTCTGTATGGATTAGGAATGGCTCAGGAAAACCTGAACGCTTGGGCGCTAGAGGGTACTATCTTGTACGGCACGCTGGCAAGCACTGGCCGTAGAGGGCCGGAGGCGCGTTTGTCCGCGTTCAGCGATCGGACCGCATCCAGCTCGCCGTGGCCTCGTCCGAGTCGATCGATTCGCCGGCGAAGTTGTAGTTCAGTGCCGAGTCGGGAGGTTGGAAATAGTTACCCTGTACGTATTCGATGCCATAATTCCACAGTACTGCCAGGCTAGCCGCATCTTCCACGTTCTTGACGATGACACGACGGTTGCCGGTGCGGGCCAGTTCAAACAGCTCTTTCACCACCGCCTGTCCTGCGTTCTCGTTGATTAGGGCGTGCACCAATGCGTTGTCGATCTTGAGGTAGTCGAGTGATTGCGACAGCGTCGCCTCCCCGTGCCTGCCGATTTCATCCGCCGCGAAGCGGCATCCAAGCTTCCTCAGGGAGGCAATAAAGGCTGATGCCTCCTGCGGCTGTTTTGTCAGGCTGGCTTCTTTGATCTCGAATACCAGTGACCCGCCCTTTACGCCAGTGTCGCGCAGGGTTTCTAGAATCATGATCGGTAGCTCTGTGTCGGTAAGCGCTGCCGCCGACAGATTCACAAACAGGGTGACCCGGCGGCCGGAGGCACGCAGATCGCGCAAAGTCTCGATTGCCCGCCGCACCACCAGCCGGTCTATATCCCGGGCGAGCAGCGCCTCTTCGGCAGTGGGCATGAATTCCGCAGCGGTGACCAGTTCCGCGCCGTTCGTCGACATTCGCGCGAGCACCTCATAGTTCTCTGACGGGTCCCCCTGCAGATTCACGATCGGCTGATACAGCATCTGGAAGCCATCAGCCTGCAGTGCGGACGCGATAGCGTTTACGACGCCGCTCTCTTTTTCGCTTCTATGGACTGCCGCAGCAGGGCGCACAATAGGTGCGGCCTCTACGACCACCACCGGTTCGATTGGCCGCGGCCGTTGCTCTGCATGGGCTCGGTAGGCAAGTGCCAGCGCCTGTTCCGCGCTGCCCACCGTGGTATTGATGGCAATGGCGCTTACCGCGCAGCGGCAGGTGAGTGTCTTGCCATCTTCGGTGAAAACCGCTTCGTTCAGTGTCTTGCGGATCTCTGCCGCGATAGCCTGTCCCAGCCGTTCTTCGGTGTCCGGCAACAGTGCCGCGAGCTTGTCGCCGCCGAAACGCGCCAGGATGTCGCTGTCCCTCAGTTTCTCGCGCAGCAGCTGGGCAAATCTCAGGAGCAGTCTGTCGCCGATGGCATATCCGTGGGCCTCATTGATTTCACTGAGCTGTTCCAGATCGAGATGCAGCAGGACACCGGTGCGGTTGCCGTCGTGCGCTGCCGACACTGCCTCGCCAAGTGCCTGCAGAAAATAATGCCTGTTGTACAGTCCCGTCAGCGGATCGTGGTCGTGCAGAAACTGGAGCCGTTGTTCAATGGTTTTTTGCCGGGAGATATCGGTTACCCGGATCTGGTGCCAGCTCTCCCCGTTCATATTGATTGCCGAGATCATGATGTCTACCGGGAAGCGCGACCCATCCTTTCTCATGGCGATGAGTTCGGTAGCCCGCACACCCTGAGAATCTCGCGCTGCCTTGCGGAATTGGTCCTTGAGGCGTGCGTGATCCGCCTTGTCGATCAGGTTGAGCACCGGAATTTCTTCCAGCTCTTTGAGATCGTCGTAACCAAACAACTTGAGATAGGCGGGGTTAGCGCTTGTATGCATGCCGTCCTGGCTGTAGCAAGTCGCCTCGTGAGACCCGTCGACGAGTGCCTGGTAGCGCTGTTGCAACTGTGTGAGCAGTTGCCGCGTCTCCTCCAGTTCGAGTCGAGCGCGCCCGACTGCGAGTTCACGCTCGATGACCGGTGCCAGGCGGGAGGTCTGATGCTTGAAAACGACGTCACGCACCCCGGCGGCCATGAGATTTGCCATGTCCTCGTCGCTGATCGTCCGCGTCATGACGATGCAGGGAGGCTGATGCCGAGCATGCCGCACGGCATCGAGAGCGGACAGGACGGTGAGGTGGGGAACGTCCGTTTCCGTGACCACGATGTCCCATGGGTCCTTGGCCAGTGCCGACTGCATGCCGGCAATGTCCTGAACCCTTTGGCTCTTGGGTATATAGCCGGCGTGACGCAGCGTCTCGACGACAAGCTCTGCATCGTCCGGCGAGTCATCAATGATCAAGACATGCAGAAGCTTTTTGTCCACCAAATGGGCCTCGTGAAAGCGAAAATCTGGCGATGTGGCGTGCGGTTACGTGCACCCGCGGAAGGGTTCCGGAGAAGCGGTTTCGCGAGCATAAGCCGTACTGAATCGCGATGATTACCGGCATAATTATAACACATACCGCGGGCGCCTGCGCACGGTCGCAGGCGGCGCCGCAAGCGGATATCATTGACCTAGCTATGGTCAGCCTAACAGAATAGCGCGGATGGATTTGAGCCTCGTCAAACTGGGCAAGGAACTGGTCTCCTTGCTCACGATCTTGGCCCCCTTCAATGTCCTGCCGGTGTATGTAACGCTAACCGTCGGTATGTCGCAGCGTGTGCGTGAGCATGCATTGCGCAAGACTCTGGCGGCGGTGTTCGTGACACTGCTGTTTTTCCAATGGAGCGGCCTGTACCTGTTTCAGGTGCTCGGAGTCGAGCTGCCGAGTTTCCAGATCGCCGGCGGCCTCATCATCGCTTCGGTTGCGTGGTCCATGCTGCACGCCAATCTTTCGCGCACCCAGACCAGCCGCACGGAAGGGGCCGAGACCATGGAGAAGGAAGATTTCTCGATTGTACCGCTCGCCATCCCCATGCTGTCGGGTCCCGGGGCGATTACAACCGTGATTCTGCTGTCGCAGCAACAGCGTGGAGCACGCGGTGATATTGTGCTGACAGGACTTATTGCGCTGTCAACGCTGATCCTCTACCCGGTGTTCCGTCTGGCTCAGCCGCTGTTTGGCCGGCTTGGCATTACCGGCACGCGCATCCTCACCCGCATCATGGGCATGCTGCTGCTTGCCATCGCCGTGGAGTTCATCGTTCAAGGGATCGGCCGCTCTTTTCCCGGAGTTCGCTGACGACCGGCGGTCGCGTGCCGCGTCAGGGCTGTGAGCCGGTGCCTGCCGGAACCAGGAGGTATTCCAGAAGTGCCTTCTGGGCATGGAGCCGGTTCTCGGCCTCGTCCCAGACCACGCTCTGGGGTCCATCGATCACGGCCGCCTCCACCTCGTATCCGCGGTATGCCGGCAGGCAGTGCATGAACAAGGCATCCTTGTGTGCCAGCTGCATGAGCCTGCGGTCCACCATATAGCCGGAGAAATCCTTCAGGCGCTGCGCCTTCTCGTCTTCCTGGCCCATGCTGGCCCAGGTATCGGTGATGACGATGTCCGCCCCGCGCGCCGCCTCCTGCGGATCGCGTATGAGTGTGACGCAATCGCCGGAGGCCTCAAGCACTTCGGCGCTGGGCTGGTATCCAGCCGGCGTGGCGATATTAAGGTGGAATCCGAAGCGCTTGGCTGCGTTTATCCATGAGTGGCAGACGTTGTTTCCGTCTCCGATCCATGCCGCAGTCCTTCCTCTGATCGAGCCCCGTGCCTCGATATAGGTCTGGATATCAGCCAGCAGCTGGCATGGATGATGCCTATCCGTGAGCGCGTTGATGACCGGAACGAGCGAGTGCTCGGCGAAACGCGCGACCATGTCGTGCTCGTTGGCGCGGATCACGATCACATCTACCATGCGCGACATGACGCGTGCTGTGTCCGCGATCGGCTCGCCGCGGCCAAGATGGGTGTCGCGTGGAGACAGAAACAGGCTGCTGCCGCCAAGCTGACTCATGCCGACTTCGAACGACACGCGCGTACGCGTCGAGGACTTCTCGAAGATCATCGCCATGGTGCGCTGCCGCAGCGGCGTGTACTGCTCGCCGAGCCGGTGCATCGTCTTTAGGTCTATCGCCCGCCGCAGCAGTTGTTCCAGCTCGGCACTGCTGAGGTCCAGCAGCGTGAGAAAGTGATGGGGCGTCACGGGCTTCCGCTCCGGGTCTGCGGCAAGGCCAGGAAATCGTGGATCAGGCCGCTCACCATCCGCACAATCTGATCGGCCTCCGCGTCCGTGATGATAAGCGGCGGTAGCAGACGTACGGTCCTCTCGGCCGTGACGTTGATCAGCAGTCCGGCGTCGAGGGCGTGCTTCATCAGGTCTTTGCAGGGCCGGTCAAGCTCGATTGCGAGCATCAGCCCTTTGCCGCGAATGTCCTTGACGCCACTGACAGTCGCGAGCTCCTGTTTCAGACCCGCGAGCATGCGCTTGCCGAGTTCCGCTGCCCGCCGATCAAGCTTCTCGCTGCGGAGAATGTCGAGGACTTCCAATGCCGCACGGCAGACAAGGGGATTGCCGCTGAACGTGGAGCCGTGATTGCCGGGCTGGAAGACTCCGGCAGCGGTGCCGTGGGCAAGACATGCGCCGATCGGTACGCCGTTGCCCAGACCTTTTGCCAGTGTCATCACGTCCGGCACGACGTCCTCGTGCTGGCACGCAAACCATTTGCCGGTGCGACACATGCCGGTCTGGATTTCGTCGAGCATCAGCAGCCAGCCACGCTCGTCGCAGATCTGGCGCAGTGCTTTCAGGTAACCGGCGTCTGGGATGACGATGCCGCCTTCCCCGGTGATCGGTTCCACCAACACGGCAACGATGTCCTGGGTGCGCTCACCGACCTGGGCGACGGACGCGGCGTCATTGTACGGAACGCGGTAGAAACCCTGTACCAGTGGCTCGAATCCCGCCTGGATCTTGCGGTTTCCGGTTGCGCTCAAGGTGGCAAGCGTGCGGCCATGGAAGCTGCCTTCCGTGACGATGATTCCGGGCGTCAGGATCTTGCGCTGGTGCCCATAGAGGCGCGCGAGCTTGATCGCAGCCTCATTCGCCTCTGCTCCGGAGTTGCAGAAGAAGACGTTGTCCATGCCGGCCGCCTGGCACAATTCCTCGGCAAGCCTTGCCTGGAGCGGTACCTCGTACCAGTTTGAGCTATGCAACAGTTTTCCGGCCTGATCGCAGAGCGCGCGCGTGATCCTGGGATGCGCATGACCGAGTCCGCAGACGGCGATCCCGGAAAGGGCATCCAGATATTTCCGACCGTTTGTATCCCACAGTGATGCGCCCTGGCCGCGCTCGAACGCGACAGGCAACGGGCTGAACACCGGCATCTGATACGATCTGGTCATTCGTTTTGCAATACACCAAAAAACATAAAGGCGCCCTGCAAGCAGGGCGCCGCGCTCATCGCCGAATCTAATCTATCTATGTTAATTACAATAACCCAAGTTTCCCGATTCGCAAAATTATCGAAATAAAAAAAATATGGTCGTGCCCAAATTTTAAAGCACTTTTCCTGAGCCGGATTTTGACGCACTGCGCCGGTCTCGCGGTGCCGCCTGAATTGGTGGGTTCCACGATGCAAAGTCGGGACAAGAAGGTCGGCTGAACGACGGCTTTTACCCGGGCGACTGCACATCGGATGGAGACTGGCAGTGCCGACAGCCGGTGCACTGGGCGCAAAAATGTGCGTTGTCGACCCTCAGGGGAATTCCCTGGTTACCGTTACGCAATGCGCAAGGTTACGGTATGATGCCAGTGTGGTAATTTCGCAAGGTGAACGCATGGCAAAATTTTACGAGTGCCTGAACGCTAGCCTGCGGGAATTCATCCAGCGCCAGCATATTTTTTTTGTCGCCACCGCACCGCGGTCCGGGCGTATCAATATTTCTCCCAAGGGCGCCGACACCTTCCGCATCATCGATGATCGTCACGCGGCCTATCTGGACATCACCGGCAGCGGCAACGAAACTGCGGCCCACCTGCTGGATGACGGCAGGCTCACGATCATGTTCTGTAGCGTCGATCCGGAACCGCTGATTTTGCGGCTTTACGGCCATGGGCGCGCGCTGCACCCAGGGGACGAGGGCTGGCTCGAACTGTCCGGCTGTTTCGCGGCGCTTCCCGGTGTGCGCCAGATAATGTTGCTGCAGATCGAATCGGCCCAGACTTCCTGCGGCTACGGTGTCCCACGCTACCACTACGAGGGAGAGCGTGACACTTATCTGCGCTGGGCGGAAAAAAAGGGCGCAGACGGACTTGCGGTTTATCAGGCGGAGAAGAACCGAGTCAGCATCGATGGCCTTCCCACGGGGCTCGACGCTGTGACGCGAGCCGGCGACGGGGATGCGGACTCCCCCGCGCATTCCTGACGTCAGCCTTGAAATCCCTATGAACCTGCCTTAACCTAAACCGCCGACAAATCCACTCAACTATTACGTAACGAGGAATAACCATGAAGAACCCGTTAGATTCCCTCTGGGGTACTATTATCTCCGGTGTGGTCCTGTCGCTTATCCTCTACTACATCGCGCGCCACTTTCTCGTTACAACCTAAGTGACGTGAAACATTCGCTGCATATCAAGAACAACCAGAAATTTTCTCTCAAGGAGAGCACGACATGAGCTTTGAGTTATTTTCCGACCGCTGGCTGCACGTACTGGCCGGCATCATGTGGATCGGGTTGCTGTATTATTTCAATTTTGTGCAGGCCATAGCCCTGCCCAAGGCCAGGGCGGACAATACCGCGGCCGGCATTACGAAGCACGTGGCCCCACAGGCATTGCTGTATTTCCGCTGGGCTGCCGTCGTGACCTGGGTGTCCGGTGCCTATTACCTCTTTCGCTCCGGCATCGGTTTCGCTGACGCGTTCCTTCTGCGTGGCAGTGCAGTGCCCATCGGCATCGGTGCCTGGTTGGGCACGATCATGCTGTTCAATGTCTGGGTCCTGATCTGGCCAAATCAGAAGAAGATCCTGGGAATCGTGCAGGTCGATGATGCAGCCAAAGCCAAGGCCGGGCGCATCGCGTTCCTTGCGTCGCGCACGAACACCATGCTTTCCATTCCGATGATCTTCTTCATGATGGCGGGAACCCTCGGGCTGCCGAAGTAGGATGCAGCCATCGTCGTAATCGAGCAGGCCGGGAGGTATTCCCCGCCCCGGCCTGCTCGTCCTCTCGGTATGTTTGCCTGGCAATCGGTGTTCCCATGGCGGATTCTGCGTGCTCAAGGTGGGCGCGTATCGCGCCACACGCGCCGCTCCGTGCAGTTCGATGACCCATACGGTTTTGTCCGTGCATTGAGCTTATGGGTCGGTTTTACGGCTGATTGTTGGGCCGACGTGCGGCTCTGGCCCGTCTCCTTCCTCAGGTCACGGGCTGGTGTGTGGACCCAGGTTGACGTCGACGCATTGCGCTGCCGGCCAGTTTTTGCGGCTCGCCGTCAGGCCAGACCTGGTTCTGTCGCGACGCCACCCCTTTGGCGTCAGGGTGTGCAGTCTGGTGGGCAGAGGTGGGGGCGTCGCGGTCTTAGACTTGCACGCATAACAGGCTTATGCTGAGGTGCAGCGGCGATGGCGGCAGTTCGCGAACTGTATCCACGGGCAGTGTGTCGCCGGAGTCGATAGACGACCGGAAAAACAGGGACCCCCATGAACGATACTCGACAAGTTGGGACCATCGTGATCCTGGCCGCCATAATCGGCATCGTGTTCTATGCGGCCGGATACGGCCACGCGTCCAGCCGGGCCATGAGGAAGGAGCAGCAGCTGGCGAATTCAGTACGCATGCAGCGGGCCAAGCTCTTTGTCATCAAGAGCCGCGCCGATCTTCTGGGTGCGCGGGTTGCGTTGTACAAGGCAGTGGGTGACATTGGCCAGCAAAACCTGACGATGGCAAACGATCATATAGCGGAGGCATCGGCTGATCTCGCAGCGGTCGATGCGACCGCGGCCAATGTGGACGCGAGCCACCTGGGCAACGTGCGCAAGCAGCTGCAGGGATTCGAGGTCAATGGTTCGGCGGATCCGGACGCGCAGCTAAGCCAGATCAGCGAGTTCGGCGAGGAAGTGGACAAGTTGATTTCGACACCGGTCGCGACGGCTGCGGAAGCTGCTCCAGCAGAGCAGTGAATGGAATTGGGTGACTGACAGGCTGGCAGGAAGTTTTCCGTAGCTGCCGCGGTCAGCCCTGTAGAAGCGCCTGACTTGGGTCCTGCGGCAGATGGGCGGTCAGTTTGCGCGGGTGTCTTCTGCCGCGGCAGAAGCCTGCGATTTGCGCCGGATGGTGCTATGCATGGCATCTAGGAACTGGCGCGTGCACGCGCTCCAGGTATAGCTCAATGCTTGCTGCCGACAACGCTGAGGGTCGAGCGTCCGGGCGGCGAGCGCCGCCCGACCGAGGTCCTCGTCCAGACAACCGGTCACACCGTTCTATATGATATCGCGCGGCCCCTGCACCGGGTAGGCGGCCACCGGCACGCCGCAGGCGAGCGCCTCGATCAATACCAGACCGAAGGTGTCGGTGCGGCTTGGAAAGACAAAGACATCGGCGGCGGCGAGATGGTGTGCGAGGTCATCACCAGTCTTGAACCCGGTGAACAGCACGAGTGGATGGCGCCGGCGCAGCATTTCTAGATCTGGCCCCCCGCCAATCACATAGCGGGTGCCGGGAAGCCGGAGGCTCAGAAAGGCCTCGATATTCTTCTCGACAGCCACGCGGCCGACGTACAT
>DAHXOO010000006.1:67083-109906 GCA_027364845.1 Pseudomonadota bacterium | reverse complement strand
CAGCAAGGGCATGCTCATCCTCGCGGGATTTTTCGGGCGGGCGCTTCGCCCGCGGCAACAGGCTTTCACTATCTGCAACCATCGCATTTGAACAGAGTTACGGCATGGTGGATGGAGACAGCGCATCGGTAGCGGAGCTGTTGACGCTGCTGTCCGCGTTAGCTGAGGCGCCGGTGCGTCAGGGAGTCGCGGTCACCGGGTCGGTGAATCAGCGTGGAGAGATCCAGGCTGTAGGCGGCGTAAACGAGAAAATCGAGGGATATTTCGCGGTATGCAAGGCAATGGGACTTTCGGGTGAGCAGGGTGTCGTCATCCCCCAGGCTAATGTCAGGCATCTCATGCTCAAGGACGAAGTCGTCGAAGCTGCGGCATCGGGGAAGTTTCATGTCTACGCGGTGTCGACCATGGATGAGGCGCTCGAAATCCTGACCCTACGAACGGCTGGTGAGTCGCGCTGGGACGGAACCTATCCCGCAGGTACCGTGAATGCAGCGGTGCTCAAGCGCCTGCGCGAAATGGATCAGCTGCTGGCGGTCCGCGATAAGCGCAGCAGCGGCGACATCGACGATCTCGAGGAGTGATGGAGATCCCGGTGCAGCGCAGTCTGTTGCGTGGGTTGTTGCACTGTATGTGACAGGGGTCCCCGGGGCGAGTCTTCACGCTGCGGGCATCCGCGGACAAAACGCAATGGTTGCGGGTTCTGTTTCAGCGATGCGGGCGGGAAACGGCATACAGTCCCCGGCATGCCAATTGCATACTCATTGCGCGGGTCTGTTTTCTGTGACCAATCTTTTCCTTTGAACTTCCGACGATGAGGGAATCTTATATCGATTTCCGGTATCACTATCGATGCCAGCGTGTCCTCCCAGAACAGCATTCAGGGCCAGCCCCAGCAGCGCCGCGCCGATTTCCAGCAGCTTGGCCAGAGCCTGAATGCAGGCAGTCTTGCCGGGGCGCAGCAGGCATTTTCCGCGCTAATGAGCTTGATGCAGGGCCAAAGCGGCAACAGCAGCGGCAATAGTTCGCCGTTTGCGAGTGGCAACAGCTCGCCGCTGTCCGGCGATCTGGCCGCCATCGGCCAGGCCTTGCAAGGTGGGAATCTGTCGGCAGCGCAGCAGGGGTTTACCAATCTCATGCAGCAGGTGCAGAGCATGAGTCGAAGCCACCATCACCATCACGGCGGGGCGAACGCGCTGGCGCTTCCCAGTAATGGCAATAGCAATAGCGATGGCGACGGTGATGGCAGCGGTTCCATTAATGTAATGGCCTGAGCCTACGTGCAAGCGGCATGCGCCGGCCCGACCGGCATGGCGCGTGCCGCCATCTTCTCGCCCGGGTGTGTGGTGGCCCGGCAATTCCGTGGGTTTGTGCCTTCCCGGAGCAGTTTTTGTCTCCTCTTCCCTGTCCGCCTGCAGTCGCGAGGCGCCGTAGTGCCGGGGGTACCGTTTTTTTTGGACTCCAGTGGGTACAAAACCTTGCCGTCGGAGCGTTCCGCGCGCCGCAGCCGCGGGGGAACCCAGGGAATAAACTTGGGCGCTTCCGACGTCTTGTGCTGAGGCCAGTGATCTGAGCAATGATGCCGATTACGCTCTGGCTCCGCAGGCACGGTTGTCCGGCGCGATCAGACCACCGCTTCCGCACGGTCGCCGTAAAACGGCGAGAAGACGATTGTCAATTCATTGGAGGAGTGCATGACGACCATAAAAGACAGGTTTTTCGGCTTTAAATCTGCGCGGTGTGCCCGGGTCGCCGTTGTGGCGGTCGCGGCGGTACTGGGTCTTGCAAGTCAGACCGCAGCCGCCGGCGAGTTTCACGGGGCAGTGGCGACCAAGTCGCACTACGGAGCGATCTTCCAGATCGACAGTGGCAGCAATGGCGCGATCAAGAAGACGATCAATAACGTGGAGAATCTGCTGAATGATCCGAGATTGAAGGGAAAAATCAAGATTGAATTGATCGCGAACAGCAAGGGATATGCTATCTACGTCAAGAATAATGGGTTCGAGAAAAAGCTGAGTGGTTTGCAAAAGCAGGGCGTCATTCTGGCGCAATGCAACAATACCCTCCATGAGCTGCATGTGAACCGTTCCGAACTTTACCCATTCGTGAGTATTGTGCCTTCGGGAATGGGCGAGATTACACTGCGGGAGTCCGAGGGCTGGGCCTATATTCACCCCTCGGCGCCCGGTCACGAAGCATTCTAGTGTTCCGTCCGGGTCGGACGGTCAGGCAGGCGTGATGACCCCGTTTAAGCGCCAATCGCTGCGCTGCCTGGTCGACGCTGCTATTATTTATGGGGCAAACAACCGATCCTGAATTGCACGCCGCGGGTCCGATGGGTCCGCGGCGGACTTTCAGTGTACCCGGTTAAGCCGTCCTTCGATTTCGGCTTCCGCCGTTAGCCAGTCCTCGATCGGGTCGCCACCCGTAAAACCGCGGCGCTCGGCACGATAGTAGGCGGACTCTGCGATCATTCGACGCCTTTCCTCCGCAGAGATCGTCAGTGACGCAACCGGCGCCTTGGAATTCCTTTCGGTCGATACGGCTTTTGATTTCGCCATCTCTATGCCCTCCATGAAAGTAATATCAATGCATGCCAAGTTACTTTGCGCTGAATTGACCGCAGAATGCAAGTGCGTCGCACCGGTACGCTGACTTGCGGCAATGGTTTTCGTTTTGACCCAGCAACGATCCTTGATCAATCAGCGCACTAGAACTTTAAACCCTCCAACGGACAACCGGCAATGATCTGCATCAAAACCCAAGCCCCGCGATGTAGTGTTTTAGCGCGAGATCCTGCCGGCAGCGGATGACATCCAGGTGCCCTGGAGCCAGCGCCAGGATTACTCGAGTTGATCGACGATTTGTCCCAGGAAACGCGGTGGCGGTGATCCCTGGATGAAGATCGGTGTGCCATCCTTGACGCGAAACACCATGGTGGGCACCGCCTCCTGGCCCGTGCGATCGAGCAATTCTGCGTTGATGTTCAATGCTTTCTTAATCGCCGGTTTCGGTAATGGCTCCTCGCCGATCCGTCCGAAGCCGTGTACCGGACTGAACCCTTGTTCATTCCGGCGGAACGCGGCAAGTGGATTTTTGGCCTGGAGGATTGCGGCGGCCTTACCGCGGCTTGAAGCCATCAGCGTTCCTATGGGCAGCCAGCGCAACTGGACCTCATTACGCTTGACCCAGGGGCGAAATTCCTCGTATAGCTTGTGGCAATATGGGCAATTCGGATCAAAAAATATATAGATGACGTGCTTGTTGTGGCCTTCCGAGATCCAGGTGGCATGCTGGATATCCTGCAGGATCGAACCTGCTATTCTTGCGCGGACGGATTGCGCCGAGTTGAGCGCGGCGGGAGCCGCCAAAGCGCGTCCGGAGGTCATCAGGGTCACCACACCGACCGCGGCCAGGAGTGAAATGGAAAGAATTCCGACGCGAAGTGTGTCTATAATGATATGTTTCTTAAAGAATATCTTGTTCATAAGGTTCCATCTTGCGAGCTGCAGGGGTATGCGGCAGTTTTTTTGCTAAATTTCCAAATAAGTCTCTATCTTGAGTCTATCCTTATGTTACCAAGGAGGCATCCAGGAGCAACAATGGCTATGAGAGTGATTAAGATTGTGCTGCCACGGTACGAATGCTTTGCGGTAGCGGCATTATTTGTTTCACGTTGTTCCGGCGTCAATGTTCAGAGAGTGCTGCAATCCCTCCGTCCCAGGGTGAATTTTTCCTGAAGCATCGGTGGTTCATCGCCTGCCCGGTCGCCGCACGTAAATTCCGCAGATAACGAGTGCGCGCGGTACGGCGGCATTGCTTCATTACGTCATTTGCAGCGACTGCGCGGCTCTTCCCGAGTTTGCACGATGCCGGATGCCCCGGGCAACAGTTCCAGGAATCACGGGAAGACCGGTCCGGAAAGTCTACCATCAATCGCCAAGGTCCTGTCTGGGGAGCGCCGACCCGGGTGACGGGAACGACGGATGGGCGTCCGTTGGGCAGTACCCGCAAAGGGCTTGCCCGATTCCATCGGTATCCGCAACCACCGTGTCGCCGCTATGTTTATCGATTCTCCTCCCTGGTTTGCGGGTGCCGGCACAGCTGGTGCCTGATGCGAAAGATGCCGCGATTTCCATCGAACCGAGGGTGATTGTGCGGGTATTCTCGGGGAAATCAGTGATCTGGCACATCGGTGACGCCACTGGGCGCGTTCCACTGACCGCTTAAATCGCCTTGGAAAGTCAATACCTTGACCTTGTCGGACAAAAAAACGATCATACGCCGCTTGAAATCGGCGGGTATCCGTCCAAACCGTTATCCGCGCGCCGTCGAGCCCCGGCTTCCGGGCATCGGTTGTTAAAAAAATGAACGTTTTCTCCAATGCCAGGGAGATTCATGAAAGCCGCTGACCAGAAACGCCTGTTGCGCGAAATGATCTTTTTCCGCCGCTTCGAAGAGCGGTGCTTCGAAGCCTATATGGAACACAAGATCGGCGGTTTTCTGCACCTGTACTCCGGCCAAGAGGCGGTGGCCACCGGAGTACTGGAGATGATCCGGCGCGGGCAGGATTACGTCATTACCGGGTATCGTGACCACATCCATGCCATAAAGACCGGCGCCCCGGCGCGCGAGGTGATGGCGGAGCTCTACGGCAAGGATACGGGTTCGTCGCGCGGCCGTGGCGGTTCCATGCACATATTTGATCCGACCGTGCATTTCATGGGGGGGTACGCGCTTGTCGGTCAGCCCTTCCCGCTGGCGGCGGGCCTGGCGTTGGCATGCAAGCACAAGGGAACCGATCAGATCGCGGTTTGCTTCCTTGGTGACGGCGCCAATAACCAAGGCACGTTCCATGAGACCATGAACATGGCCTCGTTGTGGCATCTGCCGGTTCTTTTCGTATGCGAAAATAACCAGTATGCCATCGGCACGCGCATCGACCGTTCGACCGCAGTGGTTGACCAGTACAAACGGGTGTGTGGCTATAACATACCCTCGAGCCAGCATGATGGTCAGAATATCGAGACTGTCATAGACGCCGCTGCCAAGGCGATTGATCATGTGCGTTCCGGCAATGGTCCTTATTTCATCGAATTTCTCACCTATCGTCAGCGTGGACATTCGATGTCTGACAAGACCGCGGCCTATCGCAGCAGGGAAGAAGAGGTGGAATGGGCCAAGCGCGATCCGATCAAGCTGTACAGTGAAAAGCTCGTCAAGGCGAAAGTTGTGACCGACGCCGACATCAAGGCCATGGAGCACGAAGTCTTAAACGAGATTGAAAACGACATCGTCAAATTCGCCGAAGAAAGTCCGGCGCCGAAAGTCGAGGATCTCAACAAGTTCGTTCTGGACGATAGCCCGGATCCGCGCTGGATCGGGCCGCTGCAGAACTCCTGACAGGCTCACCGTCAGGCAAATCGTCAACAAGAAGGATCAATGCATGGCTGAGCTGGCATATTGGGAGGCGATACGCCGCGCCCACGACGAGGAAATGGCCAATGATCCGATGGTCATCGCCATTGGTGAGGACATCGGTGTCGTCGGAGGTACCTACAAGGCGACTTCCGGCCTGTACCAGAAGTACGGCGAGAAACGCATCATCGACGCACCCATTTCGGAAAATTCCTATACTGGCATTGGCATCGGCGCCTCGATGGCCGGGGTGCGGCCGATCATCGAGATCATGTCGATTAACTTTGCGCTGCTCGCCCTCGATACGCTGATCAACGCCGCCGCCAAGATCCGCTACATGTCGGGCGGGCGCGTGTCCTGCCCGATCGTGCTGCGCACGCCAGGTGGCACGGCGCACCAGCTTGCGGCCCAGCATTCCGCGCGTCTCGCGCGGATGTTCATGAGTACCTCGGGATTGCGCGTCGTGACCCCACGTGGTGCCATGGACGCCTGCGGCATGCTGAAATCGGCCGTGCGTTGCAATGATCCAGTGATCTTCATTGAGCACGAGCGCATGTACAACATGCGGGAGGAAGTGCCGGATACGGAATATTTCCGACCGCTCGAAGGTGCGGAAATCGTGCGCAAAGGTACAGACATCACTCTGATCGGGTATAACTGGAGCTTCATTCTGTGCATGAAGGCGGCGGATATGCTGGCGAAGGATGGCATCAGCGCTGAGGTCATCGATTTGCGTTCGCTCAAGCCCCTTGATCGCGAGACGATCCGCCGCTCAGTGGAAAAGACACACCGAGTGCTGGTCGCTGAAGAGGATGAGGCTGCGGTGGGCACCGGTGCCGAAATCATTTCCGTCATCATCGAAGACTGCTTTTTCGCTCTGGATGCACAGCCGGTGCGTATTCATGCCGCAGACGTGCCAGTACCGTATGCAGCCAACCTGGAGCATGCTGCCATTCCGGACGAGCACGACGTCTATAAGGGCGCACTCAAGGTGTTGGGGAAAATCTAGCGGTGCGCGGCACGACAAACCGTCGCCGCGTTATTTTCCAAGTGGCCAAAGGGCAGGCATCGGCTGCCCGGACCACGCGCCCGGATTTTCGAAACCACAACTCGCGGTCATTGATATAAATAAAGAGAATGGCTGAACCCTACGCGATAAAAATGCCCAAGCTGTCCGACACGATGACCGAAGGGACGTTGGTGTCGTGGGAAAAGAACATCGGTGATCACATCGGCCGCGGTACGGTCGTGGCAACGGTGGAAACCGACAAGGCGATCATGGATGTTGAAATCTTCCGCGAGGGCTATCTGTCCGGCCCGCTGGTACCGGTCGATGCAGTGGTGCCGGTCGGGGAGATCATTGCCTATCTGGTCGCGGACAAGGGTGATATCAAAGGTGGCGAGGCGCCGATGAAGCCTGCCGTCAGGGAAGTTGAGGTCGAGGTCGAGGCGCCTTCCGGCATGCGCTTCGAGCCATTCGGAACCCATAAAGCGAAAACCCATATTCCCGCCATGCCTCATGGCGCCACACCGGCTCCGCGCCCGCAGGCCGGCCGTGCCACCCCGTACGCCCGCCAGCTTGCCGGCGCGCACGGAATCGAAATCAACAGCATTATCGGAACCGGCCCGTCCGGGTCAGTTCAGGCTGCAGATGTGACCAAGGGCCAAGTTCCGCGCGCCCTGGCCAGGCGCATCTTTCAGGTGCCGGGAACAGGTCGGCCGATGGATGCCATGGAGAAGGCGGTGAGCCACAACATGGAATACGCCTTGTCCATGCCGCTGTTCCGCGCCAGCGTCAACATCCAGCCTGAGCGCCTGATGGCGGCGGCCAAGCAGGCGGGTTACTCGCTCACTGTGATGTTTGCCAAGGCTGCAGCGCTCTCGATCCAGGCGTTTCCCCGGGTCAACGCGGTCTATCAGCACGAAGACCGAATCGTCGAGCGTGAACAAGTTGACATCGGCCTCGCGGTTGAGACCGAAGGAATGGGGCTGGTGGTGCCGGTGCTGCGCGACGTGCTCAACACCGATCTCCCGACGATGAACGAGCAATGGAAGGATCTGGTGGCGCGTGCGCGCATCAAGCGGCTGAAGCCGCAGGAATACTCGAACCCTACGTTCACCATTTCCAACATGGGCATGCTTGGGGTGAACCAGTTCGACGCCATTCCTTCTCCAGGCACTTCGGCCATCTTCGCCATTGCCACCAAGGGGCCGCAGGGGGTCCCGGTAACCATTACCGCCGATCATCGCATTATCAATGGCGCCGACGCTGCCAAGTTTCTGAATGCATTCAAGGGATTTGTCGAGAATCCGGCATCCTGGCTGCACGGCGTCAGCATCCCGGCCGCAACCGGCAGCGCCGCGATCGCGCCCGGGAAATGGGACTACGATGTGGTAGTGATCGGCGGCGGACCCGGCGGCGAGGACTGCGCGCGCGATCTTGCCGACCACGGCAAGAAGGTGGCCATGATCAATGACGCGCCGCTGCCCGGAGGCGAATGCCTGTGGCGCGGCTGCATTCCGTCGAAGGCGTGGCGCGCAGCAGCGGACCGCATCCGTGATCGTGCCCACGACGCGCATCTGGGTGTGGTTAACAGCACTGGCGCGCGGCTCAGTTGGACCGGCCTGGAAAAGATGCGCAAGGATGTGCTCAGTGCGCGCGGCGATATGGCGTTCAAGACCGACAAGGGCGTCAAGATCGACTTGAAGCAGGGCTTCGCCTACTTTGATTCGGCAAATAGCATCGTGGTCGATGTGTCGGGCAATGGTAAAGACCGGTTCGCGCGCCCCCGGCGCGGTGACGGGAAGAAGATGGAACGTATTACCTTCGGGGCCTGTGTCATTGCTGCCGGCGCACCCGCGTTTGTCCCGCCGATTCCGGGTGCGGACATCAAGGGTGTGCTTACCTCGGATACGGTGTGGAACCTGAAAGCCGCCCCAAAGAGACTCGGCGTGGTGGGCGCCGGGGCCATTGGCTTCGAGATGGCGCAGATTTTCGCCGATTTCGGCACTAAAGTGGTGGTCGTCGAAGCGCAGGAGCGTCCGCTGCCCGAGGTTGAGAGCGAGATCGCCAAGGGGCTGACAGAATTGCTCGGGAAACAGAAGAACCTCACGCTCATCACCTCCGCCAAGGTGAGCCGGATCTCCGGCAAGCCGGGGCAGATGTCGCTGGGTTATGTCGACGCCTCAGGCAAAACCAAGAACTTCAAGTGCGATTATGTTCTGATGGCCACCGGCAAGCGCCCCGTGACCGGACCGCTGCAGCTCGACAAGGCCAGCGTGAAAGCCGATGCGCACGGCGTGATTTCGGTGGACCGTAACTGTCGCACCAATATTCCGCATATCTTCGCCGTGGGCGACGTCATCGGCGGGCTCATGCTGGCGCACACGGCGGGTCAGCAGGGACGGGTGGCAGCGGCCACCATCCTTGGCGAGCCCATGGAGTACGACCAGGACAAGGACTGCGGCGTAATCTTCACCCGGCCGCAGGCAGCTTTTGTCGGGTTATCTGTCGAGCAGGCCAAGAGCAAGGGTATCGACACGGTGGAGGTGAAGGTCCCCTTGAGCATCGACGCCAAGGCCATGATAACGGCCGAAACCGATGGACTCATCAAGATCGTGGCGGACAAGGCGACACGGCGCATCATCGGCGTGCATTTTCTCGCAGATCACGCCGATACCCTCATCGGCGAGGCCGTGATGATGGTCGCAGGCGATATGACGCTGGAGCAGGTGGCGCGCGCCATTCATCCGCACCCCACTCAGACCGAACTGTTCGGCGAGATGGCACGGCGCCTGCTTTCACGCCTGCGCCGGACTCAAAAAGTGGCGGGCGGCAAGTAGCGGGCAACGCAAGCCGGACACCGCTTCGGATTTGCTTTTGTTGGTGGTGCGCAACGTTAAGCAGGCTCTATGACAAAGATAAGAAAGGTTGTGCTGGCGTACTCCGGAGGACTGGATACCTCCGTCATCCTGATGTGGTTGCAGGAGAACTACGGCTGCGAGGTGGTGACCTTCACCGCTGACATCGGTCAGGGCGAGGAGCTTGCGCCGGCGCGTGCCAAGGCCCGCAAGCTCGGCGTGAAGCAGATTTATATCGACGACCTCAAGGAGCAGTTCGTACGCGATTTCGTGTTTCCCATGTTCCGCGCGAACGCGCTCTATGAGGGCGAATACCTGCTCGGCACCTCGATTGCGCGCCCGCTGATCGCCAAGCGTTTGATCGAAATAGCCGGCAAGACCGGCGCGCAGGCAATCTCGCATGGCGCAACCGGCAAGGGCAACGACCAGGTGCGTTTCGAACTCGGCGCGTACGCGCTCAAGCCAGACGTCAAGATTATTGCCCCCTGGCGCGAATGGGATCTCACTTCCCGCGACAAGCTCCTTGCCTATGCCAAAAAGCGCGGTATCCCGGTGGAGATGAAGCGCGGCAAAAAGTCCCCGTATTCGATGGATGCAAACCTACTGCATATCTCCTACGAGGGCGGCATCCTTGAGGATCCGTGGCGCGAGCCGGAGCAGTCCATGTGGCGCTGGACGGTGGCACCGGAGAAGGCGCCGAACAAGGCACGCTACATCGAACTGACGTACCGCAAGGGCGACGTGGTCGCCGTCAATGGCCGGACCGTGAGTGCGGCCACGGCGCTCGGCATGCTCAACAAGCTGGGCGGTGCGAACGGCATCGGCCGCGCCGATATCGTCGAGAACCGTTACGTCGGCATGAAGTCGCGCGGTGCGTACGAAACTCCGGGTGGCACCATCATGCTCAAGGCCCATCGCGCGATCGAGTCCATTACGATGGACCGTGAGGTCGCCCATCTCAAGGATGAGCTCATGCCGCGCTACGCGAGCCTCATCTACAACGGTTACTGGTGGAGTCCGGAACGACTCATGATGCAGGAGATGATCGACGCTTCGCAGAAAACCGTGAATGGTGTTGTGCGCCTTAAGCTCTACAAGGGCGGCGTCAGCGTCGTGGGCCGCAAATCTGACAGCGACAGTCTGTTCGACCCGCGTATCGCCACCTTCGAGGAAGACAAGGGTGCGTACAATCAAAAGGACGCTGAAGGCTTCATCAAGCTCAATGCGTTGCGCATGCGCATCGCCGCGAGGCGGCGCAAGCACCGTTAGTCGTCGGCCCACCGTCCCAACGGTGGGAGGAGTGGCCGGCCGCAACGGCGGCGTGCACTGGGGGCGGCGGCGCAATACGGCTTCGGTGAGTTCCGCCGCATCTGGCACTTTGCCGACGATTTCCCTGGGCATCAAAGATTGACCATCAACCGTCCGGCACCCGTAATCGCGCCAAAGTACGCAAAAGGCATTGGCAATGCTACGAACAGGTGGCTGGGAACCGTAAGGCCGGTCGGGCTCTAATGGCAGGACTGGAGGGGCGCAATGTATCAGCACATTCTGGTGGCAGTCGATGGCAGTGATACCGCACGGTTGGCGGTGGATGAGGCGATCAGGTTTGCCGCGGACCAGAAAGCCCAACTGCGGTTCATCCACATCGTCGACGAAGACGTGATCTACTGGAGCGCCGGCGGGATGATCCTGGACAGCGTATTCGAGGCGTTGCGCAAGACCGGCCAGGCGATATTGGATCGCGCCGTTGCGGCAGCCAACAAGGCCGGCCTCCGGGCTGAGACCGTACTACAGGAAACCGTAGGAAAACGCGTGGCCAATGTCGTCGTAGAAGCGGCGACAGCATGGCCCGCCGACCTGGTAGTGCTTGGAACCCACGGTCGTGCCGGGCTGGGGCATCTGGTACTCGGCAGCGTGGCCGAAGGGGTGGCGCGTCTGTCGCCTGTTCCCGTCCTGTTCATTCGCGGACAAATTGACAAAACGCCCGTGACCTCGCCGCCGAAAGCAAAAGCCCATTAGGGCGATGGCCAGCGGTGTGCGCACGATGTGACCGCGCAGGGTGTCTGCGCCAGCGGACAGTCCGGATGCAATGGAACAGGCGTCGGCGGTTGCAGTTTTTCGATAACAGGCTGTCTTCTTCCCAGTCGTTTATCGAAGGTTCGATACTTGTCGACGTCCACCTTCCATTTGTGCAGCTCGGTATCTTGATTCGTGTCCGCGCCCGCCATGGGTTTCAGCTGCATGGGGCAGTTCAATCTTGGCGAACATACCCATTCGCACTACGGGTTGGTGATCGGGTACACTCGCACACAAGCCGGAAGAAATTTGAATAATACCGGGATGGGCGCGCAGTTCGGAGCTTTCAGGGGGGGGAGCGGCGCCGGTCTCCGCGGGTCGCCTGCAGGCCCAGCGTGGTGGCCGCGCGAACGTGATGATGCCGATGCGAGACACAACAGTTCCCGCCAAGGTGACCGCGCCGCGGCCATTGCGGTTGCTGGCACGCCCGCGCCTCTTCCGGCGCCTCGACCGGGCCCGACGGGATGGGTTGGTATGGATCGCCGCACCCCCGGGCGCCGGCAAGACAAGTCTCGTCAGCAGTTATCTCAAAGAGAAGCGGCTACGGTCGCTTTGGTACCAGGTCGATACGGGTGATGCCGATCCCGCGACTCTCTTTCATTATCTCGGCCTGGCGGCGCGCGCGGCGAACCCACGCTCGCGCCGTCAGCTTCCGGTGCTGACCCCGGAGTACCTTCCAGGGATAGTCGCTTTTACGCGCCATTTTTTCGAGACGCTCTCCGCCATGCTCCGGCCACGCTGCGTGTGGGTATTGGATAACTTTCAGGAGTTGCCCAACGACAGCCCCGTGTACGAATTGCTCCTTCATGGCCTCGAAGCCCTTGGTAAAGACATCGACGTGATCGTATGCAGCCGAGCCGAGCCGCCGCCGCCGCTTGCCCGGCTGCGAATCCACCGGCGTATCTCTATCATCGACGGCGCGGATCTGTCGATGACGCGTGCCGAAGCCACGGGTGTCGCGCGCCTGCGCCGAATCCGCCTGCCTGAGGCGGGAATCGACCGGCTGCTGGCCGAGACCCGGGGTTGGGCCGCAGGGCTGACGTTGCTGATGGAAGACCGCACGGACGGACCTTCGGTCCAGCAGCGACCGCCCGCCCGCATCGGGCAGTTATTGTTCGATTATTTCGCGCGCGAGATCTTCGCGCAGATGGACTCCGGCGTGCGTCAGATTCTGCTTGCTACCGCTTTTCTACCTGAGGTGACGGCTGCCACGGCGCAGCGGCTCACCGGAAGTCCCCATGCGCCCACGGTGCTGGCTGATCTGGCCCGGCGCAATTATTTCACCGTAGTCCATTCAGGCGGACAGACCTATCAGTACCACCCGCTCTTCCGTACCTTTCTCCTCGCGCAGGCGCGTAACCTGCTCGCGCATGAGGAATTCAGCAGCATACGCGCCGCTGCGACGAAGGTGCTCGAAGAGTCGGGCGAGATCGAGGCTGCTGCAGCGTTGCTGGTCGAGGCGCAGGACTGGGAAGCTCTCGGGCCCCTGTGCGTGCGTGCGGCCGCGTCGTTGCTGGCGCAGGGTCGCGGACAAACGCTGGTATCCTGGATCATGATGCTGCCGGAGGCCATGCGCGAACAGTCACCGTGGCTGCTTTACTGGCTGGCAACGGTGCAACAGCCGCTCGACCCGGCGCGTAGCCATTTCGCCAAGGCATTCAATCTGTTTCGCGCCCAGGAAGAAGTGCTGGGACAATTTCTTTCCTGGGCCGGGATCGCCCATTGTTATCTGTTGCTTTGGGACGAGTTCGCGTCTTGTGACCACTGGCTCCTCGCGTTCGAAGATCTGCGGCGCCGCCACCCGGATTTTCCCTCAATTGAGATCGAGCGGCGCGTCGTGAGCGGTCTGGTCGCGCTGCTCGTGTTCCGTCGGCCCCAACATGCGGCGATCGGTGCCTGGGCCGGTCGCCTTTCGGCGCTGATCGAAGGCACAGACCACCCGGAGGAACGCATCCGCAGCGCCACCCCGTTGCTCACCTACTATCTATGGATCGGAGATCTGAGCAACGCCGGGCTGCTGATCGACATGCTCTACCGGGCGTCCCATTCGCGCGGCGCCGCCAATACGGAGCGAATGGTTTACATGCTGCTTGAGGCCGCATATCTGTGGCATGTGGGGGAATTTGCGCGTTGTCTGTCAGTCGTCGGGGATGCGCTCGCCCTGGGCGATTCCACCGGGCTTCACATCTTCGACGGACGGATCCGGGCGCAGGCCCTGTACGCCCATCTGGGACTGGGAGACATCCCTCAAAGTGCACCAATCCTGTCTGCGGTCGAGGCCCAGGTCGATCCGGGAAGACGTCTCGATACCAGTCACTACCACTACCAGGCTGCATGTTTTCATTTGCTCGACGGCAATCTGGCGCGTGCTGAGAGTCACGGCCGCAAGGCACTCGCGCTCGCGAACGAGGCCGGTACCGTATTCCCTCGGGGCTTATGTCATGTCTCCCAGGGCCTTGTTCTGACCAGGCTCGGTGAGCACGCTAGCGCGGCGAGACATATATATGCCGCGCAGCGGATCGCCTACGCCATGAACAGTTCACTCCTTCTGTTTATCGTTTCGATTGCCGGGGCGTGGAACCAGCTGTCCCAGGGTGATGAAAACGAAGCTTGCCGGCTGGTGCGGGAGGCATTCGTGCTCGGTGTCCGCCATCACTATGGCAGTCCGTGGGAGGCATGGCAGCGCGATATGATGGTGCGGTTGTGCCAACTCGCCATGAAGCACGGAATCGAGACGGACTATACCCAGTTCCTGATTCGCCATAATGCACTTCTGCCGCAGGACTCCTCGATTGCTTCGGACGCGTGGCCATGGCCGGTCAAGATATATTCGTTCGGGCGCCTCCGGATCGAGATCGACGGCAAGTCGCTGAGTTCTGGACGAAAGGGCTCGACCAAGCCGATGGAGTTTCTGCGGTTGCTGATCGCTCGAGGCGGTCGCGCCGTGCCAGAACGGCGGTTGTCGGAAATTCTTTGGCCGGAGGCCGATGGTGACATCGCTCACCAATCCTTTGCCACCACGCTGCACCGGCTACGGCGCCTTCTGGCGAACGAGAAGGCAGTGTTGCTGGACGACAGTCGCGTTTCGCTCAATCCCCGCCTGGTTTGGCTCGATATGTGGGTGTTCGAACGGCTACCGCAGATCGACGATCCTGTGATGCCGGGCAGTGAGGTGAACCTTGGCGATGCGATGGATGAAATGTTGAAAATATACCGCGGCGACTTTCTCGCCGATGAAGAAGTCCCGTGGGTTCTCGAGTCGCGCGAGCGGCTACGATCAAGGTTCCGGCGCCAGCACGGGTATCTGGGGGAATCCCTGGAGCGCAGCGGCGCCTGGACGGCTGCAATCGAATGGCACCGGCGCGGCATTGAGATCGATCCTCTGGCCGAGGAGATGCATGCGGGTCTGATCCGGTCCCACCGGCGACTGCGACAGAACGTGGAAGCGATCGCGGCGTACCACCGATGCGAGAGTCTGTTCATGGCACTGTTTGGCCGACCACCCGGACAGGAAATCCAGAAGGCCTACCAGGACATCCAGGGAAGCGCCGAGCCCTAGCCGCCTGCGCCTGCGAAGGCCAGGGTGCGATCCGTACCGGGAGTACGAAGTGCAATCCCTTGCGGTAGTACCGAACGGCGCCTGCGGCTTGTATTCATCGATGACGCAGCTGCAGGCCGAGAAAAACGGTGCTTTTGGTCAGCGTGTTCCTGGATTGTGTACCGGGATCTTTTCGCTTCTGGTGTCTCCTCGGGCGTCGCCGAACTCATCCGGATAAAAGGATGTGGCGCTGAGCGACGCATCTGCCCCGCAAGCGGCGGTCTTCGCGCTCGACGTCGCTGTGATGGCAATGGACTTCGCTGTCAATATGCAGTTCGATGCATTATGAAAACATGCGCGCGGTGAAATAACGCCAGTACAATTTGTCGGTTGCAAGGCCTTGCCTGCGCGCGTTTTTGGCGCGCTCGCGCGATGGAAAAATGTCTCTTCCAAGGGGAGAACAGCGAGAGATGGGCTGGCACTAACTAACGGCAGGGTCGCTGACCGATATGGTCATGCTCCGAAATACCGCGAGCGTCGGCGGCTCCCGCTTACTTCCTCGTCGCACTTTCGGTTGGAGAGCGTGGCGCCCGAAAATCCGGTCGATCAGGCAGTTCGCCTGTTCCGCGAGGGGCGTTTTCCGCGACGATTCTTGGATGTAGTCGGGTACGGCGGCGCCGCGAAATGCTGCCGCACCTCGAAGAGATAGTCCAGAAAAGTGCGCGCCACGACCGAAAGCTGCTTGCCGCGCGGGTAGGCCACGTACCAGTGGCGCTGAATCGGAAAGTATTGCGCGTCCAGAATGGTGAGCTGGCCGGCTATGCCATCGAGCGCAAGGGCATGCTGCGACAGCACTGATATTCCCAGGCCTCCTACGATCGCCTGCTTGATAGCCTCGTTGCTGCCGAGCTCCATGCGTACCGTGATCTTGAGGTTGTGTTGCTTGAACAGGCGCTCCAATGCCATGCGCGTGCCAGAACCTGGTTCGCGCATGAGAAACGGTTCCTCGGCGATGCGCGTGAGCGGAATTCTCCTGCGCTTTGCAAGCGGGTGATTCGCCGGGGCCAGGATCACGAGGGGATTCTCCAGAAACGGCTGGATTTCAGCGTCCAGTTCCTCCGGCGGCTGACCGAGGATGCACAGGTCATCCAGATTGTCCGCCAGCCGCTCAAGTATGCGCTCGCGATTCGTTACCTTGAGCGCGACGTCGATGCCCGGATAGCGATGATAAAACGGTCCCAGCAGGCGTGGAGCGAAATACTTTGCGGTCGTGACCACTGCTAGCCGCAGGTGGCCCTTTTTTAATCCCTTCATGTCAGCCACTGTCATCGCGGAGCGATCGAGCCTCTCGAAAATCTCGTGGCAGGCGGCGTGGAGCTCGCGCCCGGCGTCGGTGAGGTAAATGCGCTTGCCCACCTGCTCGAAAAGCGGCAAGCCGATGGTGTCGCCGAGGCGCTTGATCTGCATCGAAGCAGTCGGCTGTGTAAGAAACAGTTCCTCGGCTGCACGCGTGAAGCTTCCATGACGCGCGATCGCTTCAAACACCTCTAGCTGGCGGAATGTCATATGACGCATAGACAGAAATCTATCATAGAAATAAATAAAATTGACTGTTGTTTATGGTTTATTTTGCCGAGTATGGCGCAAATCTCGAAGCGAGCGGCCTCGATTGATGCGGGCGCGTCCGGGATTCGAGCGTGAGGCATTTACCAAACGAGAGCTCAGGAGACCAAGATGGGAAAATCGGAAACGATCACTAACGCCAAAGACCGCTACAAAGCGGGAGTAATTCCGTATAAAAAGATGGGTTATTGGGAGCCCAATTACCAGCCCAAGGAAACTGACGTGATCGCTTTGTTTCGCATCACGCCGCAGAGTGGTGTGGATGCGGAGGAGGCCGCCGCAGCCGTTGCCGGAGAGTCCTCGACCGCTACCTGGACAGTGGTGTGGACCGACCGGTTGACCGCCTGTGAGCTTTACCGTGCCAAGGCCTACCGGGTGGATCCGGTGCCCAACACTGGCCCCGGCACCAAGACCGAGCAGCAATATTTCGCCTATATCGCTTACGATCTCGACCTGTTCGAGCCCGGCTCCATCGCCAACCTCACTGCATCGATCATCGGAAATGTGTTTGGTTTCAAGGCGATCAAGGCATTGCGTCTGGAAGATATGCGCCTTCCCGTGGCATACCTGAAGACATTCCAGGGCCCTGCCACCGGAGTCATTGTCGAGCGCGAACGCCTCGACAAGTTCGGTCGCCCCCTGCTTGGTGCGACCACCAAGCCCAAGCTCGGCCTGTCAGGACGCAACTACGGGCGCGTAGTGTTTGAAGCACTAAAGGGCGGTCTCGATTTCGTGAAGGACGACGAAAACATCAACTCGCAGCCGTTCATGCACTGGCGCGACAGGTTCCTCTACTGCATGGAGGGCGTCAATCGTGCCGCCGCTGCCACCGGTGAAGTGAAAGGCCATTACCTGAACGTCACCGCCGGCACCATGGACGAGATGATCGAACGAGCAGAATTTGCAAAAAGCCTCGGTTCGATCATCGTCATGATCGACCTAGTGATCGGTTACACCGCCATACAGAGCATGGCCAAGTGGGCGCGCAAGAATGACATGATTCTGCACCTGCACCGTGCCGGAAATTCGACCTATTCGCGGCAGAAGAATCATGGCATGAACTTCCGCGTCATCTGCAAATGGATGCGCATGGCTGGCGTGGACCATATTCATGCGGGCACCGTGGTTGGCAAGCTCGAAGGCGATCCGCTCATGATCAAGGGCTTCTACGATACGCTGCGTGATACGCGTACAGCGGCGAGTCTCGAGCATGGTCTGTTCTTCGACCAGGATTGGGCATCGCTCAACAAGGTGATGCCGGTCGCTTCTGGTGGTATCCATGCGGGACAAATGCACCAGTTGATACACTATCTTGGCGAGGATGTGGTGTTGCAGTTCGGTGGCGGCACTATCGGTCACCCCATGGGTATCCAGGCCGGTGCGACAGCCAACCGCGTGGCGCTCGAAACGATGATCCAGGCGCGTAATGAAGGCCGCGATTATCTCAAGGAGGGCCCGCAGATTCTGGAACAGGCCGCAAAGTCGTGCACACCGCTGAAGGCAGCGCTCGATACCTGGAAGGACATCACTTTCAATTACGAATCCACCGACACCGCCGACTTCGTGCCCACGGCCACCACATCTTTCTAATCGCGAGGAACACCCGCTATGATGACCAATCACGGAAGCCGCATAACGCAGGGAACGTTTTCCTTCCTTCCGGACCTGACTGACGAGCAGATCTCCAAGCAGATCCAGTACTGCCTGAAGAACAGTTGGGCGTTGAGTGTAGAATTCACCGACGATCCGCATCCGCGCAACACGTACTGGGATATGTGGGGGATACCGATGTTCGACATCAAAGATGCAGCCGGTATCCTTTACGAAGTCAACCAGTGCCGCAAGGCGTATCCGAATCACTATATCCGGCTCAACGCTTTCGACAGTACACGTGGCACCGAAAGCATCAAGTTGTCATTCATCGTGAATCGGCCGAAGGTCGAGCCTGGGTTTGGCCTAATCCGCCAGGAAGTCGACGGGCGCCAAATCCGGTACACCATTCAGTCGTACGCTGCCGATCGGCCGGAGGGTGAGCGCTATCGCTGACGGGTGATCCGGACCACAATTGTTTGTGTCGGGGCCACTTTGTATCAGTGGTCGAGCAAAGTGCCACCCCGGCGCGAACGGTTGCGGCACGGCTTCCGCAGCGGGCGCCGGCCCGGTTCATGGTTCGATGGGCGATTCGCGCCATCTGACCGTCGAGGAAGCGAGGAAGGCCTGCATGACGACGGTGTTGACTCCGCTGACCGACGGCTTTGGGGAGATCGAATCGGTGGAAGAGATAGAAGTTGTGCCGGCGCGGATGTTGTGGTTGTGAGGCTCAATTCCGGCTCCGTCAAAGGTGCATGCGGCAGCGTCGTTGTTTCCAGCACGACTCTAAAAGAGGTGCTCCTGATGGAGCAGGAGTTCGGCATGATCGTGCTTTCAGGGCGGCATACCCGGGGCAGCAAGTACTCGCACGTCGGCGCGAGCATCAAAATCTTGCTTGCGCGTTTCCGGCACAAGCGCTGCGACAACGCTTCGATCTACGCCGCCCCTCGATCCTTGCCGCTGACGGCCATCTTGCAGGCTGGCGGCGATGGGTAATCCAAAGTTCAAGGAGCAGATGGCCAGAATTGGTGTGCTGCACGGCGAAAATCCGGTGATGGCCAACTGTTTGGTCGTTACCTCGTACGAGCCAGGCGCATCCGATTGCGCACACGCGGGTGGGGCGTTGGCCGGAGCAGCCGGACGCGCCGCGGTAAAAAATGGGAGGGCGGTACTTTCCGCCGACTAGGTAGCGAAGAAGGCCATTCATGACTGAAGCAAGCGAAAAGAAGAGCGGACCGCAGGTGGGGGAGACGGTCGTGCACGCGGTGCCGGGCGATACCCCGGTGGATCTCGAGGCGGCCTTCCGCGACTCTCAGGTCCAGGAAGTGCTCGACAAGCTTGATCGCGAACTGGTCGGACTGAAACCAGTGAAGACGCGCATCCGCGAAATTGCCTCGCTGCTGCTCGTCGACCGCTTGCGCCGGCAGCTCGGACTTACCACCGAGACGCCGACGCTGCACATGTCTTTCACCGGTAACCCAGGAACCGGAAAGACTACGGTGGCGTTGCGCATGGCGGAGATCCTCCATCGGTTGGGTTACGTGCGCCAGGGCCACTTGGTTGCGGTGACGCGTGACGATCTCGTCGGCCAGTACATCGGACACACTGCACCCAAGACCAAAGAAGTGCTCAAGCGCGCCATGGGTGGGGTGCTGTTTATAGACGAAGCCTATTACCTTTACCGACCTGAGAACGAGCGTGATTACGGCCAGGAAGCGATTGAAATCCTGCTGCAGATCATGGAAAACAACCGTGATGACCTTGTGGTGATCCTCGCCGGATACAAGGACAAGATGGACCGATTTTTTCTCAGCAATCCCGGGATGCGCTCGCGCATCGCGCACCACTTGGACTTTCCGGACTACAGCGGCGAAGAGCTCATGGCCATTGCCTCGCTCATGCTCGCGCAAATTCAGTACCGTTTCAGCCCGGAAGCGGAAAAAGCGTTCGGCGACTACATTCGGCGGCGCATGGTTATGCCGCACTTCGCCAACGCGCGATCAATCCGAAACGCCCTGGATCGCGCGCGGCTGCGCCAGGCAAACCGGCTGTTTGCCCATGCGCGCGACCGACTGACCAAGAACGACCTGATGAACCTCGAGCCGGAGGACATCGTGGCGAGTCGTGTATTCAGCGATGGGGTTCCGGACGAACAGGAGCCGGGCGCAGGAGCAAAGTGACATGGTTACGCGCGTGCGGGACATTCCACCGCTGCGCAGTCTGCCGCTGTCGGTCGATGCGGTCCGATACAACCGCGTGCGCCTGGCGTTGCGGCGGCTGGCGAATCCGCTACGTCTGGAATTGCCGCGCGGCATCGACCTGTTTCTCGAGGAGACATCTTGGCTATGCATGCACGGAGAGAGTGAGCTGCCGCTCGTCGAGTGGGCTGAATTCGCTCCGTCCGGACGCGCTCTGCACGAGCCGGTGTGCTGCGTGATGCATATCTACCATGTACACGCGGGCCTCATCAGCAGCTCTTCGCTCGCGACCATGGATACGATGCTGGAAACGCGTCTCGCGGCAATGCGCCGATAATAAGGTGCTGTATCTTGCGGGCGCAACCTAACGACTTCTCCGGATGGACTGCCGCAGCTCGAGTGATTCTTTCCCCTCCGAGCCTGCTGCTGTCCCTCTGTCGGCTTTCACGCAGCAGTGCCCACGCGCCGTGACCCGAATCCGAGCGGCGACTTTGCGTGCTGGCGGGCCCTGGCGTCATCGAGCCACAGATGGCAGAGTTTTCAGGCCATTTCCGTGAAGCGGGGCGCCAACGTCGAGTTTCGACCGGCGCGAAATGCTCGTTCTCCAAGGCACAGTCTGCTCGCATCTGTAGTGCCCGTGACCCTGCTCAGCACATTGTTGTGCAGCGCCCGACATTTATCCCCAGGACGTGCGCAAAGCGGCCGCGTGTTGCCTGCGTTCGGTGCGAAATCATGAAGTTGATCCTGATTTTTCGGAATGGAGCGGTATACTCGATGACAACCTGAAACGGCTGACTCCGGACACTGGCAACGGTTTGTCAGAAATATTCCCCCCCGGTATTCGCTGAGGGCAGTACTTTTCAAGAAAGCCGGCATTCCAACGGGGGTGGCCACGGGTCTTAAAGTTGCTGCAGCCCGGTTCCGGATTGCGGCATCTGGGCGGAGAATCGATCATGGCGTTGGAACGTTCGAATCTGTTGACACGGCCGATTCCGGGCTCCGGCGAGCTGCTGCCGGTTATCGGGCTTGGAACCTGGCGCACGTTTGACGTGGGCGAACACCCGGCGCGGTATGCCGGGCCGCGCGCCGTGCTGCGCCTGTTCGCGCAAGGTGGAGCGCGGGTTGTGGATTCCTCGCCCATGTACGGATCCGCGGAATCGGTGGTCGGCGATCTGGTGCAGGAGCTGGGCCTGGGCGAGCGGCTGTTTCTCGCTACCAAAGTCTGGGTCCAGGGGCGTGACCAGGGCGTTCGCCAGATGGAGAAGTCGCTGCAGCGCCTGCGTGTGACTTGCTTCGATCTGATGCAAGTGCACAATCTTGTGGACTGGACAACCCACCTGACGACGCTGCGCGCGTGGAAGGAACAAGGACGAGTGCGTTACATTGGCGTCACGCACTATTCAGAAAGCGCCTATCCAGACTTGGAACGTGCGATCACGACCGGCGATATCGATTTCCTGCAGGTAAATTACTCGATTGTCTCGACCGCAGCCGAATCCCGCCTGCTGCCACTGGCGCAAGAGCGGCGCGTGGCTGTCCTTGTGAACCGCCCGTTCGAAGAGGGCGGGCTATTTTCCAGGCTGCGCGGCAGGTCGCTGCCGTTGTGGGCATCCGAGTTCGATTGCGCGAGCTGGGCACAATTCATGCTCAAGTTCATTCTTTCCCATCCGGCGGTTACCTGCGTAATTCCGGCGACTGACAACCCCGAGCATGCGCTTGACGACTTGCTGGCCGGCCGCGGGCGCCTGCCGGATGTGGCATTGCGCGCGAAAATGGCGCGCTACCTGACCGAACTGTGAATGGCCGCAAGGACTTGCAATTCCCTCGTCCACGCGCGTCGCGCCTGATCGGCGATGTCATCGACACGGACGACATCCAGTCCGGAATCGTGAAGCTTGATCTCCGCCATCTCAATCTGGCAGAACTCGTAGCGTGTGGTCGACGAGGATCGCACGCCTTGCCGCGGTGTCCGTGGTGGTCTTGGTGTCAGAGCCCGGGCGCGGGGCGTCCCCTGTGTATGCCGACGGCACGTGCCTGATCCAGGCATAGACTGTCTGGTTTTGGACGCCGTACGCTTTTCGCCTCACGCAGGCGTGGTTGAGGCCAGAGTGGAGGAGGTGGCGCGAACTTGCGCATTTCAGTGACGGATCATGGCCCAGGCGTGCCGGACAGCCTGGCGCGAGGATTGAACAAGCTTCAAGAACGTCGAGGTAAAGATCCGGACCAGCATGACATGATGTCTAGGGTGGTGGGGAATGGTTTGTGCCGACTTTCTGTCCGGTTACAGCCAGGACCCTAGTCACACCAGATTATCTGCGACTAGATCCAGCAGGCTGTGCATTGATTTATCCCAATGGAAATGCGCTTTTCCATCATCAAAGGTTAGCCGGCAGTTTGAGCAGGCAGTCACTGCAAGTTCGGCACCCGTATCATCTATCTGCTTCATCTTTATTTCGAATGCCCGGTAGCGTAGAGGGTCAGCTCGATGAATGGTAACGACCCCTCCTCCGCCACCACAGCACCAATTAAAATCCCCGGTGTCCTTCATTTCCCGGAAATCGACGCCAAGCGCGCTGATGACCTTGCGCGGCGCTTCGGTAGCGCCGCCCCGGCGCGATATCTGGCAGGGATCGTGGAAGGTCAACGACTTGTTCATCGGGTTCAATCTGATCCTTCCGTTCTTAATGTTTTCCTCCAACAACTCGGAAATATGCAGTACCCTGAACGGCAGGGTTTTGCCGTAGATATTCGCTCCTTCCCAACGGAGTGCGCCATAGGCATGGCCGCACTCCGGCAACACCATGAGTTTGGCTTTGCAGGCAATCGCCGCATTGATCAGTCTCATGCTCATGTCACTTTGCCATTGAAAGTTTCCTGACAAAAGGCCGAAATTGGTGGCCTCGTAGCCGTCGCTGCGCAGGGTCCAAGAGGCTTCCATGTGATTCAGTACCTTCGCGAGAGACACAATGGAATTCGGGTATTTCATGATTTCGATGGATGAAAGCGTTACTAGAACATCGGCGATCTCTTTGTCCAGCGGGATATCAATGTCATGTTCTTCAGCGAGCCATCCAATGCGCTCCTTCAGTACCTTGGCGGTAGCTCCCAAAGGACTGCCCTCGCGTTCGGCCCTCTCGGCCACTGCCCACAGTTCATGGGGCACAAGCCCGGCCTGAAACATTCCGTGACGCGCTCTGCCCACAAGTGCGGCGATATCTATGCCCATGGGGCAAATGAGACTGCATCGGCCGCACATGGAGCACGAGTCGTACAGCAGCGTCTGCCAGTCCTGAAATTCTTCGATCGTCACCTTTGGCTTGAGGTTGAATGCTTTGTAGATGAAGGCGAACGGTCCGGATTCTCTCGCGTATGCCCGTTTGAACGGCTCCAGTTTCCAGATCGGCGTATATTTTGGCTCTTTAGACGCTACGTAGTAGTGGCATGCCTGTGCGCACTGGCCGCAATGGACGCATGACTCCATATAGGCGGCTGCGGTGCGTCCAAAGTCCTTTGCGAAGGCAAGTATTGCTGCGGCAATTCGCTCCTCGTCCGGATTGTTGCCTTGCTTGTCATAGCGGACCTCCGGCGCCTTGACAGTGAGGCGAGGAGATTCGAGGTCGAGAGGATGGCTGTCAACGCCGTTCATATGCGGCTTCCCTTTCGGGCAAAATCGGCACCCATGGCCGAGCGCGACACGAACACGAGTGCGGCATGGGCCAGCTTGCCAAAGGGTAACCAGAGAAAGAGTAATTCAACGCTCAGGAGGTGGATGGCGACAGCAAGATCATGGGCGGACGGATCGTTTGGCGGGTAGTGGCCACCGATGGCCCCAAGAACCACCATCCCTGTTGCTACCGGGAACATGGTGACGAACCAGCTGAAATAGTCGTCAAAGTTCGATAGCAGCTGCAATACTGGGTCGCTCAATCTGAGCATGATGGCAAGTAGCAGTGAAATGATCGTCAAGCCGGCGGCCAGATAGATCACGACATTTGGCAGCGCAGGCCAGGAGATGCCGACCACACGTTTCAGGAAATCGATGTGGGGGAGGTACCCGAATACCACCACGGCCAAACCGACGTGGTACGCGTAGCCGTTGGTGGAGGACAGCTTTGTGCTCGAGCGGAATTCCTGATGAGGAACCATGCGGGTGAAGATGCAACGAACCGCACCTGCAATGGTGGCGGTGCTTCGCGGTTCTGACAGGTTTCGCTGCGTCGGATGGCGGAAGATTGCAACCAGACGCCAAGCCAGTCCAATTATCATGACCGAGAGCGACGTCACGAGGGCGGGCCCTTCGGCGAATGCGAGCAAGTTCATGCAAGCACGGCCTCCTTACCCAGATCGTCGGCGATCCTTATTTTCTACCGTGCCTTGCGGAACCTTGGCAGCGGCGCTGGGTTGGCCAGCGGTACCCAGTTCGTCCAATATGATCCCGACGATATTAGGACGCTATCATGCCATTCGGGAGCGTGCAAATCCGCGCACCCGTTATGCTGTGCGAATGAAGACGGGCCCAGCGTGTGTCCGACCGACGGTGCCCGACTGGGATTGGGCCGCGCCCGATTATCGATGTGCACGGCTGCAGCGTCGGATTCGACACTGTTCCCGGTGTGGCCACGCGCTTTTACTTTGATCTTCCTCAATGGCATGATTCCAGGCCGGACAGCCTAGAGCGAGGATTGAATGAGCTTCAAGAACGTCGAGGTAAAGACCCGGGCCAACATATACCACGAAGGGCACGTAACCAGCCGCAGCATCATCACGCCGGATGGCGAGATGAAAACTCTGGGCATCATGCTGCCTGGTACCTACCGGTTCAGCACCCAGGCTCCGGAGCGAATCGATATCACCCAGGGCCACTGCCGGGTAAAGGTCTCCGGGTCCGAGGCATGGAGTGATTACGAGGCCGGACAGAGTTTCACGGTTCCAGGGAACTCGCATTTCGAGATCGAGGTCGACGACCTGCTGGATTATGTCTGTCACTTCGAATAGTGCGCCTTCTTCCGGTACCGGCAGGACGTCATCCGGATCTGTCGGGTCGGAGCGGCACGCGTCGGCAGAGGCGCAGACTGGGAAGTGCGTCCGGAAACGCGCGGAGATCGGGTAGTCGAGTTCGATGCCGCACATGTTACAGTGACGCAGCTGTCGTGGCGCGGGAATTTGAAACGCTGCGCCTCGCCATAAACCGCATGCTTTTTGTCGGACTGTTTGAATACGAAGGGCGCTTCACGGTCTATTCTCAGCGTGCATTCTTCCACCGCCACCGAAACCGGTTTTGCGATGCGCCACAGCGGGTGGTTTCGTGCATCCTCTATCTCAATGAAAACTGGAACGAATCCGGGGCGGACGGAGTCTATCAGGACGTAGTACCCCAGAGTGGGACACTCGTTACCTTCCTCTCAGTCTCCGCAGCTGGCTCAGGATACGAGACTGCCGGGGCCAGTTTCCACGATACCACGCTGTCTTGGTCGCGCGATTTGCATCATCCATTTGATTTTTTGGTATATCGCATTGATTCAACGTCACACCGAGCGTCCAAGTTTGCTGCGGCGTCGCCGCGATGTCGGCCAGTTCCGGTCTGATTGATTTTTAAGCACGCCGGGTATAGATTGAAAAAACTGTAACTATTCGTCGCTGTGCGATCGGGGGGTAAGCAACAACTATCACATTAGGAGAATGTCATGGTATCGATCTCCAGGCGTCAGTTTCTGAAGCTTGGTGCGGCAGGGTTGGGGGCATCAAGCATCGCAGTGCTCGGATTTTCTCCAGCGGCGGCGCTTGCGGAAGCCCGTGAGTTCAAGCTGACCCGCACCACCGAGACCCGCAATACCTGTCCATATTGTTCCGTGAGTTGTGGTCTCATCTTGTACGGCTTGGGCGACAAGGCCAAGAACGCCCCAAGTTCCATAATCCATATCGAAGGCGATCCTGACCATCCGGTCAGTCGTGGCACACTCTGCCCCAAGGGCGCGGGGCTGCTCGATTTCGTGCACAGCGCGGACCGGCTCCGATACCCGGAATACCGCGCGCCTGGGGCCAGCGAATGGAAGCGCATTTCGTGGGACGAAGCCTTCGATCGCATCGCACGGCTCATGAAGGATGACCGGGACAAGAACTTCATAGGCCAGAACGCCGAGGGCGTCCCGGTGAACCGATGGCTTTCGACCGGTTTCCTGGCGGCCTCGGCATCGAGCAACGAGAGCGGTTATCTTACCCACAAGGTCGTCCGCTCGCTCGGTATACTGGCGTTCGACAATCAGGCGCGCGTCTGACACGGACCTACGGTGGCAAGTCTTGCCCCGACGTTCGGTCGCGGTGCGATGACCAATCACTGGGTTGACATCAAGAATGCCAACCTTGTCATCATCATGGGCGGCAACGCCGCCGAGGCGCACCCGTGCGGATTCAAATGGGTGACCGAAGCTAAGGCGCATAACAAGGCCAAGCTTGTAGTCATCGATCCGCGCTTTACCCGCTCCGCAGCGGTGGCCGATTATTACGCCCCCCTACGTACCGGCACCGACATCGCCTTTCTCGGCGGAGTCATCAACTACCTGCTTACGCACGACAAGATTCAGCACGAGTATGTCAAGGCGTATACCGACGCCGGATTCATCGTGCGTTCGGACTATCTGTTCAAGGATGGGTTGT
Organism: Pseudomonadota bacterium; assembly: GCA_027364845.1. Taxonomy (GTDB): domain Bacteria; phylum Pseudomonadota; class Gammaproteobacteria; order Acidiferrobacterales; family UBA6901; genus JAJYCY01. The sequence continues at coordinate 82,948 of DAHXOO010000006.1, read as the reverse complement.
TTTCCGGTTATCAGCCGAAAACGAGAAGCTACGACAAGAGTTCATGGATGTACGAGATCGGAGCCGACGGCTACGCCAAGGTTGACCCGACACTCACGCATCCACGGTGCGTGTTCAATCTCATGAAGCAGCATTATGCGCGTTACACGCCCGAGGTGGTGGAGAACATCTGCGGTACGCCGAAGGATACGTTCCTCAGAGTGTGCGGGCTTATTGCTGAGACGAGCACATCTGACCGGACCGCAACCTTCATGTACGCGCTCGGCTGGACGCAACACACCGTCGGCACGCAGATGATCCGCACCGCCGCTATGGTGCAGCTGCTTCTCGGCAACATCGGCATGCCGGGCGGGGGAGTGAATGCCCTGCGCGGACATTCGAACATCCAGGGTCTCACCGACCTTGGACTGCTTTCGAACCTGCTGCCGGGCTACATGACACTGCCCGGTGAATCGGAAGTCGACTTCAAGAAGTACATCGCGGCGCGCGCGTTCAAGCCACTGCGGCCTCACCAGCTGTCGTTCTGGCAGAACTACGGCAAGTTCCATGTGAGCCTGATGAAGGCCTGGTATGGCGCAGCTGCGACCAAGGAAAACAACTTCTGCTATGACTGGCTGCCCAAGCTCGACAAGGTCCACGATGTCCTGCAAGTGTTCGAGGACATGCACAACGGAAAGCTGAATGGATACCTCTGCCAGGGGTTTAATCCACTCGCGGCGTTCCCGAACAAGGCCAAGATCGGTGGAGCTCTGGCTAAGCTGAAGTATCTTGTGGTGATCGATCCGCTTGCCACCGAAACCTCGGAATTCTGGCGTAACTTCGGCGAGTTCAACGACGTTGATAGCGCGAAGATTGCCACCGAGGTCTTTCGGTTACCATCGGGCTGTTTTGCCGAAGAGGACGGTTCGCTAGTCAACAGCGGGCGCTGGATGCAATGGCATTGGAAGGGGCAGGATCCGCCGGGAGAGGGCAAGTCGGACACCGAAATTGTCGCCGGCATCTTCCTGCGGATCCGTGAGCTGTATCGCAAGCATGGCGGAGCATTTTCAGACCCGGTGCGGAATCTGACTTGGGATTATGCCATCCCATACCGCCCGCATCCGGAGGAAATTGCCAAGGAATACAACGGCAGCGCGCTTGCCGACCTGACCGACCCAAAGAACAAGACCAAGGTGATCAAGAAGCGCGGTGAACAGCTTGACGGCTTCCTACAGCTGCGCGACGACGGTACCACCGCCTGCGGCTGCTGGATCTTCGCCGGATGCTGGACCGAGAAAGGCAACATGATGGCACGGCGTGATACTGCCGACCCATCCGGGCTTGGGGAGACGCTGGGCTGGGCCTTCGCGTGGCCGGCCAACCGCCGCATCCTCTACAACCGTGCGTCCTGCAACCCGTCCGGACGGCCATGGGATCCGATCAAGCGTAACCTGATTCACTGGAACGGTCGCGCCTGGGTGGGTTTCGATGTTCCGGACTTCAAGCCCGATTCCCCGCCGGCGGAGGGGATGGGTCCATTTATCATGTTGCCCGAAGGCGTGGCGCGGTTTTTCACGCTCGGCAACGTGGTGGATGGACCGTTCCCCGAACACTACGAACCGTTCGAGACGCCGATCGATACCAACCCGCTGCATCGGCAAGTGGTCTCCAACCCGGCGGCGCGCGTCTTCCGAGACGATCTCGAGGCATTCGGCAAGTCGACGGATTACCCCTATGCGGCGACGACCTACCGCCTAACTGAGCACTTCCACTTCTGGACCAAGCACGCGCTAATCAATGCGGTGCTGCAGCCGGAGCAGTTCGTCGAAGTCGGAGAGGTACTGGCCAAAGAAAAGGGAATCAAGTCCGGAGACCGGGTCATGGTGCGCTCGAACCGTGGACATATTAAGGCGGTAGCCGTTGTCACCAAGCGAATCATGCCGCTTAAAGTGGACGGAAAGATCGTGCATACGGTGGGCGTACCGATCCACTGGGGATTCAAGGGTGTCGCCAAGAACGGCTACATCGCCAACACCCTAACCCCGTTTGTCGGAGACGCGAACGTGCAGACGCCCGAGTTCAAGTCGTTTATCGTCGACATCGAGAAGGCGTGAGGAGGTGAGCCATGGCTCAGCAATCGCTTGACATCGAACGGCGCTCTGCCACCACAACGCCCTCGCCAAATATGCGTGGCCATGTTGCCGAAGTGGCGAAGCTGATCGACATCTCCAAGTGCATTGGCTGCAAGGCCTGTCAGTCAGCGTGCATGGAATGGAACGATTATCGCGGCAATGTGGGAACCTGCGACGGTACCTACAACAATCCATTCGATCTGGCCGCGAACCAGTGGACGGTGATGCGCTTCACCGAGTACGAGCCGCCCGGCGGAAATCTCGAATGGCTGATCCGCAAGGACGGCTGCATGCACTGTGCGGAACCGGGATGCCTCAAGGCGTGTCCGGCTCCCGGCGCGATCGTGCAGTACAGCAACGGCATCGTGGACTTCCACGAAGAGCACTGCATAGGCTGCGGCTACTGCATTACCGGATGCCCATTCAATATCCCACGGCTGTCGGATGCGGACAGCAAAGTATACAAGTGCACGCTGTGTTCGGACCGGGTGGCGGTGGGCCTGGAGCCTGCATGCATAAAATCCTGTCCGACCGGGGCGCTGGTTTTTGGAAGCAAGGATGATATGCGCCAGCACGCCGCGGGACGCATCGAGGATCTGAAGTCGCGCGGATACAAGAACGCCGGGCTTTACGATCCCCAGGGCGTAGGTGGCACACATGTCATGTACGTGTTGCCGCATGCAGACCGCCCGCAGATCTATGCCGGCCTGCCCAAGGATCCGCATATCAGCCCGCTGGTGTCGCTGTGGAAGGGGGCGCTCAAGCCGCTCATGTCGCTCGGTCTGGGCGTCATCGCATTTGCTGGCGTCATACACTACGTGGGTGTGGGGCCGAACGAAACCAAGGACGACAAATCCAAGGTCGACAAGTCCAGCGAGCACCGCGACCAATGACTGGACCAGGCAGCCGGTACCGGCTTACGGTCTGAAGGAGGAAGTATGGACAACGAACCAATGATCGAACGGTATGGGACACAGGACCGGATCACCCACTGGGTGACCGCGATCTTGTTCGTTTTGATGGCACTCAGCGGGTTGGCGCTGTTTCATCCCGCATTTTTCTTTCTGACTAACTTCTTTGGCGGCGGTTCTTGGACGCGGATTCTGCATCCGTTCATGGGGGTACTAACGCTGCTCTCGTTCCTTCTTCTGGCAGCACGTTTCGGACGGGACAATCGAATTACCGAAGCTGATCGGCAATGGGGAAAACATCTGGGTGAATTCATCAGAAACCGGGAAGATAATCTCCCGGAAATTGGTAAATACAACCTGGGCCAGAAATACCTTTTCTGGACCTTGGTGGTGACGATCCTCCTGTTGTTTGCTTCCGGCATGGTCATCTGGCAGCCGTATTTCGCGCCTGCATTCAGTATTGGGGTCATTCGGATAGCCGTGGTAGTGCACGCCCTCGCTGCGTTTGTCGCGATTGCCGCGATAATTATCCACATCTATGCTGCGTTGTGGGTGAAGGGGTCGATCCGCGCGATGACCCGCGGGAAGGTGACACCGGCGTGGGCGAGGCAGCACCATGCGACTTGGTATCGTGAGATAAGAAAAGAGGCGAAATGACCGCAGACCTCATCGAGCCCGGGACCATCGAGCCGCCCGCGGGCGAGTTGCCTATGCTGCGTCTGCCGGAGCGCTCGCTGTTCGATCAGCGCGCACAGCGCCTGAGCGCCTTGTCCGAGGGCCACGCCCTGGGCGAGTACCTGCGGTTTCTCGCCACCATTGCGCGCGCGCAGCACGAGGCGCTCCCTCTGGTACGCAACGTGCCGATGCCGGACGCCGAAGTGCTGCGGCGCTGTCGCGAGCATGGCCTGCCGCCGCTGGGCATACAGGGATGGAGCCGCGCGCCGGCTTGGCGCGCAGTGCTGCGGCAGCTGGTCGCGGAGGTGGTGACGTCGGCGTTTCCCGAGATGGCGCGGGCGGCGGCCGAGAGGCTGGGCCGGGCTGAAGACCAGACCCTCGAAGGACTGGCCGCGGGGCTGTTGTCCGGTGATTTCGGCCGGATCGACCGTGCCAGTGCGCCGTTCGTTGCGGCAGCGTTGCAGGTGTACTGGCTGCACATGGCCACCAGCCTGTCGCCCGGCGTCGTGGCGCCACCGGAAGCGCCTCATCTGTGCCCGGTGTGCGGATCGGAACCGGTGGCGAGTGTGGTGCGCATCGGCGGAGCGGACCAGGGTCTGCGCTACCTCAGCTGTTCCCTGTGCGGGTCCCAGTGGCATGAAGTGCGCATCAAATGCGCCTATTGCCAGACCACCAAAGGCATCAGCTATTACGGGATCGAGGGCAGTAGCGGTGCGGTAAAGGCGGAGAATTGCGACGCTTGTGGCAACTACCTTAAGATCTTTTACATGGAAAAGGACCCTGCGGTCGAGGCGGTCGCGGACGACGTCGCGAGCGTAGCCCTGGATGTGTTGATGGCGGAGCGGGGTATCGCTCGCAGCGGTGTGAATTTCTTTTTGTTGGGAGGATCGGCTTGATTCGATAATTGCCGCTTGACGGCGGCGGTTTCACTCAAACAGGCGGAACAGTCCTTGGTCCAAGCGCAGAATCCGCAGCATGCTGTAGCCCTTCCGGCGGTAGATCGCGTGTTGCGTCTGCCTGCGGTGCAAGCGCTTGTCGCCCAGTATGGACACACCACTGTCGTGCACGTTGTTCGCGCATTGCTCAGCGATATGCGCCAGGAAATCCTCGATGGCGCCGAGCTGCCCGCGGAGGCGACGTGCGAGCCAGCGCTCGCGCGCGGCATCCGCCAGCGGCTGGACACCACGATGCAGCCGTCGCTGCGGCGTGTGTTCAATCTCACCGGAACCGTACTGCACACCAACCTGGGGCGTGCCCCGTTGCCGGACGAGGCTGTCGCGGCGGTGCAGGCGGCGATGGTGCAGCCGTGCAATCTCGAATATGACCTGGACCGGGGCGGTCGCGGGGACCGGGACGTTCATGTGGAGGCGCTGCTGTGCAAGCTCACCGGCGCCGAGGCAGCAATCGTGGTCAACAACAACGCCGCCGCAGTGCTGCTGACTCTCAACACGCTTGCGCTCCGCAAAGAAGTGATTGTCTCTCGCAGCGAGCTGATCGAGATCGGTGGTTCGTTCCGCATGCCTGAGATCATGGCGCGTGCCGGCTGCAGGCTGCACGAGGTCGGCACCACCAACTGCACCCACCTGGCCGATTTCGAGAAGGCAATCAACGGCCGCACCAGCATGTTGTTCAAAGTACATGCCAGCAACTTCGCTATAGTAGGTTTCACGGCAGGTGTTTCGGAAGAGGAACTGGGCGTGCTTGCGCATTCCCACGGGCTGGCGTTCGGAGTCGATCTGGGCAGTGGCACGCTGGTGGATCTGGGGTTGCATGACCTACCGCACGAGCCGACACCGCAGGATTCCCTGAACAGCGGTGCCGACCTGGTTACCTTCAGCGGCGATAAGCTCCTGGGTGGCCCGCAGTGCGGGATCATCGTGGGGCGTACGGAACTCGTCGCGCGCATCAAACGCAATCATCTGCGGCGCGCGCTGCGGGTGGACAAGATGACGGTCGCAGCGCTCGAAGCGGTGCTCAGGCTCTATCGCCAGCCGGAAACCCTCGTTCAACGGCTGCCGGTCCTGCGGTTGCTCACGCGGCCGCTCGACGATATCGATCGGCTGTGTAAGCGCGTTGCGCCGGCGGTCGCGCGCGCAGTAGCCAGCGCCGCGGAGGTAGGCATCGTGCCTTGCGACAGCCAGATTGGCAGCGGTGCACTGCCGCTGGAGCGGCTGCCGAGCCAGGCGCTGGCTCTCACCCCCCTTAAGCGCGGGCGCGGTGAAGGTGCTGCCCTCAAACGCCTGGCGGAGGCCTTCCGGGCGTTGCCGGTACCGGTGATAGGCGCAGTGAGTGAAGGGGCCCTGAGGTTCGACTTGCGCTGTCTCGAAAACGAGCGCGAATTCGTCGAGCAGCTGGGGCAGCTGCGTTTGGGCGGCGGCGGGGTCGAAACATGATCGTAGGGACGGCCGGCCACATCGATCACGGCAAGACCACGCTTATCAAGGCGCTCACTGGCGTGGATGCCGACCGCCTGAAGGAAGAAAAGGAGCGCGGCATCACGATCGATCTCGGCTTCGCCTATTACGCTTTGCCAGATAGTGGGGTGCTGGGGTTCGTCGACGTGCCCGGACACGAGCGTTTCGTTCACAACATGCTCGCCGGCGCGACCGGGATCGACTGCGTCCTGCTGCTGGTGGCCGCCGACGACGGTGTGATGCCGCAGACCCGGGAGCACCTGGAAATCATTGACCTTCTCGGAATCTCCAGCGGTCTCGTTGCGCTCAGCAAGATCGACCGCGTCGATGCCGCACGCGTGGCCGAGGTCAAGTCCGATATCCACTCGCTGCTCGGCCGCACGCGCCTCGCCGGATGTCCGATTTTCGCGCTATCCGGGGTGACCGGGGAGGGCATCGAGGCGCTGCGCCGGCATCTGGAACGCTGCGCTTCGCAGGTTGCCGCGCGGCGCACTGATGCCTATTTTCGCCTGGCTGTCGATCGTTGTTTCACCCTCACCGGAGCCGGCACCATCGCTACCGGCACAGTGTTCGCGGGGCGCGTGCGGGTCGGAGACCGGCTACTCGTGTCGCCTTCCGGAACCGAGGTGAGGGTGCGCGCGATTCACGCACAGAACCGGGAATCGGAAACCGGCGAGGCCGGTCAGCGTTGCGCGCTCAACCTGGCCGGAATAGAAAAAAATGATGTCGCTCGCGGCGACTGGCTGGTCGCTGCGCCGCTGCACCGGCCGTGCCAGCGCTTCGATACCCGAATACAGGTTGCGCGCTCCGCTGCCAGGGCACTGAGACACTGGGCCGGCGTGCATGTACATCTGGGTGCTGCGAACGTCGCGGCGAGGGTGTCGGTGCTCGAAGGGACAGGCGTGGAGCCGGGCCGCGACGGTCTCGTACAGCTCGTGCTCGACAGGCCCGTCGGTGTGCTGCACGGTGACCGCTTCATTCTGCGGGATCAGTCGGCGCGCACCACGCTGGCAGGGGGGGTAGTGCTGCAACCGTTCGCGCCCGCGCGTCGGGTGCGTACGCCGCAGCGGCTTGCGCTGCTCGGCGCGCTGGAACGTGAGCCACCGCGCGCCGCTCTGGCATCGCTTCTCGAAATATCGATGGCGGGTGTGGATCTCAACACGTTCGCTTGTAGCCACAACCTGCTGCCTGATGCGATGGAATCGATGTTGCGCACATTGCCAGTGACGACAGTTGCGACCGTCGGTGGCGGACGTCTCGGCTTCGCACCGGCGTGCTGGGCGTCGCTGAAGCAGGCGGTATTGGATAATGTCGCTGCCGAGCACCGCAGTGCTCCGGAGCTACTCGGCATCCAGGCCCGGCCGCTGCGGCGTAGGGTGGATCCGCAGCTTGCCTGGGAGGCCTTTCTGGTGCTGGTCGAAGCGCTCTGTTCCGAGGGGTGTCTGGCGCGGCATGGGCCATGGTTGCACCTGCCCGGGCACCGCGTCATGCTGACCGCCGCCGAGGAGAGGCTGTGGCGCGCGGTCGCGCCGCTCCTCCGAGCGACGCCGTTTCAGCCGCCGTGGATACGCGACCTGGCAAGGGTGCTCGTGGCACCCGAGGCCCAGGTGCGTGCGCTGATGCAGCGAGTCACGGTGTTGGGCGATGTCTACGAAGTGGTACACGATCGCTTTTTCTTGCGCGAAGCGGTGGCGCGTATCGTGGCGATCGCCTCGGAGATCGCAGCCGAAACTGGCATGGTGCGGGCCGCACAGCTGCGCGACCACATCGGGACAGGGCGCCGGCTCGCCATCCAGATCCTCGAGTTTCTAGACAGAACCGGCGCTTCGCGCCGCATCGGAGATGCGCATCGCTTGCGCGTTACCGAACTGCTGGTTGACGGGCCGGCAGTGCGCCGGGCAGATCGGGTCAGCGCGCCGGGATCGCTGGACAATGGAAGAGATACGCACCCCGGTGGGGCGACCTGACTTCAAATCAGGTAGGGGCCGTCAGTCGGTCCCTGGTGGGTTCGACTCCTGCTCTCTTCCGCCATCTATTTAAACGGCTCTTCGGATTTTCGCAAAAACAGTGTGTGAGGTGCAGTTTTATCCTGGGGTTTCTGCTGCAAAACGTGGTTAGCGAATCGCGCGGTTTATCTGAGAAGGTACTAAGAATGTACGACTCCCTGGCATCGGCACAAATCCGTCTGACCCAGTATTCTCACGCAGGCGGTTGCGGCTGCAAGATCGCGCCGGCGGTGTTGTCCAAAATCCTGGCCAGTTCTGGCGCTGCTCGCTTCCTGCCGCCGGAACTGCTGGTGGGTACAGAATCCAGCGACGACGCGGCCGTATATAAGCTCAATGACAGCCAAGCGATCGTTGCTACCACGGATTTTTTCATGCCGATCGTGGACGATGCTTTCGATTTTGGCCGCATTGCCGCCACCAACGCCATTTCTGACGTGTATGCCATGGGCGGCAAGCCAATTTTCGCGCTTGCCATTGTCGGCATGCCAATCGGCAAGTTGCCGGTAGAAATAATCCGGGAAATCCTTGCCGGCGGTGAATCGACGTGCGCTACTGCGGGCATCCCTATCGCGGGTGGTCACTCGATAGACGCGCCCGAGCCTATCTACGGTCTAGCGGTGCTCGGTATCGTGCATCCGGACCGAGTCAAGCGCAACGACATGGCCCGTGCTGGTGATTTGCTCGTGCTCGGCAAGCCGCTAGGTGTCGGAGTAATGAGTGCCGCGCTGAAAAAGAGAGAGTTGTCCGCGGAAGGCTACCGCCAGATGTTGGCCAGCACCACCAAGCTCAATACTCCCGGCATCCGACTGGCCGAAATACCTGGCGTCCACGCGATGACCGATGTCACCGGATTTTCTCTGTTGGGTCATCTGCTTGAAATCTGTCACGGTTCCAGAATGGGTGCAAGCTTGCAGTTCGACCAATTGCCATTTTGGAGCGTTTCGCGCCAATTGGCGCAGCAAGGCTATGCTACTGGTGCCGCGGAGCGTAACTGGAACAGCTACGGTCATGACGTCGTGATCCCGGTGCACCTGCCCACCTGGCAACACAAGCTGCTGAATGACCCGCAAACTAGCGGCGGCCTGCTGGTGGCGTGTGCGCCGGAGACGGCTAATGAAGTTTTGGGGGTATTTCGAAGCGAGGACTTCGATCAGGCTTGTGTGATTGGTACCATGCACGCTGGGCCAGCCAAAGTGACGGTGTGCTGAGCACCATTCAGTCAAATCAACTGCTGACCGGGACAAGCAATTGCGTTTGATGAACTGCGCGATCTTCTTTGCAGTGGCCTGCGGCATAGCGACGATCCGCTCCAGATAGCTCTCGCGCTGTATCTGTGTCGTCGGACCGCTGTGCTCGTATAGACTTCGCTCCCAAGGACATGAACTCTGGCTCATCACTCGGTAGGTCCACAAAGGCATTTTGCACATCGTGGCCCATTATTTTGGTATGACTTCCCACGACTGGACGTCACAGTTTCCGGAACACCGTATCGGCGATCGCCACCTGCTTCGCCTGGTAAGCGGCATTTGTCAGCATAGCTGTCAGTGTGCCAAGAAGTCATCTCAGCACGGAAAGTGGGATGGCATGCTGTAACCAAGATGAGGGTAGGCTCCTCGGCGTTCAGGCGCAGAGGTCAAACCACTCGGAGCTGCCGATGTTAAGAGCATCGGTGGTGAGCGTCCAGAGAAAAGGCAGCGGTACCGCTGTCAGGTGGGATATCGTGAGGCGAACGCAAGTGAACCCTCGACGAAGTGTCGAGAACTGCACCCGATGCCAAAACCAGGGTCTCGAAAGAATCCTGGGATCAGTCCGCCGGCTACCTGAACGTTGGGCGGACGGAATCCGGCGTGCAATGATGTCTTTCTCAATCTGAATCACGGAGAAACAACGATATGGACAATGACCAGACGATCGGCTTTATCGGTCTCGGGCAGATGGGGCAACCCATGGCTACCAATCTTCTCAGTGCGGGTTATCACCTGCATGCTTACAACCGCAGCGCTGGCAGAATTCAGGAGCTGGGTCCCGTCGGCGTGACGCCGGCGGCCAAACCTGCCGAAGCGGCCAAGCCTGGCGGAATCGTTGTGACTATGGTTGCGAATGACCAGGCTCTGGAGGATGTGGTGCTGTGTATGGGCGGTTTTGGAGAAGTGCTGGGCGAGGGTGGCGTGCATTTGTCGATGAGCACGGTGGCGCCAGCGACGGCGCGGCGGCTCGCCGATTACCACGCGGACCGGGGCAGTGCCTATGTGGCGGCGCCGGTGTTCGGGCGTCCGGAAGCGGCGGCCGCCAGGAAGCTGTGGATTTGTGTGGCCGGTGCGTCAGCCGCCAAATCCCGCGTGCAAGCTTTGCTCGATGTCATGGGGCAGCGAGTCTATGATTTTGGCGACAACCCGACGGCTGCGAACGTGGTCAAGCTCGCAGGCAATTTCCTGATCGTCACCGCGCTCGAAGCCATGGCCGAATCGTTTACGCTCGCCGCAAAGAACGGAGTCGACCCTGGGCGCTTCGCCTCGTTGATGAGCGAAACCCTGTTTGGTGGCCCGGTCTATCAGAACTACGGCCGGCTTATCGCTTCGGGGACCTATGAACCGGCAGGTTTCAAGCTGTCGCTGGGAAAGAAGGATATCGATCTCGTGCTGCAGACCGCCAATGAGAGCCGCGTGCCCATGCCGCTTGCCAGCCTTCTGCATGATCGCCTGCTTGCGGGCCTCGCTCGAAACCGTGGCGACTTGGACTGGACTGCGTTGGCTCTGGGTGCGCGCGAAGACGCCGGTCTCAGCGCCGGCTCCTAGTGCCCATCGCGCGTCCCGACCGGTTGTATGCGCGTTGGCGCGAATGGCTGTCAGTCGATGCCCCGCCGGCTACGGCGGATTTCGTGGTACTCAGGTGTAGAACCAGACGCAGGCCGTCAATGCCGGGCCCGTAGTAGCCGGGAAGTTGACCGATTTCCTGAAAGCCGAATTGCGCATAAAGCCGACGTGCCGCGTGATTGTCAGCTTTGACTTCCGCGTGACAGACCGACAAACCACATGCCTGCATCCACGCCAAGCCAGCGCGCAGTAGCCGTCCGCCCCAGCCCTGACCGCGCAGCTTGGGGTGAACCGCCAGAGAGTAGAGCCGTGCCCAACGGGCCCGGCCGTTGCCGGCAGTCAGCCAACAGGCTACAGCCTGGTCATCGGCCCCCAGGATCCAGTAGGCATTGGGATTGGCGAGCAGGCGTCCGAGCTGACGGCGCGAAAAGGCTCCGTCGACGTCACCGAAGCACTCCCGTTCCAGCGTGACGATCTGGTCAAGGTCGGACGACCCAGCGCGGCGTATCGCCGGCCTGGCAGCCATCACTCGGACAAGGGGCGTCTCAGGATGATCTTCTCGCCGAACATGGCCGGCCGGTAGCTCATCTTTACGCGCCGCAGGTTCTCGAAGCCGAGGTCATCGCCCACATTGATGTAGGTACAGTCGCCAAAGACCTTGCTGAACTCCCGAAACAGGTACTGAGCGGCGCCCTGGATGTTAAAATTAGTCTTTTCAATTAGTACATTAGCAACATCCCGGTTAAGGCGTTCACCGAAGGTAAAGCCTTCCAGGCGTCCATCGATGAACAGGCTCATACCATCCAATCCGAGCTCTTCGTATAGGGCGATGGCGCGCTGGATGGCTTTGCGTTCCATCTCCAGGTTGTACAGAAACTCCTCCACCGGTCCGTCCGGCAGGGTACGCAGGCGATTCTGCATCCAGGTGTTCACCAGTGCCCGCGCCTCGTCGCGATGGGCCATGTTGAACGGTACCAGGGAGTGATTAGGATAGGCGCGGCGGAACTGGTTGATTTCATTGCGCTTGGTTTTATATGCGTTGCCCCGCAGCTCGATTAGATCCTGAGTCCGGTAGATATAGTCCGGATTGGTTACCTCCACGTGCCAGCGCTCGCCGTTGATCAGAGCCGCGCCGGTCTCGGCGTCCAGCTCCAGGACCTTGAGGAAATCCTTGTACACGAAATCGAGTCGGGCTTGAAGCGGTGACGGATTGTACAAGTCCATGATTTTTACGCATATCTTTAGCGCTCGATATTGGCGTGAGCTGTCTCCCAGCGGCGGCAGGAGCATGGTCAGGCCGTTGCCGTTCAGGGCGAAGAGACAGAAGCAGCCTTCGATGATCTGGTAAAAGCCGCTCGCCTGGGCCAGCCAGACGACGTTATTGGCAAAGCTGTAGTCCGACAATGCCACGTTGCCACGGGCGCAGGCATCGTCGAAATAGGCCTTGGCACTGCGATCGAACGGATAAAGCCGGTACTTTCCGGCGACAAGGTAGCGTTTGGGAGGAGACTCGTGGCGGGCAGTTCTCTGACCGGCAGCTGAGTCGCCGGGAGGGACGGGCGCGGGGCCGACGGGAGTCAGGAAGTGAACATCCATGACGGCATTGACGGCGTTCAGCATGGGCGGGCTCCTTCATGGTGTGTGCCACGGAGGGTCCCGGCGCATGTCGGCGCCGTCAAAGGTTCAGGAGGTTCGTTTTCAGTTTTTTCGGGCACGGTGGCTCCTTATTTTGGGTATGGTTAGGTGAACGGACCGCAAACGCGAGGATGAGCAGCCATAAAAAAACGGGGCGTCGGGCCCCGTTGGCGTTTGATAGCATCAGAACTCCGCATGCGCTTGGCCGCAGAGGTCGAGGCGGAATCGATACTACAGCAGTCAGTTGAGTCAGTCATGATCCAGTCGGCTATTTACTCCCTAGTGTAGACGATTGCAAGTGCTTTTTGTCTTTACGGTGCCGGCCCGTAATATAATGGCTGCCGGAGACCAAGGTTAGACCGGTGCGTGATGGGTGCAAGGTCCCAGGCAGATGAATTGCGGCCGTACTTTCAGGAAGGGCGGTGAACGGGGTTGTCGCATGGGTGAAGACCACGACGGTCGAGATCAAATCGGGCGGATTGCCACCGCCGCCGCGGTTCGTGCCGCAGGTGCGGCACGACTGCTCCCGACAGGCAGCGTAGGCGTTGGCCACATGGCGCCCCGGGTGGCGGTGATCATCCCGGTCCTGAACGAGGCGGCCCAGATCGGTGAGCGGCTGCAGGTACTGGTCGACGCCGGCTTTGATGAGGTGATCGTGGTTGACGGCGGCAGTGACGACGGAACCACCACGCAGGTGCGGGCTCTGGTCGATACTCTGGCGCGCGAGCCGCAGACCACCGGCCGCGTGGCCCTGCTGCACTCGGGACGCGGACGCGCCATCCAGATGAACCGGGGCGCGGTTGCCGCGACTTGCGAGGTGCTGCTTTTTCTGCATGCCGACGCCAGCTTACCACCCCGGGCGGCAGAAGCGATCCGGGAGGCGGTACGGCGCCGTTACGAATGGGGCCGTTTCGACGTGCGCCTCGATAGCCCGCAGTTTCCGTTCCGACTCATAGAGTGGGCGATGAACTGGCGCTCGGCAATTACCGGCATCGCCACTGGCGATCAGGCGCAATTCGTGCGACGCGATATTTTCGCGATGCTGCGCGGTTTCGCCCCGATTCCGCTGATGGAAGACATAGACCTTTCCCGTCGGCTGTGTACACTGGCGTGGCCCGCTCGCATCCGCACCCCAGTGATCAGTGCGGCGCGCCGCTGGCAGCGTGGCGGAATCGTGCGCACCGTTCTGCGCATGTGGGGTCTGCGGCTTCTATACTGGTCAGGCATCCCTGCGGCGCAACTTGCGCGGTTCTACCCTGATGTACGCTGAGTCACCGCCAGGTACTGCGCCATGAAACGGCCGGATTTGATCCTGTTCGCAAAACAACCGCTTGCCGGACAGGTCAAGACGCGTTTGGCGCAGGTCTGCGGGGCGGAGCGCGCCGCTGAAATCGCGGCCGTCCTCATCCGCGAGACTGTGGCGCTGGCAGCGGACAACTGGCCCGGCGAGGTCTATCTCTGCGGTGCGCCGGATGCCCGGCACCCGCTGTTCGAACATCTCGCCGCTGATTTGCATGTGCATCTGGCGGCTCAGGGTGAAGGCGATCTAGGTGAGCGCATGTTCGGCTCTCTGCGCCGGGGTATTGAGCGGTGCGGTGCAGCAGCGGTGATGGGGTGTGATGTGCCCCACTGCGATGCCGGCACCTTGGAAGACGCCTATGAGACGCTCGCCCGGGGCGGCAGCGTCATCGGTCCGGCCATGGATGGTGGTTTCTATTTCATTGGATTGCAGCGGGCCGAGCCGGCACTGTTCAGTGGCGTGGACTGGGGCGGGAATCTGGTCTTGAATGAAACCCAGGCGCGCGCCCGGGCGGCAGGGATCGAGTTCCACACGCTTGCTTCATTGCGTGACATAGACACCTGGGAAGACCTGATTTGTGTAGCCCAGTACTACCCGGTGCTGCAACCCATGGTAGTGCGGCGCTCGCCCCAAATATTTCCCCTCAACCCAGGCAGTTTGTCGTGATGGTCCCGCGGCGGCTGCGATGGATTCTGATGATCGCCGCAGCGGGATGCGCCAGTCGGGCTGGAATGCTTCAGCCTAGCCGCGGGTTCTTGCCGTACAGACGCTCCAGGCAGTCGAGATAGGCTTGCGGATCGGGCGCGGCGCTCGCGCGTCCCGCCTGCCACAAGGTTTCGCCCAGGCACTCCATCATGCGGTGCTCGGCGTCGTGTTCACTGCTGCTGCCGGCACGCAGTGCCTGATAACAGGCGCGTACCCCGTGCGGCTGGTCGATGGAAAGCTGCTCGGCGATGGCGATGTGCATGCCCAGGTGCAGAAAGGGATTGGTCTGTCCAAACTCAGCCTGGTAATCCCGATCACCATGGTCCTCGGCATTTTCGAGTATCGCATGGTACTCGGGATGGCGTTCGGCCACCGCTACGATCAGCGGCTCGATTCCCTCGAGCGGCAGGCCATCGCGGTAGTGCCGCCAGGCGAGGAAGAAAGTTTCCCGCAGACGTTTGCGGTCCGGCGTGTACACGGGGGCAAGTTCCTAGCCGGATTGCGCCCGGAACAGCCCCAGTACGGTGGAATACTGGTACAGATGATTACCCCCATCCACGGGTCCGATCTCACCATTCCCGTAGAAACCGATAATGGGCAGATCCGGAAAGGTCGTGCGCAGCTGGTCCAGGTCACGGTCGCGATTTCCGTAGAAATGGGGTCCGCGCCCCATACACGGGAACAGCAGCGCGAAATCCGGCGCAGCGGCGAGCTGCTCACGCGTACGTTCGATCGTCTGGCGCATATCGCGCTCGGCAGTGAGCGTGTCGCGCATCGCCCAGAACAGTCTTTCGCCGCGCGCGAGCGGATGCGACAACGTGATCGACTGGTCGCTCAGATTGGCCGATACGATGTGTTTCAGGCGGTAGCGGCCGTCGCGAATCGCGGTGAGTGGATCTCCAAATGTAACGCCCCCCATGATCAGGTGCAGCGGGATATGGTCCATTTCGCGCACGCCGACGGGCAGAGCCTGGACCAGGACGTTGAGCGCCGGGTAGTGACCGAGTCGTAACACATCGTACCCGTGGACTTCCGCAACCTCGATCGGCGAGGTTAGCGCGCGCACCCCTTGCGAGGTCCGGATCGCACTCTGACTCCCGCAAATGACCGCCTCGGCGTGGCCGCTTTCGGCAACGCGACAGCCACTCCACACCTTGAAAGGCCCCTGGCCGAAAATATCCCCGGATACAGCGCCGATGCGTGGTACGGGCAGGTCGAACCAATCCGCAGTGACACCGGATGGCGTGCACAGACTCACCACCGCCTGCGTCTCGGCCTCATCAGGCAGGCCGAGA
>DAHXOO010000006.1:0-67073 GCA_027364845.1 Pseudomonadota bacterium | reverse complement strand
CCGTGATAAAACGCCGATATTCGCGCTCGTCGGAGGGCGACCAGTGGTCGGCGCGGATCACATAGGTCGTGGAGGGCAGCGGCGGCGCCTGCTGGGCGCCGGCGCAGGACAGGGACGCGACGAATACCATTGCCGCCGCGCCTGGGCTGTCCAGCAGCCATTCCTGCTCGGTTAGCAAGCCGGCACCGGTGCACCCCACTATCTGCAGGCTGCCGGCAGCACGTGCGGCAGCGCGCACGGCTGCTTCCGGGCGGCCTGCATAATGAGGGGTCAGGAACAGCAGTACGCCATTGGCGCGATCAAGCCCCGCGCGCATCAGTGCCGTGGCCACGGCGCGCTCTGCGTGTTCGGGGGTTGTCTGCGGTCCGTAGCTCAGGCCGGTGGCGACAGATCTGTTCATCAGGCTAATTTATCCCGGTACGCGCATAAATCATAGATCACGCAGCTCCCGCAACGGGGCCGGCGCGCGATACAGGTATAACGCCCGTGCAGGATCAGCCAATGGTGCGCGTCCTTGCGGTAGGGGCGGGGTACCGCCTTGAGCAGGCTATTCTCCACTTCCAGCACGGTTCTGCCGGGGGCGAGCCCGGTACGGTTGGCGACTCGGAATATATGGGTGTCTACGGCGATCGTGGGCTCTCCGAACGCGGTATTGAGGATCCCGTTGGCGGTTTTGCGGCCCACGCCCGGAAAGGCTTCGAGTTCGGTGCGTGTAGAGGGCACCTCGCCGCCGTGTTTTTCGAGCAGCAGCCGGCAGGTTCTAAGGATATTCGCGGCTTTGGTGTTGTATAGGCCAATCGTCTTGATAAAGACCTTGAGTCGGCGCAGCCCTAGATCAAGCATGGTCTGCGGGGTGTTAGCGACTGCGAACAGCTTGGCGGTAGCCTTGTTGACGCTTTTGTCCGTTGCCTGCGCCGAGAGCATGACGGCTATCAGCAACTCGAAAGCCGTGCGGTAATGCAGTTCGGTGGTAGGCGTGGGATTCGCTTCCTTGAGCCGTTCAAATAGCGCACGCCTCTGCGCCAGGCTGAGCAGGCTTACACGCCCGGTGGCGCGTGCGCCACCGGGTTTGCCCCGACCAGACGATGCGGAGCGTGGGTTCCGGGTCTGCGCTTTCAGGTGTGACGGTAGCGCCCGATCTCGGGCGGAGCAGGACGGGGATTTTGGGCTGCCTCGCGGCCGATGTCGTCGAGCATTTTCTCGTGTTCCTGCTCGAGCTGGTGCATCGCCTTGTCATTGAGCTTGGGAAAGATCACGTTCACTATGAAGTTTCCCAGGTCCAGCATGGGGGTTGCCCATAGGTAGTCGTGCAGGTGGAAATTTGCATGTGCGTGCTGGCCGTATGGGTAATGGCTGAATTCCACGGCCTTGGTGAAGGACAGGTCCGGGTCCTTCAGGACGAAGCTCTTCGCCCAGTCATGCCACCATCGGTAATATTTCTCCTGCAGTTCCAGGCTCAAGCCATGGTCTTCAAAGAAGGCGAATACCGCCAAACGGTCTGCCTTGCCGCCGAATGGAAAATGACCGGACATGGTGCTGATCCTCCTGCTGGCTACGTATCGGAATCTGAACGTAGATGTGCTGTATTTTACGGGCCCGCACCCGGATTTGCCAATCGACGCGCACGACCGCGTGCCAGGTTCGCGCGAATCTTCCGTGTATGGATTGCTTAGGGCACGGATTCGGTGCTGGCACGGCGCTCATGGCGCAGCGCATCGATAATCACGCTGGCCAGGTGCGCGTAGGCCCCTTCGAAATGATGACCGCCTTTCAGGACCAGAGTCTGGCCGAGCGGTGGCGTAAACCGCCGGCAAAGGGAGTGTTCTTCGTCCTGGCCATAGATGCAGAGTACATGCCGGCCGCCGTGAAGCGCCTGGATTTCGGGGAAAATCGGCAGCGCCGTGGAGTGTTCTTTTCCTGCGACCGGCAGCCAGTCTGACAGGTGGAATTCAAAGTCTACGTGCCGACCCAGTCCGAGCAGCGCGATCAGGTCGACGCGGCTCCTCAGAGCCGGCGGCAAGCGGCTGGCCATGAACGGCAGGACATCGGCGCCGCGGGAATAGCCAATCAGCAGCACCCGCTGCTTGTTCCATTGCGGGAGATAGTAATTGAGGATGCGTGCCAGATCGCGGCCGGCTTCATCCGTGGTGTGCCGTGTCCAGAAGTAGCGCAGCGAGTTCAAACCCACGACCGAATAGCCGCGTGCGGCCAGGGCTGCTGCTACTTCCCGATCCAGACCCGCCCATCCGCCGTCGCCCGAGACCATCACGACGAGGCTGTTGTTGGCCGGCACAGTGGCCGGGACTTCGATCAAGGGCAGGTCCGTGACCGGTCTTGGCTGACCGATTGCAGGCGCGCGCGCCTGCGCCAGCTGCAGGAAGGCCTGGCGCACCAGTGCCAGCGACGCATCGCTCTGAGTGGATTCTCCGGGTTGTGCGTGAATGACCGTCAATTGCGCCGAGGGTACTTGTGCGACGAAACCGGCGGCGCTCGCGACCGGACAGGATTTGTTCGCCGTGCTGTTCAGGACTGCCCATGGGGCGGTGAGCCGGCCGGCTTGAACGAAATAGCCGCTGCCCCGGGGGTTGCGTTTCATCGGCCAGCCATCACCCCGACACAGCGGCAGAGGCAGCCGGTGCTGCGGGCAGAAATCGAATCCCACGGCACCGCGGAAAGTGCCGATCGGGGCCTGCGCCAGGATGCCATAGGCGACCGTGGCGCCGAGGTCCCTACCGGCCAGTACCGGCCGGATGTACGTCGGGAAGCGCAGTCGCTTCTGCATATACTGGCTCAGCGCCTCGAGATCGCCGGCCGGATACGCGCATTGGGCATGCTCCATGCGCCCCAGGTAGTACCTGACATTTACTCCGAGCACCAGAGTGTCGGTCGAGGCCAAGGCTTGCGCGAGCGCTGTGTCACGGGCGGTCCAGCCGCGGCGGCCGGACAGCTGCAGAACCACGTGTGCCGGATGCGCCGTCCGGCGATAGACCGAGACCGGACCGAGACGGCCGAAGCGTACCTCGGTGGCGTGTGCCGTGATGATCTGGGCAAAGACGGCGAGCATAACCAGCGCCGATTTCGACAGTTTGCTCATTTTACGATAACTCCTTTCAAGCCACCGGAAATCAGTGTCGCGATGCCGGTCAGCATGCGCGGCAGTGCGATGCCGCCAGGGCTTGCCAGATAGCGCGGTGTCCAGACTGGATCGAACTTCGCCTTGTACTGACGCAGGCCCTGAAAATTGTAGAAGTGTTCGCCGTGGCGGAACACCATGGCGCCAAGACGAGTCCACAGCGGCGCCAGCGTGTGGTCCTCTAACCCGGCCAGAGGCGCCATGCCCAGGTTGAACCAGCCGAAACCTTCAGCCTTTGCCCACAACATGAGTTTGATGAAAAGATACTCCATGACGCCCTCCGGGGCGTCCTGGACGAAGCGCATGAGGTCGACCGAAATTTCCTCCTTTTCAGCTCCCAGCCACAGGTTGGCAAAGGCCACGATATTTCCGCCACGGCGCACGACCGCCGCCGGAAAATTGCGCAAGTAGGTGTCATCGAAGAACCCGAGCGAGAAGCGCTTTTCGCGCGTTGCCTTCAGGTTCAGCCAGGCGTCGGAGATCTCCCGGAAACGTCCCAGTAGCAGCGGCACATTGGCTACAGGCACGACCTCGAATTCGCAGCCTTCCTTTTCAAGGCGGTTTACAAGGTTGCGTTTTCCTTTGCCGACCCCGCCTTCCAGTGAAAACCTATCGATCTGCACACGTGCCTCTTCACCGAGCTTGAGCAGCGTTAGGCCGAGGTCGAGGTACAGGGGCAGGCTGTCCGGCCGAACCTGGTAGAACGCGGTCCAGCCTTCGTGGCCATCGACCATCTCCCGGAACTGCCATACCAGTTCCTCCCACTCCTCGTGCGGCCCGACCGGGTCGCCCATGGCGACCCATGTGCGTCCGAGCACGCCGTACATGAGTAGTGCATTGCCGCGTTCGCTGAACAGCAGATGCTTGTCGCCGAGCAGCGCTAGATTGGCGGCTGCATACCGCGAGCGGTGCACAATATCGCGGGCTTGTCCGAGTTCGACCGGGCCCGGCAGTTCCGGCTCCGCAGGCGACGAGCGCATCAGCCGCATGATCGCGAAGATCAGCACTACGCTGAGCGCCCCGACCGAGGCACGCAGGAACCGCGGTGCGTTGCCGGAGAACGCAAAGCGCCACCACAGGTCTTCTTGGTATTCGACGTGCTTGTAGGAGAACATGCCGAGCCAGATCGAGGCGGCCAGAACCAAGATGATGGCTGCGATCCAGCCGGCACTGAAGCGCTCACTGATGAGCGAGGCCTTGCGGTGAAAATGCCGCCGGGTCGGAAGTAGTACAGTGAACATCACCGCCAGCGTTGCCGCTTCTGCGTAGTCGAAGCCCTTGAGAATGGATACCACGATGCCTAGGCCGAGCAGCACCGTGGTCAGATGGTAGGCCGCATCCAGCCGGCGCTGCAGACCGCGCGCGAGTATCAGCAGGCAGACGCCGATGACGCTGCTGGTGAAGTGCGATATTTCAAGCAGCGGCAGCGGCTCGAACCGGCGCAGCCACTCGATCTGCCAGTGGTCGGCTGGTGTGGCGCCGGAAAACAGCATGATTGCGCCGCCGACAAATACGGTAAAGGCGATGACATGCGGTGTGACGACCGGGAGCCATTGGCCAACAAGACGTCCCACGCGCTTGATGCCCTCGCGCCTCTGAAGCAACTCAAGTCCGCCCAGCAGCGATGCTGCCAGCACCAGGGGCAAGACATAGTACAGTCCCCGGAAGACGAGCAGTGATCCGATGACTGAGGCGGAAGGGATCGCCGGCGACAGGAACAGCAATATTACGGTTTCAAAGATCCCCAGGCCGCCGGGCACCTGGCTGACCATGCCGCTGATCTGGGCCAGCAGAAAGATGCCGAGGAACTTGGGGTAGCTCCAGGCGCTGCCGGTCGGCAGCAGCACATACAGCACGGCGGCCGCCAGCGCCCAGTCGGTTACGGCGACTGCGATCTGGGCGAGTGCCAGCTGCGGGCGCGGCAGTGAGAATTCCCAGCCGAAGACGCGCAGCGGCTTCTTTTGCAGGACGGACCAGCCCAGGTAGATCGCGGTAAGCACCAAAAACAGCATGCCCACGATCCGGACTGAATCGAACGGAAGATGCAGGCCTCCAGGTATGGTGGGCGGCACAAGCAGGAATGCCCCCCCGCCTAGGGCAAGAAAGCCGAGCCAGAAGGTCACCCCACAGAACGCGACGAGCTTGGTGACCTGGATTGCCGACAGCCCCCAGGACGAGTACAGCCGGTAGCGTACAGATCCGCCCGAAAGCAGCGAGAACCCGAGATTATGGCTGAAGGCATAGCCGATGAACGATGCCAGCCGGATCTTGCCGAGTTCCAGCGGCTGACCGATATAGCGAAATGCGAGCGTGTCGTAGCCGGTCAGAACGGCGTAGTCGAGAAATGTCAGGACAAAGGCAAGCAGGATGTGTGCTATGGGTATGGCGCTGAGCTGCCGGACCACCTGATGGTATTGGTGGTGTCGCAGAGCATGATGCAGTGCCCACAGCGCAACGCCGAAAATCAGCAGGCCGAACAGGGAACCGAGCGAATTAAGTATCCGTTTCTTCATGGTTAGAGCCGCCGTTGTCGGGAGCGGCGATTGTCACGGACTGATCATTGGTTCAGCCGGGAGGCTGCCGGTCAAGCGGCGGAGCTTTCTGCTTCTTGCGGCGAACGCGTTCAACTGCGGCATGTATCTCAGCCCTGCGCAGCGCGCGGTCCTGATCTGGAGCACGAACGTGACGGGCCGCTGGTGCTTGTCGCGAGTGCGCAAGGCGTACGTGCCGCGTCAGGCGCGCCTCATTACGCTGCCTCCAGTTGTCCGCCTCGTCCGCACCGTAGGTGCGCCACAGTCCACGTCGGGTCTCATCTTCGGCCACCTCCGTCAAGCTTATGCAGTCGACCGGACAGGCTGCAAGGCACAGCTCGCAGCCGCTGCACGCGCGCGCGATTACGATATGCAGAAAGCGGCGCGCCCCGATAATCGCATCCACCGGGCAGACATCGATGCACTTGCGGCAACCGATGCAGTGCTCTTGGTCGATGACAGCACGCCGGCGTGCAGTTTCACTGCCGTACTGAGGATCGAGCGGTTTGACGGGACGGTTCAGCAGTGCCGCCAGCGCTTCGATGGTCGCATCGGCACCCGGCGGGCAGCGGTTTATGTCCGCTTCGCCGCAGGCGATGGCCTCGGCGTATGTGCGGCAGCGGGGATAGCCGCAGCGCATGCACTGGGTCTGCGGCAGCCGTGCGTCGATCAACACAGCCAGTGGTGGATCGGCGGACCGGCGTGAGGGTGTTTCGAATCTCGGCATGATGGCGAAGTATGGCCTTGGGTCGGATTTGAAGCAATAATCTTGCTTATGGCAGGGTCCTTGCATGACCCACGCCACGGAGGGTTCCCAGATTCATGAGCAAGAGCAGGCTGGTGCCGATGATTGTGCGTGACGGGTGGTGGGTGCTGGTGCAGTTTCCGCTGATAGCGCTTGCCTATTTTCTGCCCGTGTGGTTTCGCGACGATCCACAGACACTTATGGGGCAGTTCGTCCGGTTTGCAGGCGCCGGTCTTTTACTGGTGGCGGTGCCAATGGCTCTCTCGGCCTTCGCCACTCTGGGGCGCTTTCTGACGCCTTTCCCGCGCCCCATGGAGAAGGCGCGCCTTCGGGAACGTGGCGTCTATGGTTTTGTGCGCCATCCGCTGTATTCCAGCATCATCATTGCCGCGGCCGGCTGGGCGCTGTGGTCCCTGAGCTGGCCGGGGGTGGTGTTCGCAGTGTTTCTCGGCCTGTTTTTCGATCGCAAGGCCTCGTACGAGGAATACTGGCTGTGCCGTAAATTCGCGCCTTACTCCGACTACCAGAAGCGTGTCAAGAAACTGATTCCCCGGATCTACTGAACGCGTAATTGTGCTGTTGCCCTGTGCGACGATCGCCAGCAGTCCTCTCGGATTTTGTGGCCGCCATGAGGCGATACCGTGACTGGTCGACCTTTGACCCTTGCTGGCATATCCTCGGCCACTGCAGTGGCCAACTACACAATACGGCCGATCACCAACAAGAGTGCCGTGCGATGTCAGCAGGCTATCAGGGCGGGTATTTCCTGCGCCTGCCGCCACCATGATCCAAGCGGCTGCATCAGCATAACGATATTCTGGCCACCCGGATGAGATTTTATTTTATGCGCATACCAGGTTGCGCTCCGGTGTCTGGTGAGAGTACCCACAAATCCTTGCCTCCGGGACCCGCGGCAAGCACCATGCCTTCCGAGACCCCGAATTTCATCTTGCGTGGAGCGAGGTTGGCAACCACCACCGTTAATCTGCCCTCCAGGTCCCCAGGGGCATAGGCAGAGCGTATGCCTGCGAAGATATTGCGGGTCCGGCCTTCTCCGATATCGACGGTAAGTTGCAACAGCTTGTCCGCCCCCTCGACATAACCCGCTTTCACGATGCGTGCAACGCGTAGGTCGATTTTCGCGAAATCGTCGATGGCAATCTCCGGCTTGATCGGTTCCGCTGCTGCGGCACCGGCCGCCGGCTCAGTTGCTGTCGTTTGAGTCGTCATCGTCAGGTTCTCTCTTGAGTTATCCAGCATGGCTTGTACCTGTTTTGGGTCCACACGCGTGGCAAGATGCTGATACGGATTGATGCGGTGGCCGGTGGCCAGCGGAACTGCGAGATCCTTCCATGTCTGCGGAGCAAGGTTCAGGAAGCGTTCGGCATTGCGCGCGAGTTCCGGCAGCACCGGCTTGAGGAACAGCGTCAGGATCCGGAAACCTTCCAGCGCCGTCGAGCAGATCGCGTGCAGAGCCTCATTGTCCTGCGGCCGCGCCGGATGTTCGAACTGCTTCGACAGTTCCCATGGCCGGTGCCGGTCCCACCACTGATTGAAGGCGTCGGCTAGATTCATGGTTTCCCGCACGACCGACCCGAAGCGCCGTTCTTCATAGGAATCGCCGATGCGCGCGGCGGCCTGGAGGGCGCTTTCAATTATATCGTCCGAGGGGGTTGCGGCAGGATCTCTGGTATTGCCTGTCCCGGAACTTCTTGCCGCTATCTCTCCAGAGAAATGCCGGTGCAGCAGACCAGCCGCGCGACTGGCGATGTTGACGTATTTGCCGACGAGATCGCTATTGACGCGGGCGATGAAGTCGTCGAGGTTCAGATCGATGTCCTCGACATGTGCCCCCAGCTTGTTGGCGAAGTAGTACCGCAGGTATTCCGGGCTGAGATGGTCGAGGTAAGTGCGCGCGTTGATGAATGTGCCGCGTGACTTGGACATCTTTTTCCCATTCACCGTCAGGAAGCCATGGGCGAAGATCGCAGTGGGCTTTCGAAACCCCGCTCCTTCGAGCATCGCCGGCCAGAACAGTGCATGGAAGTACAGGATGTCCTTGCCGATGAAGTGGTAGAGTTCGGGTTTCGCGTCCGCTGCCCAGTATTCGTCGAAACCGATTGCCGCACGCTCGCACAGTTGCCTGAAGCTCGCCATGTAACCGACCGGCGCATCCAGCCATACATAGAAATACTTCCCAGGTGCATCCGGGATTTCGAAGCCGAAGTAGGGTGTATCGCGCGAGATGTCCCAATCCTGAAGCCCCGCTGAGAACCATTCGTCGAGCTTGTTGGCGACCTCCGCCTGTACATGGCGCGGCTGGGTGATGTCTGGAAAGAGCCAGGTCCGCAGCGTATCCTCGAAGTCCCCGAGCCTGAAGAAATAATGTTCCGATTCCTTCTGCACCGGGGTGGCGCCAGAAATGGCCGATACCGGGTTCTTGAGTTCGGTCGGCAAATAGGTTGCCCCGCACACTTCGCACGAGTCTCCGTACTGGTCCGGCGCGCCGCAGCGGGGACAGGTGCCACGGATAAAGCGGTCCGGCAGGAACATGTTCTTTACCGGATCGTATGCCTGCTTGATTGTACGCGTGCTGATGTGGCCGCCGGCCTTGAGCGTCCGGTAGATCTGCGTTACGAGCTCGCGATTCTCCGCCGAGTCCGTGGATCCATAGTTGTCGAATCCAATCCCGAAATCCGTGAAATCGCGCAGATGGTCCTGGCCCATGCGCGCGATGAGTGCCCCTGGCTCGATACCCTCTTGCTGGGCGCGCAGCATGATGGGCGTACCATGGGCATCGTCGGCGCAGACATAGTAACAGTCGTGGCCGCACATTTTCTGGAACCGGACCCAGATGTCGGTCTGGATGTATTCCACGAGGTGCCCGAGGTGAATCGGGCCATTGGCGTAAGGCAGGGCGCTGGTAACGAGAATCTTGCGTTTTGCTTGGGCCATGGCTGGCATTGTAAACCAAAATGCCGCAGCCCTGGTCGTGCGGCATGACCCGGGAGCGTGCGCGTGGCATAGCGTTCGCTGGAGGTGATGCGCGGGTCCGACAGCCAACATCCACAGATCCCGCATGGGATAAGCTCCTGTTAATTCATGCCTAACATGACATTTCAACCCTCCCGGTGTAGCATTGCGAGTCCAAAAATCTGAGCACTGCGCGGAGAAGTTTATGGCAGAAGTTTCCCAGTTGCAGGTCGAGACGGCATTGAAAGAGGTCATCGACCCGTACCTTGAGCAGGACCTGGTGTCCGCCAAGTGCGTAAAGAAGATCGGCGTGGACGGCGGCAAGGTTACCGTCGACGTGGTCCTGGGATATCCATCAAAGGGTTCCAGAGACAGTCTGGCCGCCAAGCTCAAGGAAAAGGTCGCCGCGATCGCGGGAGTGAAAGAGGCCAATATAAACGTGACCTCCAAGATCGCCGCCCATGGCGTGCAGAAAGGTGTAAAACCGATCGACGGAGTGAAGAACATAATCGCCGTCGCTTCCGGCAAAGGCGGTGTGGGCAAGTCGACAGTCGCGGTAAACCTGGCCCTGGCCCTTTCGGTCGAGGGAGCGAACGTTGGCATCCTGGACGCGGATATCTATGGGCCGAGCCAGCCACGCATGCTCGGAACCCATGCCAAGCCGGAGTCGAAGGACGGCCACAAGATGGAGCCAGTGGTAAGTTACCACCTTCAGTCCATGTCCATCGGTTACTTGATCGACGAGGAAACGCCGATGATCTGGCGCGGCCCCATGGTTACGCAGGCGCTGGAGCAGCTCCTTAAAGAAACCAACTGGACCGATGTCGATTACCTCGTTATCGATTTGCCGCCTGGCACCGGAGATATCCAGCTCACGCTCGCCCAGAAAGTTCCGGTCACGGGTGCTGTGATTGTCACCACGCCCCAGGACATCGCGCTTCTCGACGCGCGCAAGGGTTTTAAGATGTTCGAGAAGGTAGAGATACCGGTCCTCGGGATCGTCGAGAACATGAGCACCCATATCTGCAGCAATTGCGGACATGAGGAGCATATATTCGGTGAGGGCGGCGGGATGCGCATGGCCGAGCAGTATGACGTCGATTTCCTCGGGGCCATTCCGCTCGATATTCGTATCCGCGAGCAGACCGACAGCGGCAAGCCGACTGTGGTGGCCGAACCCGACGGACGTCTGGCGCAGGTCTACCGTGAGCTTGCGCGGCGCGTGGCAGCGAAGCTTTCGCTTCAGAAGAAGGACTTCAGCGCCAAGTTCCCGAACATCGTGATCCAGAACAGCTGAAGATAAATATTTCGGACTTCAGGGCTGGTGTCGAGAGATGCTGGGCCTGCGGCCCGGAGCACAATACAAATCGATGGGTATCAAGTCCGACAAGTGGATCCGGCGCATGGCGCTGGAGCAGCGAATGATCGAACCGTTCGAGCCGAAGCAGGTGAAGCGCAACGGCGGCGGTCCGATCATCTCCTACGGCACGTCAAGCTACGGCTACGACATCCGTTGCTCCGAAGAATTCAAGATATTTACCAACATCAACTCGGCGATCGTCGACCCCAAGGATTTTTCTCCTACCAGTTTTGTCGACTTCACCGGCGCGGTGTGCATTATTCCGCCGAACTCGTTTGCGCTGGCGCGCACCGTCGAATACTTCCGTATCCCGCGCAACGTGCTTACGATCTGCCTCGGTAAATCGACTTACGCGCGTTGCGGCATCATCGTCAACGTGACGCCGCTCGAGCCCGAATGGGAGGGCCATGTGACGCTCGAGTTTTCGAATACCACGCCACTGCCGGCAAAGATCTATGCCAACGAAGGCGTGGCGCAGGTGATCTTCATCGAGGGCGATGAGGTATGCGAGGTTTCCTACCGGGACCGCAGCGGAAAATATCAGGGGCAGACCGGGGTGACCCTGCCCAAGACGTAGTTGCCCCACCGCAGGTGCGCGGCAGCCATGTCGGGTGCAGCCGCGTTTACGGCTTCAGGTAGGACCAGCCCTGGCGCTGCTTGCTGACGATCTCAGCGATCCCGAGCGGAACAAAAGTGATTCCCGGGTACATATCCTCGCGGGCAAGCTTGTGTGCCTGCATGCTGTCCTCGCAGGCGACGAAGCGCACGCCATTTTTCATTGCCTTGCCCAGTCTTTCGCGTACCACCGAATTGCGCGTGAGCATGAAAATGCCTGGACCGAACGCGACCACCTCGATGGGAAGCCTATTTTTTCCGAGCTGTGCTTGGATGTAGCTGATGTTCAGCAGAGTGAAATCCCATGCCTCGGGGTTGTCATTGCTCACCTGGACGACGACGCCGAGGCGGTGCCGGTGCGGAGTCGCCGCTGCCTGGGAAGGAACGGGCGACAGAGACAGCGCCAGGGTGGCGATGAGGAACCCTGTCATGCATGCGTAACGCATCAGTCGCTCCTGAACTATTTATCTTGGAGACGGACGGAAGCATCGCGCATGTCGCGCCGTGGCACAAGGTTCTCCGCCATTTCGGACATCTGGCGGGGAGGAAATTTCAGCGACTAGCAGTGGACCCGATTCCAGGGTGATATGTCTACGCCTATTCGCAGCTGCCCGTGTCCCAATGAAAGATCTGGGCGTGCACCTGACGGTAAGCCCATACGCCGAACAGAATGCCCAGCAGGGTAAACGCCGCTGCCAACTGGCCTTCGCCGATCTGGACGATTGCGATCGCCGGACAGGACCCGGTCAGGGCCCAGCCAGCGCCGAACAGGATGCTGCCGGGGATCGTGCCGGGATGGAAGGGTTTGGTGGGAATCCTGTGGCCACGGGCAAAAGCCATGAATCCGGCCATGGTGAGACCTACGGCGCCGGCGAACGTATACAGCAGGCGCAGATCGGAGAAAACGAACATCCGGTGCACCTGGCTGTAGCTGGCAAAACCGATGCGGCTCAGGGCGAACCCCAAGACCAGCCCAAAAAGCCCGTAGATGAAATGTTGCTCTAAGGTTGAACGCGTTTTCATCTTGCCATCACCTGTGCGAGGAAGGAAACTCCGACCGCGGTAGCGAAGAATATCGAGGTGGCGATCAGGCTTGCCGGCACCAGGCGGGAACAGCCGCTCAATCCATGCCCCGAGGTGCATCCGCCCGCCATCTGGGTGCCGAACCCCACAAGGCCGCCGCCGAGCATCAGAAGCAGCCAGGAATGCCAGCCTGAGCCGAACAGTTGCGTGTACACGGAACCGAGGTCAAAGCGCAGCGCGAAGGTGCCGTTCGACGTTGATGCAATAAATCCACCCAGCAACATTGTGCCGAGAAATGTCAGGTGGACGGTCCAGTGTGTGCGCGACGATGGCGCCATTGCCCTGGACGGAGACGCGGCGCCTGCACCCGACGTCGACAGCGATTGAAAAGTTGCTTGTTCGCCGAATTCGGCCAGCGTTGCAGCCAGCAGGGCGTCGCCCATGGCTGCCGCGTTGACGCGAAAAGGGGCCTCCGCCCGTGCGACCGCCCGGGCTTCGCGCCAACCGACGATGCGCGCCCAGCTGCCGGAAACACCGAGAGGGCGCCGCAATAGCAGCCAGAAGCCGATTGTGATCGCAGCCAGCGCCAGCGATCCGAGCCACCACGGCCAGTAGTTCAGCATGTCGCCGTCCTCGCCATTTCGGGCATTGCAAGTGACTCTAGTCGCATGCAGCTGATAGGACCGGACACTGCGCCCAGGGTTTCAAGTCGGTGGACGATGCGCAGAATCGTGTCCTGATCCGCAACCGGCCCGGTGAGTACGATGACTGAGGCGCCACTTTGGATGCCGGCACTTGTCTTGTGGACCATTGCCTCAATGGCAACGAAGCAGTCCGCGCAGGCATGTGCAATTTCCTGAGCGAGCCCCTGGGCATCATTCGTCGGGATGCGCAGGCAAAAGCCATGTCCGCCGTCGACAACGCGGGGCCGCTCGGCCGCAAGCGGCACGACCTGCGCGGTCTGAATTCGCGGGGGCTGTTCCACCGGTTCGTGGTATTCTACCGGCTCATGGTGCTCCACTGGCGCGCGGTGTTCCGTGACCACGGGTGACACCGGTATGCCACTTGGTCGCCCGCCCGCGGCAGCGATGAGTTTCGCCACCTGCGAAAAACCTCCCTGGACTGCGAAGTCATGGGCATTCGCCCCATTCAGATTGATCGCGGAGACGTCGACTCCCTTGGAGAGCAGCAAGCGGATGATCGGAATATTGCCGCGACTTGCCGCCGCCATCAGCGGAGTCATGCCTTCGGCATTGCGGACACTGATGTCGACACCAGTGCGCAACAGGGACTCCACCATATGCACCCGGTCCTTGACGATCGCGTTGAACAGGGCCGCTGCGCCATAAGCGCTCGAAGTGCGTGGTGTTTCGACGCGCTTGCCGTTGGGCAGCAGATTCAGGGGAATCGTTTTCCCTTCGAGGGATAGCTGATAGCGCGCACATTGGGCGAACTCACCCTCGCAGTAGTGGGTCTGCCAGACCTTCAGCGCTGGGTTCAGTGCGAACTGCGGGAATAGCTCACAGTTTTTTGTGTGACTGCATGCCATGACACTGGCCCCCTTTTTGGTAATTAATTTAGTCGTCTTGACTCGGCATGTCCTTCTGACCTTAATCCAGTACAAGCATAAAATATGCCATCACGCTGGGGGGCTCGATATGAATGCAGTTCGCCAACGGCAAAGTTGTGGCGCAACGATTTGTACCCGTTAGCAGCGGCGGTCCGAGATTACTGTCAAAGAAAGATAAGGGTAATTCCCGACTCGGCCCTGCCCATCGTCCTGGCTTAATAATACAAATATAGACGCTACCGGCTGGATCGCCAGGAAACGGTGTTGCGGTTAGTGTCGGAACAGATATTTGTGATACAAATCATGCGTGTTTCAGGAGATCGGCCGCCAGATTTCTCTGGCAATCCGGACGGACCCGATCTCCGCAGGGCGCGATCAGTCTGGCGCCGTGTTACCAAACGCCGCGGCAGTCTCGAATAACAGACCTGCTAGAAAAACATCTGGATGGGCCCGGAAAAATGCATTGGCTTCGCTGTTTTCAGCATCCGCGGTTCGGGTGCTGACCCGGCCGTTCATGTGCCCGTGCGTACCCGATTTGCCTGGGTCCTGGATTGCACCGAAATAAAACGGGGTTGCGGGGATCGGCGTTTCCACGGAAGCGGTCTGTACCTTGTATCCTAGCATGTAAAGAGCTCCTTTTTCTTGAGTGGAAGATCGGCCGCCGGTGCCTGCGGGATGCCACTGAGGCGGTTGATTAACCCTAGTTGAGCCAGGCGACTTTGCAAGACTGTTCCGGGTTGGATGGCGCGGATACTCTGGGGAAACGCGACCGGAGGTGGCTCACAGGAGATGGCTGGTCGTGCCGTCAGGCGTCACTTTGGCCAGGTTGCACCGCTGCGGTTCCCGCTTGGTTTCCTCTCTCGCTGCCGGTCTGCAGCCCCGGGAGGAGGAGCGAACCGATACCGTGGTGCAGATTAGAACGGCAGTGAAAGCCCGGGCCGCACCTGCCAGATCAAGGCGCGAAAGTCGTCCTGAATGCGCGCAAGCGCCGTGGCGTTGTCGGCCTCGAACCGCAACACCAGGACCGGCGTTGTGTTGGAGGCACGCACGAGGCCGAAGCCATCCGGGTAGTCCACGCGCAGCCCGTCGAGTGTGGTCAATCGTGTGCCCGGTAACTGTACGCGTTCCACGAGCTCTTTGACGACAGCGTACTGCTCGCCCTCGCTCAGCATGATGTGCAGCTCTGGGGTATTGAGGGTGTTGGGCAGAGACCCGAAGATTTCTGCCGGTGGCCGGGGGTCACGCGACAGCAGCTCCAGCAGCCGCGCGCCGGCGTACAGTCCATCGTCGAAACCGTACCAGCGCTCCTTGAAAAAAATGTGGCCGCTCATTTCGCCTGCGAGCAGCGCGCCGGATTCCTGGAGCTTGGCCTTAATGAAGGAATGTCCGGTTTTCCACAGCAGCGGCCGGCCGCCGGCCTCGCGGATGGAAGTCTCAAGGGTGCGCGAGGATTTGACGTCGTAGATGATCTCTGCGCCCGGGTGACGTGAAAGCACGTCGCGTGCATACAGGATCATTTGCCGGTCAGGCCATATGATTGAGCCGTCCGGTGATACCACTCCGAGCCGGTCACCATCGCCATCAAAGGCGAGTCCTACGTCCACTGTGCTGCAGGTCACTGCGTTGATGAGATCGACTAGGTTCTTCGGTTGGCTCGGGTCGGGGTGATGGTGCGGGAAGTGGCCATCGACGTTGCAGTAAAGCTCCCGTACCTCGCATCCCAGGCGACGCGCAAGCTCCGGTGCAAGTACGCCTGCGACCACGTTACCACAGTCGATGACGATGCGCAGTTTGCGTTCGAGTTTGACATCCGAGGTGATGCGCTGGAGGTATGCTTCGCGCACATCCGCCCGGCTTAGCGTGCCTTGTCCGGACGCGAGATCGCCTTCCACCAATCGGCGACGAAGATCCTTTATCGCCGCTCCTGAGAGCGTTTCTCCCCCTAGAACCATCTTAAGCCCGTTGTACTCGGGTGGATTGTGGCTTCCGGTCACCATGACGCCTGAGCGTGTCCCGAGGTGATGTGTGGCGAAATACAAAACTGGCGTCGGCACCATGCCAATGTCCACGACCTCGCATCCGGCACCAGTGAGGCCGCGCGCTAGCGCCTCCACCAGCGCCGGACCGGACAGCCGGCCATCCCGCGCCACCACGATGCGATGCGTGCCGCGTGCAAGCGCCTCGCTGCCGATTGCCCGGCCGATCTGTTCAGTGATCGCGGGAGTAAGCGTCTTGCCGACGATGCCGCGAATGTCGTAAGCCTTGAAGATTTCTGCTGGAAGTTCGTTTAGCAGCGGGGCCGCTGGGCGGGGGTTGGACATGGCTGATCTTTCTCGAATGTGTTTGGAGACGTAACTCTTAATCTAGTACGGAAAGTTTAAATTATGCCACTGCCCGACGACCTCTGCTGCGATTTCGGGTTCGTTGCGCCTGCTTCCAGCGTGCCCGGTCTGCTTTTCACCGGGCTCGCCGTCAGGCGCAGTATGCCGCTTTTTCGGTCGGGAGTGGGAGACACGAGTCTGCGGATATCGAATCCATGGTACTCGCAATGGAGTCCTACGGACTCTGCGCTATCCATCCCCGGCGTGAATGCTGGGGCTTTCCGCGCACTCCGGTAAGTCTGTATATGGCAGTGCGTGGCGCCCAAATCGCGACGGTTTCGAGACTATTTGCGGCCCGAATGCCCGAAGCCGCCGCTGCCGCGGTGGCTTTCCTCGAACTCCTCCACCACCTGGAATTCAGCCTGTACCACTGGCACGAACACCATTTGTGCGATCCGGTCGCCGGGTTCGATTACGAAATGTGCGTGGCCTCGGTTCCAGCAGGAAACGAGTATTTGACCTTGATAGTCGGAATCGATGAGTCCGACCAGGTTGCCGAGCACAATACCGTGTTTGTGGCCAAGCCCGGAGCGCGGCAGCAGCATCGCGGCCAGGTGCTGCTCGCCAATGTGAATGGCGATCCCGGTCGGAATCAGATGGGTTTCGCCGGGCTCGATGCGCAGATGTTCATCGATGCAGGCGCACAGGTCGACGCCGGCGGAACCGTCAGTGGCGTAACGCGGCATCGGGAATTCACTGCCGATGCGCGAGTCGAGGATTTTCAGCTGGATTTTTTGCATGGTATCTGACGGCGATATGGTGGATCAGTTCGCGTGCGGCCTTTGCCTTGGAAAGAAGCGGCAGTTCGACCGTTCCTGCGGCATCGACAAGTATAAGGTGGTTGTCGTCCGCTTCGAATCCGCTGCCCGGCTGGCCGACGAGATTGGCGGCGATCAGATCAACGCGCTTCGCCCGCAGTTTCGCGACCGCATTGCGTTCCAGATCTCCGGTCTCGGCGGCGAAGCCGACCACGAATGGCGCCGGTGTGTGCGCCGAAACGCTGGCGAGGATGTCGGGATTGCGAATCAGTACGAGATCGAGGGTATCGGCGGTTTTCTTGATCTTATCCACAGCCGTCTGCGCAGGCCGGTAGTCGGCAACGGCGGCCGCGCCGACGAAAACATGGGCAGTCGCCACCCGCGCCTGCACCGCATCGAACATCTCCCGCGCCGTTGTTACTCGGATGCACTCCACCCGTTCGGGCGACGCGAGTGCGGTTGGGCCGGACACCAGCGTGACGCGTGCCCCCGCTTCCATGGCTGCCGTGGCCACGGCGTAGCCCATTTTCCCGGAGCTGCGGTTGGTGATCATGCGCACCGGGTCGATCGGTTCCCATGTGGGCCCTGCAGTCACGAGAACATTGAGGCCGACGAGTTCCCCGGTTTCGAACATGGCGGCGGTCATGGTGACAAGATCATTCGGCTCGATCATTCGCCCGGCGCCGGTCTCGCCGCACGCCTGGGTACCGCTATCGGGGCCGAAGATCCTGACCCCGTTTTTCTGAAGCGTTGCCACGTTGGACTGAGTTAACGGGTTGTCCCACATCTGCCGGTTCATTGCCGGCGCCACGGCCAGCGGGGCGCCGCTCGCAAGACACAGCGTGCTGAGCAGATCGTCGGCGCGACCCTGGGCCACCTTGGCCATGAAATTGGCGCTGGCCGGCGCCACCAGCACCGCATCTGCCCAGCGAGCGAGCTCGATATGGCCCATGCCGGATTCAGCCTGCTCATCCAGCAAATGCTGGCGCACCGGATGGCCGCTTACTGCCTGCATGGTAAGGGCCGTGATGAACTCGGTTGCCGCCCGGGTCATCACCACGCGCACCTCGGCGCCTGCTTCGCGCAGACGCCGAACGGTCTCGGCGCTTTTGTATGCCGCGATGCTGCCCGTAACGCCCAGCAAAATGCGCTTATTTGTCAGTGAAACCATAATGGGATTAAAGTGTACTTGGAGCGGCTCGGCAAATACATAGTGGCCCTCCGAGGCCAGTTCCCTGGTCCTGTTCGCCGGATGCGATGGACTGGGATACCTGAGGAATGGCTTCGCCGGGTTTAGGCGCATAACCACACAATGGAGGTGAGGTATGACGATCAGTGAATGGCCGGTCAACGAGCGGCCGCGCGAGAAACTGCTTAAAGATGGGCCGAGAGTTCTGTCGGATGCCGAGTTGTTGGCGATCTTTCTGCGCACGGGTATTCCGGGTAAGACCGCGGTGGATCTGGCGCGCGAGCTTCTCTCGCGCTTCGGCGGACTGAGGGAATTGCTCGCAGCCCAGCGTGGGGAGGTCTGTGCCGCGCCCGGGCTGGGTGATGCGAAGTATGCGCAGCTGCAGGCGGCGGTGGAGATGGGGCGGCGCCACCTCGAGCAAGAGCTACACCGAGGTACCGCCCTGACATCGTCGCAAGACACTCAAAGCTACCTGCGCGCGTGCCTGCGTGATCGGCCGTATGAGGTTTTCGGGTGCCTGTACCTCGACAATCGTCACCGGGTGCTGGCATTCGAGGAGTTGTTCAAGGGCACCCTTAACGGCACTGCGGTCTACCCGCGCGAAGTCGTGAGGCGAGCGCTTGCCCACAATGCTGCTGCGGTGATTTTCGCGCATAACCATCCCTCGGGTGTGGCTGACCCCAGTCGCGCAGACGAAGTGCTTACCCAGCGGCTCAAGGAAGCGCTTTCCCTGGTGGATATCCGTGTGCTGGATCACCTGGTAATCGGTGATCGCGAAGTGGTGTCGTTTTGCGATCGGGGCCTGTTGTAACGCAGGTAGCTGCCGCTCTGCTGCCGGCAGTGCAGGATTCGATCCGAACGAGCCCAGGGCAGGATGTGGACTGCCAGTCTGAAAATCATACACCGAGAGCCGAGGTACGGTGTGAACCCGCAGACTTTCAGCCAGGAACCCTGGCGGCAGGAACATAGTAACGGGGTAGCACTGCCCAGAAGTGTCCAGGGACTACCCGCGCGCGTCGGAATCTGGTATAAAGTCGGGCCCTTCCCGCCATGCGGGATGTGTATGGAGAATCCAGTCATGCCGAAAGTCTGCCAGGTCACCGGAAAGCGCCCGATGAGGGGCAATAACGTGTCCCATGCCAACAACAAGACCAAACGTCGTTTCCTGCCGAATCTGCACTACCGCCGTCTATGGGTGGAGAGTGAGAAGCGTTGGGTGAGTCTGAGGCTGTCAACGAAAGGGTTGCGCACCCTGGATAAGAACGGCATCGACAGCGTGTTGGCGGACATCCGCGCGCGCGGCGATAAGATCTAGGAGGTAGGGTCATGGCCAAAGCGGTACGTGAAAAGATTAAGCTGGTGTCGACTGCTGACACTGGCCACTACTATACGACCACCAAGAACAAGCGCACGACCCCGGATAAGATCGAGATGAAGAAGTACGATCCCGTGGTGCGCAAGCACGTTGTCTACAAGGAAGCCAAGATCAAGTAGTTGGCTTCACGTCGCGGCGTATGACCAAGGGCCCGGCGTAACGTCGGGCTTTTTGGTTTTGGGGTATGCGCAGAAGCTGTATCGCCCGATCGGTCAGGTCGGGCGAGCAAGAACGCGAGCGATAAAAGCGGTTTTCGCCGATTGCTCCAGAGAGCATGTCCATTTGTAGGCGAGGTTAAGACTCGCCGCGCAGGCGTACACGCCGTGGCCGCGCACTACCGTGACCGAGTGCCGGGAAAGCGTAGCGGAAACGTGCGACGGGGCGTCCGCAAAGTACCGGTCGTAGGGTATGTGAATGACGGGTACGCGCGGGAAATACAGCTGCCCCTCGAAATCCGGCGGCTCGAAGTCATTGCCATCAAGAGTGAGAGCGACCGTGTGCGGTCCGTGACTATGCAGCACTGCGGCTGCTTCGGGATTGGCACGGTATACCGCCAAGTGAAGTACCGCATCCTGCGAGGCACCGTCTCCGATGCGACCGTCCAGATGGCATTCAACCAAATCTTCGGCGGTAAGAGTGTCAGCGCAGGCGCCCGTCGGCGTAATCCAGATGCGTTCCGCGACGCGTACTGAGGCGTTGCCGCTGTGGGAATCATTAATTCCGTACTGACGCAACCAGCGGTAATGTTCGACCAGCTCCTGTCGCAATTGCATGGTTCCACCCGGTTATGCCTACTGTCGGCCCGGTTTGGGCAATCGAATCAGTCTAGCCGTCGCCGCCGGCATGCACAAATGTTGTAGCTCCCAGTCCCATGACGGGCCTGGCCGTACGGCCAGCGAAGCGGCGCCGCGAGCGGCAGAAGATTGACATGCTCCTATGTACCTGCCCGGAACCTACCCGGAAAATGGACAATGATGCGGTGTTGTCGTATAAATACAGCGCGCAAAAAGTCATGGAATATGTATACGTAGCTTGTTTTTTGCGATAAATAGTGAACAAACACTGAGGCATACGGAAAGGGTCAGTTGTGCACCCACTGAGTCAGCAAGTTTTGCGTACCGACGTGGCGGGCATGCCGCTCGAATGGATAGATTTTCAGGATGCGGTCCGCGTTTACCATCTGGGGCAGGTGGCCTACAGCTGTGGTGTGCCGCTGTACCGGATTCGCGGCGGATATAACGCCATCAGCGGCCTGCGCAGTGTCATTGAAGTCAATTCAATCATCGCGACTGTCGGGGACCACGCTTTTATCAAGGCGCGCGAGCACTACGTTCCTCCGCTTAGCAATCCAGCGCTGTTTGCCCGCGATGCGCACTTGTGCATGTACTGTGGGACACGGTTCCCTGCGCATGATCTTTCGCGTGACCATATCACTCCCCTCAGCAAGGGTGGAACAGATACTTGGATGAATGTCGTGACGGCCTGCAAGCGCTGCAACAACCACAAAGCCGGCGCAACGCCTGAGGCTGCCGGAATGACGCTCATTGCCGTACCGTTCACTCCTACCCATGCCGAATACGTGTATCTGCAGGGCAGACGCGTGCTGGCCGATCAAATGGAATTTCTGCTGGCGCACTTCCCGCGCAGCAGCCCGCTGCATAAGCGTCTATCACGCAAAATCTAGGTTGCTGCACAGCCGCCTTCGGCGTGAAGGGAGCGGGCAGGTCCGATGGTGCGCCACTCGTGACTCACTATGATGGACAGCCATCTTCCTCCTCCCGATGATAACTAGTGGAGACCTCTCCTGGATAAACCACTTGCTATCCTCACACGGCGTCTGACTTGCTTCTGTCCGGCAGGCGTTGGCATCAGGTGGTTGCAGGCGTGGCACTGATCAAGATTCGGCCGGTAGACATCGACTTGCCGTCCTGCCCGGGAAAGTCAAAGCGCTGGACGTGGAGCCATCGTATTTACAGTCGTCGGTCAATCTTGCCGGTTCTTATCAGCTGCCGCCGCCGCAAGGGCGGGTCAAACACGCTTGTGCGCCTGCAAGCGATGATCACCGAACTTGTAGCGTGCCATACCTCCGCAGTCGTTTTTCATGCCCCGCCGTCAGGGCGCCCGGTGTCTTTCCTGATGAGTACTTCGAGCTGCGGAGCCCCGTATTACGAGCTAGACATCAGATTTACCCGTTTTCCTGCAATCTCTGCTACAATGCGGTCATCGGTGGATCCCGGTCTGCACCGATCCCTTCGCGGTCATCCATCCTGGCTTACCTCGAATAATTTCAACGAAATATAGGTAGCGCCTAGATCGGCCCGATATTTTGGGTAGGCCCACCAGGAGCAACCAATAGTTATGTCATTTTCAACTCTCGGCCTTTCGGCCGAATTACTCCGTGCTGTTTCCGAAAAGGGCTATACTCAGGCTACCCCCATTCAGATGCAGGCGATTCCTGTCATTCTCGAGGGACGCGATATTCTTGCTGGCGCGCAGACCGGCACCGGTAAGACCGCCGGTTTCGCGCTGCCGCTGCTGCAACGCCTCAATTGCCAGCAGCCAGGTGCGCGCCGCGCGATCCGGGCGCTGATTCTGACCCCAACACGTGAGCTTGCCGCCCAAGTGGAAGAGAGCGTGCGCATCTACGGCAGACATGTGCCACTGAAGTCCACCGTGATCTTCGGCGGTGTTGGTATCCGTCCCCAAATTGATATGCTGCGCCGCGGCGTGGATATACTGGTCGCGACACCGGGGCGGTTGCTCGACCACGTCGGCCAGAGGACCGTGGATCTCTCCAAGGTCGAGATCCTGGTGCTGGACGAAGCTGACCGCATGCTCGATATGGGCTTCATCCGAGATATCCGTAAGATTATCGCACTGTTGCCGCGCAAGCGTCAGAACCTGCTGTTCTCCGCCACCTTTGCTGCCGAGATCAAGCAGCTCGCCGACAGTATGCTGAATGCGCCGGTGCTGATCGAAGTGGCGCGCGAGAGCATCGCCGCTGAACTCGTTTCGCAGGTAAGCCATCCGGTGGATCGCATTCGCAAGCGTGAGCTGCTGGCACACCTCATCCAATCGCAAGGCTGGAAGCAAGTGCTTGTGTTTACCCGCACCAAGCACGGCGCCAATCGCTTGGCCGATCAACTGGAGGAGGACGGAATCAGCTCCTCTGCGATCCACGGCAACAAGAGCCAGAGTGCGCGCACCAAAGCTTTGGCGGATTTCAAGAAAGGTGGGGTGCAGGTGTTGGTGGCAACCGACATCGCCGCGCGTGGGCTTGATATTGACCAACTGCCGCACGTGGTGAACTACGAGCTGCCGAATGTGCCAGAGGACTATGTGCATCGCATCGGGCGTACCGGGCGCGCCGGCAAGGAAGGCCAGGCGGTCTCGCTAGTGTGCATCGACGAGCGCGGTTTCCTGCGTGATATCGAGCGTCTTCTCAAACGCGACATCCCGAAGGTTGTGATTCCAGGCTTCGAGCCGAACCTGTCGATCAAGGCGGAGCCGATCAGTCGCGGGCGTGGCCAGGGCGGCAGCGACAGGCCGGCTGCCTCGCGCCAAGGTGGCGATCATCGCCGCGATCAGCGGCCACCGACCCGGTCGCAAGTTCGTGGCGGCGGGCAACGTTCACCTTCGCAGCCGTCTGCCCGATCTGCGGCGGGGCACCACACGAATGGCCAGGTGCAGCGTGCAGAGGTGGATGGCAACTGGCGCGCGCCGGAAGGTGCGAGTCGCCACGCTACCGTACCTAATTCGCACAATAGGACGCACCAGCAATCGCGACGTCCCCGTGTGGCGCTGAGCAAAAGGACTGGGTGAAATGAGCCTGACCACTCGCGCCATGCGCGAGATACAGGCTTATTTGAAGGTGGCAGCAATTTAGGGAATCGACGAGTTTGAACCTTTGTCAGGAAATGAGCTGAGCAGCGTAAGCTCGGTCTGATAGAGGGTCTCATCCACGTCATGCAACGTCGGTGCGGCAATCTCTTATTGCGCCGGGCATGAGAATTCCGAGTCTGTCCTGACACGCGAGAGGCAGATTATGACATGGAACCGCTATTAAAAATTGCGCATCGTCTCAGAAAGGTGAGCATTTTATGGCGGGGTATGTATGAGCATATTGCGTGAAGACCTGAACGACGCCTTCGTGGCCAAGACAGTCCATAAAAGACGACTTTTTACTGGAACATCGCTGTGATTACCACCGCCAACATTACGATGCAGTTCGGGGCCAAG
Source organism: Pseudomonadota bacterium (assembly GCA_027364845.1). Taxonomy (GTDB): domain Bacteria; phylum Pseudomonadota; class Gammaproteobacteria; order Acidiferrobacterales; family UBA6901; genus JAJYCY01. The sequence continues at coordinate 43,181 of DAHXOO010000006.1, read as the reverse complement.
CCCCTGTTCGAAAACATCTCAGTCAAATTCTTAAACGGCAACCGCTACGGCTTGATCGGCGCCAATGGCTGCGGTAAGTCGACACTGATGAAAATTCTCGGCGGCGATCTGGAGCCGACCTCAGGCAACGTTGCGGTCGATGCCAATGAGCGTCTCGGTAAGCTGCGTCAGGATCAGTTCGCTTTCGAAGGGTACACCGTACTCGACACGGTGATTATGGGTCATGCCGAATTGTGGTCCGTGAAGCAGGAGCGTGACCGCCTCTATGGCCTCGCTGAGATGGACGAGAAGGACGGCATGAAGATAGCCGATCTCGAGCACAAGTTCGCTGAGCTCGACGGCTACACCGCTGAAGCACGCGCAAGCGAATTGTTGCTTGGCGTCGGCATCCCACTGGAACAGCACACCGGCCTGATGAGTGCGGTGGCGCCAGGCTGGAAGTTGCGCGTTTTGTTGGCACAGGCCCTGTTTGCAGATCCGGACATACTGCTGCTGGACGAACCCACCAACCATCTCGACATCAATGCCATCGGCTGGCTGGAAGACTTGCTCAATGCGCGTGCCAGCACCATGATCATTATTTCTCACGACCGGCGTTTTCTGAACGGCGTATGTACACATATGGCCGACCTGGATTACGGAGAGTTGCGCATTTATCCGGGGAACTACGATGAATACATGACCGCCGCTACCCAGGCGCGCAATCAGTTGTTGTCGGAGAACACTAAGAAGAAAGCCCAGATCGCGGAGCTTCAGACCTTCGTAAGCCGTTTTTCCGCCAATGCCTCCAAAGCCAAGCAAGCCACCTCGCGTGCACGACAGATCGAAAAAATCGAGCTGACCGAAGTCAAGCCATCGAGCCGGCAGAATCCGTTTCTGCGTTTTGATCAATCCAAGCGGCTGTATCGTCTGGCGCTGGAAGTGACGAAGATGAGTCAGGGCTATGGAACGTTGCCGCTGTTTAAGGGGCTTAACCTGTCGGTCGAGGCCGGCGAGCGCGTCGCCGTGATCGGCCCGAACGGTATCGGTAAGACCACCCTTTTGCGTACCCTGATCGGCGAGCTCACCCCCGCGAGCGGAGCGATCAAGTGGTCAGAGAACGCCAGCCTCGGTTACTACGCGCAAGACCGCGCCTCCGATTTCTCGGCGGAGATGTCGCTTCTCGACTGGATGAATCAATGGAAGAACCCCAGTGACGACGAGCAGGCGATTCGTGCCGTTTTGGGCCGGCTGTTGTTTTCGCAGGATGACATCAAAAAATCGACGAAGGCACTCTCCGGCGGCGAGCAAGGACGTATGCTGTTCGGCAAGCTGATGCTACAGCAACCCAATGTGTTGATAATGGATGAGCCCACTAACCATTTAGACATGGAATCCATCGAGTCGCTCAATACTGCGCTGGAAAAATATTCCGGAACGTTGATTTTTGTCAGCCATGATCGTGAATTTGTCTCGTCCTTGGCAACGCGCATTATTGAGATGACCCCGCAAAGCGTTGTGAATTTCGGCGGAAGCTATGACGAATATCTACGCAGACAGGAAGAGCTGTCGGTGCGGGCATCTGGCCGGCTGCGGAAGGCGCAGTCAGAGTGATCTGTTCTGTGGCCTTTGTGTGGCAAGGTCCTGCGTGAAGGCAAAGAAACCGGACCGGTAGTGCGTTGCTCGTGGTGGACCAGGAAATTGGCGAATCGTTTCGTTGGAGTATCCAACGATTTCAAACGATAATGCCCAGTGACTCCGGGTGATGTATCGCGTAGCCTTGCACATAATCGATCCCGATTGTAGCTAAACAGTCGCGTATCCGCTGATTTTCCACGTACTCGGCAATTGTCTTCACGCCCATTTTATGGGCAACATACGCAATGGATTCGATGATGCGATAGTCCAGCGAGGCTTGCACGACTTCCCGTACCAGACCTCCGTCAATCTTTATGAAATCAATGGGCAGGGCCTTTAGGTACGAGAATGATGACACACCGCTGCCAAAATCATCCAGCGCGAAGCGCAAGCCAAACTTCTTGAGTTCAGCCATGACACTGGCCACGCGTGTTAAATCGTTAACAGCGACGCTTTCCGTGATCTCGAAACACACTGCGTGTGACGGCACCTCGTGCTCGCGGATCTGATCCTTCAAAAAATCAAAGAACGAGTCATCGTTGAGACTTGCACCGGAAAGGTTAATAGCGGTGAATTCCGTAATCGCATGGCGTTGTGCTAACTTTCTCCAGCGTGGCCCCATTTTCGCGAAAACGTTCCGAATAACCCAGCGATCAATAACCGTCATCATGTTGTATTTGATGGCCGCTTTCATGAACTTTTCCGGTACCATAACTTGCCCCGCAGCATCCACCATGCGCAGTAGAATCTCGTGGTGGGTCTTGCCTTGAATCGTCTCTTTGGTGGGAACGATTTTTTGGAAATACAGACGAAAGTGATTCTGGTCGAGCGACTGGGTTATTCTTGAGACCCAGTCCATATCGGAATGCATTTTTGTGAATTTGTCGCTCTTTGTATAGCGCGCTACCTGATTGCGGCCACTTTCCTTTGCAGCGTAGCATGCGGCGTCCGCCTGCATGAGCACCGACAGACTGTCTTGCGCAGTTTCGCCAAACTCGGCTACACCAATACTGGCAGCCAAATCAAATGTGCGGTCTTGCCATGCAAACCGGAAGTTAGCAAATGACCGCTGAATAAGCTGTGAGATTTCCATGGCCTTCGACGAGCTGCAATCACTGAGCAGAACGGCAAATTCGTCTCCGCCGAGCCGACATACCGTGTCGTTCTCACGCACAGTGTTTTTGAGCAGGATCGCTGTTTGTTGCAACAGTGCATCGCCCGCGGAATGCCCGCAAGTGTCATTTATCAATTTGAATTGATCGAGATCCAGGCATAGCAGCGCATGATGGTGCTGGTCGTGGGCGGACGTTTGCGTCAGTTTCTCAAGGCAGCACATAAAGCCGCGGCGATTCAGCAGACCCGTGAGGTCGTCGCGCAAAGCCTGTTGCTCGAGACGCAGTTGGACCATCTTCTGTTCGGTTACATCGCGTACCACGGCGATCACCATATCCCCATTGCCGACGTCAACCCGATTCATGCTGATTTCGACCCAGCGTGGGTGGCCTTTGGGAGGGTGAATAGGGCATTCAAAGCGTACCACCGTTCCGGAAAGTGCTTCCTGGAAACGAACAGCGAAAAGTCTCTGGGAGGAATCGGGGCCCAAGAATTCCGAAATGGATACGCGACGGTTATGTGCCGTCAATGTTTCCTCTTGCTCGCCGAGCCATTCGGCCATGGTTCGGTTGGCGATAAGAAATTTTTGCTCATCGCACAAGACGAAGATCCCATCATTGGCGCTGTCGAGATAGGCGCGCATGAGACCAAGATAAAACGCCGCATCCTGATCCGGAGCGGAGCGTGCGTCAGTATCTCTCTTGTTGGAAGAAAAATCAGTCATTGGGTGGCAAGCGTTGGTCCTGATAATCAACAAAATTCCCGGAAACAGAAGCTTTTCGCCACCCGGGGTAAAATTGGTTTTGCGATGAGCAATTCCACCACCCGGAAGGTGTCGGCATGGAACACCTGATAACACAACGGTGCGTTCTATCCAGCGATTTCGATCTTCGCACGATAGCGCGGGTGAAAATGTTCATCAGTAGGCCCGATATCCTCTCTGAAATCCAGTTGATACAGAATGGAACGGCGGCGGTAGCCAGTCGTCAGGCTGGGACGATCGGCCACTTAACCGCAACGCCGGTGTCTTCCTGGCCCAGACTGTTTTCCCGGTTCTTCCTTTGTTCGCTTGCAATAAGGCATTGCGGCGTTTTGCTTAGTGATTTCCAGCGTTCGCTGTCCCCTTTTAATCAGTTCATCGGAAAGGTCTGCAAGGAACGTGCCTGAACCCGTTCGGGTGCTTCGAACCTAGTCCAGGCCACTCTGGAATTCCCGGTCAAACGGGCTGAGCGGCCGGCGGCGGGGGTTGAGTCAGGCTATCTGCTAGGTGGGCCAAATTCGTACCGCCCGTGACCTACGGAAAACCCGGGATGAGTTGAAGAATCAGTGGAGTTTCGGCGGCTTGGCCACCCGTGATCTTAGACGCCGTCGCTTCAATAGGGCAGTGGCGGTGCTCATATATAGCTGGTGGTCGCTGTTTGTTCGACTCGTGAATCGGAAAGCGCGGGGGCATCACCAGTCATCCGTTTCTCTTATCTGCCGTGGCGCGAAAGACCCGTCACGGCGGATAACAACATCTTGTGATTGCCCAACCCCGTCACTATGCAAATCTCGCGCAAGTCGTGCTTATCCGCGTCAGCCGGAGGCGTCAGGTGTGGGCCACGGAAACTGTGTCGCCGTTATACTCCGAGACTGCCTGGCAGCGAGCGCGTGCTCTTGATGACCACGCTGAATAGGGTGAACTGGCTCAGGCTGCCACCGAATCGGCTAACCAGGGGCGCTGAGGCTCCTGACCACATTCGACAGTGTCATTGAAAGAGCGGCAATGATGTCGCCCCTGATTCCTTTTGCCATGCACCCGTTTGTGATTGCATTTCCGGTCCGGGGCCGAAGCGCAGTGGCCCGGTAGCCATAGGCGCCATCGCCGGTTTCGCACCTTGCATAACCTGACGACTATCTACGTCAGCCAATATTGTCGCGATTTTCTCAGTCAACATAGCGGCGAACGCCGGGTCATTTCCGCGTGAAAATCTGCAGTGCCGGTTGCAGTAGGTGGTGGCATAGGGGATGATCATGATATGTGTAGCCATCTGGAAAAAATTGGGCGCAGCCGGCATGGATTATGCGATCCTGCCAGCGTTGACATTCGATCACGGCTCACGATGATGCCCAAGGCACCATAAAAACGCTGGCCAGAGAATGTTTTGCGGTGATACCCACGGCTCTCGCTGCGTTCCTGACGGCTTGCAACGGGAATGCAGTGAGTACCGATAGTGCTGGCAGTTCAACCAATATCGTTTCTTCAAGCTCCCCGGAATCCAGAGTCGTGACGACATTCGCGGGCCAAACTGGTATTCCAGGATTCGCCGACGGCACCGGCACCGCGGCATCGCTCTTTTTCCCGGAGGGCGTCATCACCGATAACACGAATCTTTACGTTGTGGATACCTTCAACGACACCGTCCGTCAGATTGTCATTGCCGCGAGGGCCGTGACCACGCTTGCCGGCCAAACAGGTGTCGCCGGCTCTGCCGATGGTGTCGGCACCGCGGCGTTGTTCAATACTCCGGTCGGTATCACCGCCAATGGCACGAACATTTATGCGACAGATACCGTCAACGATACCATCCGTAATGTTGTCCGCTAACCATAGGGCGAGAAGTCTCGCCACAGGGCATTGTCGATGGCGACCGTCGCTAGTGGATTGTTATTGACTCAATATAAAATCGTAGGCAGGCGTGTTGTTCACGAAGGCCGCAAGTCGAATTCAGCCCACTGATCATCTCTTCGAGGGCGTCTGGCCGCAGATAAGCCGTTGCGGCATAGCCTACGCGGCTGCCCGTGAAAGCGTGCAGCCGCGCAGCTTCCGTGCAAATGCGTGCAGTGCTTGGATACGCGTTTCCTCCGCCTCGTGGCACCAGTCCTGCAGCGCGCGCAGGAGGTACTCCTGGGTCGTTGCCGAGCGGTGCCAGATATCCTGCAGTTTCTGCTTCATGGTGTATACGGTGCGTAGATCCTGGTAACGCTCGAGCGCGCGCTGAAGCCACTCGTTGCTCCTTTTGTCGAGCAGACGCGCTTCCCGCACCATCAGGCGGCGTGCGCGCTTCAGCAGGGTCCAAGATTCTCGGTCGGCGCGGTCGGTGTTCCTGAGCGCTTCGCGGTGCACGGCACGCATCACCTCGCGTGCAAACTGTGCCATCACATTGAAACGGTTAGCAATAACCGCCTTGACCGTATCCAGGTCGATATTCTCTTTGTTGGCGTCGAACGCCAGCGCGGGGGGAATTTTTCGGACGTGTGCGAGCCCTATCGCCTGCATTAGACGGATGTACATCCAACCGATATCGAACTCCCACCACTTCGATGAAAGCTTGGCCGAGCTCGCGAAAGTGTGGTGGTTGTTGTGCAGTTCTTCCCCGCCGATGAGAATTCCCAAGGGAAAGATGTTCGTGCTGGCATCGCTGACCTCAAAATTGCGGTAGCCCCAGAAATGTCCGATTCCATTGATGACGCCAGCGGCCCAAAACGGTATCCAAACCATCTGGACCAGCCAGATCAGCATGCCTGCGGTTGTGCCGAACAACAGCAGATTGATTGCGAGCATGATAAAAAGCCCGAGGTTGTGGCGTTTTGTGTAGATGTGCCGTTCCAGCCAGTCGTCGGGCGTTCCATGACCGTACCGCGTCATTGTCTCCGCATTCATAGATTCCCGGTGGTACAGCGTAACACCCAGCCAAAGAACTTTGTGAATGCCATGCTGCTGCGGACTGTGCGGGTCTTCCGGGGTCTCTACCTTGGCGTGGTGTTTACGGTGAATCGCAGCCCACTCCTTGGTTACCATGCTTGTTGTCAGCCACAGCCAGCCGCGGAAAAAGTGACTAGCTACAGGATGCAAATCAAGGGCGCGATGCGCCTGATGACGGTGAAGAAAAATAGTGACACTCGCAATGGTGATATGGGTCAGGACCAGGGCAACGATGGCGTAGCCCCACCAAGGCATGACAATCAATCCGTGGAACATGGTGCGGTAGACTCCTGAGCGAGATGCGGGTTTACGACTTTGCAGGGATGCGGGCGCATCCAAGTGTTCTGCAGAATAGCGAAAATGCCCGGATGGCACGCTCTGCAAGGATTCAGTAATATTAAAAATGATACATCATTTTACTGGAAAATTCTTTTTTCGTCGATGCAAATCCGTTTGTACCCGCGGATGACGCCATTTTTTGGCCCAATCATCGACGTAGCATGGCGATCTTCGCGGTCTGGACCCCCCCAGCTAGTGCGATCGAAAAGCGGGGCATGGCGCCTGCTTGCGATCATCCGACTGTTGGCATCCGCCGTCCTGAAGAGTGGCAACCGCTGCCGCGTTCAGACGCGGCATTAAATCGTCCGCAAACAATTTCGGTGGATCTCCGTTGCCGACGACCCGACTGCATTGTTCGCTTGATGGGCACTTTGGGCTTGCTCCGATTTTGATGCGTTGATTGCTCCGCCCACATCCTTAAGGTGCCCAGCCACCACCCACAGCATTGCACTGCCGATGGAGGCATTGTGAGATCGGCGATATGATACTCGGGTTCCTGCTGCGTGTATGTGAGGTAACGGATGGGTCCGCCGGTGACTCCGCTTTTGACGACTGACGTCGTGATTGAGCTCGTGGATCGAGACGCTCGTCCCATCGTGCTTATCAAACGCAAGAATCCGCCGTTTGGCTGGGCCTTGCCTGGTGGGTTTGTCGATCGCGGCGAGAGCGCGGAGTCGGCCGCGATCCGCGAGGCGTGGGAGGAAACCGGGTTGGTCGTCCGTCTCACGCGGTTGCTGGGGTGCTATTCCGATCCGGCACGCGACCCCCGCGGCCATACCGCGTCGATCGTATATGTGGGTGAGGCGCGGGGCGAGCCTGTTGCGCAGGATGATGCCGCCGCAGTTAGCCTGTTTACATTACCCGACTTCCCCTCTGTTCTGGCATTCGATCATGCCCAGATCCTGCGGGATTATCTGGTGTATCGCCAACGAGGTGAGATTCCACTGCCGCACCCGTGAACTGTGGGCTCGGTAGGGAAGACGTTCTTGTTGCCAGGGCCGTTGCTGGATCCGGCGGCATGACCGCCGTGCCCGTCCGGCGCGGATCGCAGTGGAATGCATGGCGGGCTGTCCGGACGCTCTTGCCGACAACGTCGGCCAAAAAAAGAGCCCGCGTTTGCGGGCTGGAAGGGAGGAGAGGAAGCAATGGGTCAGGGCTTGATGTAGGCGTAGCCCTCCTGCTGGAGTTTGGCGATCTGCGCCACTCCGCTCGGCACGATGTCGGATTCCGAAACGCGGTAGAGATCGGTCTTGTAGTTTATGTCCGCGCCTACCAGTGTATTGTTGCAGACGCTGAATCGAACCTCTTGAACCCTGAGTCCGTCGATCGCTTTTTGCATGTGTGTATCCTGGTTCGCAAGTCTGAGCAGACTCAAGCCGTCGCCGTGCATCACGACTATGATCTCGATCCGGCCTTGGCCGACCGCATTGATGTGATTCCGGATATTGCCCAGCACTCCCTTCAGCAGCTTCGGATCGCCGGAGTTGACATGGTATACGACCTTCTGGCTGGCATATCCGGCTGCCTGAGTCGCTTCTGAATCAGGTGTCGGTGCCGATGCGCCCACCGGTTGCATGCCATTACTGTCCCATCGCTGTTTCCAGGTCGTAGGTCCGACCCTTTCGGCCCCAGCCGGTCAAACCTGGATGTAAATCCATCCTCTGCGTTGCAGACGGATGATTTGAGCCACGCCCGAATTGACCACAGTGGTGCCGGGCAGAAGCTTGGTTTCGATGCCCTCGCTGCCGAAGCGGTCCAGCGTATTCAGGCAGGCCGCGAACTGCAGATTCTTGAACTTCTTCAGCATTGAAGCGACGCGCGCGGGGTAGGGCGAGCGGCTGGCCAGAAGCAGGTTGAGTCCCTCGCCATTGGTGATGACCTCCACGCGCGCCTTCTGATGGGTGCGTCTGTAAAGCTTGAGCAAGCTTTCAGTTTCATCCAGCACTTCCTTCATGTGCACCGGGTTGCCACTGTTCAGGTGAAAAAGGACCTTGATCTCCTGGCTGCCCAATGTTGCCGTGCTCGCGACCTGCCTCGCGCCTCCCGCCGGAGCTTTCAGCGTAACGGTGGTATGTCCCGCGACGAACCCGATGCTGCTGTCCTGATGCAATGCGCTCACCAGCACCAAGGTGCCTATGATCGCCGCCGCACTGGCAGCGAAATTGCGCCGCAGCCAAGCAAAGTGCTTCGTCCCGGCAGGCGTGTCGGTCGGGACCTCAGGCGGGATCTTGTATGCCATTTGTACGAGATCGCGCACCTTGCGCAGCTCGCAAACCCGGCGGTTAATCGTCTCGTCCTTGCCAATTTCGCTGTACAGGTGGCTCTTTTCGTCGAGCGTCAGCTGATCATCGACAAAGGCGTTCAGATATTCGTCCGAAAATGTCCCTTCATCACTCATTTGATTCTCCGTATATTGGCTTCCTGCCGCATTCCGGCCATCTTCAGCGCATCTGGGCTCCCGAACTCAGTTGTCAGCAGCCGCAGCATGGCGCTGCGTGCACGGCACAAGCGGCTCATGACGGTTCCAATAGGTATGTCCAGTACTTTGGCGACTTCAACATAGGAAAAGCCTTCTAGATCCACGAGCGTGATCACCTGACGCTGTCCTTCCGGAAGTCGCGCAATGGTCGCGCGTACCTTACGGACGATCTCGAGTTGGCTGTTCTCGGTTTCCGGAGTGGAGTTGTGCGGCAACTCGATTTCGTCGATATCCTCCGTCTCCCGCTGGCGCCGAAAGTGATCCCGATAGCAGTTGGTCAGAATGCTGAAGAGCCAGGCGTCGCGGGCTTTCGGGTCGCGCAGCTGCGAGGATTTTTGCATCGCCTTTGTCAGCGTCTCCTGCACCAGATCGTCTGCCAGGGCGCGATTGTGACACCACGCATAAGCCATGCGGTAGAGTCTGGAGCGGCTTTGCTGCAGCGCCGCTGCGACGTCGCTCGACTGGCCAAATAGCTTGAGAAAGTCCATGCATTTCACTCATGTTCGTTAATCGTAAGATATGACGATGTGGGCGCTACTTTTATTCCACAACCGTCACGGAGGCGATGGGAGCAATCCTTACAAATCAGATACCTGTAGCGTAACGGATCTGCATGGAAGCGGTCTGACCGTGCTCCTGTGCGACAATCCTGATGGGAATATTGTGCCGATCCCGGGCAAGCCAGGCGGTGAACCGCTTGCCGTGCCCATGGCGAGTCTTCTCCGCCCAGTAGACCACTATGGTGCGCAGCCTCCCCAGAGCGCTGTCGAGGGTTTCGTTCCGCAGGTATTTATACCTATAAATGATAATCTGACTGCCAGTAGTGATGTGCAGTTCCCGGAACGCTGCCGTCGATGGCGGATGCAGCATGAGCTCGAAAATGACGGTGTTTTCGTCCTGTGTGCCTGCCGGTAGTACCTCGCTGCGCTGATCGGCATAAAAGATCCGTGATTTGTCCCAATCGAATTTGGCCTCCTTGCGCTGCGCGTCCGGGGATCCGACGCGGTATTTTAGGTATTCCAATGGGTATACTTGGTCGTTGGCGACCCGGAAGCGGCCTTGCTCGAACCATTGAAGATGTGTGAACAGCCGCGCGGCGCCGGTGGGGAAAGAGTGCAGGGTGTAGTGGTAGGTGTTGTCCGGCCGGCGGTCCAGAGTGCGTGTACTGATGCCGACCGGAATCGGGCCGTAGTATACGCGGTAACTGAGCACCATATGGTCGGGGAACGGGGCTGTGTGCGGAGCTTGCGCCAGCGCGCCGCCTGCCATGACCGTTAGCGCCGCAAGCAGGGTGCGAGTCAGTGCCGCAGTGTTCAAGAGGCCATCCCGTCAGGCGACCGGTCGGTAGTCATGGCCTGGGATTCGACGTCGCCAGTACCCTGATGTGCGCACGAGTGACCATCCAGCAGTACCTGGCCGTTGTCCATCGACAGGCGTCCCTGTGCGAACCATCGGATCGCCTGGGGGAGGATGCGGTGCTCTTCCTCGAGGACGCGCGAGGCCAGCGTTTGCGGCGTGTCGTTAGGACGCACCGTTACCGGTGCCTGAATGATAATGGGTCCTCCATCGACATCGGGCGTCACGAAGTGGACGCTTGCACCGTGGTAGCGCACCCCGGCTTTCAGCGCCCGCTCATGCGTATTGAGGCCTCTGAACCGGGGCAGCAGGGACGGATGGATGTTGATCAGGCGCCCTGAATAGTGGCGGACAAAGTCAGGTCCGAGGATAAGCATGAAGCCCGCCAGTACCACCAGTTCGGGGCCGTAGGAATCAATCCGTTGCACGAGGTCCTGCTCGAACTGAGCGCGTGTGGGGAAGGCTTCCCGGTCCACAACTACGTTTTCCAGGCCGGCGCGACGAGCGCGCTCCAGACCCTCGGTATCAGCACGGCTGCTGATTACGGCGCGGATGTCCACCGGCAGGTCGCCGTGGTCGCGCTGATCGATGATGGCTTGTAAGTTTGAGCCGCGTCCGGATATCAGAACCACGACGGGAAGATTCATGGTCATCCTGATATGACGAGTTCGCTGTCGCCACGGTGCGCCTCGACATGGCCGATGACGAAAGCCCTTTCTCCTTCCTCATCAAGAATGCGCACCGCCTCACGCGCGTCGGCGGCGGAAAGCACAGCCACCATGCCTACGCCGCAGTTGAACGCACGGTACATCTCGTCGCTGGTAATATTGCCACCCTCCTGCAGCCAGTCGAAGATGGCTGGACGACTCCATGCGCGGCTGTCGATGACTGCGCGCGTGCCTGCAGGAAGCACGCGTGGAACATTTCCCGGCAGTCCGCCGCCAGTGACGTGCGCGAGCGCATGCACCGGCAGTTCGCCGATGAGTCGCAGCAACGGTTTGACATAGATGCGCGTCGGCGCGAGCAGCGCGTCTGCAAGGCTGCCACCGGCGAACGGATCAGCAAGATGTGCGTTGCGCTCCTGGATGACCCTCCGGATCAGAGAATAGCCGTTGGAATGGGGGCCGCTGGAAGCGATGCCGATGAGGGTATCGCCCGGTTTGACCGCCGTGCCGTCAATGATCCGGGATTTCTCCACCACGCCCACACAAAAGCCGGCGAGATCGTAATCGTCTCCGGCGTACATGCCCGGCATTTCGGCGGTTTCGCCGCCCACCAGCGCAGCGCCGGCCTGCCTGCACCCTTCGCCGATGCCGGTGATCACCGACCGCGCCACCTCCAGGTCGAGCTTGCCGGTCGCAAAGTAGTCCAGGAAGAACAGAGGCTCGGCCCCCTGCACAACGATGTCGTTCGCACACATGGCCACGAGGTCGATTCCGATCGTGTCGTGCCGGCCGCTCTCGATTGCCAGCCTGAGCTTGGTGCCGACACCGTCCGTGCCGGAGACGAGCACTGGCTCGCGATACTGGCCTGGCGGAATCTGAAACAAGGCACCGAACCCGCCCAGTCCTGCTAATACCCCCGCGCGCCGGGTACTGTACGCGATCGGCTTGATTGCCTCGACCAGGGCGTCACCCGCCTCGATATCTACCCCCGCGTCGCGGTAGGTCAGAGATGTGTTTTGTGGCTTGTTCACGAAAGCCTCCAGGGCATGGACGGCAATGGTAGGCCGCCGCGGACATCGCTGCAAACCTTGACTTCCCTCCATGGCTTCGCATAGCGTGGGTGCAGCCGCGGAAACACGGTCCATTTGCGCGTGGCCGACCCGCCAGGAAGCGCCCCGGTGGGTGCGGTTCCCGGTTCCCGACCTATAGCTGAAGCTGGTTCCCAAACCTATGAATCTGTCGCAGCTGCCTAATGCCATTACCCTGTCGCGGATAGCGTTGGTGCCGGTGCTGATCCTGGCGCTCAAGGGCCGCCATTTCGGGACGGCGCTGGCGATTTTCCTGGTCGCGGGCATTTCCGATGCGCTCGACGGCTTTTTGGCGAAGCGCCTCAACATGACCAGCCGCCTCGGTGCAATCCTGGATCCGGCGGCGGACAAGATTCTTCTGGTCAGCGCATATGTAATGCTAACCGTGCTCGAGTATATTCCGTTCTGGCTCATGCTCGGTGTGGCGTTTCGCGATCTGCTGATCGTTGGTGGCTATCTTGCCTATACTTCGCTGTTCGGGCCGGTAACCATGCGCCCCAGCTATCTCAGCAAGCTCAACACGTTCATGCAGATTTCGCTGATCTGCGTCATTCTCGCGCAACAGGCCATGGGCCTCACGCTTGCCGGCGCAGATCGTGTCCTCGACTATGCTGTGCTCGCCACAACGGTCGCGAGTGGCGTGCACTATTTGTGGACCTGGGGAGTGATGAAGGATATTACCCCGGCCAAGACTTCGTCGACTGCGTCTCGTCCGTCGGACGAGCGGCCGGAGCGCGATCCGCGATGACCCGGACGCAGTTCTCGTGGCTGTGGTGGATGCTGGGGATTGGCGCCGCGGGGATATTGCTGCGTCTGCTAGGCCCAGTGCTGACGCCATTCTTGTTTTCCGCTCTCCTGGCTTATGTTGCCAGCCCGCTGGTGGCGCGGCTGGAGCGCTGGCGTGTTCCGCGTATCCTTGGTGTGACGCTGGTATTTGCGCTGTTTATCCTAGTCCTGGTGGGCCTGATCGTGGGGCTTATTCCACAGATTCAAGGACAGCTGACTGCCTTCGCTGCGAAGATGCCCGATTATCTGGCCCTGATTCAGAACCAGTGGCTGCCATGGATCGACCGGGTTACAGGTGGTCCATGGCACCTGGATGTGAACACACTGAAAAGCGAACTCGCCGGGCACTGGCGTGATCTGGGTAGCGTGGCAGGGCTGTTTCTGGGCTATGTGACCCGCTCCGGGGCTGGTCTTGCCGGCTGGATGCTGAATCTTGTGCTGATTCCAGTTGTAACGTTCTATCTGCTGCGCGACTGGGACCGTATCCTCGAACGGGCGCCGGGAATCTTTCCGAGCGCCAGCCGTGACACGGTAGTTGCAATAGCCCGCGAGACCGACAAGGTTCTTGCCGCTCTGCTTCGTGGTCAGCTTTCCGTCATGCTGGTACTGGCGCTGGTGTATTCGCTGGGGCTTTGGCTTGTCGGGGTTGATCTGGCGCTGCCGATCGGGCTGTTGTCGGGCATCGCGAGTTTTGTTCCCTACCTTGGATTCATCACGGGTCTCGTGACCGCCGGGCTGGCCGCGTGGCTGCAGTTCCAGCATATTTCCGTGTTGGCCTGGGTCGGTATGGTCTTTGGTATCGGGCAGGCGCTGGAGAGTATGGTGTTGACCCCCTATCTGGTCGGCGGACGCATCGGGCTGCATCCGGTTGCAGTGATTTTCGCTGTCATGGCAGGAGGGCGGCTTTTCGGTTTCATGGGTGTGCTTCTGGCTTTGCCCGGGGCCGCCATCCTGGCGGTGGCAGGCCGCCATTTTCGTACGCACCGCAGCGTGTCTAGTTCCGTCGCTGGACCAGCGGGGCCGCAGTGAGTGGGGCGCCGCGTGCGGGCCGGCAGCTTGCCCTCGATGTGCGGCTGCGCGATGCTTCGTCGTTTGACAATTTCCATGACCTCCGCAATCGCGAAGTCCTGGAGCGCATCAAGACAGCGGTGCAGCGGGTGGCCGCTGCGGCGGCGCACGGTGGTCGGGGCGGATTCGAGCAGATTTTCCTATGGGGAGAATCCGGCTGCGGTAAGACCCATCTGCTGGAGGCGGCGGCTCGCCGGATGCAGGAACAGGACCTCGCACCGGCGTACGTGCCGCTGCAATTGATCCCGACGTTTCCGCCCGATGTTCTTGAGGGTCTGGACTCCTCGGCACTGGTCTGCCTCGACGACATCCACGTGGTCGGCGGCAACCGCCAGTGGGAGTCTGCGTTGTTGCACCTGTATGAACGCACGCGCACAGCTGGGGGCCTGATGCTGGTGACCGCGACGGCTAATCCGGCGTACCTCGGGACGGTTCTGCCGGATCTCGCGACGCGATTTGGTGCGGGGTTGGTGTACCAGCTGCAAGCCTTGACCGACGACGACAAGATTGCTGCGCTGTGTCTGCGGGCAGGCAACCGCGGCTTGGACATGAGTGAGGACGTGGCGCGTTATGTCCTGTCGCGTTATCCGCGTGATCCGCATGCCTTGTTCCGCCTGCTCGATCGCATCGACCAGGCGTCTTTGGCAGCCCAGCGCCGTCTGACGATTCCGTTCCTGCGTGTTCTGCAACAGGAGGAGCGCGCATAGCGCCCGGATGTCGCCGCCGGTGCTACCCGTCGGCTTCATTCAGCAGCTCGATTGCGCGGAAACGCGCATAGAACGGCGCGCTCACAATGAAGATTGCGGACAGCACGGTCTCGACTGCCGCACAGGTGAAGGTGTCATGGAACGACAGCGGCTGGGTGCGGTAGGTATAGGTGAGTACCACGCCTTCAGTAAAATAGATGAGCACGAGCAGGCTTGCCCAGGCATGGGTGTACGGTTTGCCGTGCAACAGACCGAAGAGCGGCAACAGCAGGGGCACGGACTTGATGATGAGCCACAGATCCGGTGGCGCGCCGGCCGCAGGCGCTAGCCAGCCTTCCCAAAGGACAGACAGGGCAATCAGCGCGAGGTAGCTGCCGACAGACAGGAAGTACAGGATGCGTGTGCGCCGTGACGGCGGCACATGTCTCTCAGCGTATCGAGTCATGGGCGAGTCGCTGCGCAATGATTGCGAGGCGTGTTCCCAAGGCCTGGCATAGATGTTTTTCCTCCACCGACAAAGACCGATCGTTATCGGGCCCGGCTACATGGCTGGCCCCATACGGTGTGCCACCGGTTGCGGTCTTGCTCAGGGCCTCTTCACTGTAGGGCAGGCCCATGATGAGCATGCCGTGGTGCAGCAGCGGCAGCATCATGGACAGCAGCGTGGTCTCCTGCCCCCCATGCTGGGTCGCAGTCGAGGTAAATATGGCTGCCGGTTTGCCAATCAGCGCTCCCGACAACCACAGTGATCCGGTGCTGTCGAGAAAATGCTTCATCGGCGCCGCCATGTTGCCGAAGCGTGTCGGGCTGCCCAGAGCAAGGCCTGCGCACTGTTGCAGATCTTCAAGCGTGGCGTATGGTGCACCGGCGTCCGGTATGCTGCGGGCGTTGGGGTCGTAAGTAGGTCCGACTGGCGGAACTGTACGGATCCGAGCCTGCATTCCAGCGACCCTCTCGATTCCGCGGGCAAGCTGTTGCGCCATCTCCTCCACCGCTCCGTAGCGGCTGTAATACAACACGAGAATTTCTGTCACGGAACGAGTTCCTCCACACACTGGGCGGGTTTGGCCCGGTCCCGCCAAAAAGTGGGGGGCAGACAATCTGTGTTGACCGATCCGGGGGCATGCTGGGGGCGTGGCGTGCCCTGTTGTGGTGTACCACTGTCGCGCGGTCGGGCAGTCAGGTCGGGCGTTAACTTGTTTTCGATTGCGCGACCAACCACCCGGGCCGGGCGCTGCAGCGGTTTGTGATTACACCCAGTATGGTTCCGCCAGGCGCCACATGCGCAAATACCCGCGCTCATAAGACGGTAAGGCGTACCATTCGCAGGCGCGTGGATGGAGTCGTTAATGAGCATTTCGGATTCGGTGGATGCTAGGTGCAATACGCTCTTTCGAGAAGCCTATCATGATCGCAGCGATCGCTGGCGAAATGTTCAAGGAAAAGGGAATTTTAAACAGTATCTTCTTGACATTGCAGTGCGCAGAATGCTAGCTTTTTCGGTAGACAGATCCAATTGCAATAACAACTAACCTGTTTCGGAGAATCAAAAAATGAGTAACAAGCTGGTGGGGGGCATGAAGGCCTCTCTGTTTGTGGCGATGGCCGTAACCTTGGGTGCGTGCGCGACGACACCGAAGCAGGAGACGGCGCCTCCGACGCAGACACCGGCAGCGAGCGCGCCGGCTACACAGCCCTCGGAATCCCAAGGCACGGCAGCACCCACGAATTCCGGATTGGTCTCGAGCTATGAGGTCAACCACGGGGACTGCCTGTGGACAATCGCTGGTCAGAGCGGGATCTACGGCAATCCCTACGAATGGCCGCTCATCTACAAGGCGAACAGTGCCGAGATCAAGCACGGCCCTGACCTGATTTTCCCGGGGCAGACGCTCAGCATCGAGCATGGCGCATCGAGCGCGGAAGTGGATCGCGCAATGCACTATGCCAAGACCCGCGGTGCCTGGAAGCTGGGTGTGGAAGGATCCGCCGACCGCGCCTTTCTGACCGGCGAGTGAACCGCGTTACTGATCGACTTTAAGGTTCAGCGCGTCAGGCAAAAAGGACCCCTACGGGGTCCTTTTTGTTTGTGTGCCTGGCAGGTCAATGGTCCCGGCCTGAGCGAAGCAGGAATTATTCCAGGAACGCGAACTGGAATTGTTCGAAAGAATGGGTAAGGTTCACCAGCTTGATGGCGCGTATCTGATAGGTACGGTAGCCGTCGTCCAGAATCAGGATGCGCTGAGGTTTGAACGATCCGTACGGAGTGATCAAGGTTTCCGGCATCCGCAAAGATTTGATCTCTGGCAGTCGCAATGCCATGGCGAAACTGCTTCCAGGCGCATTGCCTGCCGCGACTGCGACCGGTTTCGCTGAGGGGGCGAGACGCTCAACTCCGATTTCGATGTGGTCTGGTCCGGAACTGCGCGCCCAGCGCACGACCGCAATGCCCCGCGTCATCTTCTGGTCGATGATCCGGGTCGCGATGAGGTCTCCGACGTGAACGTGCTGATTGGATGTGCTTGCCCGTGCGAGTGAAAATCCACCCGCGCTTTCATCGAGTAGGTCCCACAGCTCACCTGAGTCCACCCTCTGGTCTACGGTTGTGCTCGGATCTTCGGCCTGCCTGCCGATTTCATCGCGCGCCGGCTGCGGCCCGACCTCGGTTGTGCTCAGCATGAATGGCGCACCGCCGTTGACGCAACGGTTTATGTTGTCGACTCCGCGGATTACCTCGATTTTCACACCTTCCTTCGGCGTTCGCGGAAAATACCGTCTGGGATTCACTCCCCATGAGGTAATGAGACGCATGAGCATCTCTTTGCCGCGATTGGTGTAGAAGTCCTTTCCGAGGGCATCGGCCGGTGGTGGCTCGCCATTTTGCAGTGCGCTGAGCTGTTGGTGCAGGGCCCGCGTGAGCCAGACCGTGGTGAGCAGACGGTACTGGGATTCCATGGTGATCGGCGGGTTCTCGGTGTTGGTGACGCCGGCGCGGTCATTGCCCAGATTCACCAGGAATTGGCACTCTTGCTTGAGTGTGTCCGTCACCGGGACGATCTGAGCAAGCGGCGCGTATGCGTCGAGGTATTGACAGATTTTCTGCAGCATCTGTGCCGGCAGATGGTAGGGATCGCTGAAGTCGAGCAGCAATGCCTGCTTGTACGCATGTCCGATACTGCTGTGGGTGACGGATGCGTTGAGTTCGTCGGTCACGGGCAGTTCAGTGATTCCCTCTGCCTCGGTATAAAGATAAAGCTGATGCAGCTCGCGCCATGTTCCTTCCGGGCCTGGCGTGTAGAGCTCATAGGATTTGGCGAGCGTTTCTGTGAGGTAGCGGATTGTGCGCTGCACGGCTAGCGCGAGTCCGGATTTCGTTTCTGCGTCCCGGCCATGGTTCTCGCTGAAGCCGAGAACGATACGCTTGTAGCCATATGCCATCTCAACCTGAAACTGGCGCACGCGTTCCGCCACCAGCCTGCTGTCTTGTGGCAGCGGTACAGGCAGGCCAAGATAGCGCTTCTGCTGTTCGGCACAGATGACATGAACAGGCCGGCGGTAAAGTTCCAGAATCTGGAGCCGGGTCATGTCGTCCAGCGGTTGGCGGTTCAGGCTGGTAAGCGCGTTAAACAGCTGGTAACTGGATTCGGCGGCATTCAGTACCGGCAGGTTAGCGAGCCAGCGCTCGGTTTCGGCAAGGCCGGCGTTGTCTGCGTCCTGACCTGACAGCGGCGGAACGACGAATTGTAGGGTCATCGCGCACATGCGGTTTTGTTGGGAGAACCTGGGGCAGAAGGTGTATAAACCTGTTTATTTGTCTTAAAAATTTTTCGGCTGGTTCTTTTACCGGCTTATTTATAAATCTAGCATCTTTCCGGTGTGATACCACTTTCCCAGCCGTTCCCGGGCGAATCCCATCATTCATGGTGGGGAACCGGTGAACTCGAAATGGACCTAGCTTTTGGTGATCGTCGCGGCTTACAGCGTATTGCTCGCCGACTGGGTTCCACCGCTTCCGGCACCGACAGCCGGGGCCATGCGCGAGGTGCTGGGGTGGTATGCGGGCACCTACCTGGTGCTGGGCATACTGCTGACGGGCGCAACCGCGCGCTGGTAGCGGGCACTGGATCCAGTGCTGTGGCGGCTACTTGCGCTGGTGGCGGGGTTGGCGCTTACCGCCCTGGAGGTCATGGCAGACGGTGCCGCCGGACGCCGCGTTATCGTAAGCCTGGCGATGGGCCGCTCTGCTCGTGCGGCTGGTCCCGGGGCGCTCGTGCGTACATGGTTGGGCATCGAACGGCGCCGGGGGCAATCGACGATTGGCTGACTGGCGGTCGTAACCGCCTGCTGATCCGCGTATTCCCGCATCGCGTGGCGGGCGCATGCCGCAGCCATGACGGGCCGCAAACTGACCCAGTTTCACCCTGCCGGGTGCGCAACCGGCTTTTACTTTCCGATGCGATTCTTGATGAGATCGTCGACAACTGCCGGATCGGCAAGTGTCGTGGTATCCCCCAGGGAATCCGTTTCGTTGGCTGCGATCTTGCGCAGGATGCGGCGCATGATCTTGCCGGAGCGCGTCTTAGGTAGCCCTGGTGCCCACTGTATGACGTCGGGCGTAGCGATGGCGCCGATTTCGCTGCGGACCAGCATGACCAGTTCCTGGCGCAATTGTTCGCTCGGATCGATCCCGGCCATCAGGGTTACGTAGGCGTAGATCCCCTGGCCCTTGATGTCATGGGGAAAGCCGACGACCGCCGCTTCAGCCACTGCTTCGTGCAGCACCAATGCGCTTTCTATCTCCGCCGTTCCGAGGCGATGTCCCGCGACGTTGATCACGTCGTCCACACGCCCGGTGACCCAGTAATAGCCGTCAGCGTCGCGACGCGCGCCGTCGCCAGAAAAATACATTCCTGGATAGGCCTTGAAATAGGTGTCGATAAAGCGCTGGTGATCGCCGTAGATGGTGCGCATCTGGCCCGGCCAGGAGCGGGTGATCACCAGGTTTCCGCTTCCGGCGCCCTCGACAAGCTTGCCTTCGCTGTCAACTAATGCTGGCACTATTCCGAAAAACGGGCGAGTGGCAGAGCCGGGTTTAAGGCGAGTTGCTCCCGGCAGCGGTGTTATCAGGATTCCACCCGTTTCTGTCTGCCACCAAGTGTCCACCACCGGGCAGCGGGCATCGCCGACCACCCGGTGGTACCACTCCCATGCCTCGGGATTGATCGGCTCGCCCACGGTCCCAAGCAGGCGCAGGCTCGTGCGCCGCGTGCGCTTGACCGGCTCGTCCCCTTCGCGCATGAGGGCGCGGATCGCAGTGGGCGCGGTATAGAAGATATTGACGTTGTGTTTGTCGATGACTTCCCAGAAGCGCGATGCGGTCGGATAGGTCGGTATGCCCTCGAACATGAGCGTGGTGGCGCCGTTTGCGAGCGGCCCATAGACGATGTACGAATGTCCGGTTACCCAGCCGACATCTGCCGTGCACCAGTAGATGTCTCCCTCGTGGTAATCGAAGATGTACTTGTGTGTTATTGCGGCAAACAATACATAACCACCGGTCGTATGCAAGGCACCTTTGGGTTTGCCAGTGGAGCCAGAGGTGTAGAGGATGAACAATGGATCTTCGGCATCCATCTCCTCGACCGGGCAGTCGCGTGCCGCCTTGGCCATCATCTCGTGGTACCAGACATCGCGGCTGTCGTGCCATATCACCGGGCCACCACTGCGCTTGACGACCAGTACGGTGTGCACGTTCTGACACGCCATCACCGCCTTGTCAGTATTGTTCTTGAGCGGGATCTTCTTGCCGCCGCGGATGGCTTCGTCCGCCGTAATCACTACGCGGCAGTCGGAGTCGAGAATGCGGTCCTTCAGGGATTCCGGAGAGAAGCCCCCGAACACCACAGAATGCACTGCGCCTATGCGGGCGCATGCGAGCATGGCATAGGCTGCCTCCGGAATCATCGGCATGTAGATGCAGACACGATCTCCCTTTTTGACGCCGCGGCTCTTCAGAACGTTTGCCAGACGACATACCTGTTCATGCAGCTCGCGATAGGTGATCTTGCGGTCGGCCCATGGGTCATCTCCTTCCCAGATGATTGCAACCTGATCGCCGTGCTTTTCCAGGTGACGGTCTACGCAGTTGTAGCAGGCGTTGAGTCTTGCTCCGAGGAACCAGCGAATGCTGACCTCTTTGTAGTCCCAATCGGAAACCTTGCTCCATGGCTTGGACCAAATGAGGAGCTCCTTCGCCTGTTCATCCCAGAAGCGGTCCGGGTCGGCGATCGAGCGGGCGTACATTTCCTGGTAGCGCTGTGCGGAAATGTGGGCAGTTTTGGCGAACGCTGCTGGAACGTCGTATATCTTCTCGTTTGACATGGTTTTCACCTCTCTTTATCTGTCTTCGCGAACCGCAGCGCGTGGGCCCGAGAAGGTTGCGTCGCTATCCTGCCGAGCGCAAAACCGGGATTTCACCCGCGATCGGAAAATAACATAATGCATCCTTATTTCAGCGGGGCACTACGGAGCGCAGAATTCGTTGTGACTATCCGCGCATCTTCCCGGTAACTTTTCTGTCGCTCCCAGTGTGTCCATTGTTGCGGCAGTGCGGTCGTCACAATTGATCACGTGAATGAGTATGCAAGCTGTGACGTGCGCGGAATGTGGTTCGGAAGCCACGTTTTCCGGGTGCCGGTGCGGGCGGCCGCCTGTTGCGGCCGCCCAAAAAAGCACGCCATCCTTCGTCAATTATGGGGTGCACCTACCGGTATTACTGTTTTGCCGAATGTTTCATTCGTGACTAATGCAAAGCTGGTGTACATGGCGAGCAAACCGCAGACGAGGCCCAGCCAACCTCCTGCAACATGCAGTCCTTTTATACCAAGCAATGCACCGAAACCAAGCAAAAATAATGTGATCCACAAGGTGAGAAATACCCACCACAGTGCCTTGCTGAGCCGGAAAGTGGCTATCCACATGTAAAGCGTGAAAACGCCCCATCCGATCAGTGTGACGCCGATGGTGGTTCCGGCCTGTGACAAATCGAGTATGCCATGGCCACCGAGCAGGACCAGAAGGGCAAACCACCACCAGAACGCGCCATAACTGAGGAATGCCACAGTGCCGAAGGTATTGCCAGTGCGGAACTCAAGCATGCCAGCGAGCATCTGTATCAGACCGCCATACGCAAAGGCTAATGGAATCACCACCTGCTCGCCACCCGCCGGCAATACACCGGCGTTGATCAAGCTCAGGATTACTGTGGTGAGTCCGAAGCCAACGAGACCGAGAGGTGCAGGGTTAGCTAATTTCGAGGCTTCTGCCGCCATAACATGCCCCCAGTGTTGTGGATGAAGAACCACAAGATATTCGGGCTTGTGGTTTCGCGCAAGGAGTGTCAGACCATGTCTCGTGATGGATAGGCGCGCACGTATTAGCGAATGATTATGAACGGCGAGTGTACAATGCGCAGGATGGATCGATTGCTTAGGGAGATTTCGCGAAGCTCCACCATCTTGGCTATAAAATACTTGATCGATTGATATGTATGTTCTGTGAAAACAAGAGAATAGGAGTCTGTCATGATTGAAATCCGCCAGTCTGCGACGCGTGGTCATGCCAATCACGGTTGGCTCGACAGTCACCATACCTTCTCTTTTGCCGATTACCACGATCCAGCGCACATGGGGTTCAGTCACTTGCGTGTTATCAATGAGGATCGGGTGAATCCCGGGACCGGCTTCCCGACCCACGGCCATCGCGACATGGAGATCATCACTTACCTGTTGGAAGGCTCGCTGGAGCACAAGGACAGCATGGGCAATGGCTCGGTAATCCGGCCCGGCGACGTGCAGCGCATGAGCGCAGGCACGGGCGTGCGCCATAGCGAATACAATGCATCATCGGATGAAATCGTACATTTTCTGCAGATCTGGATTGTGCCACGTGAAAGCGGACTTTCGCCGAGCTACGAGCAGCGTCATTTCGATCCGCAAGAGCTTACCGGGCGGTTGCGATTGGTGGCGTCTTCTGACGGACGCGACGGTTCCGTCATTGTCCATCAGGATGTGTCGTTGTATGCCGGCCGACTCGATGGCAATGACCACGTTCGCTACCCGCTGGCGCCGCTGCGGCGGGCGTATGTGCAGGTGGCACGCGGTACGGTATTTCTCGATGGTCGGACCCTTGCAGCGGGCGACGGCGCACAGATTACCGGCGAGCCAGAACTCAGGCTGGATGCGGCCCAAGGCGCAGAGCTGTTGGTGTTTGATCTCGCCTGATCTGAAACCACGGCACCGGTGTTGCATTTGCCGATCGGCTTGTTCGAGGAAAGCATAGTCCGGCCCGCCAACGCGACGGCTGTTATCTGCTGCGCACGTACTTGACTCGCGCGACCCGGCTGAACTGTGGACGCTCTCTGTGCAACTGAGCGAGGTATAGGCGATGTTCGAAGCCTCAAAGACGATCTCGCGTTACGACGGATCTGCCATCAGTTCGCGCATGGCATTGAAGCATGCATCTTCGTCCCCCATAAGTAACTGTCTGCATATCGCGCCGCGCGCGAAATTAAAATGGCTCGCCGTAGGGATCGCTCTGTGTGCGGTGCACGATAAGTTTGCTGTCGCCCAGATACTCGATGCGCACTCCGTGACTACCGACGGTCGGGAACCCATCCTCACGTGCTATACCGAACCGGGAGCGATCGGCAGATGCTGCTTGCCCAGATGAACCTGGCCCTGCCCCCGCGCATCACCGCTGCCGGTATCCCGGTAGGTTGATCTTGCCCGCAACCTTGAACCGTCTCGGCGGATGTTGTAGTGAAGACCTGTCAGGCAGGGCAGAGAGGTGTATTTACGCGGGACTTTGCGTACTTAACCCCGCCGGTTGAGAAAGGCGGGCTAAGCATGCTCGGTTCTGCATCAGGATGGAGCACGGATGAGTGGCTATGCATTATCCCGGTGCAGATTTTGCTTCGCTAAAATGACCGGCATGATGTAACTAGAGGATGGAATGGTACTTTTTAGTCTGGCATAACGATTGCTATAGACTTTAATCAGACGCACGGGAAACATCGAAATGACATTGCGTGTGCTGCTGTTCGATGACGATGCCGAGCGTGCGGCTACCTTGCGGACAGCATTGCAGGGGGGCGGCTATGAGGTTGCTGCGGAAGTGCGGTCGGCCGTGGAGTTGATGGTGCGCGTGCGCGTGGTGAAGCCGGACGTCATCATCATCGACCGTGACTCGCCGGACCGCGATACGCTCGAGCACCTGTGCATGATCACGCGTGACGATCCGCGACCGATCGTTATGTTCACGCAGGACAAGGATCGGACAATGATGCGTGAAGCCCTGAAAGCCGGGGTCAGCGCCTACATCGTGGACGGATTGTCGGCAGAACGCGTGCGGCCGATCGTGGACTTGGCCCTGGCGCGCTTTGAGCAATGGCAGGCGTTGCGCCAAGAGCTGGATCAGGCGCAGGCAAACCTGGCGGAGCGCAAGGTGATCGAGCGTGCCAAGGGGATTGTCATGAAGCAGCGCCATTGCAGCGAGGAAGAAGCTTACCGTCTGATGCGCAAGACGGCGATGGATCGAAACATACGGCTGTCGTCGGTGGCGGAAAGCGTGATTGCTATGGTGGATCTGCTGACGTAACAGAATTTAAAGTAATGCCCGGGCCCAATGACGGGTCGGCGGCGCAAGATAATAGAGCGGGTCGTGATGGCCCGCAGTTAGGACAATGGCGTCCTCGCCTGTCGCTCTGGTGACAGGCAGGGCGCCATTTTTTTGGCTACTTGGAGGTAACGATGCAGCACGATGAACAAGCGGACAAGACCCAGTTCCCGGCTCCGGACGACGCCAGTGTGTCGCGCCGCAACTTTTTGAAGGCAGGCCTGGCCGGTGGCATTGCCACCGCGGGAATCCTCGGCATGGTGCCTGGTGGGGCGAGGAGCGTCGCCTATGCCGGCGAGAAAACCGGTCCAGAGAAGCCAAACGTCAGTTTCGGCATCATCCCGCTCACGGATTGTGCCGTGATCGTAGTGGCACATGAGAAGGGTTACTTCAAGAAATACGGGCTCAACAGCACCGTCTCCAAAGAAGCATCTTGGGCCAATATCCGGGATAAAGTGGCGCTGGGAGTGCTCGATGGCGCACACATGTTGGCCCCCATGCCGATTGCCGCAACACTCGGGATCGGAGCGGTGCGGAAGGCCACTGTGACGGCCTACAGCATGGACCTCAATGGAAACGGTATCACTGTTTCCAAAGCACTCTATGAACGCATGGTCAAGGCCGACCCAGCGGCGATGAAGGAACGGCCGGTGACGGCGCGCGCACTCAAAAAAGTGATCGATGCCGACAAGAAGTCCGGCAAGCCGCCGATGACCTTTGCCATGGTGTTCCCAGTCTCGACCCACAACTACCAGATCCGCTACTGGATGGCTTCGGCCGGCATCGATCCGGACAATGATGTACGGCTGATTGTCATACCGCCGCCCCAGATGGTGGCCAATCTGGAGTCGAATAGCATCGTTGGCTATTGCGTGGGCGAACCATGGAACGAGCGCGCCGTGACCGCCGGCATCGGCCATACGCTGAT
Organism: Pseudomonadota bacterium; assembly: GCA_027364845.1. Classification (GTDB taxonomy): domain Bacteria; phylum Pseudomonadota; class Gammaproteobacteria; order Acidiferrobacterales; family UBA6901; genus JAJYCY01. Next base: position 17,675 of record DAHXOO010000006.1, on the reverse strand, counting down.
CACGAGCTACGAGCTCTGGAACAACAATCCAGAGAAAGTATTCGGTGTGAATCTCGAATGGGCGGAAAAGTATCCGAAAACCCACCACGCGACCTTGATGGCGCTGATCGAAGCAGCGCAGTGGATGGATAAGCCTGAGAACCGCATCGAGGTGGTGAAGATTATTGCTCAGAAGTCATATGTCAATGCACCCGAGGATGTGGTGAAGATGTCTATGACCGGCACCTTCCGCTACTCGCATGGTGGGGTGCCGCGGCCGCTGCCGGATTTCAATGTGTTCTATCGTTACGCCGCGACCTTTCCGTGGCTTTCGCACGCCGAGTGGTTCATCACTCAGATGATCCGCTGGGGGCAGATCGAAAAACCACTGGATATCAAGAAGACTGCCGCCTCGGTGTACCGCCCGGATATCTACCGAGACGCGGCCAAGGCGCTGGGCATTGCTGTTCCGACTATCGATTACAAGATCGAAGGCAAGCATTCCGGTCACTGGACGCTGGCCCAGGCCAGTAAGCCGATACTCATGGGGCCGGACAAGTTTCTCGACGGCCTGGCGTACGATCCCGCCAAACCGATCGACTACGTGAAGTCCTTCAAGATGAAGAACCTGAAAGTGGATCTCGCCGCGCTCGCGAAACTGAATGCCTCAGCCTGAACGGAGGTAAAAAGCTTTCTGGTCGCTGATGTCAAGGTCGCCAACCAGTGTCACGAGGCATCGGTGTCGTTGCAGACCGATCCGATGTGCAGCGCTAAGCGATTCGGCAGTGTGTCATGGAACGAGGAAGAGCCGGATATTCTAGCCCGTGGTATTCGAAATAAAGGTTGTGTGAGGGGGTGAGTCATGGGTGTGGTCAAAATTGATAAGGCATGGAAGCAGACGGTAGCGCACGAGCATCCGGCGAAGCGGCCACCGGAAGACGGGGGGCAGGTTAGCCGGCCAGCGATGGAGCTGGAACCGCCGAAGCGACGTTCGCGGCTTGCGTTGATCGTGATAGCCGCGTTGCGCTCTAGCATTCCGCCTCTGCTGGGGTTCGTGCTGTTCGTGCTGGCGTGGATGCTGGTGGCGGAACACTCCGGTGTACCGGGGCCGGTCAAGACCTGGGAATCGGCACTGAAGGTCTTTGCGCATCCATTTTACAGTAACGGCCCGAATGATGAGGGGATCGGATGGAACGTACTGCGCTCGCTGTCGCGCGTCGCGATCGGCTTCGGCATGGCGGCGGTTGTCGGCATCCCGCTCGGTTTTCTAATAGGTCGGTTCGCTTTTCTGAGCCGCATGAGCAAACCGATCATCAGCCTGCTGCGTCCGGTATCACCACTTGCCTGGCTGCCGATCGGGTTGTACGTATTCAAGGCGGCGCAGCCAGCAGCGATCTGGGTCATTTTCATCTCCAGCATCTGGCCGATGATCATAAACACCGCGACCGGAGTGACGCGTGTGCCACAAGACTATCTCAATGTGGCGCGCGTGCTCAAGCTGTCCGAATGGAAGGTGTTCACTAAGATTCTGTTTCCGGCAGTGTTGCCGTACATGATGACTGGCATGCGTCTGTCCATGGGTATCGCGTGGCTCGTAATCGTCGCTGCCGAAATGCTGACCGGTGGTGTGGGTATCGGGTTCTGGATATGGGACGAGTGGAATAACCTAAATGTCGCGCACATCATCATCGCCATCTTTGTGGTGGGTATCGTCGGATATCTGCTCGAGGAGGCACTGCTGCTGGTTGCAAAGCGTTTCGACTACTACGGGGGTGGGTCATGAGCCATTACGTCCACATCGAAAATCTGAGCAAGGTATTCGACACCAGGAAAGGACGGTTTGTCGCCCTACGCGATGTGAATCTCTCCATCCGGGAAGGCGAATTTGTTTCGATCATCGGCCACTCCGGCTGTGGCAAGTCAACACTGCTCAATATAATTGCCGGCCTCACCGAGGCCACGAGCGGCATCCTGCTTTGCGGCGGGCGCGAGATTGCCGGTCCCGGCCCTGATCGGGCGGTTGTGTTTCAAAACCACTCGCTGCTGCCATGGATGAGCTGCTTCGAGAACGTTTATCTCGCGGTCGAACGCGTGTTCGGGCGGGAGGAAAACAAGGCGTGCCTCAAGCGGCGCACGCATGCAGCGCTCGATATAGTCGGGCTCGCGCACGCGGCGAACAAGCTACCGTACGTGCTATCAGGCGGCATGAAGCAGCGTGTTGGCATCGCGCGCGCTCTATCGATGCAGCCCAAAGTACTGTTGCTCGATGAGCCGCTTGGCGCGCTCGATGCACTCACGCGTACGCACTTGCAGGATGAACTTCTGCGCATCGTTGCGGCGAGTGGATGTACAACGATCATGGTGACGCACGATGTGGACGAAGCGGTGCTGCTATCCGACCGCGTAGTCATGTTGACCAACGGGCCGAGCGCCACCATCGGTGCGGTGGTGCATGTCGACCTGCCACGCCCGCGGATGCGTTTGGGGCTTGCCAACGACCAGATTTACCACGCACGGCGCACGGCGCTGCTTGAGTTTCTGTACGAGCGCCAGGGCGTCGCGGGCGGCGAAGCAGCATGAGTCCGAAGGAGAAGATGGAGGACAGATGCATGAAGGAAAGACTCGTTTTAGTAGGCAACGGCATGGCCGGAATGCGGGCTATCGAGGAACTGCTAAAGATCACGCCCGACAAATACGACGTCACCGTGTTCGGAGCCGAGCCGCACGGAAACTACAACCGCATATTGCTGTCGCCGGTACTGACCGGTGAGAAGAAGTTTACCGACATCGTATTGAACGACACGGAATGGTACGCGGCGAACGGCATTACCCTGCACGCGGGCAAAGAGGTGGAGCGCATCGAGCGTCGATTGAGGAAGGTGGTCGCCAGGGACGGCACCAGCGCGCCTTATGACCGGCTGCTGCTGGCTACCGGATCTCTGCCGTTTATTATCCCGGTGCCGGGCAGGGAATTGGCGGGTGTGCTGACCTTCCGTGATATCCATGATGTTGAAGCGATGCTCGGCGCTGCGCGCTGTCACAGGCGCGCCGTAGTAATCGGCGGCGGTCTGCTCGGTCTGGAAGCTGCAAACGGCCTTCTCAGGCAGGGTATGGAGGTCACGGTTGTGCACCTGCTTGACGCGTTGATGGAAAAGCAGCTCGATCCGGCGGCAGCGGCGCTGCTTAAGGCCTCGCTCGAGGAGCGTGGCCTGCGCTTCATCATGCAGGTCCAGACTGAGGCGATTCTCGGTGATGACCGGGTGCGGGCGGTGCGTTTCAAGGACGGCACCGAGATAGCTGCCGATCTCGTCGTCATGGCGGTTGGCATCCGCCCCAACGCCGCACTCGCCAAGAGTGCGGGTCTCCATTGCGAGCGTGGCGTGGTGGTCAACGATACGATGCAGACCTATGACCCGCGTATCTATGCCGTGGGCGAGTGCGTGCAGCATCGTGGTCAGACCTATGGCCTCGTGGCGCCGCTGTTCGAACAGGCCAAGGTATGCGCCAATCACCTGGCCGAACTCGGATTCGCACGCTACACCGGTTCCATGAGTTCGACCAGGCTTAAGGTTACAGGCATCGAGCTGTTTTCGGCCGGCGACTTCCAGAGCAAAGACGGCTGCGAGGAAATCGTGCTCAAGGACGCGGGGCGCGGTGTCTACAAGAAGGTCGTGCTCGAGAACAACCGTATCCGCGGTGCCGTCATGTACGGTGACACTCTGGACAGCGCCTGGTATTTCCAGCTCATGCGCGATGACACTGATGTCGCGAGCCTGCGCGACAGGTTGCTCTTCGGTCAGGCGCACCTCGGCGAGGCCGGGCATGGTGACATCAGGAGCCGCGTGGCCTCGCTGCCGGACAGCACCGAGATCTGCGGTTGCAACGGAGTGTGTAAGGCTACCATCGTTGAGGCAATCGGCGACAAGAAGCTCTTTACCCTGGAGGAGGTCCGCGCCCATACCAAGGCATCGAGCTCCTGCGGCTCGTGTACTGGACTGGTGGAGGCACTGCTCGCTACTGTGCTTGGCGGTGACTATTCGACGACGCCGAAGAACAAGCCGCTCTGCGCCTGCACCGACCACACCCATCACGAAATCCGCGGTGCGATCCGTGACCTGGAGCTCAAGAGTATCCGCGCAGTCATAGACTGTCTCGAATGGAAGAGCCCGGACGGTTGCAGCAAGTGCCGCCCGGCGCTCAATTTCTACCTGTTGACCGCCTGGCCGGGTGAGTACGTGGACGACAACCAGGCGCGTTTCATCAATGAGCGCGCTCACGCCAACATACAGAAGGACGGCACTTACTCAGTTGTGCCGCGCATCTGGGGTGGCGAGACCACGCCGGCGCAGCTGAAGGCCATCGCCGAGATTGCCGAAAAATACCGGGTGCCGACGGTGCACATCACTGGTGGCCAGCGCATCGACATGCTGGGCGTCAGGAAAGAAGACCTGCCGGCCATGTGGGGCGATCTCTCGGCGGCCGGATTCGTGTCGGGGCATGCCTATGGCAAGGCAGTCCGGACCGTCAAGACTTGTGTCGGAAAGAGCTGGTGTCGCTTCGGCACCCAGGATTCGACTGCGATGGGCATCGATCTAGAAAAGATGGCTTGGGGCTCGTGGATGCCGCACAAGGTCAAGCTCGCCGTGTCGGGCTGCCCGCGCAACTGCGCGGAGGCGACTATCAAGGATTTCGGTGTGGTGTGCGTCGATTCTGGTTATGAGCTGCATGTCGGCGGCAATGGCGGCGTGAAGGTACGCGCCACTGACTTCCTGTGCAGCGTGAAGACGTCGCACGAGGTGCTTGAATACTGTGCTGCCTTCCTGCAGGTCTATCGCGAAGAGGCGCACTATCTGGAGCGCACCGCACCCTGGGTGGAGCGCGTCGGTCTTGCGTATGTGAAGCAGCGGATAGTTGAGGATGAGGTCAATCGCAAGGCCCTCGCCGGCCGTTTTCAGTACTCGCAACGGTTTGCGCAGGTTGACCCCTGGACGGAGCGTGCGAACGGTGTAGACCGGCACGAATTCATCCCGCTCAAGCTGGTCGGGTAGAGATGGTAAGCGGAAATCCGGATCAGCTGCGGTCCGTTCACACCGAAGTCCTCGAAGCAAAATGGTGCCTTCGGCCCTGCGATGTACCCAGGGCGAACGGGGGAAAGCAAGGCGGTTCTCGAATTGACAGGAGACAGGTGATGCATGCCGCAAACAAGGTTGCGCAGTGCGCAGAAGACTGGATCGACATCGGCGCGCTCGATGAAATCCCGCGCCAGGGTGCCCGCGTGGTCAGACGCGCAAGCGGTGATATCGCGGTTTTTCGCACCGTGAACGATGAGGTGTTCGCGCTGCGCGACCGCTGCCCGCACAAGGGCGGTCCGCTCTCGCAGGGCATGGTCCACGGCCGTAACGTGTCCTGCCCTCTGCACGACTGGAAAATCCACATCGACACCGGTATCGCGGTGGCACCGGACGAGGGCTGTACCGCGCGCTATCCGGTTCGGGTCGAGGGCGGGCGTGTGTTCCTGTCGCTCACGCCGGAGGAAAGTGGTACGAGCGTTTCATCCTGAGCCAGGCGACCTGTCCCCAATTACATGCACGCACGCAAGCGGTCATGAATCCAGGCACCGTACGTACTACCTGCCCCTACTGCGGCGTCGGCTGTGGCTTGCTGGCGCGTGTCGAGCCCTCGGGCGGGGTCGAGGTGTTGGGTGACCCCGAGCATCCAGCTAACTTCGGACGGCTGTGTTCCAAGGGTGCGGCGCTGTCCGAGACCCTCGACCTCACCACGCGTCTGCTTTATCCCGAGTTGCGTGGCGTGCGCGTCGACTGGGACGCGGCGCTCGATACCGTGGCGTCCGGTATCCGCGCCGCAATCGACAAATATGGTCCCGAGTCGGTAGCCTTCTATGTGTCCGGGCAGCTGCTCACCGAGGACTATTACGTCGCCAACAAGCTCATGAAGGGGTTCCTCGGCAGTGCCAACATCGATACTAACTCGCGGCTGTGTATGGCCTCGGCGGTGTCCGGACACAAGCGCGCCTTCGGTGCCGACACCGTACCCGGCTGCTACGATGACATCGAGCGCGCCCAGCTCGTGGTGCTGGCCGGTTCGAACGCTGCCTGGTGTCACCCGGTGCTTTACCAGCGGTTGGTGAAAGCGAAGCGCGAGCATCCGGAGATACGGGTGGTGGTGATCGATCCGCGCCGTACTGCCAGCGCCGACATCGCTGATCTGCACCTAGCGCTCAGGCCTGGCACGGACGTCGCGTTGTTCAACGGGCTCCTGGTGTGGCTGCACGACTGCGATGAGACTCACCCGTTGTTTGTCGGTGAGCACACAGAGGGTCCCGAGGAAGCGCTGGCAGCGGCGCGCGCCGGTGGCGCAGACATCGAGAGCGTCGCCGCCTGTTGTGGTCTTTCAGCCACGCAGGTGTTGGCGTTCTATGATCTGTTCGCACGAAACGAGCGTGTGCTGACGCTGTTCTCGCAAGGTGTGAACCAGTCGTCGAGCGGGACAGACAAGGTCAACGCCATCATCAATTGTCACTTGCTCACTGGGCGCATCGGCCGCCCCGGCATGGTACCGTTCTCACTCACTGGCCAGCCGAACGCCATGGGCGGGCGCGAGGTCGGTGGGCTCGCCAACCAACTGGCGGCGCACTTCGATCTCGATCATCCAGCGCAGCGCGCGCTGGTACAGGAATTCTGGAAGGCGCCGACCATCGCCACCCAGCCCGGCCTCAAGGCGGTCGAGTTGTTCCGCGCAGTGGAGCATGGCCGTATCAAGGTGCTATGGATAATTGCCACCAACCCGGCGGTGAGCCTGCCGGATGCTGGCCGGGTGCGGCGTGCGCTCGACAAGTGCGAGCTTGTGATCGTGTCTGACTGCGTGCGCCATACGGATACAACCAGATTTGCGCATGTGTTGATGCCAGCGCTAGCTTGGGGCGAGAAAGAAGGTACGGTCACCAACTCCGAGCGGCGCATCTCGCGCCAGCGGGTGTTTCTTCCGGCGCCGGGCGAGGCCCGTCCGGACTGGTGGATGCTGGCCGAGGTGGCGAAGCGTCTGGGTTTCGGAAAAGCTTTCGACTACGCGAACACCGCCGCTATTTTTCGCGAGCATGCAGCGCTCTCGGGCCTTTATAACGACGGTACTCGCGCTTTCGATCTTTCCGGCATCGCCGCGATCAGCGACGAGGACTACGCCACGCTTGCGCCGGTGCAGTGGCCAGTAACGAAGGATAATCCTAAAGGTACGGCACGTCTGTTCGGCGACGGAGAATTCTTCACGTTGAGCGGCCGCGCGCGGTTCGTGGCGGTGGTGCCGTGCCCACCAGCGTACGTGCCCGACGCTGCCTATCCGTTTGTGCTCAACACCGGGCGCGTGCGCGATCATTGGCACACGCTCACCCGCACTGGCCTGTCGCCGCGCCTCACTGCACACACCATCGAGCCCTACATCGAAATTCATCCGCACGACGCCGCTACGCTTGGGTTGGGCGAGGGCACGCTCGCGCGCATCGCCTCGCGCTGGGGAAGTGCCTTGGCGCGGGTGCGCGTGACCGAGAGCACCCGAAGCGGTGCAGTATTTTCGCCCATGCACTGGAATGATCAGTTCACGAGTGCCGGCTGCATCGATGCTGTGGTGAATCCCGTCACCGATCCGCTCTCAGGCGAGCCGGAATTCAAACATACCCCGGTCAGCGTTACGCCGCTTGCCCCGGCGTGGTATGGATTTCTGCTGTCGCGCCGCAAGGTGACGCCGGACAATGCGACTTACTGGGCGGCGGCACGCGGCCAGAGTCTGTGGCGCTACGAACTCGCTGGCGACGAACTGCCCCGGGATTGGGCTGAGGCCGCACGCACGGTGCTGTGCACCCGTGACGAAAAGGTCGAGTGGATAGAATATTTCGACAAGGGTGCGCGCCGCTACCGCGCGGCCCGTCTCACCCAAGGAAAACTTGAGAGCTGCATCTTCATCGGTCCCGACCCATGGCTTCCGCCGCGCGATTGGCTCGCGTCACTCTTTTTGCTCGATGTCCTTGATGCTCCTACCCGCGTCAGCCTGCTGACCGGTATTCCGCACAAGGGAGGTGTTGAAATTGGTCGCCAGGTCTGTGCTTGCTTCGGAGTCGGTGAAATTGCCATCCGCGCGGCCATTGCCGGCGGCTGCGCCAGCGTCGAAGCGGTCGGCCAACATCTGAAGGCTGGTACCAACTGCGGGTCCTGTGTGCCAGAGATCATGGCACTCTTCCCTGCCAAGGATAAGGCGAGGAAGTCAGCATAGGCAGAACGCGGGGCGTTTTCTGCCGTATGTTGGTCGGACACCCGGCGTAGGTGAGACTATCAACCATGGTCGCATCAAAAGTCGCTACTACATCAGTTGCGTCATGTCAATCAGAAAAGCATTATGCTTAGGGGTCCGCTCCGGTGATGTGGTCGCCGACCGACGGCACCTGCTGTACCTGCCAGTGATCGATCGCCCAATGCCAGAAGCTGTCCAGATCGCTGTCGCGCAACTCGTCCGGGAGCTGCTGGCCCAGAAACCGCAGTACCTCGAGCAGGACCGAAACCGGATTGCGGCTGTCAACCGCGGTGGCATACGTCTGCTTCCCGAGTTTTTCGCCGTGCTGATCCACGACCAGCGGCAGGTGCGCATATCCGGGGGTGGAAAGGCCAAGCAGCCTCTGCAGATGGATCTGGCGGGGGGTGGAGAAGAGCAGGTCGGCGCCGCGCACCACTTCGGTGATGCCCTGCTCCGCGTCGTCTACCACCACGGCAAGCTGGTAGGCATACAAGCCGTCTGCGCGCCGTACGACGAAATCACCGATTTCGCGTGCGAGCGCACAGCGCACCTTGCCCTGAATGAGATCGAAGAACGCAAGTTCGCTGTCGTCGGTCCGCACCCGCAGGGCGCGGCCATCGCGCCGCGCGTTGCGGCAGGTTCCCGGGTAGACCGGGCCGTCTATTCCATGAACACTCGAATCTGCGATTTCGCTTCGAGTGCAGTTGCAGTGGTACACCGCCCCCTGGGAATCCAGCCGGGCAAGCGCATCGCGATAATCTGCGCCGCGCCAGCTCTGGTAACTCACAGCGCCATCCCAGGTGAGTCCGAATGCCTCGAGCGTGTGCAGGATGCTGTCGGCCGCGCCGGCAACGGCACGTGGCGGATCGAGGTCCTCGATGCGCACAATCCATTCGCCACCGTGGCTACGCGCCTGCAGGAAGCTGCCGGTTGCAGCGATCAGGGATCCGAAGTGCAGCGGACCGGTCGGGGACGGCGCGAAACGGCCACGGTAAAGCGGGGAAGGGCGCGGGGCGGCCGGCTGAATCGTCGCACTGTGCCCGTTTTCCGACGTCACGGCTTTTCGATGTTGCCGCGAATGGCAGCCTCTTCCACCAGACGCTCGAATCTGTCCGCGCTCATCAGGCCGCGTGCTGCCACGATGTCACGCACCGGCCGGCCACTATGCTGCGATTCCTTGGCGACTTCGGCGGCCGCAGCGTAGCCGATGGCCGTATTGAGCAGCGTGGCGAGCCCGACGCTGGCGTGCGCATACTCGCGGCAGCGGGCGCGATCAACGGTCAGGCCCTTGAGGTTTTTCTCGGTGGTGGCCCTGACGGCGTTGGTGAGCCAATCCATTGCGTCGAACAAGGCCGAGGCGAGCGCGGGCATCATCACGTTGAGCTCGAGTTGGCCTGCCTGGACCATGAGCGCGACTGCCGTGTCCTGCCCGATGACCTGATAGCAGACCTGGTTCAGCATCTCGAACATCACTGGATTGACCTTTCCTGGCATGATGCTCGATCCGGGCTGCACCGCGGGCAGCTGGATCTCGGCCAGACCAGTACGCGGTCCGGATGCGAGCAACCGCATGTCATTGCTGATACGGGTCAGTTCAAGCGCGACCGTTCGTATGGCGCCGGACAGCTGCATCAGGTCGGACATCGACGGCATCTGGGCACTCAGATCGGCGCCAAAGCAGATTGGCTCGTGCGTCAACTGCACGAGCTCCTGCGCGACGCGTTCGACATAGCCAGGGCTCGTGTTGAGGCCGGTGCCTGCCGCTGTGCCGCCGAGCCCGATGTCGCACAGCAATGGTCGTGTGGCCAGAACTCCGCGCGCGCAACGGCGCAATGTCCAGGCGTACGCCTGAAACTCTCTCCCGAGCGTAGTCGGCACGGCATCCTGCAGATGGGTACGCGCGCTTTTGATAGTCCGCGCCTCCCGCTGGCCGATCCGCTCGTACTCCGAGGCCATCGCCTCGACTGCCGCCACAAGGTGCGGCAGTTTGGCGAGTGCAGCAAGCCGGATCGCGGTGGGAATCGTGTCATTCGTGCTCTGGCCCATATTGACATGATCGTTGGGATTGACCGGCTTGTATTCGCCCTTTTTTCCTCCCAGGCCCACGTTGGCCAGATTGGCGATGACCTCATTGGTATTCATGTTATGGCTGGTTCCTGCACCGGCCTGAAAGCGGTCCACCACGAATTCCTCGTGGTAGTTCCCGTCGATGATTTCCGCGGCAGCTTTCAGGATGGCCTGCGTGCTGCGCTCATCAAGCCAGCCGGCGGCGAAGTTTGCGCGTGCCGCGGCATACTTGATGCGGGCGTGGGCGATGATGAAGTCACGGTCAGGGCGGCGTCCGGAAATCGGAAAGTTGCCTGCGGCACGCGCGGTCTGGATTCCGTACCAGGCATCGGCGGGCACTTGAAACTCGCCAAGGCTGTCTTTTTCCGTGCGAAAGGATGCGGTCATATCGGCTCCTGGGTGGCGAAAGGCGAAAAACGACGGGCCCGGTTGTCTCGAGATCCGTCAGCGCGGCATTATATCGCAGGCGATCGTGCCGGTCCGGGCAAGCGCTTCAGGTCGAGCGCCCGCGGAATTCGTACGCCCGGCCGATGTCCGGCGGTGCTTGTATACGGGCACTACTGCCGGGCCGGGGCCGCCGGGCGTTGCGAGGGGCGGGTGCCTGCGAATGTCTGTGGATCTGAGGTGAACGGGATGGTGCATGGTGCGGACATGGTTTCGTCGTTCTGCGCGCGTTTTGTCGTGTCGGGCCGGGTCCAGGGTGTGTCTTTTCGTATTGCGACCCAGCGCGAGGGACGGCGTCTCGGGCTGTGCGGCTGGGTCAGAAACCAGGACGATGGGTCTGTCGAGGTTGTCGCCTGCGGCGGGGATCAGGAGATCAGGCAGCTCGAGGAATGGTTATGGCGGGGTCCCCCTGGCGCCCGGGTAACCATGGTTACGCGTTTTCCCGCGCTGGATGAGCGGTTCACCGAATTCAGCGTGCACTATTGACGTCGTTGCTCACTGTGGAAGCCAACTCGTTTCGAAAGCCTGGTATACCTGCGCCACATACCGCTCCTGGCCCGGACTGCCATTGTAGAAGGCGAGAGCGTCGCTCAGGTTGCCATGTTCCTTGTCCAGGTAGTACTTGAGAATAGTGCACCCGTAACGAAGATTCGTCTGTATTCGGAACAGGTCGTCCCCCGGTTTCCCGAGTTCTTTCAGCCAGAATGGCATCACCTGCATGAGGCCACGGGCGCCGGAAACCGAAATTGCAAATCGGTGAAAGTTGCTTTCAACCTGAATCACGGACAACACCAGTTCTGGCTTCAGGCCGGCACGGATAGCTTCGTAGTGAACGTTCTCAAGCAGTTGCATGCGGAAGGCATCATTGGGGATGCGTGACTTGAGGCGCTGCGACATGTCCATGAGCCAGACTTCAGCGTCGAACCGGTCCCGGAAGCTGCGCGGATCGTTCACTGCCTTCTTGAGCAGCGCTTTGAGCGCCGGGTCGACCGCCGCTTGCCGGTTGGCGCCAAAGGCTGGAGTGAGCAAGACCAGTGATGCCATGATTGCCCAGAGGGCGGAGAGGCTGGTTATCCGCTGGAACACAGGCATTTCCCCCCATTTGCTTTTTTTGTGTGGCTCCTCCCGTGAGGATAGCCTGCTTTGACGGGCCTGGCACGTCCTTCGCCGCAAACTGCAAAGCGATGCCATCTTCGCTGCCGGATCGCCGCCAGGCCCGGTCGGGCAGGGCGTGTTGGTACCCGGAAGATCAAGGCGAATTATGCCCTGTTGCTGTGCCCCACCCAAGAGAGCGGCTGGCTGCTGTTGAAACAGCCGGCAGCGTTATGTCGGAGCCTAGGGTTAGTGGCCGCAGTTCCGGCTGCGGGGCAGCATGCTCAAGCAACCCAGTTTCGGCGCGATTCCGGATCGGGCAGGCACTGGCCGGCAGTTCCTCGATCGCTGCTTCTGCGGGCTGCGCCCGTTGTGCGGGCGGACATGGAGCGGACTTTGATCGTCGAGCGGATGTCGAACTTGCGCGCCACCCTGCCCAGTCCCCATTTGTGATACTTGATGTCGGGATAGCACCGCCGTAGCGAACGTGGATCGATGCATTGACTGCGCCGCTTGTCACAGCAACCCATGACCACCTCTGCAAGCAGTCTCATCGGCGGCGAACGACGTCATTTCTTTTGTGCATTCCGGCTTGAACAATCGGGCGGCAATGTCCAAGGGCGTGGAGTGCCCGAGCATGGTCCGGTGGTGGGGTTCCAATGGTCGGCGAGGGGCGCAGAGTGGGCGCGTGTGGCTGCCCGCATGCTATAGCGTGCTAACGCGCCTCGCCCAGCAGTAGCTCGAGCGCGTGCACGCGCGCGCGCAGGTGTTCGATCTCCTCCAGCAGTTCGACAGCGAGGATGGTGCCGGCGAGGTCAATCTCAAGTTCCCGCCTTAGTCGCAATGCAGTGTGCAGACGCTTCAACGCCGGGCCGGGAAAGCTCCATGTTTGCGGGCTGATGCCGCGCGGTTCCACCAGGCCTTCCTGCACGTATCCAATGAGCTCATCCAGTTCCAGTCCGAGTGACTCGCATAGCTGAGCGACGGTGAGCGTCATATCTTCATCGAGCACGGTGGCGGTAATTGTCACGGGTTTGTCCGGCACCTTACACCCCCATGTGGCTGCGCGGGTTGAACTGCAGCTCCTGCGACATCCGTTCGTAGGCCTCCCTGGCGGCGGGGGTCAAGGCCGGTGGCGCCACAATCTGGAGCACGATGTACTGGTCCCCAGGCGTTTTTCCGCCCAGGCCCCGTCCCTTGAGCCGCAGTTTCTGCCCGGCCTGCGAACCCGCAGGGATCTTGACCTCGACCTTGCCTCCGAGCGTCGGCACCGTGAGCTGAGCGCCGAGTGCGGCTTCCCACGGAGTGAGCGGCAGATTGAGGTAGATGTCGCGTCCTTCGGCTTCGAAATACGGATGTGGCTGCAATTGAACCTCCAGATAGAGGTCTCCGCGGGGACCGCCGCCCATTCCCGGAGAACCCTGCCCGGCAAGGCGTATCTGCTGGCCCTGTACAATACCGGAGGGGATCCGGACCTGAAGCGTGTGGTTGCGTGTGCCTCTGTTGCCGGTTGCATCAGCTTCCGCTACGGCTACCTGAATGACGTGCGTCGTACCGCGGTATGCGTCATCGAGGCTGATTGCGACCTTGGCGCGCTGATCTTGCCCGCGCACTCGCGCGCCCGTGCCCGATGCGTCGGGTCTGGCATGAAAGGCGTGCCCAAAGAGGGTTTCGAAAAAGTCGCTGAAGTGGTTCGCCGTTGCGCCACCGGCGGCGGTGCTTCGATTAAAACCGAACCCTTCCGTTTGCCAGTCCGGCGGCGGGGTGAATTCCTGTCCCGGCTGCCAGGTAGAGCCGAGGTGATCGTAAGCAGCACGTTTCTGCGGGTCGCGCAGGACCTCGTAGGCCTCGCCAAGCTCCTTGAAGCGTTCCTCCGCCTGTGGTTCCTTGCTTACATCGGGGTGGTACTTGCGCGCGAGTTTGCGATAGGCGCGCTTGATCGCGTCCGCATTGGAGTCACGGGTGAGCCCCATGATCTTGTAGTAATCTTTGTATTGCATCGGTCAATCCGGACATCGCGGTGTTTCGACGCCCCTGATTGCTAGCACTATGAGGGCTGCGCTGCGCCGGTTCAAGTCGCAGGCAGCGCGTCGTCTCTGGAGCCGGCCGCGGGCTTGTCTTCGCAGGCCTGTCCACCGCGGCGCGAACCGAAAGGAAACTCTAGACTTCTTAGCGGCTGAACCCGCAAACCGGCCTATGGCCGCCCATCAAAAGGTTCGAGAGCGGTCACGCAACTGACTCGGCAAAACGTGATTGACGGAGCTGCGCTGCGTACGGCTCGGATCGTGGTAACCCGCCGCGGTGATTTCCGAGCGACGAATGCACCCGCCACGAGATAACAGCGGCGCTCGCAGTTGGAATGGCTGTTGTCGCATCGATCTGCCGGGGCGATCCCGGCCTGCGCAGACTGTCGCAAAGCACGACGCCGCGTCGGGCCGGGTCGGTTCCGTTCACGTGAGGCAGGGGTGAAACACACATCTAAACCCTGCCGAAATCCGGGTATGGATCGGGCGGATTATTTTGGCATGTTGTAGCGCAGCACATTTAACCCCTTCTGGCTGGAGAAATAGGCTGCAATATCCTCCATATCCTGGGTCGAAAGACTCGCGGCAAAGCCGTTCATGATGGCGTTCTTGCGCGCCCCGGATTTGTATTGTTTCAGCGCATGAATCAGGTAGTCCGGGTACTGGCCGGCAAGCCGAGGAAACTCGGAATTGGTGCTGTTGCCATCGACGCCGTGGCAGCTCTGGCACACCGTCGATTTCGTCTTTCCGGCGGCCGCGTTGCCATCGGCAAGCGCATTTGCGGAAGCGAGGGCGAGTGCGCCTGTCATGGTCATAATGATTGCAGTTCTCATCACGATACTGTTCCTTGGGCTGTTACTTGCCGGGTTGGTTTTTCTGGCTGGCGAAGAATGCGGCGATGTCCTGCATGTCCTGATCGCTCAAGCTTGAGGCGTTTGCGTGCATCGTCGGGTTGGGACGCGCCCCCGACTTGTATTCCTTGAGCGCGTTCACGATGTAGGCTGCGTGCTGTCCGCCAAGCTTCGGCACCCTGTTGGAGGGATAAAGGTACCGGTAGTCTGGTACCGCGTGGCACCCGGCGCAGTCGAAGGCTTTGGCTTTGCCGGAAATCGGATTGCCGGTGGCCAATGCCGCTCCCGAGACGGCGACCAGGATACTGCATGTCACTAGGCTGCAAAGGCTGTGTTTGTGCATTCTTCATTGCTCCTGACTGAACTTGGTGTTGCCTATTGTGCTCGTTATCTTTACGTTCTGAATGTGTAATGATTCATCCCGTTGCGTCTTCCTCATCCTTGATCTACCGGCAGCGTTTTCCGGCTTGTCATCCCCCTCTTCCTGGAAAAAATGCCACCGTTTCTCGGCGACTTCTTCGTGAGCCGCTCGCGGCCATCTTGCCGCAGTGCCCACGACGCCGGCGATATCCAGCCGCAGTTTCCTCGCCTGGGCGATGCGTTGCCCGGTCCTGCCCCTTTGTCCCGCAGGCCTGTGTAATCCCGCGAGCTGTGGAGGGTAAAGGAGATTATATTCAGTCTAAATGAACGGCGCTATCCTTCCTTCCTTACCTCTCCCAAAATGCCAAGCCTGCCCGCATTCCGGGCACATGGTCGGGGTCCTGGCGGGGAACGGTACCGGGAGGCCAGTGCAAGGGGTTGGCACGGCATTTGCGAGCGGGTGGCTGTCGGATTGGCCCGAGCCTGTCACCTGCATGTAGTTTTCGATCCTGGGGTGGCACTGATGAAACCGGGAGAGTTGATGTCAGCAGCAGCGACCCCATCATAGCGTAATGGAGCAGGGAACCCCCCTGGCGGATTTGCATGGTAAACGTCACAAGTAAACATTCCGGAATCGGCAGCAAGGATGCGATTGAGATCGAAAGCTGGCTCGAGAGCCTGCATCCGGATTACCGGCCTGAGGAATGCGAATTCATACGCCGGGCGGGTCTTTTCGCACAGGCGGCGCACGCCGGTCAGGGGCGCGCCGGCGCTTCGTCTGATTTCCACCATGCCCTAGCTGTTGCCCATATCTTGGCCAACCTGCATGTGGACTACGAGACTATTGCGGCGGGGATTCTGCACGATGCCGTGGTAGATGCGCAGCTTGGACTTGATGTGATCCGGCAGGAATTCGGCCAGCGCGTGGCGCTGCTCGTGGATGGTGTCACGAAAATGGACATGATCCATGAGATTCATGAGCCGACCGACAGGGGCAGGAAGGAGCATGCTCAGGCCGAGAACCTGCGCAAAATGCTGTTGGCCATGGCCGAGGATGTGAGCGTGGTGCTCATCAAGCTTGCCGGCCGGTTGCATGACATACGCACGCTCGGAGCGCTTCCCGACGACAGCCGACGGCGTATCGCGCGCGAAACCATGGATATTTTTGCACCGCTCGCCAACCGTCTTGGAATCTGGCAGTTCAAGTGGGAGTTGGAGGACCTCGCGTTTCGCCATCTTGAGCCGCAGGCCTACCGCCAGATCGCGGGCTGGCTCGCGGAGCGCCGGGTGGATCGCGAGCAGTACATAGAGCGTTTCGTCGACATGCTGACCGTGGAACTGCGGCGCGCCGGCATCGGGGCCGAGGTTACCGGGCGGCCCAAACACATTTATGGGATCTGGCGCAAGATGCAGCGCAAGGGCAAGGACTTCAGTCAGATCTTCGATGTGCGCGCGGTTCGAGTGCTGGTTGATGAAGTCCGCGACTGTTACGCAGCGCTCGGCGTCGTACATTCCTTGTGGCCCTACATTCCCGGGGAGTTCGACGACTACATTACTACCCCCAAGGAGAACAACTACCGTTCGATTCACACCGCCGTGATCGGACCCGATGGCAAGACGGTGGAGGTGCAGCTGCGTACCCGCGAAATGCACCAGCAGTCCGAGCTTGGCGTAGCGGCGCACTGGCGCTACAAGGAGGACGCCAGGCCAGACACCATTTTCGATCGAAAGATAACATGGTTGCGTCAGCTGCTCGAGTGGAAGGACGAGATTGCCGAGGCTAGTGAGTTTGTCGATCAGTTCAAGTCGGTGGTATTCAGCGAGCGCGTCTACGTCTTCACGCCGAAAGGGAATATCGTTGACCTGCCGCAAGGGTCGACGCCGCTTGATTTTGCTTACCACATCCACACCGATGTGGGTCATCGCTGCCGTGGCGCAAAGGTTAACGGGCGCATTGTGCCGCTGACCTATGTGCTTGGCACTGGCGAGCGGGTCGAGGTCCTGACAGTCAAGGAGGGAGGGCCAAGCCGCGATTGGCTGAGCCCGCACCTGGGCTATCTGCACACCTCGAAAGCGCGCACCAAGGTGCAATCCTGGTTCCGGCTGCAGAACTATGAAAGCAGCGTCTCGGCCGGGCGTGCCGGACTGGAGCGTGAGTTCCAGCGTCTCGGAATGAGCGACGTGAACTATGAGAAGTTGATGCATTACTTCAATTTCAGCAAGGTCGAGGATTTTCTCGCTGCCATCGGCCGGGGTGATGTGCGTCCGGCACAGATCGTGGCGGCTGTCCAGGATCTCGCACCGTCGCGTGTCGTGACGCCCGCAACGATTCCGCCGGCACGTATGCAGTCAGCACACCCATCGCGTTCGGGGGTGACGATACAGGGGGTTGGGAACTTGCTCACGCGCATGGGTCGCTGCTGCAATCCGGTACCGGGGGACGCTATCGTCGGTTTCATCACGCGTGGCCAGGGTGTTACCGTCCACCGCAGCGATTGCCCGAATGCCCTGCGTCACCACGGTGAGCATGACGAGCGCCTCATCGAGGGCGACTGGGGGG
>DAHXOO010000069.1 GCA_027364845.1 Pseudomonadota bacterium | reverse complement strand
TCCGCTGTGTCCAGCTTTTCTTTCGCCGCGATCGGTACTGCTGGCCGGAGCCTAAAACTTGTGTGTAATAGATAGGTTGGCTACTCTAAACTAACGAATATATGTATTTAAAGGGCATATCGGCCCGATTCGTGGCCCGGACCGTCCTTGAAGTGGCAACTGCCGTCCGCATGGCGCAGTTCGGCACAATTACATTGCACCGGACGCAATGACCGATGAATCGCAAGATTGACGTTCACGAATTGCGCAAGGGAATGTATGTTTCCGAGCTTGATCGTCCCTGGGTAGGAACTCCATTCCTGTTCCAGGGCTTTGAGATCCGCTCGGACGAGGAACTCGTGCAACTGCGCAGCCTGTGCCAGCACGTGTACATCTCTGACGATCCGGAGCGGATTGCAAGTCCGCAACCCAGGATGGTCACTTCCACCCGCGCGTCGCATGTCATCGCCAGCCCCGCCGCGGACCACGTCACTGTCCTCGACGCGACCCTGAAACCGCACCGCGCACCACCACGCTATCGCGACCAAACCAGCTTGGAGGAGGAACTGGGCACGGCGCGCGTGCTCGAATCGGGCACACGCGAGCTGATTTATTCAATCATGGACGATGTCCGGCTCGGGCGCAGTCTCGATTCGGCACCGGCAAAGCGGACGGTCGCCGGAATGGTAGAGAGCGTGGTGCGCAACCCGGACGCGCTGGTGTGGCTGACCCAGCTCAAGCACAAGGATGAATACACCGCTTTGCACAGCCTGCGGGTATGCATTTTGGCGCTGACGTTTGGCCGCCATCTCGATCTGGCGGAAGAGGAGCTCAACGTGCTTGGCACCGGAGCGCTGCTACACGATATCGGCAAGCTCAGGGTTCCCAACGAAATCCTGAACAAGCCGGCACGGCTCACCGACCACGAGTACGACATAATGAAAAGTCATGTCCCGCTGGGGGTCAAAATACTGGACAATACCCGCGGCATACCGGCGGCAGCCATCGCAGTAGCGCGCTGCCACCACGAACGCTACAGCGGCTCAGGCTATGTCAACGGCATCACCGGAGACCAGATCGGCCTGTTTGGCATGATCGGTGCCATCGTGGATACCTACGATGCGATCACCAGCGACCGCGCATACCACGACGGGGTTTCGGCGTACGACGCACTGAAGAAACTCTACGAAGGTCGCGGCAAGGATTTCCACTCCGGTCTCGTGGAACAGTTTATCCAGTGCATGGGCATCTACCCCATCGGCAGCATCGTGGAATTGAATACCGGCAGCGTGGGCGTGGTGATCACGGTGAACCGCGAACGTCGCCTGCGGCCGAAGGTCGCACTAGTACTCGATGACAGCAAGACTCCCTGCCCGATCGTCACGGTTCTCGACCTGTTCCACACCCAGTCCGGTATTTCCGGCACAGCTTTCGAGATATGCCGGGTTCTGCCGGCCGGCGCGTACGGCATTAACCCCAACAGCTACCTGCCGTCCATATAACCCATAAGCAAGCGCAGCAAAGATTGAAACAGTGTGTCCTTCGACGTGTCTACTGTGTTCAGCGAACATTATTCGGCACAACGCGCATCCAGGCATTCCACCAACAGATTACAGCCTGGCCGCTCGGTCCGCGCTTGCGCAATGACCGCGAATCGGTGAATGGCTGACCAGGATTGCGTCCGATGTGCCGCTTCCTTCCGCTCTACCTGACTCCGGAATGACCATATATCCTTTGTGCAATTCCACTCAGGTAGCGCATCGGTTTGTCTGACGGGGAAATCACACTGCGCTGCGCCGCGCCGGGATCAGCGCTCGAGCCAGATGAGCGACGCCATGCGCCCGCACGCGCCATCGCGGCGGTAGGAGTAAAACCTGACCTGCTCGGTTACGGTACAGAACCCGCCGCCGTAAATGCGCTCGACGCCGGCGCCGCGAAGGCGCAAGCGCGCCAGCCCGTAGAGATCAGCAAGCAACCGGCCTTCCCGTCCCTCGGCAAACATGGACCGCGCCGCGCTGTCATGGGCAGAAAATGCCTCCCGCACCTCTGGCCCGACTTCGAACGTCGCCGGTCCGATCGCCGGCCCGAGCCAGGCCATGAGGCTCGCCGGTGCAAGCGCCATCGCCTCCACGCCGCGCTCGACAATGCCGGCGGCGAGTCCGCGCCAACCGGCGTGCAGAACCGCAACCCGGGTTCCCGACAAATCGCACAAGAAGACCGGCAGACAGTCAGCGGTCAGGACCACACAGACGGATCCCGGACCATCCGCATAGCTGCCGTCAGCCTCGGCGCATTCGGCGCCCTGCGCGGCGTGGATCACCTGTGTCCCATGCACCTGCCTGAGCCACGCCGGTTCGGCTGGCAGATTCAAGGCCGCGCGCAGGCGCTCACGGTTGCGCGCCACAACCTCCGGTTCATCCCCCACGTGGTCAGCAAGGTTGAAACTGTCATAAGGCGGGCGACTCGACCCGCCGCTGCGCACGGTGGTGAGCGCCCTGACCCAGGGTGCAGCGGGCCAGGTGGCGGCAATACTGTCTCCGAAACTAGTCACGGGGTCCGCGTAGCGACCCGTGGGCGTGCATATCCGCTTTTAGCTCTTTCAGCAACGCAGCCATGTCGGACGGCAAAGGACTGGTCCATTGCATGGTTTCGCCGCTTGCCGGGTGAACCACGGCAAGGCGGGCAGCATGCAGTGCCTGACGCCGGAATGCGCGCAGGGCCGTGGCAAACTGTTCGCTGCTGAGCGGCGGGATCTGCAACCGGCCGCCATATACCGGGTCCCCGAATATAGGAAACCGCTGATGGGCCATATGCACCCGGATCTGGTGGGTGCGTCCAGACTCGAGCCTGACCCGCAACAAGCTGTGCGCGCGATAACGCGCCTCGACCCGGAAATGGCTAACCGCCTCCCTGCCGCCCTCGCTCACCGTCATGCGTGTGCGATGCACCCGATGGCGTCCGATGGGTGCGTCAATCGTCCCTCCTGCCACTGCGATGCCACATACGATCGCCAGATACTCCCGCTGCAGGCTGCGGTGGCGAAGCTGCTCGGTCAGATCGCGGCGCGGGCGCTCCTCGAGCGCCACGACCAGCAATCCGGAAGTATCCTTGTCCAGGCGGTGCACGATGCCGGCACGAGGGAGATGGCGGAGTCGGGGATCATAGTTGAGGAGCGCATTCAGCATTGTGCCCTCCCAGTTGCCAGCCGCGGGATGCACCACCATTCCTGCCGGTTTGTTGATGATGAGCAGCTGATCGTCCTCATACACCACATCGAGCGGAATAGCCTGTGCCTCCCAGCTGGCCCCGGATGTCTGCGGGACCGCGATGCGCACCTGCTCTCCACCCCGAATCCGGTCGCGCGCCCGCGCCATTGCCGCGTCGACCTGGACCTGGCCGGAACGTATCCATTTCTGGATCTGGGAGCGCGAGAAGACTGGAAAAAGACCGGCCAGCGTCTGATCCAGACGCCGGCCCGCATACTCGGGCGGCACGTGCGCCGACAACACGGTCTCGCTCGAGGCAGTCACGATTGCCTGCCCGACTTCTCGTGATCGGCGATTCGGAGTATCCTTCGCATCATCAACAGTCTGACCTGAAACCATGCCAATCATAACCTTGCGCCGCGTCGCGGCCCTCGTTGCACTCGTGCTCCTCGCCGGCTGCTCCACCTTGAAAAAGCAGGCGAGCGGCTCCGAGTCGGCAGAGCACTTCTACAATGAAGGCCTGTCCGCGCTCAACCACGGAGCTTACGCCCGGGCCATCAAGAACTTCCAGACGCTCGACGCGCGCTTCCCCTACGGGGCCTATGCCGAGCAGGCCCAGATCGATATTGCGTACGCGTATTTTAAGAACAATCACATGAACGAGGCGATCGATGCCGCGGACCGTTTCATCCGCCTGCATCCGGCCTACCGGTATGTCGATTACGCATACTACCTCAAGGGCCTGGCGAATTTTCACAACAAGCGCAGCACTTTGGCAAGCCTGTTTACCAGCAACAACCTCACCGACCGGGACACCAAACGGCTGGCGAGCTCGTATGACGCCTTTCGCGTGGTCGTCAGCCGCTTCCCGAACAGCCGCTATGCGGCTGACAGCCGCAAGCGCATGGACTATCTGCTCGGCCTGATGGCGAAGAGCGAAATCAACATTGCACAGTTCTACTTCAAACACGGGGCCTACGTGGCCGCAGCAAACCGCGCGAAGTACATCATTGATCACTACCAGCGCACACCAGTGGTCGAAGAAGCGCTCGGCATACAGGCCATGGCATACAAAAGGATGGGGATGAAGCAGCTAGCCAGCGACACGCTGCGGGTGCTGCAACTGAACTTTCCCGACAGCCGCTACATCAGTCAGTTCCAGGCACTGCCTGCCGGATAACCCGGCGCGCGTGCGCGCGGCGCCCGTTCAGATGGCCGCCGACCCGGTCTCACCCGTGCGGATGCGTACGACCTCCTCCACCGCGGTCACGAAGATCTTCCCGTCACCGATCTTTCCGGTGCGGGCGGCAGTCATGATCGTTTCAATGCAGCGCTCCAGCTGCTCGTCATTGACCACCACTTCGATCTTTACCTTCGGCAGAAAATCGACCACATATTCCGCCCCCCGATAAAGCTCGGTGTGGCCCTTCTGGCGTCCGAAGCCCTTGACCTCGGTTACCGTCAACCCGGTGATGCCGGCCTCGGACAAAGAATCACGCACATCGTCGAGCTTGAAAGGCTTGATTACCGCTTCGATCTTCTTCATGTAGAACCTGGTCGATGGAGCCGTCTCAATCAGTTTACCAACATATCCGTGACCGGCAGGCTTTGCAAGTGCCGCAGGCACGGCGCCACATCACCGCCGCTTACATCTCGCGATAGCCGGAGGTGATGGGATAACGGCGGTCGCGACCAAACGCGCGACGCGTTATGCGCACTCCCGGGGCCGCCTGTCGGCGTTTGTACTCATTGCGATCCACCATCGCGACTACCCGCGCCACAGTCGCGGCGTCGAAACCAGCAGCAACAATGTCTTGCGGAGCCTGATCGTGCTCCACATAGCGCTCCAGAATCGGATCAAGCACTTCATACGGCGGCAGACTATCTGAGTCCCTCTGGCCTACGGCCAACTCGGCGGTCGGCGGGCGTTCTATGACCCGCAGGGGAACAACAGGGGCAATGCGGTTGCGGTGCTCGGCCAGCCGGTACACCAGCGTCTTAAAGACATCCTTGATCGCAGCATAACCACCGGCCATGTCGCCGTAGAGCGTTGCGTACCCCACCGCCATCTCGCTCTTGTTGCCGGTAGTGAGTACCAGACACCCGGTCTTGTTGGAGACGGCCATCAGCAGACTGCCACGTATTCGCGCCTGGATGTTCTCTTCGGTGACGTCGCGCATGCGCCCACGGAATTCCTCGCGCAGCGCGGTGTTGAACGCCTCTACCATAGGTTCGATGGAGATCACGGAGTGACGCACCCCCAGCCCTTTTGCCATGGCGGCAGCATCCTCCAGGCTCATCGCCGCCGTGAAGCGCGACGGCATCATCAGTGTTTCCACCCGATCCGCACCCAGGGCGTCGACCGCAATGCATAGCGTCAACGCCGAATCGATGCCACCGGAAAGACCGATGGCAACCCCCGGAAAGCGGTTCTTCTCGACGTAGTCGCGCACTCCGAGCACGAGCGCATGATACACTTCCTGCTCGAGAGACAGAACGGAAGGCAATTCCTGCGCAACCGGAACCACACTGCCGTCGTCCACGTCGAAGTCGACGGCAAACAGGCCGGCATCGAACGCCGGACAACGCTGCGTGACCGCTCCGTCCGCATCGACCACAAACGAGTCACCGTCGAACACGAGTTCGTCCTGCCCGCCAACCAGGTTGACGTAGACCGCCGGTAGCCGGTTCTCCTGCGCGCGCGCGGCCATGATCTGCTCACGCTCACGGCCCTTTTCCATGTGATAGGGCGAAGCGTTGACGGTAATGATGAGCCGCGCCCCAGCCTGGGCCGTCAGCCGTACCGGCTGCGGCTGCCAGACGTCCTCGCAGATCGTCAACCCCACGGGCACACCAACTATGTCGGCAACACAGGGTGCGCTGCCGGGATCAAAATAGCGCTTTTCGTCAAACACACTGTAGTTCGGCAGCAAGTGCTTGTGGTAGGTCGCTACCACAGTCCCGTCACGGACCAGGGAGATGGCGTTGAAGAACTTGCCATCGAGGCGTCTCGGATAACCGACGATCAGGTCGATGCCGCGCACCTCGCGGCACAGCCGGTCAAGCCCTGCCTGCACCTGGTCATAGAGGTGCAGGCGCAGCAACAGGTCTTCCGGTGGGTAACCAGTGAGCGTCAGCTCGGGAAAGACCACCACATTGGCGGCATGGGTCCGACGCGCCTCGGCCGCCGTCCGGATCACGCGCTCCACGTTGCCGGACACGTCGCCAACGAGTAGATTGATCTGCGCTATCGCGAGTCGCAGCCGCACCGCCATTCAGGCTCTCCTGCCGGGTATGGCAGCGGGTGCCTCGCGTGATGTCGTCGTATCCATTGAGCGCTGTGCCAGCCTGCAACAACCCTAGGGCGGTTGCGGGATCGCAACGGCCGCAGGCTATTCTGGGGCAAACCGCCCGATATTTCAAAACGCCATGGCCCACGACCGCGTGCGGTATTAAACTGGCGAGATGCGGCTGTCGGTTGCGGAAAGCCTCGAACAAGTCTCGCCGGAGGACTGGGATCGTGTGGCCGGCGAAAACCCCTTTCTTAGCCACGCGTTCCTCTATGGGCTCGAACACAGCGGATGCGCCTGTGATGCCAGCGGCTGGTCCGCCCGGCATCTGCTGCTGCACGCCGCCGACGGCCGACTGATTGCAGCAGTGCCGTTGTACCTCAAGAGCCACTCCTATGGAGAATACATTTTCGACTGGGCCTGGGCGGACGCCTATCACCGCGCCGGCCTGCACTACTATCCGAAGCTGGTGGCTGCGGTTCCCTTCACGCCCGTAACTGGCGCACGCGTGCTCGTGGCCGCGGGTGAGGACCAGCACGCGATCCGGCAACAGCTTATATGCGCGGTGCGTGACCTTGCCGACGAGCTAGGTGCATCCTCGCTCCACTGGCTGTTTACCACGCCGGACGATACGGCAGCGCTAGAGGCGCACGGCATGATGCGCAGAACCGGCTACCAATTCCACTGGAACAACCGTGGCTACGGCGGTTTCGACGATTTCCTCACCGGCTTCTCAGCCCAAAAGCGCAAGAAGATCAGGCGCGAGCGGCAGCAGGTGCTCGAAGCGGGCGTCGAGACAACCCTGCTGACGGGCAATGACCTCACTGCCGCGCACTGGGACCGATTCCATGAGTTCTACCTCACCACCATCCGCAAACACGGGGCCATTCCGTACCTGACGCCGGAGTTTTTCCAAACCCTGGGCGAAACGCTGCGCGAACGTGTCGTTATGGTCGTCGCCCACCGTGGACGGGAAGATGTGGCCGCGGCACTCAACCTGCGCAGCACGGACACGCTCTACGGCCGCTACTGGGGCAGCGTGCAGGACATTCCCGGCCTGCACTTCGAGACCTGCTACTACCGGGCAATTGAATACTGCATCAGCGCCGGTCTCCAGCGCTTCGAGGCGGGCGCCCAGGGCGAGCACAAGCTCGCGCGCGGCTTTCTTCCAAACATGACTTTTTCCGCTCACTGGCTGCGGCATCCGGAATTCGAGCGCGCCGTCGCAGATTTCCTGGCGCGCGAACGCAGCGGACTGGAGGCCCATATGAATGAACTTAACGGGCATTCCCCGTTCAAAAAATAAGGATGGAGTCAGATACTTTGGGTATCCTAATAGGTCGGACCATGCAACGGTGCCCACCATGCCGATAACAATGCACTATGGCTCCAAAGTCCGCTTTCCGCCTGCCGAGACAGCCTCTGCGGAAGGGCTGATCGCGGTTGGCGGCGATCTAGGAAGCGAACGACTGCTCGAGGCCTATCGCCTCGGCATATTCCCCTGGTACAGCGCCGGGCAGCCGGTACTGTGGTGGTCGCCGGACCCGCGCATGGTGCTGTTCCCACCGCAGCTGAAGATTTCCCGCAGTTTGCGAAAGACACTGAGGCGCGGAAAATTCCGCGTCACCCTGGACACAGCGTTTCGCGCGGTGGTTGATGCCTGCTCCGCACCGCGCCGCAATCTTCCCGGCACCGGGACATGGATCACCAATGAGATGCGTGATGCCTATTGTCGCCTGCATTCAGAAGGCTATGCTCACTCGGTGGAAACCTGGCAGGGCAGTGACCTCGTCGGAGGGCTATACGGGATATCACTGGGCGGTGTGTTCTTCGGAGAATCCATGTTCAGCAGGACTACCGACGCATCCAAGGTCGCCCTGGCGCACTTGGTGCGACAGCTCGAAGCGTGGAACTTCAGCCTGATAGACTGTCAGGTGGCATCCGCTCATCTGTTCAGTCTCGGCGCCGAAGAGATACCGAGGTCCGATTTTCTTGACCTGCTCGGAGCCGCCCTCAAGATCCCGGGACGACCCGGTACCTGGAGATTTGAAACGCAGCCCACGGCAGACACCCCATGACGGCCACCCAAAGAAAGCCGGGTCTGTACCTTTCAATGCCGCATCCCTGCAGCTATCTGGCGGATCGGATCAGCACGATTGCTTTCGTAGACCCGCACCAGGCGCTCGACGCCAGCCGCTACGCGGACTTCGTTCGGCAGGGATTCCGTCGCAGCGGCGATCTGGTCTATAGACCCTACTGCCAGGGTTGCGCAGCCTGTGTCCCGGTACGCATTCCAGTGCAGCGTTTCCGGGCTTCACGCGGACAAAGGCGGGTCTGGAAAAAGAATACCGACATCCGCGTGACGCTCAAACCCGCCGGCTTCAGTCCCGAGCACTTTTCGCTGTTCCGCCGTTACCAGATAGGCCGCCATCCCGGCTCAACGATGGATGACCCGGACCCAGAGAAATACATCGGCTTTCTGCGGAGCCCACACATCGAAACCGTATTCTGCGAACTACGCGCAGCAGGCCCAACCACGGGTGTGTCTGCTGGGCATCGGCGTAGCGACGGTATGCTGCTGGGCGTTGCGGTCATGGACGTACTGCCCGATGCCCTGTCCGCAGTCTACACGTTCTACGATCCCGACGAAGATACGCGTGGTCTGGGCGTCTATGCGATTCTCTGGCAGATCGCCGAGGCGCAGCGCCGCCGTTTGCCTTGGGTATATCTCGGCTACTGGATCGCACAAACCCCTAAAATGGCCTACAAGACGAACTTCCGGCCGTTAGAAGCATTGCGTGACGGACGGTGGGAAACGCTGACAGTGAGCGTCCCTGAACCCCACAAAGGGCGGGTACGCCACCCTGGGGCGCCGCCGGAATCACCGGTTTAGGTGCACGATTTCCGAAAACTGCTGCACTGTCATCGATCTGTCATGGTTCGGCGCTATTTTGGTGCACTTCGGTACAGGCGGGTTTCCGCTGGACCGCGCCGCGGTAGCCACACACCGGAGGCAAGCTGGAGCGACGCAAGTTAGCGGCGTTACGCTGATTGTTCCAACCCGGGGACACGACCATGCTCAGCTTTCTATTCCGCCTGATCCGCGACTTCCACGCCGGTCACGGGTTCATCCCTAACACATTGTATATAAATAATTTTCATTACCGAAACTTGCGCGAAAGCGTCGCAGGGCTGCCAAATGACACCGACCTTGCCCATTTTCTTGCCGTCGATATTATCCTGAGTGAAGAAGCCATCCACCGGCATGTCGCCTGGCTGATCCCGGCAACCCGTCAGTGCATTGCCGGCAGAATCGGGCGTTAGCGCTTGCCCGCGGCGGCCTGCCACGACTTCCCGCAGCGCATCGACTTCGAAATCCGGCTTTACGCCCACCGGCGAGTGGGGCATCATACGGCGCCAGCAGACGGGGTGGCCGATCCCCGTTTCGAATCCATCCGTGAGGTCATGCGTGGCGAGAGAAGAAAATATTGAAATGGAAGGGACTATCATCGAGACCCTGCCGAACACCCTGTTCCGGGTCCAGCTGGAGAACGGTCACGTAGTCACCGCCCACATTTCAGGCAAGATGCGCAAGAATTACATCCGCATTCTTACCGGCGACAAAGTCACCGTCCAACTTACGCCGTACGACCTGTCCAAAGGGCGTATCACGTTCCGCGCACGCTGACGACGCCGACTACGGTCCGAAAGGGCTCCGTCCGGCTTCAGCCCCAAGACATTCACCCACGAGCAGCGCCTCAGGCATCAAAGTTTTAAGGGCTGCAGAAATCTTCAGAATCACTCCCGGTTTGGGCCGCACCGATACCCATAGCAGGTTCAGGCGCATGTTGAGGTCCACAAAAGCAACTTCGGTATGCTGACTCAGTACCGCCTGCATACGGCTGAGGATATCGGCAAGCTGATGTGCTGGACGGTCGCGCAGACCGGGAAACAGCATCATGAAATCGCTCAACCGCTGTCCATGTTCGTCGCGCGTCGGTACACGCTCGTACAGCGGTCGGTGCGATTCCAACACCAGGGTAGGTTGCGGTAGGGCCGTAAGCTGCATGCCTCTACCCTAAGCCAAAGCGCCGATCCGTAGCAAGTGATGGCACATGCCCAATCCTCAAGGGCCCCAGATCAAGACATCCGGGGCCCTTCGGTTGGAATCACCAGCCACTGCCTGCCAGCTCGACTACGGACGCACCAGCGTATAACCACGGTGCACCAGTTTCACGATCTGCACGATGCCGGCAGGAACCGGAGTCGCATACCGATCGAGCTTCGGCTTGTAGCCGAGCTGCTTGGTCATGGCCGCCAGGGTATTTTCGCAGGCATCAAAGCGGACACCGGAAGCGGCGAGACTCTGTATGCGGACAACGTTGGGGTTCTTGGCGAATAGCAGCTTCAGGCCTGGTCCGAATGCGACCACCTCGATCTTTACGGGGTCCAGACCATAGGCACTGATGAGGTTGTTGGCCACATTGAGAACCAGAGTCTCCTTGGCGGGCGTCGCATCACTGATCTGCAGCACCACTTTTGTCTCGGCTGCCTGCGCCGGGGGGCACGCGTACAGCATCGTGCCGAGAACCAGTACTGCCAGCAAAAATACGCGATTACGCATGGGCCTTCTCCTTGAGTTTTAGTTTAATGGGTCGTGCCCTTACCAACAGGCAGAATGTATACCAATATTTTCTGTTTTACTCAGTCTCTGTATTCGGGTTGAATATCGGGGAATACCCACGCACCTCATATTCCGTGATTGACAGAATGCCGGCCGGTATAACTTTCATGAACGAGTACACATCTACACTTTTGACGTGAAACAGCACCATCGCGTTATGACAAACCGAAAAGGTGACTCCCTCGTCGTGTAATTTGCGCAAAAGCGGACCCCAGTTGCTATATTTTTGATTAAATTCATCAGCAACGCCAACCGCACGACTGTATAAGACGTAGTGAATTTTATAT
>DAHXOO010000068.1:11371-11688 GCA_027364845.1 Pseudomonadota bacterium | reverse complement strand
GGATAAGGTGCGACTGCTGGAATCGATCGACGCCGAGGCGCGCCGCCTCGATCCGCGCGTTACGCAAGTCATCGTCAGCCTCGCCGCTGTGCATGATGTGATTCTGGTGGCGGGCAGTGACGGCACGCTGGCCGGCGATGTGCGCCCGCTGGTGCGTCTCAATGTCAGCGTCATCGCCGAACAGAACGGCCGTCGCGAGCAGGGTAGTTCCGGCGGCGGCGGTCGCGTCGGCTACGGTTATTTTTCCGAACAGGCGCGCGGCTTCGAATATGCGCGCGAAGCGGTGCGTCAGGCGTTGGTGAATCTGGAAGCCGTCG
>DAHXOO010000068.1:0-11361 GCA_027364845.1 Pseudomonadota bacterium | reverse complement strand
AAAGAGGATGCACTCTCAACCAAGGGCTCTGCGGGCGGCGGCGGCAGAGCTGGCCTGGAGCAATTTCGCGGCTCAAAAAGCCCGGAGAACCTGGCGCGCGAGGCGGCGCGGGGCGCGATCCTGCAGCTCGGCGCGGTGCCCGCACCGGCTGGCGAGATGCAGGTGGTGCTCGGCCCCGGCTGGCCCGGCATCCTGCTGCACGAGGCCATCGGCCACGGCCTGGAAGGCGACTTCAACCGCAAAGGCACCTCGGCCTTCGCCGGCAAGCTGGGTCAGCAGGTGGCCTCGCCGCAATGCACCGTGGTCGATGACGGCACGCTGGTGGGCCGGCGCGGCTCGCTGAACATCGACGACGAAGGCACGCTGACGCAGTGCACGACGCTGATCGAGAACGGCATCCTCAAAGGCTATTTACAGGATAAACTCAACGCGAGACTGATGGGCGTCGCGCCCACCGGCAACGGGCGGCGTGAATCCTACGCGCACCTGCCGATGCCGCGCATGACCAACACCTATATGCTCGCCGGGCAATACGCGCCGGAAGAGATCATCGCTTCTGTCGAGAACGGTCTGTATGCGGTGAACTTCGGCGGCGGCCAGGTCGATATCACCTCGGGAAAATTCGTCTTCTCGGCGAGTGAGGCCTACCTGATCGAGAACGGCAAGGTGACTTGCCCGGTGAAGGGCGCGACGCTGATCGGCAACGGCCCCGATGTGCTGATGCGCGTGGCCATGGTCGGCAACGATCTGAAACTGGATGCCGGTGTCGGAACCTGTGGCAAAGAAGGTCAGAGCGTCCCGGTCGGTGTTGGTCAGCCGACTCTACGCATCGATGCACTCACGGTCGGCGGCACGGGTGGCTGAAGGCCTAACTCACCACGTGTACCGCCAATCAGTTAAAGCCCCCCGGCGGAGCCGTGGGGGTTGTACGCCCGTGAGGACGTGCCATTTGCAAGGTGCAAGTCCCTGTCGGAGTTGGCCACAACTCCGTAGTTGAAGGTAACTGCGTCGTCGCAAGTGGGGATACTCGCCGGTGATGTGACCGCTGGCAGGAGTCAGAGTCCCAATAGTACCGCACACGAAGAAGAGCCGTGGAAACCTGCATCAGAGCAAAAGGCGCAGTAGGGAAGTGGGGCAGGAAGGTTGATAGCCGAAGACCGGCACCGCGTGCGCCATGTCGAAGCGGTGGATTTTTTCAATCTGCTCACGGGACTCACGCTTTTGGAGATGACTGATTCGTCTCTGCCCGAGCATCGGGAACGGCTGTATCCGCCGCCGGCTGGCTGGGCCGCGCAGCGTAGAGGGCCTGGGCGTGAAGAGTGTCAATACCGGCGCTTACTGCTACTGCAGGGCGCGCCAACGCCTGCCCGTTTCGATGGTCAGCGCGCTGACCCAGCACACCGCGTAACGGCTCAGCGACCACGCCCTGGCCGGTTGGCGTTGGCGCGGGCGCACGGTGAAGTTGGTGGATGGCACCGGGATATCGAATGCCGGACACGCCCGTTAGATACGCTTGGCGCGCTACCCGTGCCGGAATCTACCCATAGATTCTGCTGACGAGGCGTATTTCGGTTACTACTTGCAAACTCCCTTGATCGAATCCACGGCCTGCCACTGTCCATGCAGTCGCGCCAGTTCGCTCGGTTCGCTGATGTAGTAGCCTTGCGCGTAGTCGATGCCGAGAGCGCGCACCATGTTCAGCGTTGCCGCGCTGGAGACGAATTCCGCCACCGTTTCTTTGCCGAGTGCCTTGGCGATGTCCACCATGGATTTGACCAACGCCTGGTCGATCGGGTCGCGGGTTAGGTCGGTGATGAAGGCGCCGTCTATTTTTAGCACGTCGACCGGGAACTGCTTCAGATAGGCGTAGGAATTGAAGCCCGAGCCGAAGTCGTCGAGCGCGAAGCGGCAGCCCAGGGCGCGCAGTTGCTTGACCATGCGCCGCGTGCGCGCGAAATTGGCGATGGCCGTGGTCTCGGTGATCTCGAAGGTGATGCGTTCCGCCGCGATGTTGCTGCCGCGCAGTTGCTGCCGTACCAGCGGCAGCAGTTGACTGTCCTGGAAGGCGTGCTGCGACAGGTTGATGTTCAGGCAGACGTCGTCGTACTGCGCGGACAGGTCGCGCAGGGAGATGATGGCATGCTTGATCACCCAACTGTCGATTTCGTGTATCAGCCCCATGCGTTCGGCGGCCGGGATGAATTCCATTGAATCGATTATCTCGCCATCGGCATCGAGCATGCGGGTCAGCACCTCATAGTGATGGATGCGGTTGTCGGCGAGTCGAATGATGGGTTGGAACACCAGCCTGAAGCGATCATTGACGAGCGCATCGCGGATCAGCGGCAGCCATTGCGCATTGTTGCGCAGGTCCAGCAATTCGACGTCGTCCCGGCTGTAAAGGTGCACCAGATTGCGGCCGTGGCGTTTGGCGGAAAAGCAGGCCTGGTCGGCGCGCGCCAGAATGTCGCCGGCGCCGAGTGCTTCGGCGGGATCGATCATGGCGACGCCGATGGTTGCGCCGATCTGGTAGGTCTTGCTGCCGCACATGAACTGCATGCCGTCCAGGCGGCGGCGCAGCCGTTCGGCGTTGCTCATCGCCGCTTGCAGCGAGCAGTCGCTGAGCAGGATGGCGAATTCGTCGGAGCTGATGTGCGCCAGCGTGTCGCGCGGACCGATGTGCTGCCGTAGACAATTGGCCACCTGTATCAGCAAATGATCGCCGGCGCTGTGGCCTTCGTAATTGTTGATGACCTTGAATTGGTCAAGATCCAGATAGAGCAGGGCGCTGCTGCGTTTGTGTTCTCGCGCCCGCTGCGCGGCCAGTCCCAGCGACTGTTCGAGTTGCCGGCGATTGTGCAGTCCGGTGAGGTCGTCGTGCGCCACCAGGTATTGCAGGCGCGCTTCCATGACCTTGAGTTCGGCCAGCTCGGTGACCAGTTCCGTTTCGCGGCGGCGGCGCAGTTCCCACTCTTCCTTGAGGCACATGGCCGAGATCAGGCGCGGCAGCAGTTCCACGCTGCGCACCGGTTTGTAGACGATAGCGGTGGCGCCGGCATCGTAGGCCGCCCGGGCGGCGTCATCGCACCAGAGTGCCGACGGGCTGAGCATGATGACCGGTACGCCGGCCCATTCTTCGTAGGCGCGCAGGGTGCGGCACAGTTCCTGGCCGTCCATGTCCGGTAGATTGAAGCACAACAACAGCGCACTGATGGGTTCGTGGTATAGGCCGAGACGCATCTGTTCCAGTGCATCGGCGCCGGTCTGGGAATTGATGATGTTGCTGAAACCACCCTTCGTCAGGACCGCCTGCAGCAAGGCGGCGCTGCCTGGGCTCGGGTCGACGATGAGTATCCGCATGCGCCGGACTTTGTCCAGGAAATGGCTATGGTTCGGGTACGCGCTGTCGATCGGCGTGGCCGGCCCATGCTTCCAGTTGTTCCCCCTGTCCACTGGATGTCCCATACGACCTCGGTAATACGGAGGAAAATCGCCCCGGCGCAGGGCCGAGGTGGCGCGTGCGTCAGAGTCGTTGCAATCCCCCGAGTGCGTGATTGTGTCGTGGTGTGTGGTCTTGTCTCCGCAGTAACGGCCGCATTCGCGCCAGCTTTAGCTAAGCCGGGGATATCAACAGAACGGCGCGCAAAGACCGGGAACGGCCGGGTCGGGAGACGGTCAGGCCGGCTGCTGGCCGTCGGGGAATTTTCCGGATACCAGGTAGGCGAAGGCGATCACCTGGGCGACGGCCAGATACAGTGCGGGCGGGATTTGCTGACCGAGGTCGATCTGAGCGAGCAGGCTGACCAAGGCCGGGTCTTCGTGCAGCGGAATGTTGTGCGCGTGGGCTAGTTCAAGAATCTTCTCGGCGGTGACACCGCCCCCCTTGGCAAGGATGCGCGGCGCGTCCTTGCCGTCGTACCGCAGAGCGACGGCGTAATCGGGTGCTTTACCGGGCCCGCTCATGCGCGGGTATCCATGAGCGGGACGCGCGGGCCGGTCGGCGACTGCGGTGCCTGACCGGTGCGGCAGGCCAAGTCACCGACAGCGAGGCCGGCCTGTTGCAAGTTCCGGCGCAGCATTTCCAGATGACGGCGGAAGGCTTGCGTGGTGTTGGCCTGTTCGGCCCAGAAGGTCGTCGAAACCTGCTCGCCCAGGACCGCGACGCGCGCCTGTACCGGACCGAGACCGGGCAGGTCAAAGGCTAGATTCACCACCCAGGGGTAGCCTGTCGCAGTGGCATCGGCAGGCCCGTCCGGCGCCTCGTGCGCGATGCGCAACTGAAACAGATCGACCTGTGCCTGATGGCGCAAGGGCAGTTCCAGTAGCCAGTACGGTTGTGCCTGGGCGCTGTCCGGGACGGAGGCCAGTTGATGGAGTTGCAGCCGTGCCAGCGAACCTTCGGTCTGCTGCTGGAGTTCATCGAGTACGGCGCCGACCAGGGTGGTGCGTGTCAGTGTCGGTGCGCTGGCGGCCTGTGCTTGCGGCAACGCCTCGCGCAGCGGTGGCGGCGGAAGTACCACGGTTGTGCGCGGTGGCGTTGCAGCTCTTGGTTCGGCAGGTGCGCCGGCAGGGCTGGGCGGCGGCGATGCGGGTGCTGGGCGCGTGTTCTCGTCCAGCACGGCCTGCAGACGCAGCAGCGCGGCCTTGAAATCCGTTTCCAGCGCGGCGCTGCCACCGCGCGCCAACAAGGCGAGCTTGCTTTCCAGGAAAAGTCCGGTGGCGCGGATTGCCTGCTGCAAGCCATCGGCGCTGACGGCTTGGTGGCTGAAGCTGAGCGCGCGGTAAATCTGTGCGGCGGCCTGCAGCACCGTGGCGGGCAGTGACGGTGCGGTGACGCCGGTCGCGGCGCTTTCGCTTTGTGCCAACAGACCAAGATTGGCGAGCAACGGTGCCAGTCCGGTCTGTTTTGGCAAGCTGGTGCGTAGTGCGTTCGCCAGTGGGTCATTGAGGATGGGTCGTGCTTGCGGCAGTACTTTGAGAATCGGTTGTTCGCCGAGTCGTACCACTTGCACGGTCAAGGTCTGTCCAGCGGACAAGGGCGTCTGAGTCTGGGCTTCGAGCGTTGTTGGGCCGATGCGTAAAGTGATCAGATTGTTGACGGTGCCGGTGAGGGCCTGGGCCTGCAGCAACTGACCGACCTTCCAGGCACTCAGGTCCGCCGTGTTGCCGGTGAGGGTCAGCGCAGCCGGTGGGGTGGTGGTCAGACTGGGTGGAATCGGCTGCATAAGATTGCGGATTGTCATAGTGGTGCGGTTCAGCATACCCTGAGCCCGCCCGTCGCGCCAAATCGCCTGCCGCTTCGAATGCGGCATATATCATGCATAATCATCGGGAATGAATGACAAACCTAAAAACACGCTCTGGTTCATGCGCCGTGACGGCGAGGTGCGGGGTCCGTTCCCGAGGGCGCAAATCACCCGTTACATTCTGCTGGGGCGCATCCATCCTGTCGACGAGATCAGCACGGACCGCAGCGCGTGGCGACCGGTTGCCGACGTCGCCGAGGTACAGCCGACAGGATTGGAGAGCGAGACCAGCCAGATGCTGGCGTTGCGGCAGGCCGATGAACGGCTGGCCGACGATCGGCGCGCCAATCAAAGCGCCGCGGAACAGGCCGCGTTTCGCAATCGCCGCCAAGGCGACCGGCGCCGTGATGAAGACGCAGTGGTGGTTCAGCACCGCAAAGTTAAAACCCGATTCTTCAAGGAAACGGCAACCAAGCGCGAGACCGTACTGCGGCAGGTCGTGATAGTGGCAGTGGTGCTGGCGTTGGCGTTGGTAGGGATCGCCATAGTTGTCTACACGCCGGCACCAGTGGTTGTCATGCCGCGCTGCGGGGATGCGCCGGCCGCCGGTGTCCAGTGGAACAACTGCCACAAGGAAGGCGCCAAGCTCGCCGGCATGGATCTGCGTGCGGCGCATATCAAGAATGCCGATCTCAGTGGCGCCGAGCTGCGCGGCGCCAAACTCGGCGGCAGCGACCTGTCCTATACCAACTTGAGCGTCGCGGATCTGAGTTACAGCGATCTCAGTCAAGCCCTGCTGGTGGGCGCCGGGCTGCGTAACGCGGATCTGTCCTACGCCAATCTACGCGGCGCCGATCTGGGCTATGCCGACTTGCGTGGCGCCAGGCTGGACAACGCCGATCTCGGCGGGGTGAAACTCGACAACGCTCTCTGGATCGACGGTAAAGAGTGTCTGGTGGGTTCGATGGGGGAGTGCAGGACGCCGCCCTAGGGAATGAGTGGGCTCGGGGTGGGCGGCTGTTCATGCATGGGCGCCACTAACCGGGGTTCGCTTCGTTTCGTTCATCCCTGCCAGCTCTGGAAATAAGCCGAGCAGGAAGCCAGGCTTACCTGCCGAGCGCGTTGTTGCCCGCCGCGCCCACCGCAAGAAAGACATTGCTGATGAGGATATTGCTGGACACGATACTGTACAGGTCGCTGCTGCCGGCATTGGCGGCGAGCCACGAATTGACCGCGCCAGTGGCGCTGTAAAGGATGGTGCCCGCGGTACCCGCGGCGATGAATTGCAAATCCGGTCCGAAACAGACCGTGCGTAGACTTTGTGTGGTCGGGGTGGTTTCTGACACCCAGTTGACAGCATCCGTGCTGAACACAACGGTCCCTGCATCGCCGACCGCAACGTAGGTGCTGGCGCCATAGGCAAGTTGATACAGAGCGTAGTTGGTGTGGGTATTCTGCGGCGTCCAGGTCACGCCGTCCGGGCTGGTCAGCAGCGTACCGTTGGCACCGACCGCGATGTACATCGCGGTCGAATAGAGCGTGGCATATTGATACGACACCCCGTAGAGGTTCTGGGTCGTGCCGGATGCAACCTTGGTCCAGGCGCCCGAGATGGCGGGTGTGATATTTTTATAGATCGCGCCGCCGTCGCCTACGGCAATGTATCCCCCTATACCGTAGGTGATCGCGTGCATTCCCGTGGCGTGGGCGCCGATGCCGACGCCCGCTGTCCAGTTCATGGTGTCGAGGCTGTAGATGATAGAGCCATCGCTGCCCATCGCGACGAAGTACGAGCCGTTGAACATGACGGCGATAAGGTCGGCGTTATACCCGGGTGGCAGTGTCGTCGGTGGACTCCAGCCGTTCGTAGGGGGCGCGGTGGGCGGGATGTAGATGCTTGGGGCAAGGGTGACGCCGTCCGGGCTGGTGTAGGTGAGTAGGCCACTTAAGATGGTGGCGGCATCACCGACGGTTACAAAGTAAGTATTGCCGTAGGCGATCCCGTTCAGGTTTTTGGAGGTGAGCGTTTGTGGACCGGTAGGTGGGTTGGCGGTCCAGGTCTCCGAGGGTCCGACCAGGCGTGGTGTCGCGACCACGGTCTGCGAGGCGGGTCCGATTTTGCTGTTGTTGGTGTTGGAGGTGACCAAGAACGCGTATTGCGTTCCGTTCAAAAGCCCGGTGATGACGGCCGGTTCGGCGACGCCGTAAGTGATCTCCCGGTAATATTCGGTGCTGACGCTGGTACCCAGCTGGTAATACACCCAGTACGTCAGGTTGGGACCGGGGTCCCAACTTAAGATGACCTGTGCTTCTCCTGGCGTCGCTGTAATATTCATTGGTGCGGTGGAGGGCGCTGAAGACTGACTGCAGGCGGCCAGCAACAAGAGGAGCAGGGCCGCAACGGCACGGAAAATGATATTCATGGGAAGTGGTTTTCTCTTCGCGGGAACATGTTTGAGGAGGCAACGCCGAACGGCATTAAGAATAGCCGATGGGGCGTCAGGCAGACAAGGCGTTTCTGGCTCATCCGCCGTGTCGGCGACGGTAAAGGAAGGTAAAGTCCCGATGTTTTGTCGCGGCGGCGGCACACTCAGGGAAAGGCTTCAGTCGTGTATCGCCAGGCCTGAATACTGTCCGACCAGTAATCCGGCGCCAGCCCCGCCTTTTCCTTGAGCCGCTTCAGAAACTCGCGCGGTTCCGGCAGCGACTCCCACACGGCGGGTAGAAAGGTGGCGCGGTGCGCGCCGTCCTGCAGAATCAGGCCGTCGATGCCCGTGCGTAATTGTGCCAGCAGTTCCGCTTCCGAATGGAAGTTCAGCACTTGAGCGGGTTGCAGGACGGCGATGTGTAGCGTCAGGTCGTCCAGTTCGGCGGCTGTCATGGACGGAAAGCGCGGATCGTGGAACGCGGCGGCATGGGCGTTGTGGACGATGTCTTCAAGCAGCGGACGCTGGGCTGTCAGACTGCCGATGCAGCCGCGCAACCGGCCTTGCCGGTGCAACGTGACAAAGCTGGCGCCCGGCGCGCGCAGGCGTTCCGGGTAATCGTCCAGTGACACCGGCACCGGCCGGTCGTGCGTCAGACCGTGGACGATGGCGGCGCGCGCCAGTCGCAACAGCAGGGAGCGCTGTGTAGCGCTCAAGGCGGCGGTCTGCTCAGAGTGGCTCAAAGACATAGGCGCCGTAGCCGACCACGCGATCGCGACTGCCGGCAGTGTCGCCCGAGTTGCGCAAATCCACGGTGTGCGCGCGCAGGCCGTGGTGGCGCGCGCTCTGCAACAGACCATTGACGGCAATGCGGCCGCAGGCGTCGTCGTAGCCGATGTCCTGATCGCGCAGCGCCTCGATGGCCCGCGAGGTGGCTTGGTCGAGCTGCCTGGCATGGTCGTAATCATGATAATGGCTCAGGTCCGAGCTGATCACGATCAGCGTTTCCGCGCCGCCCCACAAGCGCTCCAGCACTTCATCCACCTGCTCCGGCGTCGCATCGCCGACCACCAGTGGCACGAGCGTGAAATCATCCAGTGCGAGCTGCAAAAACGGCAGTTGCACTTCCAGGCTGTGCTCCGCCGCGTGCGCCGGATCGAATACCCGCACCTGCGGTAGATCATCGATAAGCCGTAAGGCCTGCTGATCGACAGGCACGCTGCCGAGCGGGGTAGTAAAGGCCGCCGCGCTGCTGACGGCGATGCCGTTGAAGGCGACGCGATGCGCCGGTCCCAGCAACACCACACGGCGGATGCCTAAGTGCGCCTTGGCGATGCGCGCATAGGCCGACGCCGCGATCGGTCCGGAATAAATATAGCCGGCGTGCGGCACGATCACCGCTTTGGGTGCCGGGCCGGCGGCTGGAACGGCACGTAGCAGGGCGCCGACCTGGGCGCGTAACACGTCCGGATCATCCGCGTAGAACATGCCGGCCACGGCCGGTGGTCTGATCTTGGCTTGGTTCATATCGAGGATCTAGGCATCCTTGGCCTGGACGGCGGGTACCGCCGGCAGCCGAGTGACAACAGGCCCCTCGCCGACACGACACGCGGCGATGAGACATTGAACTACGCATAACTATAGACCCGAAGGCTGGAACATGACAGCGCCAGCCTCTGCTAGTACAAGGTGAGCCTGAAGTAGCCTCGACCTGACGCTTGTGCGGCGTCTGCCGGATGACAAATTTCTGAGCTGCCTATCCGGCAGTGACGAGCCTTAAGTCGAATGGCACTGACTTAAGGCGCAGCGTTATTAGCACGTGTAGCTAAGAGACTGAAAGTGATGTGGAAGGCTGGCCACCGAGATTGGTAGGATGTTGTTACCACACACCATCCGCCAACAACCGCGAGGCCAGCCTTGAGCAATCGTAATGCTGAGTTTGAATTCCATCAACATGCAAAAAATGTGGACCGCCGCGTGCGCCAGATCGAAGCGGTGGATTTTTTCAATCTGCTCACGGGGCCCGCGCTCTTGGAGATGACCGATTCGTATCTGCCCGAGCATCGGGAGCGGTTGTATCCGCCGACGGTGACGTTGTCGATGTTCATGATGCAGGCACTGAACGAGGACGGGTCGTGCCAAAAAGCGGTGGCTGGCTGGGCGGCGCAGCGTACAGCGGAAGGCCTGGGCGTGAAGAGTGTCAATACCGGCGCTTACTGCAAGTCGCGCCAACGCCTGCCCGTTGAGATGGTCAGCGCGCTGACCCGGCACACGGCGCAACTGCTCAGCGGCCACGCCCTGGCCGGTTGGCGTTGGCACGGGCGCCCGGTGAAGTTGGTGGATGGCACCGGGATATCGATGCCGGACACGCCCGAGAACCAGGCGCGCTATCCGCAGCCCACGACGCAAGCGCCCGGGGTCGGCTTTCCGCTGGCGCGGCTTGTCGGTGTGATTTGTTTGTCGACCGGCGCGCTGATCGATGCGGCGATAGGACCGCACGCGGGCAAAGCAACGGGCGAGCTTGGGTTGCTGCGCCGCCTGGAATCCGCTTTCTTGCCCGGCGATGTCATGCTGGCCGATGCCTTGTATTGCAGCTTCTTTTTGATCGCCACGTTGCAACGCGCCGGTGTCGACGTGCTGTTTGCACAACAGGGTTCGCGGATCACCGATTTTCGCCGCGGCGAGAAACTGGGTGCGCGCGATCACCGTGTCAGTTGGCCGAAGCCCAACGTGCGCCCAGACTGGATGCGTCCGCAAGACTACGTAGCCTTCCCGGCTCAGCTCACCCTGCGGGAGGTGCAGGTGGGCGGCAAAATCCTGGTCACCACGATGCTTGAACCTCGCGAGGTGAACAAAGCCGAGCTGTCCGATCTGTATGCGATGCGCTGGAGCGCCGAGCTGGACCTTCGCAATATCAAAACGACGCTGGGCATGGACATCCTCAGCTGCAACACCCCACAGATGAACGAGAAAGAGGCATGGGTCCACTTGCTCGCCTATAACTTGATCCGCCTGCTCATGGCGCAGGCCGCCATGAACGCCGCCGTGCATCCACGCCAGCTGAGTTTTAAGCACACCGTGCAGATGTGGACGGCGTGGGTCTCGCGCCGTCTGTGCAGCAACCGCAACGGTGATATCGCCGTCCTGTTCACGCTGATCGCGCAAGTGCGCGTCGGCAACCGACCGGGACGAATCGAACCCAGGGCGCGCAAACGTAGACCCAAATCTTACCCCTGGCTGAAAGTTCCTCGTGCTCAGGCGCGTGCGCGGGTTGCAGTTCATGGTCATCCGTAGAACCTTAAGTCAGTGCCATTCATTCTAGAGGGGGATTGTAATAATTTGCTTTCACAACGGTTTTATATCTAGATGAATGTATTTCTTCTAGGCGGCACGTTGCAGCTTACGGGAGAATAACATAATTTCTTTCTAGAAGCCCCCATAGACAGGTTTACAGGGCGCAGAAGGACGCAGCCCACCAACTTCCTGGAGCACAATGGCCGGTCTAGTTCGCACCTACTGGAAGAGAGTAGCCTTTGCACGGCGCATACCAAGAGCGGCCGTTCGTGCAAACCTCCCCTACTCTCATTTTTCAGAATGGGACTTGTCATCTCTAGTTCTGCCCCAACCAATATAAGTAATAGCCAAGCAGCATGAGATTTGCAAAAATCAATATTGCAGCAGCAAATTTG
>DAHXOO010000067.1 GCA_027364845.1 Pseudomonadota bacterium | reverse complement strand
GGGTTGGTGCATTGTCGTCATTGCGGTTATGCGTTATACCGCACCACCACGCGATCGAGCGCGCGCAAGATTTATTACTACCGTTGCCTGGGGTCAGACGCGTGGCGCTATGCGGGCCAGGCGCGTTGTACCGAGCGTCCGATCCGTCAAGATCTGCTCGAGCACCTCGTATGGAACGAACTCATGCGCTTGCTCGCAGATCCGGCCTTGATCGAGGCCGAGCTAAACCGACGTCTTGAGTGCGCGCGTAATGCCAGTCCGATCAAGCGTCGGGAGGAGACGTTGCGCCGGGAGCTCGCGCAGACCAGCAAACGCCTGGAGCGGCTCTTGACGGCCTATCAGGAGGAGTTGCTTTCCTTGGACGAACTGCGCCGGCGGATGCCGGAACTGCGTAGCCGTGAGCAGCGTCTGCAAACAGAACTGAACACGTTGCAAACCCAGGTGGCGGATCAGGTCACCACCTTACGCCTGGCACAAACGCTGTCGGCCTTTCTCGAAAGTCTGCGTGCCCAGGCCCAAACGCTTGATGTGCGGGAACGTCAACGGATTGCGCGACTGCTGGTGAAGGAGGTGGTGGTCGGCCATGACCGCATTACGATTCGTCATTCGATCCCGAACGCGGTACGATCCGGCGGCAACCCGAGTCCGTCGAACGCCTCTGGATCTACAGATAAAACGGGGTCGGATAAAAATTACCTTTTGTGTCCATGGCGTGAGTGCGCCGCCCTGGTGCAGCAGCAGCGCGATGAGCAGGCGCCCAAGGCGGCCGTTGCCGTCGAGAAAGGGGTGGATGGTCTCGAACTGTACGTGCGCCAGCGCCGCGCGCAAAAGTACCGGCGCCTCGCCCGCCGCGCCGTGAATGAACTGTTCCAGCGCCGTCATGCAGGGCTCGACCGCTTGCGGCGGTGGCGGCACGAAGGCGGCGTTGCCGGGCCGGGTGCCGCCGATCCAGTTCTGGCTGCGGCGGAATTCGCCGGGTGCCTTGTCGCTGCCGCGACCCTGCGCCATCAATCGGGCGTGCATTTCGCGCAGCAGCCGGTTGCACAGCGGAAAGCCCTCGCGCAGGCGGGCCACACCGTGCTCCAGCGCGGCGACGTAGTTGGATACCTCCACCACGTCGTCGAAGGGCACGCCGGGCACTTCGTCCAGCTCGAACAGCAACAAATCGGACAGCGAAGACTGCGTGCCCTCGATCTGCGACGACAGTACGGCCTCGCGACGCACATAAGCGTAGAGAAAGAGCTGCGGGTCGGGCAACAATAGGGTGATGCTGTCGAGCCGGCCAACGGCAAGGGTGGCGCGTTCGAGCAAAGTTTGCCGCGCGCCGCTCATGTCCAGCGGCGGCGCGGGCGGCAGGGACGCGGGGATGAAAACACGCACCATTTCGCCACCAGCCACACTGCTGGAATAGTTGCCAACCATTTCGCGCCGCATGCTGATGGATCCTTGAATAAGCGTTTGCGCTATTAAAGCATTAGCTGGTTTTGTTTAACAGAGTCGGATGAGCATGGCGCGGGGCGACGCGTTACTGCGACTGAACGGCAGTGGCCTTTGCCCAGTCGCACCTGTTGCCCCACGACCAGACGAAGCCCATCTTTAGCCCATGTATGGTCGCCCCCGGCTTGTCAAGCGGTCTTCTCTCGTGACGCCAAAGTGGTAGCGATTGCTGCCATGTATCCGGACTTTGCGTGAGCGCTGCGGGCGCTCTGTCCCTGATGGAATCCGCTGACTGGGCCCTAATCAACTTAGCGCGCTGGGGAGATCTGGCGCATTGGGCTAAACAGGGTTTCCCGGTCACGGTCCTACCTTCTTTGCCATCACGTTTGAGATCGCCTGAGCAATCGTAAAGCGGGCCTTCTCCTTGACGTCTCTATATTCTTGAGTTCCCCCGGGTATGCTTCCGGCTATATCGCTGTCGTGAGCGGGTGCAGACGGTAACCGGCCGCATAATTGCGCTCCGGATGAGCCAGCAGCGCCCAGGCGGTGCGCGCGTTCTTGTTCGCGAGCGCCACGGCAGCGATGTTCTTGTTGCGCCGCGCGAGGAGCCGGGTGAGCCAAAGGTCGGGTTGGGCCTTGCCTTCATTGACGCGTACCACCGCACGCGCCCCATGGATCAGCAGCGTGCGCAGATAGACATCCCCGTGCTTGCTGATCCCGAGCAATGTCGGCTTGCCGCCGCTTGAGTGCTGCCGGGGTACGAGTCCGAGGAAGGCAGCGAGCTGGCGGCCATTCTTGAAGCTTTTCGCGTCACCCACCGAGGCCACGAGCGCACTCGCGGTGATCGGGCCGATGCCCGGTATCTCCGCCAGCCTCCGACTCTCTGCGTTCTGCCGGTGCCAGCGCACGATCTGCGCCTCGAGTTCAACGGCTTCACGGTCAAGCGCCTGCAGATGGGCGGCAAGGCGTGCCATCAGTGGGCGCAGGATGTCCGGCAGGCCGTTCTCGGCGTCCTCCAGGATCGAAGGCAACCGCTGGGCGATATAAGTGATGCCCTTGGGGATCACGAGACCAAACTCCAGGAGCAGTCCCCGAATCTGGTTGGCCTGCGCAGTGCGGGCCTTCACGAACCCCTGACGGGCGCGGTGCACCGCCAGGAGCGCTTGGGCTTCGACCGTTTTCGCCGGTACGAAGCGCATGTTGGGACGCGCCACCGCTTCGCAGATGGCCTCGGCGTCGGCCGCGTCATTCTTCATGGTTTTCACATACGGCTTGACGAATTGCGGGGCCATGAGCTTCACCGTGTGTCCCAAGGCTTCGAGTTTGCGGGCCCAGTGATGCGCGCCCCCGCACGCTTCCATGCCGATCAGGCAGGGCTCGAGGTTTCCGAAGAACGTCAGTACCTGGTCGCGCTTGAGCTGCTTCTTCAGCACCGCCTTGCCATGCCCGTCCACGCCATGCATCTGGATCACCTGTTTTGCCAAGTCGAGTCCGACTGTCGTAATCTTGTTCATGTGTCGCCTCCTCTTCAGTTGAGTGAAAACTCCACAGCTTCACTCTGGCACTTTCGATGCCGTATGGGGAGGGGGCGACCATTCCATTAACTTGCGCAGAATCAACCCTCAGGCAACGCCAGATCAATGACTTAGATAAAAAGTCGGCACTACATTCTGTTTAAGCAACGCGGTGTCGTGTAGACGTGGCGACGTCGACCTCGGGCAGCCGGATACGCTTCGGTAACACGATTCCTAAACGGTCCAGGAGTGCCGCCTGCGCGGGATCGGGTTGCGTGATGCAACGCAGCCGAATCTCTCCGAGTTCTTGTGTCGGCAAGATGACATCATGGGCATGGATGCGGGTGAGTTCCTCAAGCAGCGTGCGCGGCGAATTGCCAAGTCCCGCGCGGGCCTGCCAGCATTCCAGAGTTTTCCAGAGTACGAAGGCCAGGAAACACACGAGGATATGCGCCTGCACCCGATCCTCGCGCTGGTGCCAGATCGGACGAATGCTGAGTTCCCCTT
The DNA here is from genome assembly GCA_027364845.1 of Pseudomonadota bacterium. Lineage (GTDB taxonomy): Bacteria > Pseudomonadota > Gammaproteobacteria > Acidiferrobacterales > UBA6901 > JAJYCY01. The sequence goes on along the minus strand of DAHXOO010000067.1, from coordinate 8,300 downwards.
TCTGGATACGGAAGGCGCTCTCGGCCTGGGTGAGCTGGATGTACGCCTTCCAGAGTTTCTCATCATCCCAGTCAGTGACGTTCGAGCGCAGGAGATAGGTCCCTTCCGAGCATTGCGCCCACTGATCGAAGGTCTCGTTGACCGATACCGTGAGCGCACACCCTGCAGGGGTGTCGGTGGGATTCAAGGCAATGGCAAAGCGTGCCGCGGCCCGCTGGTTGCGCTCGAGGATGCGCCCGATCTGGCGGTTGATCGTGTCCGGGTTCAACCGCCTCCTGGATTTGCTGATTCGGGTCTTCAACTTCTCAAGCGCCGCCTCGATGCGGCGGCTGAACTTGTCATGCATCGCTTTCTCTTTGGCAATGCGATCTCGCGAGCGGCAGAGGATGAAGACTTCCTGATCTCCTTCGGGCGATGCCAGCAGCTTCACTTCGATCCCTTCGCGGATCTCGCGCCAGGACGTCTTGTCGGTGAGGGCCGCTTCCCATTTTTTCAGCTCTGATTTGGGTGTGCCCAGAATATAACGTCGCCCCGTGTCTTTGAGCCACGCGATGTTCTCCGCGCTTACCATTCCGCGATCCATGCACCAGACTTTACCGACGGTCCCATGGCGCTGCTCCATGGTCTCAACGATGTGTTGCACGGTCGTGGAGTCATGCGTGTTGCCGGGGAAGACTTCGTAGCCGAGCGGGAAGCCATCGAAGGTCACGACCAGGGCAATGCAGACCTGTTTGCAGTCGCCGCGATGGTCGCGCGAATAGCCGCGTTGGGCCTGGGGGTTACCTTCGGCCTGACCTTCGAAATAGGTCGAGGTGACGTCATAGAGGAGGACTTCGTTGTCAACGGCGAAGAGCTCGCCATGGCGCTTCGACAGATGCGCCTCAAGCGCGGCCTTGTGCGGGAGCAGCTGATCGAGTGCGCGGTAGAGGCGGTCCTTGTTGACGAGCGCCTCATCCAGTTGCAGCAGATCAGGCAAGGCGGTGCGCCGGTACCAATCCTCGGCGATGTGCAATTCGCTCGAGGGCTCGCACAGCCGGGCTGCGACCAGGACCGCTGCGATTTTCTCCCAGGGTACTGCTTCTTTGCCGCCCGGAATATGCGCGTGGCAAAAGTCATCGAGCCGGCAGACACGCCATAACGTCAACGCCAGATAGACATTGCCGAATTGCCGACCGTGCTCCACGCGTACGCCTTTCAGGTGCACGGCCAGTGTGCGGTCGTCGACACCGTCGTTGAAGAGATCCGCCTGCTCGGGTGTTCCGATCAGGGAGCGGGCAAACGCCCGGGCACGCAGGCGTCCGGCGCGATCGAGTTCGCCAAGATGCGCGACCGTCTGCTGGATCACGCGGCCTCCCACGCGTACCGAGCGTACCAGGCGCCAGGTGCGGTGAACCTTGCCGTCTTTCTTTCGGGTGGTGTAGCGCAGGTACATGGCCACCTATGAAAAACGATTTGCGGTGCCACGCCAAGGGGCAAGGTCGGCACTACACGTGCTTTTCGGGTCTACGGAAGAGGTAAGTAATTGATGTTATGGGGAGTGGGTTTGAGAATAGGGGGGAAACTGGACGCCAACTGCGCAAGTTGGGTTAGAATGTTGATCCGCACGGGCGGCGCGGGTAACGGGCATGGCGTAGCGCTCGGCCAGTTGCTTGATGCGTCCGGTGAGCGCCTGGGACACGCGATCGAGTTCAATCTGCACGTCGGTGGCCAACATCGCCAGCCATTTGGCGTCAATAACCGGCGTCTTGCTACAAGCTCGCTGAGTTTGGTGTATTGCGCGGCTTTTACACATCGGCTGGCAGCAGCGTCCTGCTCGATCAGGACGGCATAGGCATGCAGCGCCTTGTGTTCATCGGCCGCGTCCTGATCATGCTGGATGTCTTTCAGGCGGGCGGCCACGCTGCTATAAGGCCGACGCAGACATTACTGCCTTCTATCAGGGCATCCTATCCCGCAAGGTGTCCGCCAGGACCGAAAGAACATCGGCGAACCGGCTCACCGTTTCCGGTGGTGGCAGCGGCACCTTGAGGTGACGTCCGCCGGTGGTCGGATCGCTTTCGATCCAGGGATGGGAGTCGGCCGACGGATCGCCGATCGCGGCCAGTGCCGAAATGAACTGGGCACCAACCTGCAACAACGCAGACCAGGGATCAGTGCTCGTCCCGTCCGACACAGCGCCCCCACCTTTCAGCACGGTACCGCCCGCGCTGACGTGGTCTGGGGCCGCCGCAGTCGTTGACAGGGCTTCGGTTGCGGCAATGGTGATCACCTCTTCCGCCGGTGCCATCGTCTCGCCTTCGCCCATGTGACCCGTCACATTCTCCACATCCTTCATGAACCGGTTAAGACGCGAACCTCCAAACGAAATCTCGCCTGTACCGCCGTCGAGGATGCCGGCCGACAGCGAGCGTTTGAACGCGAGTACCGAAAGCATGCCTTCTTCGATCGTACCCTTGGAGATAAAATTGACGATCAGCACCGGCCGCTTCTGTCCCATGCGATGAATACGCGCGATGCGCTGTTCGAGAATCGCCGGGTTCCACGGCAGATCCATGTTGATGAGGGTCGAGGCATGTTGCAAATTGAGCCCGGTGCTGCCGGCATCGGTCGACAGAAAGACACGGCAGTCCGGATCGTCACGGAAGCGCTCCACGAGTGCCGGCCGCGCCTCCGAGGGTACGCCGCCATGAAAACTGACATAGCCTAGGCCTCGCGCCTCTAATCGGCGGATGACGATATCGTGGGTGCGCGTCCATTGCGAAAACACCACCGCCTTGGCTTCCGGCTGCACGAAGAGATCGTCAAATAGTGCCGCCAACTCGTCAGCCTTGACACCGTGATCGGATTCCTGGTCAAGTAGATAAGTGCTGTTGCACGACATGCGCATGTTCTGCAAGGCACAGGTGAGCCGCCGCTGATCCGTGTCCGACAGAAACTTCGTTTTGCGCCAGCGCTGCACGATTTTAGCCACAATGTCGGCGTTCTCCTGATGGTGAAGCATCTGCATCTCGGTCATCGGTACCAGCAGGTTCTGGTCGGTGCGGCTGGGCAGTTGCAGGAGTACCTCGGATTTGCGTCGACGGATCATGATCGGCGCGAGCGTCTCGCCGATCTTCTCCAGCCCGGTGTAGCCGGTGACACGCCCCGCTTCGTCCTTGACCTGATGTTCGTGCAGGAGCTTCCATGTGGGCCCCAGCCGGTGCTGATCGACGAACTGGACAATCGAAATCAGTTCCTCCAGCTTGTTTTCAAGCGGCGTGCCGGTGAGCACCATGGCATAGGCGCTATCGATGCGCTTCAACGCCCGCGCGGCAATGGTGTTCCAGTTTTTCACCCGCTGCGCCTCGTCCACAATCACGAGTTCCGGGGCCCAGGCGGCGATCAGGTCAAGGTCCGGCTTGAGCTTCTCGTAGTTGGTGATCTTGCAGAAATCGTCGAGAGCGTACTCCTTCTGCCGCTGCGCGCGGCCGCCGGCAATCACACGCGCCTCCCTGCCGGCAAAGCGCGCGATCTCGCTCCGCCACTGATATTTGAGCGAGGTCGGGCAGATGACAAGTACCTTCGAGACACCGAAATGCCGGACCAGAATTTCCGTCGCCGCGATGGCCTGGATCGTCTTGCCCAAACCCATTTCGTCCCCGATCAGCGCACGACCCGCCCGCACGGCGAACAGCGCGCCCTCGGCCTGGTAGAGGTAAAGTGGCACCTTGAGCAGTTTCTTCAGTCCTGGATCGGCCGCGCCCCGCGGGAATAGACCTGCCAACGCGACCGCGCGCCGCTCCGCATCGCGCCGACTCGCGACAAAATCAAGCGCGTCGTCGTAGGCGCGCAGCTCGTGGCCACTTTTCGTTACCGTCGCGACAAAACGCTCCAACTCGCCGAAGCGGTCCTCGGGCAATGCCCAGCTGCGCGCCCCGTCGAACAGCACCGCGGCCAACTTGCGCACCGCGGGTGGACAATCCGTCCCGGCGCGGAAATGGATTGTCCGGACGCCCTCCTTGCGCAGATAGAGCTCGGAAAAGGGTGGTTGATAGCCATGCGCAAACGCCGCCTTGGCGCCGCGCTTCTTCTCCAGTCGGGCCAGCGTGAATTCAATGTGCTTGCAGGTTCCCAACTCGTTGGTCGCGTAATCCGGACAGGAGCAGAAGTTGTCGTCCGGCCGCAGTCCGCGGATAGCCACGCGGTAGTGGGTCTTCGACTGCGGATTGCGGACAAGAAAGTCCGAGAAGAATGGCTCAGAGCCAATATTTTCCAGGTCAAAGGGCTGCTCCCGTCCGAATTGGCGGCGCAAAGCACGCTGCCAGTCGACCGGCGCAAGATCGGTCGGAACATGGCTGCGGGAGAGCTTGGGGGCGTGGCTGGGCTTGCGGGTACGGCGCTTGGCTTTCATCTGGATGGGCCTCTTTCAGGAAAGGCTGCGTTGCATTGAATCGATCCGATACCCCATGGCCCGGTAGCCACGCTGGCGCTTCTCCCACATGCCCATCAAAGCTGGGTGACCCGTATCCACGAAATCGATGACACGCACGTCGGTCTTGGTGGCATGCACACGGTGCAGTCGGCCCGCGTACTGCTGCAGCGTGCCCTTCCAGGAAATTGGCATTGCCAGTACCAGCGTATCAAGGGGTGGGTGGTCGAAGCCTTCACCGACCAGTTTTCCGGTGGCCAGCAGAACCCGAGGCGCATCGGGCGGCAACGCGTTGAGGTCAGCCGTCATCGTTGCGCGCTGCTGCTTCGACATCCGGCCGTGCAACACGAAAGACGAAGTCACTTTTTCAGCCAACGCCACCAGCATAGCCGCGAGATGCTCGGTGCGCTCGGTCAGCACCAGCACTTTCCGGCCTTGGCGAAATGCGTTCTCAATTTCGGCAACAATCGCCATCGTCCGGTCAGAATCATGGACAAGGTGGCGAAACACATCCTGAATGCCCGCTTCCCGCGGCAGATCGATGTGCTGATACAGTGTGTGAGGCACCACCACCAGATCGTGTGGTGCACGCACCGGTTGAGCGGCGGTGTAACGGATCGGCCCGCATTGCATAAAAATAATCGGCTGCTGGCCATCGCGGCGAATCGGTGTGGCCGTGAGGCCGAGCACGTAGTGCGCCTTGACCCGCTTCAGGATTGCCTCGAATGAGACCGCGCCGACGTGGTGGCACTCATCGACGATCACGTGACCATAGTTTTCGACAAGAGGGTTGACGTCGCCTTGACGCGACAGCGACTGCATCACGGCGATGTCGATCCTGCCAGTCGGCTTGGCTTTGCCTCCGCCCAGAGTTCCGACCACATCCTGGCCGACACCGAGAAAAGACTGCAGACGTGCCTGCCATTGCTTGAGCAACTCGGTGCGATGCACCAGCACCAGCGTGTTGACGCCACGCCGGGCGATCATCGCAGCCGCGGCCACGGTCTTACCAAAGGCGGTCGGCGCAGACAGCACTCCGGCGTCGTGACGCAGCATCGTGGCCACGGCGGCTTCCTGATCGGATCGCAGGGTTCCGGCGAAGGCAACGTGGAGCGTCTCGCCTTTAAATCGCTCATCGCGCAGATCACAGGCGATGCCGTTCTTGTGGAGCAGGTCCTGTGCCGCCTCCAGACAGCCACGCGGGAGCGCGATGTGGCCCGGGTAGTTCTCGGCGCAGCCGATCACACGGGGCTTGTCCCATACCGGGAAGCGCATGGCCTGTGCCCGGTAGAACTCGGGATTCTGAAACGCGGCGAGGCGAATCAGCCGGTTAGCCAGCGTCTGCGGCAGCTGCGTTTTCTCAAAGTAGAGGAGATTGGCCAAGGTCACCGTGAGCGATGTCGGCAAGGGTCCGGCCAGTTTCTTGCTAGCCACTGCAGGCCGCTTCCACGGTTCCTGGCGATCCTCCTCATCGATGAACGTCACATCCAGCGGATGCACACCACCCGTGGCGCGGGTGATCGCGGGCTCGATGTCCTGTGGGGACATCGGTTCAATGGAGGCCAGGAAAGCCCACTGGTCCGGATAGGCACGCAAATCAGCGTCTACGAACACGCTGCAGCCATTCTCGCGCGGTCTCTTCTGCAAAGGCAAGGCAATCAGGTTGCCAAAACCGCCCTTGGGCATTGTGTCCTGATTGGGGAACAACCGGTCGTAGGAAGTCAGTTTCAATTGCCGGGTACAGGCACAGGTGTGGCTGATGATCGCAGTACCGAGGCGGCGCGCGTCCCGCGCGGACACATTGCGTGCGAAGAACACCCAGGCATGAGCGCCGTTTCCGGAACGCGATATCTCCAGAGCGACCGGCACACCCAGTTCCTGACACGAGTGGACGAAGGCCAAGGCATCGTCTTTCCATTCGGCCTCGTCGAAATCGACGGCGAGGAAATGGCAGCTGTCGTCCGACAGCAGCGGATAAACGCCAATCGCGTGCTCCCCCGCAAGATGGTCGTATATCACCGGATCTGATAGCGGGATCAGCAGCCGATGGCTGCAATCCGAGCACTTGATGCGCGGTTTTTCGCAGATACCAGCACGCCACTCGTTGGCGCAGGCAGGAGCGTAGCCCGTTTTGCCCGTTGATTTGCTTTCCCAACGGACGGGGTAGACGTCGGTACGGCCTCGGAACAGGCGACGAAACAGGACAATTTTGTCGTTGGTACTGAGCCGCGCGGACTCTAACTCCTGCGGGGACGGCTGATCCGCCTCGGATTCGGGCACCAAGCGCCATTCGATGCCATGGGCCTCCAGAAGAGCGATCAAACGCGCATTCTCTTTGTGCACCGCAGCCCATGCATCCAATTCAGACATGGGTTTCCCTCCCAATTTGCAAGGATGAGTGTGGTCACGTACCCACACTCGCGCAGGACCAGTCGGTCCTCAATGGCATTTAACCCTAACGCTGTGCGTCACACAACGCTGTGCGTCACACCGTAATCGCGCGCGACATTGCGCATCCACTCGTGGTGGATTTCGTCCGGTAAGGACGCATCGCGCCGGCCGCCACAGGAAAGGGTCGCGTTGCGCTGCTGGATAGGGGACTCAGGCATCGAGCACCACCATTGGAGACATCATCAGTAGCCGAGTCTATGGCGTTGCGCAAGCTTGGAAGCTGTCCCAGGAGCCTTGCTGTGGTCGATCGGGGCAGATTCTTTCTTGTTCGAGGGTTCCGCAGCACGGCTTGAGCGATCTGCGTGATCGCGAGTTCGATCGACTTTGCACAACGGTTGAGCTTCACTTCGGTCGCGGCCCAGCCCTCTGCCAGCAGTTGTGACGAGCAGTGCCACCGGCCGGATTTGATACACGGCAACCCGCGGAGCCAAGGCATTGAAGTACGCGCGCGCAGCGCGTCAGCCTGCAGGTGTCCCTCTCGGATCCCGAGGTACTGGTTGACACCAACTATGCGGGCGCTGCGCGCCATTCCCATGGGACAACTGGCTTTTTTGCTGGATCGAGCTCGGGGCCAAACAGGTCGGTATCATCCAAAGCCTGATCGCAACTGCAAGCTCAACGGCATCGATGTCTACACCTACCTGGTCGATGTGCTGTAGCGCGTGAGCCAGCATCCGGCGAAAGACGTCATCGATCTTACGCCGCGTGTGTGGAAGACGAAGTTTGCCCACAATCTCAAGAGATCAGACATCGCGCTCGCGGATCAATAACGGTCTGGTTTGGATGGTTACTTCTGGACGGAGGTAAGCTGCGGCCCAGACCAGCCGACCGCTCTCCTCCGGAGCGGGCGCTCAACGTTCAGGTTGCGCGGCGGGCTGTTTTTGGCGCACCCCCTCGCACGCGAGATCGGGTGGCGGACCGTTTCACTCGCCGCGGTACCAAGGCAATTTTAAGCGTACAGCCCACCGCGTCCGCGTATTTCTGGAGTGAGGCCACAGACGGGGCATGTTTGTGAGCACCTTCCAGTCGCGAGACGGCGCTCTTGGTGGTGCCCATACGGTCAGCGACAGCTTCTTGGGTCAGACCGGCGTGCGTGCGTGCGGACAGCATTTCGTGTGCGAGGACATACTCGGCTTCCAGGGCATCATAGGCTTTACGGAAACCAGGGCGCTTTGATGCCTTTTCAAGAAAAGCGCTTTGACTGTGCGGTACGGGGTTGTATTTAAGTTGAGGCATTTCGTATCTCCTTGACACAAGTTAGCAAATATGCTAACTTGTGTCAATATCGGGATTTTAAACATCCAACATCCCGGACTGCCACCGGGCCGATGATACCCGCTCATCTTTTCTGGACGCAGACACTTGAAGTGGCGGTGTTGGTCGCATTGTCGGCAGGTTTCGAATGGCAGGACAGGCCGCACCGATTTCCAGTCATTCGCAG
>DAHXOO010000066.1 GCA_027364845.1 Pseudomonadota bacterium | reverse complement strand
ATCGGGCCGATATGCCCTTTAAATACATATATTCGTTAGTTTAGAGTAGCCAACAGCGTAATTCCAAACAATTGTTTGGCGCGCTGGCCGAATACGTTGTGGCCGCTGGCGCTGCGGGCCAGTCCCGCGAAATCAGGGTACTGCGTCGAATCGCATGGAAAGGTCGATGGAATGCGGGCTTTTGGTGAGGCTGCCGACGGAAATGTCGTCCACCCCGGTTTCGGCGATGACGCGAACCGACTGGAGCGTCACGCCGCCCGAAGCCTCAAGCCGTGCGCGACCGCCTGTTTCGCGCACTGCGGCGCGCAGTCCGGCGACGTCGAAATTGTCGAGCAGCAGCCGCTGTGCCCCAGCCGCGAGTGCCTGGCGCAGCTGTTCGAGGGTTTCAACCTCGATTTCCACCGGCGTGCCGGCTGCAGCAAGGGTGAAGGCGTTTTGAACCGCGGCGCCGATCGATCCGGCCGCGAGGATGTGGTTTTCCTTGATCAGAATTGCATCATGCAGCCCCATGCGATGGTTACTGCCGCCGCCGCACCGGACGGCATACTTCTGGGCATTGCGCAGGCCGGGGATCGTCTTGCGCGTGTCGAGTATGCGCGCGCTGGTGGTCCCTACGGCGTCCACGTAGCGTCTGGTTAGCGTGGCGGTGCCTGAAAGCAGCTGCAGAAAATTGAGCGCCGTGCGCTCTCCGCTGAGCAGCGGGCGCGCGGGTCCGTGAAGCTGGCACAGCACCTGATTCGGTTCCACTGGGTCGCCGTCAGTCGCTGTCCAGGAAACCTGGATCCGCGCGTCGAGCTGCTGAAACACTTCCTCGAACCACGGGGCGCCGCACAGCACCGCAGGTTCACGACTGATGACATGGGCCGTGGCCAGGGTCTCCGGCCGGATCAGCGCGGCGGTCAGATCGCCGGCGCCCAAGTCCTCGCGCAGGGCCCGACGCACGTCTTCGGCGACATCGGACGGCGCAGGGGGCAAAAACCCTCCGCATACGGCATTGATTTTCGGCATAGACCGGTATTTAACCATAAAGCGGCAGCGCGGGATCCGGCTCGTCGCAAACCTTGACGCGTCTTTCTGTGTGGTGGTCGATGGTAGCACCAGCTGCGGCTGCTGTAGTCAGCCATCACGTTTCACTGACGGTGTGGTTTGCGGACAGGCCGTTCAGCCGGGCAGCTGCGAGGCGTGGCGTATATGAAGCCACTTCAACGCCAATGGCGGCAACAGGGTGCTGAGTGCAATCACCATGACCAGGATGGCCGGAACCGCGCCGTTGAGTATTCCAGTGGATTGGCCGAGCGCCACGAAAATGAGCCCGACTTCGCCGCGTGGGACCATTGCCATTCCGATAGCGAGGCGCGATAGAAAAGGGCCGCGTATCATGAATCCTGCCGCTATCTTGCCGGCGACCGCGAGCACGAACAGCGACAGTGAAAATGCCCAGACGAACGGTGATGACCAGTCTATGGTGCGTAGGTTCATGGACAATCCGACCATCACGAAGAAAATTGGCGCGAACAGATGGATGATCGGCCGCATCGCCCGTTCCATCGCGGTGGTGAATCCGGCATCACCGCCCACTACTGCTCTGAAAGGCCACCGGAACCTGCGCGACAACGCAAGACCGGCGGCGAATCCCCCAAGCAGTTGCGGTGCACCCACATAATGGGCGAGCCAGGCAAAGAACAGAACCAGCGATACGACCGTTGTCGGGATGAGCCCGGGCATCTGGCTAACACGGTTGAAGCGCTCTATGATGCCGGCGATCGCTCTTGCCGCAAACGGGGCAAGCAGCAGGAACAGGGCGACAAATAAAAGCACTTTGCCCGCCGCGGCGAAATCAATGTGCCCGCTGCGCGTGGACTGGTAAAGAAATGCGAGCAGGACTACGCCCAGAACATCATCGATTACCGCTGCTCCCAGTACCACCTGGGCCTCGTTGCTCGCGCTGCGACGAAGATCGGCGAGTGTACGCATCGTGATTCCTATGCTCGTTGCCGTGAGCGTGCCGCCGATGAACAATGATGCGAGCTGTCCCTGGGAGAACAGATAATGACTGAGCGCATAACCGAGCACGAACGGCATGACAAAACCGGAAGTCGCGACGATGATCGGCCGCAGGCCGGTTTTGACCAGGCGCACGACGTCGGTCTCCAGTCCGACCTCGAACAGCAGGAGGATGATGCCGATTTCGGACAGCAGCTGTAGGCTGTGTGTGGGTTTTGCCCATCCGAGAAGACTCGGCCCGAGCAGGATGCCGGCCAGTAGTTCACCGATCACTGGCGGGATGCCAAAACGTGCCGCAAGCTCCCCGAGGATACGTGCGGTGAGTAGAATGGCAATCAGAACGAGAAAGAAAACCTGGGCATCCATAGAATGTTCGTGGCGCGGTCACGGGCAGCAGGATCCAGCCGATGGCGGGAGTGTACCGGAAGCGCTGTGGAGGGGCGAGCCGTTGCGCGCCGCGCGTGGTGTGAATCCGATGGTGCAGAACCTGTACGATATACCGGTCTGCACGGTGCAAAGGTGGCCGTGCTCGGATACGGTAACGGCGGTCCGCACCGGCTCCCGGGCGGGTGTTGGCGGGTCTGAGACTGCACGGCAAGCTTGTGGCGTGCGAAATTCATGGCATTGAAACCGCTCGTGCTCTGGGTGACAGTCTCCGCCTGTCTCATCGGGGCGGTCCGCGTGTGGCACCACCTTATGCGGCGACTGGAATTGGCACAAGGGGCCGACTGGGGAAGCAAATGGCTCAATCGACTCGACGGGCTCAATCGCATCTGGTGCACTCAGTTTCACCGACTGCATAGCGGTAAAATCCGCCTTCCGGCCACGGGACCGGCGCTGGTGGTCGCCAATCACGTGTCCGGACTCGATCCGCTACTGATGATCGCCGCAAGCAGCCGGCCGCTGCGTTTTCTGGTCGCCCGGGAGCAGTATGATAGACTTGGGTTGCGCAGACTGTTTGTGGCCATCGGTTGTATTCCAGTCAAGCGTGACCGAAATCCGCGTGCGGCGCTGGCAGCGGCGCGCAATGCGCTGGAGCGCGGTGAGGTCGTCGCGCTGTTTCCTCAGGGCAGGATATATCTGGATAATGAGCCTGCGGCGCCGCTTAAGCGCGGAGTCGCATATCTGGCGCGCACCAGCGGCGCACCGGTCATCGCGGTGCGCGTGGAGGGTGTACAGGGCAAGGGCCGCACAGTTTCCGCTGTATTCCTGCGAAGTCACGCGCGGCTGCGGCATTTTCCACCATTGCACCTGCGGGAAGGCGATGCCGATCGCTTTCTGCGGCGCCTGCAGTCGATGTTGACCGAAAAATGAGTGTTTCTCCGGCTTGAGTCTGATTGCGATATGCCCGAACCGCGGGTATCTGCCCGGAAGCAGACGGTTCCGCCGCCGGATACAACTTGCAGACCTTGGCGGCCACGGTTGCCCGCGCCTTTTGGGCACTCCTCCTCGGATTGCTTGAAATTGCGAGAATACCGCCCCATTGACACCCCATAACGCACGGTTCGAGAGAGACCTCCCTTATGCGCATGGAAAAACTGACCACGAAGTTCCAGACCGCCCTGGCAGAGGCTCAGAGCCTCGCGGTCGGCCGCGATAACCAGTTTATCGAGCCGGTGCATCTGATGGCCGCGTTGCTCGACCAGGAGGGTGGAACCAGCCGCCATCTGCTGACGCAGGCGGACGTCAACGTCAATGCACTGCGTTCGCGGTTAAGCCAGGCAATCGACAGGCTGCCCTCGGTCGAAGGCTCTGGCGGCGAGGTGCATGTCTCCAACGACCTTACAAAGCTGCTCAACATTACTGACAAGTACGCACAGCAACGTGGCGACCAGTTTATTTCCAGCGAGCTGTTCGTGCTCGCCGCTCTAGAAGACAAGGGCGAACTCGGACGTCTGCTCAAGGAGGCTGGAGTCTCAAAAGGTGGAGTGGACAAGGCGATCGACGCACTGCGTGGCGGCCAGAACGTGCGTGATGCGGGCGCAGAAGATCAACGTCAGGCGCTGGAACGCTATACCATCGATCTGACGGAGCGTGCGGAACAAGGCAGGCTCGATCCGGTGATCGGGCGGGACGAGGAAATTCGCCGGGTGGTGCAGATCCTTCAGCGCCGCACAAAGAACAATCCGGTTTTGATCGGCGAGCCGGGAGTAGGCAAGACCGCCATCGTGGAAGGTCTGGCCCTGCGCATCGTGAACGGTGAGATTCCTGAGGGGCTCAAGAACCGCCGCCTGCTGTCGCTTGATATGGGTGCGCTGATCGCCGGCGCCAAGTACCGCGGAGAGTTCGAGGAGCGCCTCAAAGGCGTGCTGAAGGATCTTGCCAAGCAGGAGGGTCGCATTATCCTGTTCATTGATGAGTTGCACACCATGGTCGGCGCAGGCAAGGCTGAAGGCGCGATGGATGCCGGGAACATGCTCAAGCCTGCCCTGGCGCGTGGCGACCTGCACTGCATTGGCGCGACCACGCTCGATGAGTACCGCAAATATATCGAGAAGGATGCCGCGCTCGAGCGCCGATTCCAGAAGGTTCTGGTGGAGGAACCCAGCGTGGAAGATACGATCGCCATCCTGCGCGGGCTGAAGGAGAAGTACGAAGTTCACCATGGCGTGGACATCACCGACCCGGCGATCGTCGCGGCGGCGAACCTTTCGCATCGCTATATCACTGACCGTCAGCTTCCCGACAAGGCGATTGACCTGGTCGACGAGGCGGCGTCGCGTATCCGCATGGAGATCGACTCCAAGCCCGAAGTGATGGACCGGCTGGACCGGCGCGTGATCCAGCTCAAGATAGAGCGCGAGGCGCTCAAAAAAGAGACAGACGAGGCATCCAGAAAGCGTCTTGAGGCGCTGGAAGGCGAGCTGCGGAAGCTCGAGCGCGAGTATGCCGACCTGGAAGAGGTGTGGAAGGCCGAAAAGGCCGCGGTTTCCGGGGCGCAACACATCAAGGAGGAGCTGGACCGCGCGCGCGTAGAGATCGAAACTGCGCGCCGGGCGGGGGACCTGGCACGCATGTCGGAGCTTCAATATGGCCGTATCCCGGAACTGGAAAAACAGCTGTTAGCAGCAGCTGCTGCTGAAGGCAAGGAGCACAAGCTGCTGCGTTCGGCCGTGACCGAAAATGAGGTAGCCGAGGTGGTATCGCGCTGGACCGGCATCCCGGTGGCGAAGATGATGGAGGGTGAGCGCGACAAACTGTTGCGCATGGAGGAGGATCTGGGCAGGCGCGTGGTCGGGCAAAGCGAGGCCATCACGGCAGTGGCGAACGCAATTCGCCGTGCGCGCGCGGGGCTTTCCGATCCTAACAGGCCGAACGGCTCCTTTTTATTCCTCGGGCCGACGGGCGTGGGCAAGACCGAGCTGACCAAGGCTCTGGCCGCTTTCCTGTTCGACACGGAGGATGCCATGGTGCGTGTCGACATGTCGGAATTCATGGAAAAGCATTCAGTGGCACGGATGATCGGCGCCCCCCCTGGCTATGTCGGCTATGAGGAAGGCGGTTATCTGACCGAAGCGGTGCGGCGCAAGCCCTACTCCGTGATCCTGTTGGACGAGGTTGAAAAGGCGCACCCAGAAGTATTCAACGTGCTGCTTCAGGTTCTGGACGACGGACGGCTCACCGACGGACAGGGACGCACGGTGGATTTTCGCAATACAGTTATCGTGATGACTTCGAACCTGGGCTCACAGCTTATCCAGGAACTGGCGGGGGAAGACAACTACGACCGTATGAAGACGGCAGTCATGGAGATCGTCGGCCAGCACTTCCGGCCCGAGTTCGTCAACCGGATCGACGATATCGTCGTGTTCTATCCGCTCGCACGTGAACAGTTGCATCGCATCGCGCTGATTCAGATCGAGCACCTGCGGGGTCGTTTGCGGGCGCGCGACATGGATCTGCGCCTGACGGAGCAGGCGTTGGACCGGCTCGCGCAGGCGGGATTCGATCCGGTCTACGGCGCGCGTCCGCTGAAGCGCGCAATCCAGCAATCGCTCGAAAACCCGTTGGCACAAGAAATACTTGCCGGAAAATTCGGCGCCGGAGACATCATCGTTGTCGATGTTCACGCCGACAAGTTCAGCTTCCGCCGTGAGGGATCGCGCAGACGTTCGGTGAGCGGCTGAGCGCTGCCGCGCTGGTCTGCATTTCGCTGTCGCGGTGTGCACGTGTCTTGCGGTCGTATCCCGGCCGGTGGGCTTTGGTGGCCACCGGCCGGTTTGTCAAGGGGAGACATTCCCTCTATCATGCAAGCGTCGCCTCTGTTGGATATCTGGCTCCTTGCACAATAAACAATGCAGGCACTTGCCGCGAAAGAGCGGTTCTCTGGTCTCGACCTGGTTTCCTGACCGATGCCGAGTGTTCGTCCGGTAAAGCAGGCTACATGCTTCGGCGGCTGAAAGCGCCATCGCTGTCCGGGCTGGGGCTGCAGCGGCTGTGGTCGGACCTGACAGTGCGACGCTACCGGCACCGTCAGTTCGTCACCATCGTTTATGTCGTATTGCTCTCCGTGCTCGGTGTACCCGAGCGGTTTCCCGCGCTGTTTTGGCCCGGTGCGATTCTGGTGATTGTCGGGGAGGCCGTACGCGTGTGGGCCTCGGGCCATGTAAAAAAGGATAAGTGTCTGGCGACCACTGGCCCCTATGCCTTCGTGAGGCATCCGCTTTATGTCGGTAATAACACGATCGTCGTGGGTTTTTGCTTGGCGTCTGGTTTGTGGTGGGGCCTTCCGCTCTGGGTGGCGCTGGCTGTTGCGTTTTTTCCGCCCGCTATTTCGCACGAGGATATGCTGCTGCACCGGTTGTTCGGCTCCGAATGGGAGGATTGGCGTATGCATACTCGTGCACTCATCCCCAGGCTGACCCCATTCCGGCTGGGGATACGGGGCGAGTGGTCGCTGCGGCAAAGCCTGCGGATCAACGGCGAGCCACTCATTGCGGTATTTCTGGGCGGCTGTCTCTACGTGCTGCACCTCAAGCTTACCTAAATGCGCCATGAGTACCGCATTCAACGCCGTTACTGATGACGAACTGATCCGATGGGTCGAGCGCTGCGCGATCCGCCGCAGCGAAATTCTGGCGAGCGGCTACCAAGGCCATGTCTACTTTTTCAACAAGAACGGCCAGCGTCTGGTCATCAAGGCCGCCTCTGGCCGCGGCCCGATGCGGTGGCTGCGCCGCCGCATGCTGCGCAACGAGTTTAAGGTCTATTCGCGCCTGGCCGGGTTGCATGGATGTCCGCGCTGTTACGGTCTGATTGGCGGCCGCTACCTGGTTCTGGAATACCTGGAGGGACAGTCGCTGCGTCATACCGAAGCAGAGGACCGGGCAAAGTATTATGCCGAATTGTTCTCCATGATCGAAGCGTTGCATTGTCAGGGGATCGCCCATTTCGACCTCAAGCGCAAGAACAATCTGATGGTTCTGCCCGGCAGCTGTCCGGGAATCGTCGATTTCGGGACAGCTGTCATCCGCAAACGCGGTTTCGCTCCTGTAAACCACTTTTTGTATAACCTGGCAGTCAAGATCGACTTCAATGCCTGGATCAAGCATAAGTATAGGAAGCGCTATGAAGATGTTTCGGATGCTGACAGGGTCTACTATCGGCACACGCGTGCCGAAAAGATCCTGCGCACGACTAAGCGCGTATGTCGGGTGCTGAGGGCCCTGTTTGGCGATGGCCAGCATCGGCCGGCAACGCATCGCGGCCCGAACGGCACGCACGGTTGTGTGGTCTTGCGCACCGATTCTCTGGCCAGGCACCATGGAGGCGGCGACGGGGCGATGTGCGACCGGCTAGATGCCGCGAAGCCTGCGCCGCCTGATTTCTGACCGCGTCTGAAGCGCGGGATGGATGCCGTGCCGTTGCCGAAGCCAGGTCCAGTCGGTCGGTGATGCCGCAGCGTGTGTGTGGATTTCCCACGCGTGACCAGACCTGGCTTTTTGCGCTAAGGTAACGCGGACATGTCGTACCGCGCGGCATGCCGGATTTCTCGCGCGGTGCGCCAGCAGGAGTTGTACAGGTGCCCTGTGCAGCGCTTCCCGTGTCACTGCAGGCTGCGCGGTTCAGCGGCCAAAAGGCCCTTGTGGTTTGCGCTGCGCATACGTTCGATGCGTTGCCCCCGGCAAGCCGGCATGGCAGATGGAGCCGGTTTGCCCTCCTGTTTTTCAGATGCTTAGACCGATCATGACGAGGGTTCAATATGGATTCGCAACGACAGGCAGTTCTGGAACGCTATTCCGAGGGCGCCCTGGTCCGGCAGCCGTCGCTGTGCTGCCCGGTGAATTACGATGCTCGGCTGCTCGACGTGCTTCCGGCGGAGATCGTCGAGAAGGACTACGGCTGCGGCGATCCTTCCCGGTACATTCGCAGCGGCGACACAGTCCTCGATCTGGGAAGCGGCGGCGGAAAGCTGTGCTACATCGCCGCGCAAATTGTCGGACCCAGCGGGCGCGTCATCGGGGTGGACATGAATGACGACATGCTGAAACTTGCACGCAAGTACCAGAAGGAAATGGCTGCCAGGCTTGGCGGCGACCGGGTAAGCTTTCTAAAGGGTCAAATCCAGGACCTGGCACTCGACGTGGAGGCGCAGGAACGCTGGCTTGCCGCTCACCCGATAAACAGTGGTACTGATCTCGTTGTGTTCGAGAACTGGCGCAGCGAGCAGCGTGCCCGGACTCCGCTTATTTCGGATGCGAGTGTCGATGTCGTGATGTCAAATTGTGTTCTGAATCTCGTGGATGAAGCCCATCGCCAGCAGCTGATACGTGAAATATACCGGGTTCTGAAACCCGGCGGGCGCGCCGCGATATCGGACATCGTCAGCGACGAGTCGGTGCCGGCGCATCTCAAAGCGGATGCCACACTGTGGAGCGGCTGCATCTCCGGAGCGTTCCAGGAGCAGGAGTTTTTGCGCGCCTTCACCGACGCCGGGTTTCTCGCCGTCGGTTATGATAAGTGGGATCCAAAACCTTGGCAGGTGGTGGAAGGCATTGAGTTCCGCTCAGTGACGCTCACTGCGGTAAAGGGGGCGACCGGTCCTTGCCTCGACTATGGGCACGCTGTGATCTATCGCGGACCCTATGCGGAAGTGCGCGACGACGAGGATCATCGTTTTCCGCGTGGTGAACGTATGGCGGTATGTGAACGTACCTACGTATTCCTCACAGAAGGGCCGTACCGGGACGATTTCATCGGTGTATCTCCGGCGGCACGCGAGCCGACGCCGTGGTGCGCCGTGCCGGGAACCCGCCGGCCAGCAGTGCAGACCAAGGGTGCCACCCACGTTGGGACCTGCGGCGGCGAGGACTGTTGCTGACCCATGCAGGTCGTGGTCATCGGCGGGGTTGCGGCCGGGATGAGCGCCGCCAGCCAGGCAAAGCGGCGTATGCCGGATGCCGAGGTGATCGTGCTTGAGCGTGGTCCCTATGTCTCCTATGGGGCCTGCGGTATGCCGTACAATATTGCGGACCCGCAGCGTGCCATCGATGATCTCGTGGTCATTACTGCCGAGGAATTTCGGAACACGCGCAGTATCGATGTGCGAACCCGTCATGCGGTGCGTGCGATAGATGCTACCCGCAAGGAGCTTGCGGTCCGCGATCACGTCTCCGCGCGGGACTACACGCAGCGTTATGACAAGCTGGTACTCGCAACCGGCGCCGAAGCCGCGCGTCCTCCGATTTCGGGGCTGGATCTGCCGGGGGTGTTCTTGTTGCGTGAACTGACCGATGGCGCGGCGATCAAGCGTTTCATCGAAAAAGTGGTTCCGCGCCACGCCACGATCATAGGTGGCGGTTACATCGGCATGGAGATGGCCGATGTGTTGAGCAAGCGTGGTCTGGAAGTGCATGTTCTCGAGCGCGCAAGCCAGATTATTCCGGGTTTTGAGTTGGTTATCGCCGATATTGTCGCCGAACAGCTGCATCGTCACGGCGTGTGCGTGGATACCGGAGTGACCGTACAGCGGATTGAAGCCACCGGGCACGGCGTGAGTGTGCGCACCAACAAGGGCGAAGTCGCGACGGACATGGTGATCGTATCGGTCGGAGTGCGTCCCAACGTTGCGCTGGCACGGTCAGCCGGCGTGCAGTTGGGCGCCAGCGGGGCGATTGCAGTAGATGCCATGCAGCGCACCAATATCACTGATATCCTTGCGGCGGGTGACTGCGCCGAAGCGTTTCACGAGGTGCTGAGACAGCCGGCCTACATTCCACTTGGCACGACTGCCAACAAGCAGGGCAAGGTTGCGGGGGCTAATGCCGTGGGTGCCGAAGAGCGGTTTGTTGGCATCGCCGGGACCGCCGGTTTCAGGGTTTTCGATCTCGAAGTCGCGCGCACCGGGATCGGTGCTGCGGAAATCAGCCGCTACGGGCTGGACGCGCTTTCAAGTGTTTCCCGCCACAGCAGCCGTGGTCATCACTACCCGGGGTCCACCCCGATTACCACGGTGGTGTTCGCCGAACGCGGCAGCAGCAGGCTGCTCGGTGCGCAGATGGTCGGTGCCGACACCGTTGCCAAGCGTATCGATGTTTTTGCTACAGCACTGCACGCGCGCATGAACTTGCGCGACGTGGAATCGCTTGACCTTGCCTATGCGCCACCGTTCGCGCCGGTTTACGATCCAGTGCTGATCGCGGCGACTGTAGCGCGCAAGATCAACTTCGGGTCTCGCCAATGACCGCCGCTGTCGCTGGGTAAAATTGTGATGCGCGCTAATCCGTTCCTTTTTTCCGACGGCGCCAGTCGCGATGGGAGTTGGAACCGACCCAATTTTGGCGGACGCCGGTGTCTGTGGTCGATGGACAGGCGTCCTTTTATTCCATGAGCATCGTCTTCCTCGATCGCGATACCTTCGTCGCTTCGGTGCGTTTTGCCACGGCAGGTGTGGCCGGGAGGCCCTGGCACGATCATTCCCACACGCCGCCGGAGCTCGTGCTGGAATGCGCGCGGGATGCCGAGGTTGTGGTTACGAACAAGGTGCGTTTGCCGGCGGCGCTGATTGAGCAGTTGCCGAGCCTGCGGCTGATCGCGTGTGCGGCGACCGGTGTCGATAATGTGGATGTGGATGCGGCACGGCGGCGCGGGGTGGCAGTGTGCAACGTACAGGGATATGCAATTCACAGCGTTCCCGAACATGTCTTTGCCATGTTGCTGGCGCTGCGGCGCAATCTGCTGCGCTATCATCAGGCGGTGCAGGCCGGTGAATGGGCGCGCTCCGGTTCCTTCTGTCTGTTGACCTATCCCATCGACGATCTGGCAGGCGCTACTCTCGGCATTGTGGGAGCAGGTGCTCTGGGGCAGTCAGTGGCGCGGCTCGGTGAGGCATTTGGAATGAACGTGCTGCTGGCAGAGCGGCGCGGCGCCGACGGTGTGCGTCCGCAGCGTACGTCATTCGAGCAGGTGCTGTCAGACTCCGATGTCCTAAGCCTGCACCTTCCGCTTACGTCGCAGACACGCAACCTCATCGGGGCCCGTGAGCTGGCGCGCATGAAACGTACCGCCATCCTGATCAATACCGCCCGCGGCGGCGTGGTTGACGAGACCGCACTGCTTGCGGCGCTGCAAGCCGGGCATTTGGCAGGCGCCTGTCTGGATGTGCTCGGGGAGGAGCCGCCGGCAGCGGATCAGCCGCTGATATCGGCCGGCCTGCCGAATCTGCTCATCACTCCGCATCTCGCCTGGGCGAGCCGCCAGGCGCAGCAGCGCCTGGCGGACGAAGTGATCGAAAACATCGCTGCGTTTTTTCGTGGCGAGGCCCGCAACCGGGTGGTATAAGCGATGGTTCCACTTCGGTGACCCTACCAATTGAAGAGGCGTTGCCGCAGCTGCGCGCGGTGCTCAGCGCCCATCGGTCCGTGGTGTTGCAGGCGCCCCCGGGAGCGGGCAAAACCACATTCGTGCCCCCGGCACTGCTTAACGAACCCTGGCTTGGTGGCCGTTCTATATTGATCCTGGAGC
>DAHXOO010000065.1 GCA_027364845.1 Pseudomonadota bacterium | reverse complement strand
CTGAGCTGAGGGGTATCTTCCGTTCATGATGGAAGGAGCAACGCCACTGCACTACAAACGACCGGACGGGTTAAGGCGAATGGCACTTACATAAGCCCATAGCACTACAAATGTCCATATCTGCGTACTCGTTCACGAGCCTCGGCGCGAGGTATTTTGAGCCATGGATAGGGCTTGGGTCTGCGTTTTCGCGCCCGAGGTTCGATTCGCCCCGGCCGGTTGCCCACCCTGTTTTGAGCAATGAGCCGGAACAAGGTGTCCGGGTCGGTGCGCAGATCGACGCGGTGTGTGGTCCACTCGGTCCACAACTGCACGGTATGCTTGAAGCTCAGTTGCCGCGGATGAACGTCCGCATCGAGCGCCGCTTGTGCCATCAGCAGACGGATCAGGTTATAGGCGAGCAGATGAACCCACAGTTCCTTTTCGACCATCCGTGGCGTGAGGCAGCGCAGGACTTCAACGCCCAGGGTGGTTTTGATGTTGCGCAGCAACTGCGCGACATAAAGCCTACAAACCCTATCCCACCGAAGTCACGATTCGGTATCCCTATCACCCGCTCTCCGGTCAGCGCCTTCCGGTAGTCAGACTGTACTACCTGCACGACGAAGCCTGCTACGTCGTGCGAAAGGCGGATGGGAGGCCGCTTTCTTTGCCGGTCTGGATGACAGAGTCAATCTCAGAGAAGCCGAACTGGGTCACCGAACCGCGCCTGCCGCTCGCAACGCTGCTCGAGCTGCGCCGGGCGATTTCCGCGAGTTTATCATCGCTGCTGTCTGATGTCCCTGAAGGAGAGCGCGATGCGACAACAAGCGAAACGACAGAAGTCGCTGTTCGAAGAGAAGGGGACGAAACCGTCTCCGCGGCTACCCGCCGAGGTGCTGCGCGAGGTGGCGCAGTTGCAGAGACGGTGGATTCAGGAATTGGCGAAGGCGATCGCCCAGGAGTGCAGCGATGAGTAAAATCGGCGCTGAACATCTGAGTCGACAAGCGTGCGTCTACATCCGCCAATCCTCACCGGGACAAGTTCAGAACAACCTGGAGAGCCAGCGCCTCCAGTACGCCCTGGTAGACCGCGCCCGGGCGCTTGGCTGGCGGGACGTGCAGGTTATCGATGAGGACCTTGGCACTTCCGGATCGGGAACAGCGCACCGAGCGGGATTTGAGCGGCTGCTGAGCGGTCTGTGCGAGGGCAAGATTGGCGCGGTGTTGAGTATTGAAGCGTCGCGACTGTCGCGAAACGGTCGGGACTGGCACACGCTGTTAGAGTTTTGTAGCGTCGTCGGCGCGCTGTTGATAGACGCGGAAGGCATTTACGATCCTCGACAGATCAATGACCGGCTACTACTGGGTATGAAGGGGACAATCAGCGAAATGGAAGTCGCGAGTTTTCGCCAGCGCGCCCGAGCGGCGATTGAGCAGAAGGCGCAACGTGGGGAGTTGTTCATGCGCGTGCCGATTGGCTACTTGCGCACCGCCGATGACCGCATCGAGAAGGATCCCGATGAACGAGTGCGCGCCACCATTGATCTGATCTTTCGCAAATTCGCGGAACTGACGAGTGCGCGCCGGCTGTATTTGTGGCTCCGCGAGCAGCAGATCAAGCTACCGATCAACCGGGGCGTGAAAGGCGAGCGACAGATCATCTGGCAGGTACCGAGCTATTGGGCGGTTCTGAGCGTGCTGAAGAACCCCACTTATGCTGGGGCGTACGCGTACGGTCGCAGCAAGAGCGTCGTACGGCTCGAGGATGGTCGCAAACGCACCGCGCGGATCCAGCATCGCCGATGCGAAGACTGGGCAATCTTGCTCACGGAACACCATGAAGGGTACATTGACTGGAGTGTCTACCAGAGCAATCAAGCCATGATTGCGCACAACGACAATTCAAAAGGTGACAAGGTCCGCGGCTCGATCAAGCGCGGGGTAGCGCTGCTTTCAGGTCTGCTGCGTTGTGGTCATTGCGGCGCGAAGCTCCATGCCGACTATCCCCGACCCGATGTCGTACGCTACACGTGCGTGAGTCGCGTGTTCGATACGGGGGCATCGTGCCACCTCATGTTCGGCGGTGGGCGGGCGGACTATTTGGTGGCGGAGCAAGTGCTGCGCACTATCCAGCCGCTCGGGCTCGACGCCGCGATCCAGGCGATCGAGAACCATCGTGACGCGCAGGACGAGCGAATCCATCAAACAGAGTTGGCCTTAAGGCAGGCGCAATACGAAGTGACGCGTACACAGCGCCAATATGATGCGGTGGACCCGTCAAATCGATTGGTCGCATCGGAACTCGAGCGGCGGTGGAATGAGGCGCTCAAGGCGCAGTCGCACCTCGAAGAGGAGCTGCGCGCGCTACAACGCAAGCAACCGAGTCCGGTAACCGCGGCGATCAAAGCGGAGCTGCTGACACTGGCGGACGATCTGCCGCGACTGTGGGACCATCCGAAGAGCTTGCCAGAACACAAGAAACGAATCCTGCGCACGGTGCTTAAGGAAATCGTCGCTCAGTCTGTCGGCGACACCATAAGACTGATCTTGCATTGGCAAGGCGGTGACCACACAGAGTTGCAGTTTCCGAAAACGCGGACCGGCCAACACCGATACGTGAGTCCCGCCGAGACGGTAGAGTTGATTCGCAGCTTGGCGACGATACAACCCGACAGCATGATTGCCTCGATCCTCAATCGAATGAAGGTGCAGACCGCGCATGGTCAGAGCTGGACAGCCATGCGCGTTTGCTCGATCCGGCACCATCATGGGATCGAGCGCTACCGGGAAGAAGACCGACAAGCACGCGGCGAGATGAGCGTGAGTGAAGTCGCGGCACTTCTCAACGTGACGCCCCCCACCGTGTTACGTATGATTCGCCAAGGCCGCTTGCCGGCCACCCAGGTGTGTGCGAATGCTCCGTGGATCCTGCTGAGAAAGGACGTCGAATCACTTCAGGGCGTTGCCGGCCGGGGCAAAGTTCCGCAAACGGTCGATGAAAATCAACTGACCCTGAAGATTCAATAACATACGAAGAGGTGCCTTATGAAGGGTAATCGAGATCCAATTCCACATGCCAACGCTGCACAAACAATTTCCCGAGAGCCAGTTTGGACATCTCGCGCGGCTTGAGGAATGACCCTACCAGCACCTTGCTGCGGACCTTCGTTTCGCGAACCGTCAGCTCATCCGGATAGCCGTCATATTCGTGCTCCGTCATCCATTCGGGTCTGGCCTGCGGTTTGCTCCAGTTCACCACGTGATCGCAGCTGCCGAGTTTCTCGCCGGTGCGAAAATCGGTGTTGCGCGCACCATGCTGCTCGAAGAGGAAATCCACGCCCCGCTTGAGCAACGCGGCGATCAGAAAATAGCTCGGATAGTAGCTGTCGGCCACCATCACATCGCCCGCGCCAAAGCAGCCCAGTAGTTCACGGAACAACCCATGTTCGCCCGTGCCCTTGCCCTGATAGGGTCCCATGGCGACATCCAGCACCCCGCCATGCGCCAGGGAAATCACCCCGACCAAACGCGAGATCGGGAAACCGGCTCCCGACTTCTGCCCCTCGTGCTGCGGGAACTGCTCCTGATTAGCCGCCGTGTCGGGCATCTGGATCGTCGTGCCGTCCACCAGCTTCACGTGCCGCCCTCGCCACCCCCACCGCCGTGGTGTATGCGCATCGAGCAAGGTCGATGTCTGCCGGGCCAGCTCACGCGCCATCTCTTGCGGCAAACGCTGACGAGCTTCGCAGTACGCCGCCGTATTCGCGCTGCCGACGGACAACCCGCTCAGCACCCGATTGACAAGCGCCTCGTTCACCGCGTTCTGACAGGAACCGTCCGTGCTGAGAACCTGACCCAAGAACATCGCCAACGTCTCGGTGGGCGGATACAGCCGTTCGCGAAACTCCGGCAGCAGTCTCTCCAGCGGCTCCAGCAGTTGCGGGCTCGTGAGCAGGTTGAAAAACACCATCGAGTCGACCTGCTTCGCCACTTTCTGCACCTGCGTCTTCACACGACGTTGCTGTCGTACGGGTCGAGCTTTAGACTGCGTTGCCATGAAGGTTGGTTTCCTCTGTGATTGAATTTCGTCTCGCAACAAAACTCTATCACTCGGAACCAACCTTCTTCTCTTCATTTCAATGTCTTATCAGCACTTCCGTCCGGCGCCTTGGCTTAACCTAGTGCCATTCGGCCATACCCTCCCCCGCGGAGCCCTTACTCCGCGGCATACACCGCCACGCCCGGTCAACGAAGATCGAACATGCGGCGCAGCGTGTCATCTTCCTTGAAATGATGCAACAGAGCCATGGCAACATGTCCGAACCAGTAGGTCCAGACGAGTTCTGAGATCAAAGAATGCAGATCTCCGACGTTATGCGCCAACGCACTGGGTTCCCCGCTCGACGGAAGCATCACGAATAGCATACCACCGGTGACCGCCATGGCGGTCGCGGCGGCCAGGCCAAGACCGTGCACCAGCCCCGCCAGGCTGCCCCGCGGTCCGCTCGGTGCGAGGCGTCCCGACAAGAGCCCACGTATTTCAGCGGCAATCTCACGGCGACCATTGCGGTCGAGGGGAAACAGATGCCCCAGGCTTGCGGTACCGGAACTCCGGATCGACCATGCCCAGTGGACCGTCACGATGAGCAAGGCAAACAGTCCGACCCACTCGTGCACAACGAACCCCGCGTGCGTGAAGGGAGTCGATGGATGGGAGCTTGCTGGCGATACCATGACCAGGCTCACCAGCAGCTGAATGGTCACCGTCAGGGCCAGACCCAGGTGCAGGAAACGTGTCGGCCTGTCCCATACGGAAAAATGGTTCATGACCGCATCATACTAAAAATCGCCTTAACGGGTCCTTAAGGCAGCCAAACGGACTGGTCACCGGCAAGCGCTGCCGGGAAGGCACCATCATTGGCAGTCCCATGCCACCTTTCAAGCGCGGGGAAGGATTCGCACTTGCCCTTGCTTGTCCGGATACCGGCCAGTCTTGTCGGCGTAGAATTCTTTTATCGGTGCCATATCGGCGTCGAGGTTTCCGGTCGGAGTCAGCACTGGACCGATCCCGAGGCTTTTGCGCGCGTAGTCGACGTAACCCATGACAATCGGAACGCCGGCACCGAGCGCAAGGTAGTAAAAACCGCTTTTCCAGTACTCGGTACGGCTGCGCGTTCCTTCGGGCGTTATAACAATAACCAGTTCCCGACATACGTGGAACTGCTTGGCCATCTGGTCTATGAAATTGTTCCGTGACCGACGATTGACCGGTATTCCTCCCAGCCAGCGCATGAACCCGCCGAGTGGCCATCGAAAAAGGTTGTCCTTCCCTATCCACCGGAAACGGATGCCAAGTGCCCCTTTGGCCAGAAGCGCAAACACAAAATCCCAATTGGATGTATGCGGGGCACCAATCAGCACGTATTTCAGAATCGCGGGCGCGGCTCCCTCAATCCGCCAGCCCATGACATGCAGCACGGTGCGCGCCATGCGCTGCACTAGGCGGCCCGATCTGGACCCAGGGTCATCGGAAATCATGGGAACTCGGGCACCAAGACTGATCTGCCACAACCGAATCGCCGTACGCAGGTTCCTAGTCGGGGCCACGACCGTACTGAGGCCCGAGTCAAACGATTGACACCACTACTGGTCGCGATCCCATTGCTGCCGACATCGGCTGGAACATATTGTCCCGGTTCTCACTCCGACGTCTGTCGTATTCAGACATCAGCCCATGCGTGAAAGAATTCGCCTGATGGATCTGAGCTCCTGCCCGATTTCCAGTGCAAAATTCGCATCGCAGAACTCAAGCAAAGGCATTACGCTCAGTGCCAGCTGTGCCGCATACGGCTCAAGCTGTCCCGTCTGGTTCAGCGCAAGCATCTCCAACGCCTCTTCAATGCCTGGCTGCTGCATGACCGCCTCTTCGAACGGTTGCGCATCCGAGTCGTCGCCGACGCAACTGCGGTCACCGCTGGTGACGGCAGTCTTCATGCGCTTGTAGGCCAGACCGTACAGCTCTTCCAGCGAACCCTCCGCATCCTGGCCGGAAGACACAAGGCCGAGGCTGACTGTCACCGCGGCCGTCACCCCATCGTGACTAAATTGCCTGGACGATATCGCCAAGCGTAATCGCTCGCACAGCATCGCCGCCTCCAGCCGTCCGAGCGACAGGGTCATCACCGAAAATTCCGAACTGCCGGTACGCGAGATCAGGTCTCCCTTGCGGGTCTTTGCCCGAAGCAGGTCGGCGATCCAGATTAGCACATGGTCCGCGTACTCGTCTCCGTGCTGGGCACGCAATGAGATGAAGTCATCCACACACAGGCGCAATACCGAAATCGGCCTTCCGGCGCTGCGTGCCGCAGACAGAACCTCTCTGCCACGTTCGAGAAAGCAACGGCGATTGTCGAGATGGGTCAGACTGTCGATATTGGATTGGTCACCGAGCAATGCAGCAGTTTCGGCCACGTCGATGGCTTCCTGATCGGGCTGAGCCAGGTTACGGACACAGGCGAGCAGCTGCGCCGAGTCGATGGGCTTGGTAATAAAATCATTCGCGCCGCAGGCATAGGCGCGCTCGCGAGTAATATCATCTTCCGCCCCGGTAATGACAACCACGGGTACCGCGCTGATGCGCGACTCGTCGGCGGCCCGAATTCGGCAAATCAGGGAGTAGCCGTCAAGCTTCGGCATCTGCACATCGCTGATGACCACCTGAATGCGGTGGTCGCGGCGCAGCTTCTCCCAGCCGGCCTCTCCGTCCTCGGACTCAACCAGGTCAAACTCCTGACTGAGCACACGCTGAACCGCCACACGCATAAGGCGCGAATCGTCTACCACCAGGACCCGTGTCTTTTCCGCCGCTCTTCCGTCCATATGTATAGTCTGCATTCGCGAAACTTCCCGCCGACGGTCGACCGCCCGGCTTGCCGCCAGCGCCGTGAACGCAACGCTGCGGGATCAGTGCGCCCATAAATACAAGCATAAAATGTGCCAGCTATCCAGTCCGCAGAGGTACATCGTGGATTTCCCGACGCGCTTGGAAAGGTACGCAGCTTTGCTCCAGCCGGGTCAGGAACGACCAATTAAAACTTGGCGTTCAGCGCGGTTGAGAATCCCGGCAGCGGAAACAGGCTGCGCTGCAGCGCAGCATCCAACTATTGGTTACCAAGCGCGTTGAAATAGGGGTACCAGGCGATGGCAATGCCAGCAGCGAGCGCCAGATTGAGGACAATTGCTAACCGATAATGCCTGCGCGCCTCGCCGCTTTTGTCCGTCATCCAAATCCGACTCATGAGCGAATCCATAAGCAACAGCGTAAAGATCAGCGGCGTAAGAACCGGAATGATCAACGTGGGAACCATGCGCCAGGTGACATAAACCGGGATTGTACCTGCCTTGGGGGCGGCAACCATGATAATGAGTGCCAACACGATCAGTGACCACCGCATCCAGCCGAGCTGGACGACCAGGTTCGGACGTTTTGCCGAGGCGGGTAACGATGTATCGCGTGCTGTCCTGGCACGGCCAGCCGCCTTGGTGGTTCTTTTCCTGCGATGAGTACGCTTTGCCTTGATGTTCATATGACCCCGTTCCGACGGTTGCGGTTGCGATTGCGCCTGCTGATCCATCACGCGCCCCGTTGCACTGCCATCGCCAGCGTACACGCGGCTGTGGCAGCCGTTCGTGTACGCTACACGCAATCCTATGCAACGCGCCTATATGACTGCGCCAGGCCTGCTTGGTTCACGTGCGTCGATTGTTCCGGCCCTCGGCGAATTATGCAGCCACCAGCTGGCTGCCACGCAGCCCCGGGCTGGTGGCACAACACGTTCGCAGATTACCTCCACACCGGCAAGCGATTGGCCGATTTTTCCCGACGAAACTGCGCCGCCCCGGCCTCCAGCTTGCGTCCGGCACAGATTCACGGCACAGACAGTGGTCGATCGTCAGGGTGTGCACCTCCGCTGCCGGATCGAGGAATGCGTTCGTTGGGAAGCGGCGTCTTCAGGCGCCGTACCCAACCCGGCCGTAAATTAGCTTCGCCGCTGGGCCCCTTGCTGATGATATCGCCGCAGCGCCTGCGGCACCGGCGATTCCTGACACGCCTTCCATCACGGCAATGAATCGCCTCCCGTCGCGCTCCTACTCCCGCAGTTCGCACAGCGCGCAGGAACTGACGGCAGATTCATCCAGCCGTTGAGCAGGGCGCCATATTTCCCGACCAGAAAAGGCCATGTTTGACCCCGTTCTACCGGGAATGGCATAGGAATTGCATCATTATTCCCCTGCAAAATGCCGAAAGCCGGCCATAATTCAGAATGAACAAGTAGCCATGGCCCTGCGACGCCCTCGCTGTTCAGCGGTAATCCCGCGCTAGGGCAATCATCACAGGCGGGCTTTTACCCTTAACAGATGCCGCGACACTCATACTGGGAGAAGGTGGGTCAAAAGCAATGAAGCAAGTACTGAGTCTGACCATCATGGTCGAACCAGACCGCCGACGTCTTGCACAGTTTGCCATCGAAGCCGTGCGGGCTGCCGGAGGTAACGTCTTCGCAACAGCAGCCACGCTCGACGCAATCCTGGGTGGCCTGCGCCAGGCTGGAACTAGCGCGATCGAACCGGCGCACGCCGAGATAACGGTGGACGATGACCGGATGTTCCTGTCGTGGAATGAACACCATGACCTTCTGAGCGTGCTTCCCGCAAGATTGTCCGATACGGAACTGAACAAGCTCACTGAACGGTTCCGTCGTGCCAGCGAATCGACCGATCCTGAGCTTTTGCGCCGCCGCAACCAGGAGATCACCGCAGAATTGGAACGCGCCAAGGCGCGCGCAGCGGCCGAGTTGGCCGGACTCGAAGCGGCACTCGACAGAAAGAAGAATGAACTGCAGGAATCGATTCGCGTGGCAGAGACGGACAGCCTGACTGGACTGATAAACCGCGGCGCCTACGATGCCCGGCTGCAGGAAGCGGTCGCGCGTTGCAAGCGGCAACGCGAAACGCTTTGTCTGATGCTCCTCGATTTGGACAAATTCAAGGAGATCAACGATACCCACGGCCACCAATATGGCGACGAATATCTCAAGCGCATGGCTCAGGCCATGCGCGCCTCGGTGCGCGAAAACGTGGACCTCCCCTGCAGAATGGGCGGAGATGAATTCGCCATTATCATGTTTACCGATAAAGCGAACACGCGCCGTGCGGCACAACGGATACTCGATAAAATGGAAAGACGGACCAGCATCGGGATCGCCGACATGCAACCACAGGACAATGCCACGACTCTGGTGGCACGCGCCGATGCTGCGCTCTACGAAGCCAAGCACCAAGGCCGGGGACGCTACGTGGATTCCGTCCCCGTGATGCCGCAACCGATGCGGGGGCAGGCTTGATCGACACGCAAAGGACAGCGGCACCGGTTCAGCTCCTTATCGAACAAAGCGTCAGAAGCGAGAGTGGGCAGGTACTGCTGCGATCGAAGCTGCGCGCCGTGTCCCGCCGCATGGGTTTTTCCCAGGTCGCGCGCGAACGCATGGAGCTGGTATGCAACGAAATCGTCACCAACCAGATGAAATTCGCCAAAGGCACAGGGCTGGTACAGATTTGGGAGACACGCGTGCCGCGGCCGGCGCTTGACATATTCGCTCTCGATTATGGTCCCGGCATTCCCGACCTGGATCGGGCCCTGCGGGATGGCTTCACGACTGCCAATACCCTTGGCAAGGGGCTTGGGGCCATACGCCGGCTCGCGCATGAAAGCGAGATTTACTCGGTGCCAGATGAAAACGCCAGCGAACTACCGTGGCACGGCACAGCAATATGGGCACGTTTCCGTGCCGTTGAAACCGAGCATGGACAGGCGGGGCTCCCGCAGTACGGAACCTGCTTGCGCGCCTACCAGGACAACCTGTTCAACGGCGATGCGCTGGCCGTGATCACAAACCAGACACAAACCCGCTGGCTGCACGTGGACGGCCTTGGCCATGGGCAAGAGGCGGCCGAGGCGGTCAAAGGCACCGAGGAAATTCTGCGTGAGAATGCGCCGCTGGAGACGCTGATGGAGTCGCTGGACCACCGGCTGAGGGGCTCACGCGGGGCCGTGGGGCTACTGTGCGAAGCCGATCACGCGCAAAACACGATTACATTCGTCGGCGTCGGAGACATGAGCGCCTATCTGATCTGCAATGGAGAACGGCGCAACATCGCGTTCTCCCCGGGCATCCTGGGTCACGACCATCGCAACCCGCGTTCGGAATCGGTGCAGTTTCCGCCGCAGGCCTTGTTTCTGACAAGCTCCGATGGTTTGCGCAGAAACTGGACGCTCAGGTCGTTTCCGGGATTGTGGAGGCTGCACCCGCAGCTGATCGCCCTAGTTCTTGCCCAAATCACAAGCCGCGGCAACGACGACCGGTCGCTGTTTGTAATCCGAACCGCGCCAAATTGAGGACACTTTGATATGACGACACCTGCCCCCACTCGACGCACAACCAACCAGATCCTGATCGATCTGCTCATGCTCAACGTTGGC
The DNA here is from genome assembly GCA_027364845.1 of Pseudomonadota bacterium. GTDB lineage: Bacteria > Pseudomonadota > Gammaproteobacteria > Acidiferrobacterales > UBA6901 > JAJYCY01. The sequence continues at coordinate 1,448 of DAHXOO010000065.1, read as the reverse complement.
AAAATCTCGGCCATCATCGAGCAGCAGGGTCCCCGTATTTTCGGCCAGACTAACCTGCTGTCCAAGGAAGAAATCAACGACTACAGCCTCGAATTCCTCGAACTGATTGTCATGTTGCTTCAGGTCGGGAGCCAACTCGACCGTCGCAGCGCCGAATTCAATGCACTGCGCAAATTCTTCACGACCTTTTCCCAACAGATCCAGGTGCGCGGCAGCAATCTCGACGAGTTTGTACGCTACATACAGTTCCTGCAGCGCGTTTTCCTCGACAACCTGGAGGCCGACGCTACGATCGATTTCACGCAATCGCGCGAGATACTGCTTCTTCTCGGGGCGATTTTCAATGACATTATCCTGGATGTCTTCCACGTCTACCTCGAGGAAAAAGAGCGCACGATCCAGGCGCAGCAGGAAGAGCTGCGTCAGACGTCGACTCCGATCACTGAAATCTGGGACGGCGTCCTGACCCTGCCTATCATCGGGACCTTGGACTCTACCCGCACCATGATGGTGATGGAGAATCTGCTGTCCCGAATCGAGGCGGAAAGAGCCCGGGTAGTCGTAATCGACGTAACTGGGGTGATGGCGATCGACTCGCAGGTTTCTCACCATCTGATACAGATGATTCGTGCCGTCGGTCTGATGGGCGCCGAGGCCATACTCACCGGAATCCGCCCGGAAATCGCGCGATCCCTTACGAGTCTGAACATAGACCTCGGCGAAGTCACGACGCGCGCGACCTTGTCCGAGGGTCTCAAAGAAGCATTCCGCCGACTCAGAGTGGAAGTCCGCCAGGCTAACGGTTAGGACACCACCACCATCGCCGCCCAGTCCGCGATCCGGATAATGCATTCATGATACCCGGAATACATCTCACGCCGCTCGGCGACGACAGCGTGCTGCTGGAGCCGGGCGAAGGGCTAGACCCGACTGACCCTGACGCCTATCTCGTGCCGCTGCTCGAGTTTCTACAGAAAAAGCGCGCGCGATTTCTGATCTACGATCTCAAGAACGTAGCACTGATTGACGGCGTGTACTACGAATGGATAACCGCCATGAATGCACTGTGCCTGATAGCCGGCATCCGAATGGTCGTTGCAAACATCCGTCCGTACGCCGCCTATGCTCTTTCACAGCTGATCGACGGCGACCCGCCCTTTCTCTGCGCTCTGGACGTTGATAATGCCCGGCAGACCATTTTACGCCTCGTTAGCGCGGATACGCTGACAGGCTTGCGGCCATAGCAGCAATGGTGCTGGTGTTCACGCACCGGCCAAGCCGCTGTCAATTGGCACCGCACTGCCGCTTTCGCTGTTCAATCTTGCGCTATACCCACTGACTCGGCTTTTTTCCCGGTCTACCACTGTCTGGACCTATCTATTACACACAAGTTTTAGGCTCCGGCCAGCAGTACCGATCGCGGCGAAAGAAAAGCTGGACACAGCGGA